>NZ_JBCMNO010000006.1:0-190865 GCF_050459885.1 Sporosarcina gallistercoris | reverse complement strand
TTCAGCGAGTTATGAGCGTTTCCACAGGGTTATGATCACTTTCAGCGAGTTATAAGCGCTATCGCAGAGTTATGATCACTTTCAAAGATTTATGGTTCTTCCCCATAACTGGTGAGTAGCCAAGATTGTTCGTATCTCTCGACATGTGTACTCTTTATGCATAGAAGTAGCCTTCGCTTGGAGTGAAAGCCGGCGACTCCTGAGGGAACAGCGAAAGCCGTAACAAAGAACGGCTTTTGCGAGTAAAAGCGAAGCGTTAGGAGCACCTGTTTTCGAAGACCCCGACGAGGAGGCTGAAATCGAGCCCCTCGGAAGCGTCCGGCTGCAACGTAAAGCAAATTCTGAACGATTACTCCATATTTCAATTCATTAATCGAGCTTCCCTATACATGCGTAAGACCTGTGGTGAGGATCACTTTGTGCCATTTAT
The DNA here is from genome assembly GCF_050459885.1 of Sporosarcina gallistercoris. Lineage (GTDB taxonomy): Bacteria > Bacillota > Bacilli > Bacillales_A > Planococcaceae > Sporosarcina > Sporosarcina gallistercoris_A. The sequence goes on along the minus strand of NZ_JBCMNO010000006.1, from coordinate 190,435 downwards.
GAGCATTCAGCTAGCCCAACTCACTTAATCCCCTTCAGTACGGACACGGTATCCCCGTTTTTATCCACAACTTTAACGAGTCCTACACCTTTTACATAATAATTTTTGTAGCCGGTGGAAGTGGACACTTCGACTGCGTTTGCGAAAGTTTTGTATGGGGTGACCACCGTTTTATGCACTGCAGTGTACGTACTTTTCTCCTGGTAATAGCTCCATGACTTGCCCGTTTCGATTGGATATAACAGCTCCGTGTAGTAATCGGATTTCAGGAGGCCTGTTGCAAAACCTTGGTAACTTTCATCCTCGATGAAGTATTGGCTCTCGCCTGTTTTCAAGTCTTTCTCTTGCCAAACGAATCCTAGTTTACTCCCTGAGATTTCAAGAGTACTGTTCACATAAGTGAGAAGGCGGTCTCCGGCAGCTCCTCCATATGTGTATTGCTTCGTTTTGTCATGAGCAAACGTGTCTGCAATCGCGGAACGCTGCTTGAAATCAGCAGAAAGTCCGCGCGCCAGGAATGCTGAAAATTGTTCACGGGATACATTGCCCGTCGGCTTGAACGTTCCGTCCGGGTATCCTGCGGTAATCGATGCTGCTGAAATTTTGCGGATGGAGATTGCAGCTCTCATATTGGGACCGACGTCGCTAAACAGAAATTGGGAAGTGAACTGCAAGTCGAACGTACGGTCCACGATTGCCGCCATGTCCCCGCGGGATATCAACGCGTCCGGTTTAAAAGTTCCGTCCGGATACCCATTGATAATGCCTTCTTTCACAGCGGATGCAATGTAACCACTTGCAGATGAATTCTTCCCGACGTCTTTGAATTTGGTCACACGCTTTGTACCATCCAACTTCAGTAAACGTCCGATGAAAATTGCTGCTTCTGCGCGAGTGACTTCTTTTTTAGGCGCAAAGGTGCCATCTGTATAGCCTGAGATGACTTTTTTTGAAACCAGGTATTGGATTTCATCATGGAACCGGCTCGATTTCGGAACATCCGGGAAACTGACAGCGGCAGCGGCAGGTTGTGCAGTCAACACAAGGGTGCAAATCAGGACAGCTAGCATCGTCATTATTCGTTTCATGTACTCACTCCTTCAATTAATGGTTATGTCCAGTATAGCAAACTAAAAGCAGGGGAATAGAAAAAACGCTAGCTTCATGCTAGCGTTTTAAGGTTATTCCATCGATTTCAATTCAGTTACTACATCGCCATTTTCGTCAAGCGTCTTCACGTGCCCGACACCTTTGACGTAGTAAGAGATGTATCCAAGATCAGAAGTGACTTCAACTGCATTCGTGAATGTTTTAAATGGTGTTTCCACAGTTGCCGTTACACTAGTAATCTCATCTACGAGCGTTTCTTCTTCATCGATATACCAGCCTGCGCCGACTTCAATCGGATAGAGCAAGTCTACAGCGCCATCCGAGAATGGGAATAACGTAACAAGTTCATCCGCTGTTTCTTCCTGGAAGAAGTAAATGACTTCTCCTGTTTTCAAGTTCGTATGCTTCCATGCAAATCCTGCATAGTTGGGAGCGTCAAAGCCTTTAAGACCTTTTTGGAATACTGCCTCCACATCTCCAGTAGGGGTTGCATACACATAGCGCTTCGTCATATTCAACGCATAGCCTTCATTTCCCACAGCGCGCTGCTTGAATTCAGGGCTCATCCCTCTTGAGAGGAAGGCGGAAAATTGCTCACGAGTGACTTTTCCATTGGGGCGGAACGAATTGTCTTCATATCCCGTTGTAATGTACTCGCCTGCAATATTATAAATCGCTTCACTTGCTTTCATGTTCATCCCGACATCATTGAACTCACGGATGCTTCCGAACTCCAATCCGAATACACGGCTTAAAATGATTGCCATATCTCCACGGATAATTTGTTGGTCTGGACGGAACGTGCCATCCGGGTAACCGCCAATGATCCCTTTCGCTGCTGCTGATGCAATATAGCCGCTTGCTCCGGAATTTTTAGAGACATCTTTGAATTTCGTATCGCGCTGCGTGCCATCCAATTCAAGCGCGCGGCCAATCATGATCGCGGCCTCACCACGGGTTACATTCCGTTTCGGCTGGAAACTCCCATCCGGGTAACCACTGATTATTTTTTGCTCCACTAAAAATCGGATTTCATCATGAAACCGGTTTGACGCTGGTACATCAGGAAAACTTACTGCCGCCGCAGCGGGCTGCAAGGATACTACTAGAGAACCTACTAAAATTGCAACTGTCATCAATAACTTCTTCATACACACACTCCTCTTTCTGGATAGCTTTATTATAGCAAACTATTACAAATAAAAAGCAAGAATTTTTTCCCACAAAGTATTACGATTATATGTCATATAGATCCGTAGAGTGAACCTGCATGTACGAAGTGGAGTGATAGACTCCCCACTTCTGTTTTATATAATTAAATCATAGCAAGCGAGTCCGATCGACAAAGTGAAAAAAAGCGTCAGCTCAAGGCCGACTCTATTCATCACTTCACAGATTTCAATTCACGTACTACTTTTCCTGCCGGGTCTATTGTCTTAACGCTGCCCACACCTTTTACATAATAGGCTTTGTAACCCGTTTGAGAAGTCGTTTCCACCGCATTTGTAAATGTCTTATAAGGCGTTTTCACAGTTTTAGACATGTGGGAAATCTTAGCTGTCCCTTCACCCTCGCCGTTTAACCATGGAACACCAGCTTTAAGAGGAAACTTCAAGTCAGTGTAGTATTCAGAGAATGGATAACCGGTTATCAATTCCTCCGAAGTTTCTTCTTGCAACGAATAGTCCACTTTGCCTGTCTTCAGATTGGTATCTTTCCAAGCAAAGCCTTTGTAATCTGGAGCTAAATCATGTTGAATCCCTTGTTGGAAGACGAGCTGGTGATCCCCCTCAGGCGTGCTAAACGTATATTGTTTTGTCATGTTAAGGGAATATCCGTTATTCCCCACCACACGCTGTTTATAGATCGGACTCATGCCTCTCGCTAGGAAAGCGGAAAATTGCTCCCGAGTGACAGTGCCCTTCGGTCGGAACGTACCATCACTATACCCAGTTGTGATATATTCGCCAGCAATATTATATATTGCATCACTAGCTTTCATATTAGGTCCTACATCTTTAAACTCTCTTACACTTCCGAATTCCAAGCCCCATGTGCGGTCTAGAATAATCGCCATATCCCCACGCGAAATGCTCTGGCTTGGACGGAACGTTCCATCTGGATAGCCACCAATTATCCCTTTGTCTGTTGCTGCTGCAATATAGCCGCTAGCACCATAATTCTTCGAAACGTCTTTAAACTTCGTTTCCCGTTTAGCCCCATCCAGTTTCAGCATGCGACCAATCATGATAGCCGCTTCTCCGCGGGTCACATTGCGTTTTGGCTGAAAGTTGCCATTTGAATAGCCGCTGATGATTTTTTGGTCCACTAGATAGTTGACTTCATCGTGGAATCGGTTCGATTTTGGAACATCCGGGAAACTTGCAGCTGCTGCGGGTTGTGCCCCCAAGACTAGTGATAGCGCTCCTGCTGCTATAATCGCTGTGAATTTCTTCATCCTTATTCCTCCTTTTATTGGACTGCATATGCAATGGCTTATTGGATAGATTTCAATTCAGAGATTGTTTCACCTGATTTCGCGATAACTTTCACTGATCCGATGCCTTTGACGAAATAATTTTTCATCCCATCATTGTCCGTCACTTCGACTGCATTCGTGAATGTTTTATAAGCGGTTTTAACCGTTTTGTTGACTCCTGTAATGGTCTTTCTGTCTTCCATATCATAGCCAGTCTGCCATGTTGAATTGATCTTAACTGGATAAGCGAGTTCCAATACCCCACTCGATATAGGATATACCAGCATGAGTCCTCTTTCTGATTCATCCTGTGCCAGATACGTTATTTTACCAGTCCCTGAATGTTTGAACTCCCAAAGGAAGCCTGTGAATGGTACTTGTGCAAACTTAGTACTCACTTTTTTATAAGTCACATGCAGATCTCCGTCAGATTGGCCATACACATAGGTTTTCGTGAGGTCGTAGGCGTAACCGTCTTTCATTTGAGTACGCTGTTTGAATTCCGGGCTAAGACCGCGTGCGACGAATGCTGCAAATTGTTCGCGCGTTACAAGTTCATTCGGGCGGAATGTTCCGTCCGGATAACCAGTTGTAATGTAGTTGCCCGCCATGTGATTGATGGCTTGGGAAGCTTTCATGTTAGGTCCGACATCTTTGAAATCCCTTTTACTGCCTAGTTGCAAGTCAAACCCACGAGAGTGGATGATTGCCATATCTCCACGGGAAATCGATTTGTTCGGCTGGAATGTACCATCCGGATAGCCTCCGATGATTCCCTTCTCTGTGGCAGCAGCAATATAGCCGCTTGCTCCATAGGTTTTCGGCACATCCTTGAATTTCGTATTACGTTGAGTTCCATCTAATACAAGCGTTCTACCTATCATGATCGCTGCCTCCCCGCGTGTCACATTACGCTTCGGCTGGAAGCTGCCATTTGAATAGCCGCTGATTATCTTTTTATCCACTAAAAATTGAATTTCATCGTGGAACCGATTTGATGTTGTTACATCCGGGAACTTAGCGGCGGCGGCTGCAGGCTGTACAGCAAGAACGAGTGTTAGTGTCAGCATGGTGATCATTGCAAAAAAACGTTTCATTTGAACTCCCCTAGTATTCATATTTGGTAAATTCAGTATACCATTTCATTTCCAATCATTCTATGGATTCCAGGAATTTGTTAGTAATTATCCACTAGATTACTAGATGTCTATGTCAAATGGCATACTAAAGCGCCACCCTTTCCGCGTCCGGATCGAATGGCGCCTTGTCAGTCTATGCAATGAAGCGCTGTAATGATTACTAGTTTTTAATCAGCAATGGAGCCGATACGCTTAGTGTATTGCCCACTTACGAAGAAATGCTCCTGTGAGCAAAGTAAGAACGCTGATCAGCAGCATGCCCGTTCCATCCAGCAATCCACCCGTTTGAGGCAGCTTTGTCATCATCGGATTAGAAGTCGACCCCTCCCAATTAAATCCGATTCCAGATTGTGCAATTGTCGGATTCCCTGTCATGGAACTGTCTTCGTCTGTTCCGTTGCCGTTGGACATGCCGTTAACTGAACCATTGCCATCAGACGAATTTCCAGGGATGGTTGCGGATCCATTTTCTTGCGGAAGCGTTCCATCCTCTTGGCCGGAGTCTGTATCAGGTGTTTCACCAACAGTACCGTCTTCGGTGCCATCAGGAGTTGTTGTACCGTCTTCAGACTCGCTCCCCCCATTATCAGGGTCGGCTGTCCCTTCTTCAGGCATTCCGTCGCCGTCATCCGGATTATCGGGTACTGCCGGAACGGTCGGTACAGCTGGAAAAAGTGGTACGACTGGAATAACTGGAACGCTCGGTACAACCGGAACCATCGGAATTACTGTATCATCGTCTGGCGTAGTACCTGAATCTCCATCGCCAAGAGTAGGTACTTCCGTTTCTGCTTCAGGCGATTCGACCGCTGCGGCTACGAATGTTTCACGAGTGAGCAAGTCAAGATCGAGTGCTCCGAGCAACGGCAAGTCGAGTGTGATCATGCCGACTCCTTGTTTTTGGTAAGTACCGTCTTCTGTAGTCTGCTCTTTATTCGCTAACAGTTTGATAGCTGTATCTCCAAGCAATTTGTCCAATAGCGTCAACTGCAACAATCCGTTTGAACGCTCGGTCTCCTCGTCTGCTTGATCCATATGATTATCGAGTACCCCTAGGTGCAGTCCGCCCAGACCTAATAAATCATCGAGGATGACGTCAACTACGCCTCCGTCTTTCATGAATGAACCATCTTCTTCTACCGCTACATGGTTATCCAATACGCCGACGTGCGTCTCTTCCAACGCGCCTCCGAGTGCTTCGCCGATTGTCGCGTCAACTAGGCCTCCGTCTTTCGTGAATGAACCATCTTCTTCTACCGCTACATGGTTATCCAATACGCCGACATGCGTGTCTTCCAACACGCCTCCGAGTGCTTCGCCGATCGTTGCATCGACTACGCCTCCGTCTTTTGTGAATAAACCATTTTCTTCTACTGCTGTATGGTTATCCAATACTCCGACGTGCGTCTCTTCCAACACGCCTCCGAGAGCTTCGCCGATTGTCGCGTCAACCACACCTTCATCTTTCGTGAATGAACCATCTTCTTCTACCGCTACATGGTTATTCAATACGCCGACATCCGTGTCTTCCAACGCGCCTCCGAGGGCTCCGCCGATTGTCGCGTCAACCACGCCTCCGTCTTTCGTGAAGGAACCATCTTCTTCTACCGCTACATGGTTATCCAATACGCCGACGTGCGTGTCTTCCAACACGCCTCCGAGTGCTTCGCCGATCGTTGCATCGACTACGCCTCCGTCTTTTGTGAATAAACCATCTTCTTCTACCGCTACATGGTTATCCAACACGCCGACGTGCGTCTCTTCCAACACACCACCGAGTGCTTCACCGATTGTTGCGTCGACCACGGCTTCGTCTTTCGTGAATGAACCATCTTCAGCAACCGCTGTATGGTTATCCACAACACCCACATGTGTATCTTCTAGAATTGGTGCGTCGTCAACAGTCACTTCGACTAACGACTGGTCCACCTGCTTAGATCCATCAGCATCCGTTTTCACTTGGTTTTCTGCAACACCTGCATGAGTATTCCCAAGTAATTCAGATTCTGTTAGATCCGCTTGGACCACTCCTTTGTCGACTGTTGTCACGTTGTTTTCTTGACTGACTTTCTTTGAGACAACATGGGCAGTTGTCTGGCCAGCAACAGGCAACTTTTCTGCTTCAATAGTTACAACCGCTGCACTTGACTCACTGCTTGGGTCGTCCTTGCTGGTATTCTTTGAAACTATGTCTGCTTGAACCGATTCCGTCAATGCGGTGTCTACTTTCACAGTAGCTACTGTAGCCGTTTCAGAATCCGCTTCCTCATTTTTCGTCTTGGAGACAGGAGCCACATCCACTTGCAGATCCTCCACAAGTCCGTCTTTCACTTGGACATTCGCAAGCGCTTTCTCCTCTGACTCGGATTGCTTCGGCAACTGTACCGAAACGTCTCCTACAATTGGAAGATTCTCCAGCTGAATATCCAGGACAGTGGTCTTCTCTTCCTGTTGCTCCTTGTTCAGTTCACCTTCGTCTGCAAAACCAGTAACAGGCATAGCTACGAGTACAGCACCAGCAAAAGCCGTCATTCCAACAGTTATCATCCAATTCGTTTTCATATATCTCTCTCCTTTTTTATCGTTTTTAGATAACGTATAAAAAAGGAGTGGACTGGGGTGGTTGTCCTGGTGGTGCGTGACTGCATTGAAGCATTCCTAAAAGATCCTCCAAAACCCATTTCTGTCTGACGATTTCTGCGTTCAAGAGCCAATCATCTGCGAGTACTGCACCAAGTCCGCTAATTCCGCTTGAGGTCGACGGGGCCGACACACTTATCGAAGAGGATCCCGTAATCAGTGGGACATCAGACATCAATGTGCTGCTGTTGGAAGGTTCCAAAGGGGTGGCTTGGCTTGAAATGGTCTTCAACGTCTTGCTGTCTGTTGAAGACGGCTTTGTTTGCTCGGCATTGCGCTCCATTGAAAACTGGTCCTCCATCGCTTTTGCATTCTGTAGTGATTGGGAATCGGGTCTTTCAGTTACATGACTTACTTTGACTTCCAGGGAATCGGATGAATCGCCTTTTCCACTTTCATGTACAACAGATTCCCTTTGACGATCCACATCCGGTTTAGCCTCTGGACGTTTCTCTTCCGAAGGCAGTTCCGTTTCAGGTTCGTTCACTCCTGGCAAAGAGGATTGGCCTTGGCTCGGCTTCCCGGTCACGACCTGCTGATTCGGTTTTTCTGCTGGAAGTGTCGGAGATGGCTCTTGATCATGACCCGCTTCCTCGACAGGCTTCACTTCTGCCGACGGGGGGGTCCCTTTCTCCGGTTCTTTTTTGAGAGGTTTCGACACAGTTTCCGTGACAGTTCCTACCGTATTATCTACTGTATGCTTCACTTGCTCCGTCACCTTTTCAACAGTCTCCGTTGTTTTATCGACAACAGGCGTGACGACAGGTACTTTAGGAAGCGGTTTTGTCACTTTTACAGTTTCGTTCGTAACAGTTTGCACTGTTTTCGTCGTTTGCTCGACAACCGGAACTGACTTCTCCACAGTTTCCCCAACGAAGTTCGTCGTGTTTTCAACAACTGCTTTCACTGGCCTTTTCTGTTTCGGATCCGTGACAGTGTTGACGGTTTCTGTTGTCAGGTTCACTGTCCGTTCAACAGTATCGCCAGTGAATTTCACCGTTTCTTCTACAAGATCCCCTGTAGTTTTCACCGTTTTGTCCACAGTGCCCTTCACTTGTTGCAATAATCCTCCAACAAGCCCTCTTTTCGCTTTTTCTTCCTTTTGAGTCTCGGGGCTTTCGTTTGCATGAACTGTAGTTGGTAATACAATCAGAAAAAAACTAGTACATAAGACTACTATGAAGTTGCGCACGTATTCACCTCCTTTGTCTTCTATGTAAAGGATTTTCAATAGTGAGAATCCCATATTACCGCTCTTACCCATCCAGATATTTCCTAAACCTTTCAATTCCATTACATTTCAACAAAAATGTAGCCTTACGCAGTTTCATACAGTAAAAAGAATTTTGACTCACAGTATTGTTTTTGTTTTTTGTATTCCTCATTATATTTAACTACTATTCATTTTGTATAAAACCCATTTTAGTAGTCCATACAAACTAAACCTATGATACTATATAATTAACAATATTTTCATATGTCAGGAGGATTATTCATGTATTGTCATCATTGCGGAACACAAAACGAAAAAGAAGCGAAGTTCTGCTCAAATTGCGGAAAGTTATTGAAACTGAAAAAAACAAGGGGTTGGATGCTGCCAGTCGCTCTCAGTTCATTGCTTGTGTTAATCGGCTCAATTGCCGGAATCGGATATACCGTAGATTGGAATTATGGAAAACTCTTTCATCTGTCAAATGATGAAACGTCTCCGCGGATTAAGGAAGTAGCGGTCGAAAAAGAAAAGCCGTTGAAACCGATCACTCCCCAACAAATTCAGACAAAAAACGTGAAACCCGATAAAGAGAAGACGGAAGTCATCAAAGAATCGCTGCCGCGTGTATTCACTATATTCACGCGTGATGGTCTTGGATCAGGCTTCCTTTATAAGAAAGGTGGTCTCATCGTAACGAATGCACACGTCGTTGCAGGTTTCACTGATGTCGTCGTGCGAAACTCCGACGGGAAAGACGCAGCTGGAAAAGTCATTGGCATTTCAGATCGGTATGATGTGGCGTTGATACGAGCAGAAGGATACAACACCCTGCCTCCACTTCCAACGGAGAGCCAGGAGACACCCATCGGTACGGAAGTCATTGCGCTCGGAAGCCCGCAAGGATTTGAGAACTCGGCGTCTGTTGGATATTTGACCGGTTTGAACCGTGATATGGAACTCGGGTTTGTCTATGAAAAGATCTATCAAATAGATGCACAAATCGACAGAGGCAGCAGCGGCGGGCCATTATTGGATGCGAAAACCGGAAAAGTGATCGGGATCAACTCACTGCTGTACAAAGAGAACAATCTATTCGGTTTCTCCATACCGATGCACAGCGTAACCGGTCTCGTGGACGGCTGGATATCCTCGCCAATGAGTGAAACCGCTGTCGCTTCATTGTTTGGCGTCTACGACAGTTACACCGCCAGCACGGACTATGAAAGTGATGTTGCTTACGATGATGAGTACACCAATTTCTATCAGCAGGATGATGGTATCGGATACGATTCTGGAGAGGAATATGAAGAGGTTGAATCCTACGAAGAAGACGGATTCTATGAAGAAGGTTTTTACGAAGAGGACCTTCGTGAGTTCATGATGTCTTTCCGGGCAGAATATGAATTGTCCATACAGGCTGGGGATTATACGTTTCTTTCGGGTTACTTACTGCCAGGAGCTCCGAGCACAGCAGAGTTCCAAAAATTCATCCAGGAAGTCGCTGCAGATGGAAGGACCTATCAGTTTTTCTCAAATGACATCACTGCGATCACGATCGACAGTGACAAAGCTTTTGTAACGATGGATCTTTCCTATTCCGTAACGGGTAGTGATGGTGAAGAAAACGTTATCGATAAGACAAAGACCTATACTATCGTCTCAGACGCTGAAGGGTTCTACCAAATCAGTCATGTAGTCGATAATTGACAGTGAAAAAAGCAGATGCACGCTCCATCTGCTTTTTGTTTCGGCTTCATTTATCTATACGTTTTGCCATGACGATCAACCGATGCTTATTGCTGTTATGAGGATAGCAAGTAACGAGGGACAGTTTTGCGATACCCGGCTCCTCCGCAATGGCATCCACTTCTTCAGGAAGCACGATCCGCGTCTCATAGACTTCATACGTTTGCGTTTCCTCTATTGTCTCGAAGTCGAATCGGCTGCCTTCCTGGAGCTCATCCAATCGGTTGAAAAATTGTCCGAACACGTGCGACTGATGGCCGGCAATCGCGTAACTCCCATCTTGGTCGCCCGGTTCATATGCACTTGGAATCGCTCCGAACCCACTATCCAAAATTTCGGGTGTTGCTCCATAAGAAACTGGCGCTTGGATTTCGATTTGAGGGATTTTCAATATGCCGACCAGGTCACCGAGCTCTTTTTTCCGCACTTTTTTTGCCGCTGCAGGTTCTTGAATTTGCTTCGGCGAGCCCTCATTTTTCATCGGTTCTGTCTGTACTTCCGCTTTCAAATTAGCGAAGGCATCGAGCTGCTGATCACGGATATTTTCCGTTCGTTTCGTTCCTGCAAACTGCCAGACGAGCAGACAGACTCCTGCCAGCAGCAGGAAATTCCCAATCCAGCGACCTGCCTTCTTCATTTGTCCCCCTCCTCTTCACTTAACAGACTCATTATAGAAACATTCCCCGAATCCGTCATTCCCAACCAATTGATCTTTGTCCCGGAGTCCTCGAAGAGCCTGCATGAAATGCAAAACCCCCACGCTACCAAACTGAATTGGTGACGCGGGAGCTCGCAGCGTTCCTCTTATTTTTGCAGACTCGCTGCATACGCATTGACATCAGAAATCGTCGGGCTCGTCATGTAGTGACCTCCGTCCACAACAAGCAATTGGCCTGTCATGAATTTCGAGTCATCCGATGCCAAGAACACAACTGTGTTTCCGATATCTTCGGGTTCACCGTGGTAAGGAAGTGCATTGTACTTCATAAAGATTTCACGTACCTCATCAGGCAAATTGTTTTTAGCAGCTGGCGTCAAGATCAGTCCTGGCGCAATCGCGTTACAACGGATATTATCTTTACCATATTGAGTTGCAATGTAGCGAGTCAAACCAGTTACGGCCGTTTTTGAAGCGCCATAAGCCGAACGGATTGCATCTCCAGCTACTGCAGCAGTTGAAGCTGTGTTGATGATAGAACCGCCACCTGCTTTTTGCATATGAGGAATGGCAAAACGAGCACCTAGCAAGACACTCTTCAAATTGACATTCATCAAGCGATCCCACTCATCCAGATCGATATTGACAACATCCAAATCCTTTTGAAGATTCGTTAACCCGACGTTGTTGAACATAATTGAAATTGAACCATACGTATCCACAGTGAATTCGACAGCTTCCTTTATGGATTCTTCGTTGGAAGCGTCTAAAAAGATTGCTGAAGCTTCGCCGCCGTTAGCTTTGATTTCCTCAGCAGCCACTTTTGCGCCTTCAATATTGAAATCACCGATCACCACTTTTGCGCCTTCTTTGGCAAGTAATTGTGCAGAAGCAAGACCGATTCCTGAAGCGCCGCCTGTAACCAATGCAACTTTCTGTTCCACTCTACCCATTTATAAAAACTCCTTTTATGTGGTATGCAATCATGGATGACTGTAACCCCGTTAGTAGTAATCAACGATGAATACTTTAACATAAAAATAGTTTCGGTGTTACTGTTTCGCTCTCTTTTCCTGTGTCAGTTTCCCATCTAAATCAAGAAGTTTTTATGAGCTGATTTGTTCACAATTGAAATCCGGAATTTTTTCTATCGCCACATAAAACTTCGCATCCATTTAGTCCGAAATCCGTTGACATGTCTTGAATCAGACTATGCACAACTGATTTTTCCCATTGTTTTTTGCGCGGTACAAAGCAATATCCGCATTGTGGTAAAGCTTGTTATATTCTTCTATACTGCCATGCTTATTTTCAGCGACACCGATACTCAATGTAAGCGGAATCTTCTCGCCGGCATATTCAATAGATAATTGAGAGACCGCGTCCAGCATTTGCTGCGCCTTTTTCCGGCCATCTTCTATCGAGATTCCCCTCAGCATCGAAACGAACTCATCTCCGCCGACTCTTCCCGTGATATCACTGCGGCGTAGCAGGTCGTTGCATTCCTGTGCGATACGGCGAATGATTTGATCGCCAAAAGGATGTCCATACGTGTCATTTATCGTCTTCAGATTGTCAATATCAAAAGCTATGCACACGATATTCTCTTCCGATACTGCCGCTTGACCCAACCAGAGATCCGCTGTTTCTTCCAACGCTCTTCTGCTCAAGACCTTAGTTAAAAAGTCGGTGTTGGCCTGCCGTTCAAGTTCTTGCAATTTCACGTTCATTTCCAGCTTCATCGCTGTATTTTCACTATCCTGACGATGTATTTCTTTAAGCAGCTGGATGTGCTGTTGTTGAACTTCAAATCCTTTTTCAAAGTCCTTCAGCTCACGGTACAATTCGATTTGAACTTCTTGGATCTCTTTCTGCTGTTTGAAATTATTTGCATCCTGAGCACTCTCCAGCGCTATCGCCAAACTTACTAATGCTTCTTTCGGATTCTCCTGCAGCCTTTGAAGATGGGCAAGCAGCCAATAGCATTTTGTTTTCTCTTTAGCGTAGTCTTGCAATACGCGATCGCGGATAACTGTCTGAAGAAGTGAGTCCACTGCTTCAAGATCAGACTTTCCTAACTGTGCCTGTGCAACAGCCAGAATCGCTTTCACAAGTAAAAACGGACAATACGGTTCATGCTGAGCAGCAACACTTGCCCCTTTTCTACCTACTATCAACGCTTCCTCATAGTTCCCCATCCGGCTTAACACCGTACTCAGTTCACTGCAGTTCTCGCTGACAATATCATGTTTTTCAAGTTTAGCAGCAAGGGTGATGCTATTCTCGAGTACTTGCTTCGCCTTCGCCAAGTTCCCAGTATACTCAAACAGCAAGAAAAAAATGTGATTGGAATCCATTTCATCCTCTTGATCGCCATAGGTTTCACACAGCATCGCATGCTTTTCAATATATGAAAATGCGTCTTTGATGTCACCGATTTTATAAAAACCGAGTGCGAAATTCGCGTAGGCTTCCATCTGCAATTTAGGATTTTCAAGATTTGTTGCGAATTGTAATAGCTCGTAGCACGCTTCTATCATTTCGTCATATTTGCCATGATTTCGCAAGGACTGAATGGACTTTTGTACGTTCTGGATGTATTCGCTCATGATCACGTTCTCCTATACTGTTCTATTCACTCCTCCACCTATACCCAAGGGACTAGTGAACGAAACGTGCATAGGTAACTATAGACTCACCTTTTTTGTCAGAAAAAACTTTACAAAATGATACTATTTACTTATTTTTACTTTCCAACCTTGCTTGTTTAGCTAATCGGCGGACTTCTTTTAGATGTTCCTCTACGTTGTCCGCTGTGACATATATCCCAAAGTCTTCAGGGATTTCCGCTGAATTCGGGTGTTGGATCTTCTTTGCAAGTAACGTTCCGATTTCAGGATAGAAATGATGTCCGTCAATGTAATTCATAATATCATTCGTAATTTCGTTCGGGTACATGAAGTTCCAGACTCCTCCATACACGGTGACAAGATCCCGAATCCAATGTTCGTAATCATCCAAGAGACCCGAGTCAACCAGAGCAACAAATAAATCCGTTGAAATGGGTGTCGTATAGACGATCAGCTCATCGGTCCCTGCTGCGTCTTTGATTTTCTGGAGGATCATCGGATAGTCCTTATAGTAGGTATAGTTACTTCCGTAGAATTCCTCTTCGAATCGTTCGATTTTCAAGCTTGTACTTTCTTCCACTTCTTCCTTCGTCAGTCGGTTAGCGAACGCTTCTCCTTCCCGGTTGTATAGACGATCTTCATCTACTGTTCCGGTCACTGATTTCGTGAAGTTCTGAATGGAGATATCCAAAGAATCAAGGGACAACAGGTTTTTCGTCCTGTAGAATGGCTGTTCTATTTTCTTCTTATAATTCGTTAGCGCACGAGGCACACCGGCTTCTTTTTCACTTGACTTGAAAAAATCCACCCCGATTAAATACCTTTCCAAATCAGGCAGCTGCGACTGGCTGTAACTCATGAAGCTATGCACTTCACGTATAGAAAGATTGGCTACGGAGAAGTTAAATACGTCCCACTTTTCAAATGCAGTCGGATGGATATAGGTGGAACGGCTGCTTCCGATCAACAGTGTATTGTAATCATGCGGACCGTAGTGGAGCATAGCAATTTTCTGTTCCCGCTCATTTGTGACTTTTTGAATCGAATTGAATGCGTTGGCATGTCCATAATGCCAAAGCGGGTCTATCCAGTAGTTGACACCGGCCGTTGCGGCGGCCAACGTCAGAAAAACTGCCAGAGCAGTTTTCGCGAATTTCTTATCTGTCAATTGACTCACCGCCTTAAAAGTTAAAGTATAGGAATTCGCTGACACGTTGAAGTTGCATGGAACTGTAATACAGCAGCATCACAACAAATATCATCATGAGCGGTGTCCGCTTCTGTGTTTCCATGATTTGAACTGAGTTTTTAGCAAAGAAGGCAATCGCCAATCCTATAAGCAGATAACCAGCCAGATACACAATATTTTCATTGAACATCGTGCTAAGCCCCACTATCTGGACTCCTTCCAAACCGAACATGGCTTTGTAAACCGTCATGGCAACCGTCATATCGGGAGCACGGAACACGACAAACGCTAAATGGACGAACAGGAACGTGATTCCCCATGCCAAAAGTTTAGGTAATTTCCCGCCTGAACGTTTCCAGATTCGTGCGATGACACTCGCCAATCCATGGAGGACGCCCCAAATGACGAATGTCCATCCTGCTCCATGCCAAAATCCACTGATGAGGAAGATGATAAAGATATTTATGTAAGTTTGCGGGATCCCTTTACGGCTTCCCCCCAGTGGAATATAAATATACTTCGTCAAAAAACCGGATAATGTAATGTGCCAGCGACGCCAGAAGTCTTGTATGTCAAGCGCCTTATAAGGCGAATTGAAGTTGATAGGCAATCGGATATTGAAAAATAACGCGAGACCGATCGCCATATCGGAATAGCCGCTGAAATCGAAATACAGCTGAAGCGTATAGGCGAGCGATGTAAACCATCCGCTGATCATTGTCAGCGTCTCAACGGATCCATATCCGCTATTTGCAAATCCTGCAAATGTATCGGCAATCGCCACTTTTTTAAATAGACCGATTGAAAAAATGACAAGGCCTTTGGCCATGTTTTCATAGTTGATGCGATACGTTTTCCGATCACTGAACTGTGGCATCATGTCTCCATGATGCACGATAGGACCCGCAATTAACTGCGGGAAAAAAGAAACGAATAGCCCATAGTTCAAGAAGTTATATTCGTTCGTTTCCAGACGGTATGAGTCGACGAGATACGCAATTTGCTGGAACGTATAAAAACTGATTGCCAAAGGGAGAATCACAGTGATCAGAGGGATTTCAGTCCCAAAGACACTATTTACATTCTCTGCGAAGAAATCGCGATATTTAAAATAACCTAATAAGCTGACATTGAACAAGATCCCCAATGTCAGAATGCCTTTCCGCATTGACACCCACTTGTTCTTCCCTAGAAATACACCAATGATGTAGTTGACGATCATGGAACCGACAATGAGCGGTAAATAGGACGGATTCCAATACGCATAGAAAAACAAAGAAGCGAGCAAAAGCCATGTTTTGGCGATTGGAGGTGCAATTTTCCCGACAAGGAAAAATACAATCCAAACGATTGGCAAAAATAAGAATATAAATTCAAACGAGTTAAAGATCATAGGATACCCCACATACAAATTTAGTTAGTTTAATCTGTCAAGAAGTATACCATACGTGCTGTATCGTCTGGAACAAAGAAAAAGAAGATGCGTAGTGAGCATCCTCTTCCAGACTGTAGACAAAAGGGTTGGGAATCGCTATGATTTCCAACCCTTTTGGTGTTGTCCGGGTAAATTTGCGAGGGGCAAGAGCCGTTGATCTCCGTTCCGGGCGGAAATCAACTTTTCATTGTTAATTCAATTGTAAAAGAAAAAGACTGTAGGCACCCCCCATGATTTCTGGAGTTTGTCTACAGTCTGAAAAAAATGCCTATTGAGCATTTTCTTCAATAGGTGGTTTTGGGTATGGCCTGTTTCACGACTTCTTTACGGGATTGGAAAACCTTGAAACCATAAAAGACCGCGAGCATACAGACAACAGTCAGACCGATTGCGACGGACAGGCCATAACTTAACTGTAACCCTTCGGGAGCGTACAGCCAATAAGTTGCGACAACGCCACTCATGAACAAGGCTGGAATCCCTGCAATATAATGCGCCCGTCTTTCCCGTATAAGATAGGACGTTGCAGTCCATAACATGATTGCAGCGACCAATTGGTTGGTTCCGCCAACATAACGCCATAAAAATGAATAGTCGATCATCGACAAGTAGAACATAGGTATGCCCAGAAGCAAAGTTGCAAGAAGTACGACCCATCGCTTATCGGGATTGATCCATGAAGAAGCGGATTCAGTCAGCATCATACGCGCAGAACGTAACGCTGTGTCCCCTGTAGTAATCGGCAGGATAATGACACCTAGAATCGCTAAAATTCCGCCAAAAGTTCCTAACAGGGTACCCGATATCTCATTCACAGCACCCGCAGGTCCTCCTGCAGCTAAAGCACTTTGCAGCCCGCCTGTACCACCGAAAAACGTCATTCCTGCAGCTGCCCATATCAAGGCGATTACACCTTCACCAATCATTGCTCCATAGAAAATTTTGCGTCCTTCTGTTTCTTTCTTCATCGTCCGGGAAACAATCGGACTTTGCGTTGAATGGAAACCTGATATCGCTCCGCATGAAATGGTCACCATCAGAAGTGGCCAAATCGGAAGTTCGCCAGGATGCAAATTCGAAAAAGTCAAGTTGGGGATTTTAGCGGTTCCAAATAACAATGCACCAGCGATGGCTACAGCCATGATAATCAAGATCGCCCCGAAAACCGGATAAATACGCCCAATGATTTTGTTGATAGGAAGAATCGCTGCCAATATGAAGTACCCGAATACAAATACGAGTGCCATTGTAAACGTGATTGGGGTTATCGAAGCGATGAGTTGTGCGGGTCCTGCTGTAAATGCGGCTGCCACTAGCACCATCAAAATGATCGACATGACACTTGTCACTTTCCTAATGGCACTGCCCAAATATTCGCCGACTAATTTAGGGAATTGCGCCCCTCCATGTTTCAGAGATAGCATTCCCGAAAAATAATCGTGCACTCCCCCAGCAAATATACTTCCTAAGACGATCCAGATAAATGCTACTGGGCCATAGAGAGCACCCGCAATCGCACCAAAAATCGGACCAAGCCCTGCAATGTTCAAAAGTTGAATGAGCCAGCCTCTCCACCAGCTCATAGGCACATAATCCATGCCGTCTGTTTTTGTATAAGCTGGAGTTTTCCGATGATCATCCACAACAAATATTTTTTCCACGACTTTGGAATACGTGAAATATCCTGCAAATAACAAAACGATGGATGTTATAAACGTCAGCACTGCTATTCCCCCTTAAAAAATCTCTTTCGTTTTAACTATTATAAATGTTCAGATTTTATATTCAACTCCTAATTCAGGAAAGTGCATCAAATGGTTGGTTTTTTTAATATTTTTTCTAATTCCATCCAATTTTATGTATCCAATATGATATAATTGACTTAGCAATTCGAACTGTTTCATTACAATAGAAAAGGAATGTTGCTTGTGTTCAAGAAAAGATGCTGGTCTATTCTATGGATTGGTCTGTTAGCCGTTTCCTTTGTCATCCTGTCCCAATCGGGCGCTCAGGCCGCTGCTCAAAGTTCGACCGTCACATTAACTAAAGCTACAGGTGGATATGTATTTGAAGGAAATCAGCTGGTTGGCGCAGCCACTTTCATGAAAGGCGTACCTTACGAGATGGTCGCGCAAGATGCAAAATATGGATATCTATCATTCGGGAACGACAAATTGGCAGTGCCTATCCAACTTGTTCAGCCTGCAGCACCATTGAAGGGAAATCCTTTGCCAAAGGGACGCAAAACCGTCATAACGCAAAGTCGTATTTCCGTGTCAAGTGCACTGCGTGGAGGATTTCGTGTAGGGTACATCAACCCGGGGCAACGTCTCCCTGTACTGGCAGAAACAAAAACCCATGTCCAAGTGAACCTCGGCGGCGTAAGGGGGTTCGTTCCTAAAACGCTCGTGTCCGCGGACCCTGGTATCCCTGTTCTCATGTATCATCATATTGTAGAGAACCGTGCACATACACCTTTCGCTAACAATAATATGGTAATTGACCTGGCTCCATTCAAACAGCAAATGGCCTATTTAAAAAAGAATGGCTGGAAAACGATTGCCCCGGAAGATTTGGATAACTGGCTGGCACTGCGGAAAAATCTGACGGATAAAACCGTATTGATCACTTTCGACGATGGTCTGTTATCACTGCAAAAGTATGCCTATCCTGCGTTAGCGGAAAACGGCTTCACCGCCACTTCATTTCTCATTACGTCGCGCATTAAGCAACAGGCTCAACCTTGGGATGATCAAGCGTTCCAATACGTAGGACTGAAAGAGATCCGGGAAACCGTCGATGTCTTTTCGTTCCAACACCATACGCACGGTCTGCATCTCCGTAGACCGGCTACACGTGAACCTTACTTGACGACTTCAACTGCTGAAGAAATCACAGCCGATATCCATCTCGGTCGTCGCCAAGTGTCGAAAGCTTTTGACATGGCAGATCCCAATATTCGATACCTGGCTTACCCGTTCGGTCAATTCAATGAGACGAGCAAAAAAGCAATTTCAGCTGCGGGTATTCGAATGGCATTCACAACGAATCCGGGAAATGTCAAGCTCGGTGACAATCGGTACGAACTAAAACGCCAAGGGATCGCACCGAACCATTCGTTGAAAGACTTTGAAAAGAAATTATTGGGTTCATACTAAATCCCTGAACAGATGTCGGAGGTGCTTTTAACCTCCGGCGTCTGTTTTTCTTCATTTACTCCCGTTCATCTGGTTCATGATGTAGACATAGTGAATGCGTTACAAATGGATGACGTTTGCTTATTTGGAGAGTGAATAGGTTTTCCACTGTTGTCGGCCGGGTATTCAAACACTAACAACGAATCAATTGGATACTAGCAAACACTCAAACAGGAGGCGTTACCAATGGAAGAAGGCAAACGATTCATCGGGATGTTTCATACGGAGCCGGAACTGCTGGCTAAAGTTGTAGAGTTGAAAGCGGAAGGATATGTAGATCATCAGATTTTCGTTATCGCTAAAAGTGAAAATGATGTAAAAATGCTCCAAAGCCGTACCGAGGCAGAAATTCAAACGACTCACGAATCGTGGTTGGACAAATTCATGGATTTCATGACCGGAGAAGACCGTGTCCGAAGTATGATGGATAATCTCGGTTTCAGTGAAGATGAAAAAGCCGGGTTTTACCAAGATGTCAACAATGGCAGTATGCTGCTGTACGTGGATGAATCGAGCGACATGCCCGGACAGCACCAAGAGGCCGGTACACATTTCGGCATAGGAGAGAATGTGGGGGATCCGAATCTCGGAGCTAATACATGGGTCGAACCCCCGGGCGGCGGCGTGACGCGAACGCCTGAACAACCGGCATTTGGCGATACGATACCACGCTATACAGAAGACAAGGTAACTCCAGTAAATGAGCGGCCCATTGAGCGCTCTGAATTCAGTGCAGCAGCTGACGATTCCATAACGAACGGGTTGGAAACGACTGACTTTGCCGGTGACCTTGGAAGGGATCCGGAACAAGAACAGCGTCGGCAAGTATTTCAAGACGAGGTAAACGAAGGTTCCAGAATCGGCGAAGAACTTGAAAAAGAATCACTTACCACCCGTAAGGAACACCGAGAGAATAGACCGGTGCACGATGGTTTCCCTAAGGATCCTTTGGACAAACGGGGCTTTTAACCACTCTATCGATTCCGCGTAAACAGAGGCTCAAAACTAGCCTCTGTTTTTTTATTTACCTGGATCTTAATTCAGGTAACTAGAAGAGTTGGGACCGCTGCTAACGACATGCCAAAAGTTCCTCCAAATCGCTTTCGTCGTCCCTAAATAGAATCACACCACGTAATTTTTGTTCATTCGTAGTTATAACCAATCAGTTCAACCAATCATTTTAAATAGTATTGGTTGAATAATCCATTCAGTTAGGACAAATGATTCACATCGTGTATAATGAAAACAAATTAACTACAGAAGTCCTAGGAGGAAACGTATTGAACGTATCAACATCCCAATCTGTAACTGATCAGCTCGTTGTAAGCGCTTTAGAAGAAAACCTTGCCATCATCCGTTTCGGTCTTGATAAACGTGTTGCCTATGTGAACCGGAACTTTGCATCCGCCGTTGGATACCGCCCCGAAGAAATGATTGGTATGTCTCATGAAAGACTATGTTTTCCGGAATTCGTCAACAGCTCCGCTTACGGAATCATGTGGAAAGACTTGCAGAAAGGACGCGCTTCTTCCGGAAAAATCAAGCGAAAAGCCAAAGACGGATCGACGGTTTGGCTCGAAGCGACATATATGCCTGTCTTTAGTGATGATAAGCGGACTGTTCTCGGTATCACGAAAGTTGCAACAGATGTAACGAAACGGCAAGATACTTCATTGAAGGTCGTTGCAGACCTGAACCGAATGGCGCAGTCACTCACTGAACAGGCAGACGAAGGAAGAAATCGTAACGAAGAATTACTGAAGCGGATCGGCGAATTAGCTGAAGTCTCCAGCGATAACACTAATATCCTGGAAACTCTCCAGAAGCATTCCGAAAACATTCAAGGCATTGTCAAAACAATCCGTGCGATTGCTTCACAAACGAATTTGCTTGCATTGAACGCCGCCATTGAAGCGGCGCGTGCGGGTGAGCATGGGCGCGGATTCGACGTTGTAGCTAAAGAAGTCCGAAAACTATCTTCCAATGTAGAAGCTTCTATAGTGGAAGTGCGTGACGGAATCGAAGCGATCACGAAAGAAGTCTCCCTCATTGCTTCAGGCACGGAGCGGGCACAAGCCAATATCGAAGAATGTAAAAAAGAAGTGGAAGTTGCGATGGATGTGTTTTTCCATCTTGCCTCCTCTGCTGCTGAGTTGGAAAGCCAGTCGCAAGAAGTCGCAAACATTGTTTAAAGTGAAAAGGAGCTGCCGCTATTCTTATACGCGGAATGCTCCTTTTCGCTTTCCAGGACAAATGAGGACATGTACAACACCTTTTCTCGTTTGATTCATTTTGGGATGATATGCAGCTGATCACGCCCTTCCCTTTCCTAATGGAGATCGTAGTGTTTTGTTATGACATCGTTTGAACCAATTGTCGATGTTTTCAACTCTTCCCTCCAGACCATGAGTAAACATTGAATTACGTCAAATCCTTCATCTCAAAACAGATCCCTCCTGTCTGTATATTTTTGAAGGTTGTTTTGTTTTTATATAACGGAGATTACGGAAAACTCTTATCCAAGTAACATTCTCCAGTTAGTATGACGAATAGATTACAAGATGATGACATTCATTGTTTTAAAGCTTAAATAGGTTTCCTCCCGTCAATGCCCGGGTATTTAAACTCTAACACCGCAACATAACATATCCGATTTACACATAAAAAACGAGGAGGAACTTAGATTATGAATAACGATAAAAGATTTGTTGGTACATTCCAGACAGAAACAGAAGTAATTGCAAAGGTCCAGGAGTTAAAAGCTACTGGAGTTTCAGATGATAATATTTATGTAATCACTAAGAATGACTCAGACCTCCACATGCTTCGCAGCCGCACAGACGCTGAAGTGAAAACAACTGAAGGTTCTTGGATGGATAAGTTCATGAACTTCCTATCAGGAGAAGACCATATTCACAATCTATTGAGCGATACAGGATTGAGTGAAGCTGAAAAAGAACGATATACAAGAGAAATTAATAACGGTGCCATTTTGCTCTACGTGGATGAAGGTGAAGTGGATACGTATCGACGCGATAATAGCGCAAGATATTCTTCAGCCGATACAGCAAGCGCTGCAACTCTCGAGAAAGATACCTATACGGAACCTCTTGGGACGACTGGCGGATTAGAAGCCGACCGTACGTCTGGTTCGCTGCATGGCAACTTTGACCATACCGCAGACGCGCAGCAAAAGACGGTGACTACTGACAGCGTCCGAAGTGGAGGTAAGTTCAACCGCAGCATCGAAGAAGTACCGGAAACGATGAAAGTTCACGAAGAACGTCTCAGTGTGGACAAACAACAAGTCAAAAAAGGGGAAGTCACTGTCGATAAAAATGTAGTGGAAGATCGTAAAACTGTGGATATCCCTGTTGAACATGAAGAAATCACAATCGAACGCCGTCCTGTAAATGGGGAGTTCGGCCAGACAGTCGAAGAGGACTTCCGCACGACAGATGCGTTCGGCGACGAGACAATTCGCGTCCCTGTCACTGAAGAAAAAGTGGAAGTGACGAAAAAACCGGTTGTCACTGAAGAAATTGTCATCAACAAAAAGAGGGTGACAGGTACCGAGCATGTTGATGAAACCGTGAAACGTGAAGAAGTTGAAGTGAATCGTGACGGCGAAACGAATGATGTAACGTTACAAGGCAACCTTTCCGATACGGATCGAAACCGCCGCACAGACAAATTCTAATGCTCCCCCTCCCCCCTTGCTTGCAATTCAAGCAAGGGGGTTATTTGGTTCTCTTCGATAACCAAGTTCTGCCTTCACTATGATAAACTGAAGAAAACGCTTCCTTGTAGGAGGCCATTCACGCTGGGAGGAAGTTGTATGAAAGAGACGTACATGCTTGCACTCGACCAAGGAACGACCAGTTCACGTGCTATCTTGTTCAATGAACTTGGAGAATCCGTGTTCACCGCTCAACAAGAATTCAAACAGTATTTTCCACAAACTGGATGGGTCGAACATAATGCCACTGAAATTTGGAGTTCGATTCTATCTGTGATCGCCGGCGTGTTGTCAGAGAAGAATCTGTCCCCTGATCAAATTGCGGGTATCGGCATTACGAACCAACGCGAAACGACAGTCGTTTGGGACAAAGAAACGGGGAATCCGATTTACCATGCAATTGTCTGGCAGTCCCGCCAAACTTCCAGTATTTGCGATGAGTTGAAAGAAGCCGGTTACGCAGATTTGATCCGCAAGAAGACGGGGCTCCTGATCGACCCTTACTTCTCTGGCACGAAAGTGAAATGGATTCTCGATCATGTCGAAGGCGCTCGGGAAAAAGCAGAACGTGGAGATCTATTGTTCGGCACAATCGATACGTGGCTTGTATGGAAATTATCAGGCGGCAAAGCCCATATTACCGATTACTCAAACGCCTCCCGTACGCTGATGTACAACATTCACGATTTGCAGTGGGATGAAGAGTTGCTCGACATTTTGGACGTTCCCGCTGCAATGCTTCCAGAAGTCCGTCCCTCTTCTGAAGTGTATGCTCATACGGAACCAAGCAAATTCTTCGGACGCGCGGTGCCAATTGCGGGTATCGCTGGAGATCAGCAAGCTGCACTCTTCGGGCAAGCATGTTTTGAAAAAGGCATGGTGAAGAGCACGTATGGCACCGGTTGTTTCATGTTGATGAATACTGGGGAGGAAGCCGTCCAATCCGATAATGGTTTATTGACGACGATTGCTTGGGGGCTTGACGGCAAAGTCGAGTATGCGCTGGAAGGCAGTATTTTCGTGGCAGGTTCAGCAATTCAATGGCTGCGCGACGGATTGCGGATGTTGCGCAGTTCCGAGCAAAGCGAAGCCTATGCAGAACGCGTCACTTCTTCCGACGGTGTGTACGTAGTCCCCGCATTTGTGGGACTCGGCACACCCCATTGGGACAGTGACGTCCGGGGTGCTGTGTTCGGACTGACCCGAGGGACAGCGAAAGAACATTTCATCCGCGCGACTCTTGAGTCCCTCGCCTATCAGACGAAAGACGTATTGGACGCGATGGAAGCCGATTCCGGGATTTCGTTGAAATCGTTGAGAGTGGATGGCGGAGCCGTCGCAAACAACTTTTTGATGCAATTTCAAGCGGACTTATTAGGCGTTCCCGTCGAACGTCCTACTATTAACGAAACAACAGCACTCGGTGCCGCATACCTAGCCGGACTCGCGGTCGGATTCTGGAAAGATTGCTCGCAGATTGCAGACCGCTGGCAGCTGGATCATGAGTTTGAGCCGAAGATGGACGCCGCAGAACGCGATTCGTTGTATAGCGGTTGGCAAAAGGCGGTAAAGGCTGCACAGATGTTTAAGTGATGTGTTAAGGAAGCGTACCCGGTGAGTTGGGTGCGCTTTTTTGTATTGTTTGATAAGCGAAGCGCTACTAGTTAATGCTTTGACGGTGTAGGATTGCGTGCCGGTATCGAGAAACTTAGCGTGGTGTCGGAAAAGAGTTTCTGTGTGATCGAGAAATATTTCTGAATGCCTTGGGGACCCATTATGTAATGGAATAGCCCACACAACAAGCGAAGCGCTACCAATTAGTCTTTTGACGGGCTGGAATTGTGTGCCGTGATTGAGAAACTTCGCTAGGTGGCGGACAAATGCGAAGAGCTGATTGGTAAAGGGTACTTGGTGATCGAGAACTTTCATCAGGTGTTGGAGAAACGGCGGGATGTGTCGGGGAACGCAGAGGATGCTTGAGCTGGGGGACTAGCCATCCCCCAATAAGCGAAGTGCTACCAATTAATCCCTTAAAGCTCTTGATTTGTGTGCCGTTATCGAGAAATTCCGCTAGGTGTCGGGCAAATGCATCTAGGTGATCGACAAAGCAGCGCGAGTGGCGGACAAACATCTCCAATTGATGGAGAAACGGCGGGATGTGTCGGGGAACGCAGAGGATGCTTGAGCTGGGGGACTAGCCATCCCTCAATAAGCGAAGAGCTACCAATTAATCCCTTAAAGCTGTTGAATTGTGTGCCGTTATCGAGAAATTCCGCTAGGTGTCGGACAAATGCATCTAGGTGATTGACAAAGCAGCGCGAGTGTCGAACAAACATCTCCAATTGATGGAGAAACGGCGGGATGTGTTGGGGAACGCAGAGGTTGCTTGAGCTGGGGGACTAGCCATCCCTCAACAAGCGAAGCGCTACCAATTAATCCCTTAAAGCCGTTGAATTGTGTGCCGTTATCGAGAAATTCCGCTAGGTGTCGGACAAATGCGTCTAGGTGATCGACAAAGCAGCGCGAGTGGCGGACAAACATTTCCAATTGATGGAGAACCCAACAAGAGTGTTCGACAACATAAAAACGCTCTGCCTCTTCGACGGAGCGTTTTAAAGAATTATTTTAGGATAGGAACCAGCATCCTCAAGTGACCTGGCAGCACTTCTATCTTTCCCGATTGCACATCGTATAGCTCCCCATCCATATCCACTTTCTGCTGACTCGGTGCATCGATGTGCAACTCGCTCACTTGAATATACTCCAGCAGATTGAGCTGCTCATTATTCGTTTCCGGCTTCCGTAGGGACACCAACTCGCGCAGCATGGCCAAATTGGAGTTTTTCACAACGAGCACATCCAGCTTGCCATCGGAAGGACTGATTGCCGCAATCGGTATTGGTGTCGTGGCGAGCGACTTTCCATTTAACACAAAAATCGCAATCGCTTCGCCATGGATGTCGACACCTTCAGAAACGATATGAAATGGAAAACTTTCTGCTTCCCGTATCGTTCGCACCGTACTTGCCATATAACTGAGAGGACCATAACTTTTCTTTTGGTCCTCGTCAATATTTTCGGATGTGTCTGCGACGAGACCGATCCCCCAAAAGTTTATGAAGTGCCGATTTCCTTCTTTCCCGATATCGATCGCTTGGATTTCACCAGTTAATAGCGCTTCAACCGCATCCCCTAAGTTTTGAGGTATTCCAAGAGTCCTCGTAAAATCATTCGATGTCCCACCAGGTAAAATAGCGATCAATGGGCGTTCCTCAAGTTTAGAAATGACATCTATGCCTTGATGAACCGTACCGTCTCCCCCCATGATCACAACAAGTTCCATTTCACCGGCTTTTTCACAAATCTGGCGCATTTCCGCCGTGCTTTCGGGACTGATCATCGTCAACTCTTTTACTGCTTTCCCTAAAACCGGTACAACCGCTGCAAGTTTCGCTTCCACGTCTGCATCCCCAGCAAGTTTGTTGTAGATGAGCAGGGCTTTGTTAAACGTGCGCATCCGGATTCCTCCTTCATTTTCTCCATTGCATCCAGTACCGTCGAGAGAAGGTACCTTCTTATCCGAAAGATTTCTGATGCGCTTTCTTGCGCTTCAAATAATCCTCGTCCTTTCGTATTTCATCCCACCGTTTTTTAAAAACAGCAGCAGATTCCGCCTTCTCCTCATCGATTTGACGGTCTTTGATCGAACCATCTTCATTGTATTTGCGTCCGCCTTTGTAATTCGTATACCGGCGTGCTCGCGTGTATCCCATCTGAATGAATTTACGTGCCATATCCATTCCAACAAAGTCATCATTCTTACGGTACTCTTCAAAGAGTTCACAAATTTTATCCGCAGATTCTTGCGCAATTTCCGGTGTCTTGAAACGCCAATGTGGAAGAATCTCACTTTTATACGGTTCAACGAGCAATACGCCCTGTTCCCCTTTACCTACTTTATAAAGTTCCGGAGACTTGCGGAGATCGAGGTTCTTGTAGTCGAGTTCATAGTCGAATGGCAAGTAGAATCACATCCTTTAGTCCTCTTTTCCCCCTCGAAGCATTATCAAAACAGGCGTCATCTAATAAACAATTCCTTTAACTTTCGTTATTTCCATAGAAAACGGGAGCATTCAATGAATTCATCTTAAGTGGTGTCAATGGAATATATGGTACCGGTCTGTTAAGTGTCGCTATATCCAACGCCCCATTAAAAAGTCGAATCTTGTCGACAACTAGTTGCATTTTCACACTATTCCAACTACTAATTATGTCGTATAATGGAACTATTAAACAGATATAGGAGCTGATATGGAATGCATTGTGAAAGTTATTTGCTTGATAGCCAAGCATTAGCACTAATGGCTCACCAAGATGAGGATGGAAATCGATCCAAAATCGTAACGTTGCATGGAACCTACACTTCACAAAAATCACCAGTGGAACTTCTCAACTTAGCTTGTGTGAGGAGCCATACAACGAAGCTTATACAAAAACAAGCCGCTTGTGAAATTCTGAAATTCAAACATAAGCCGCCGTTCCTTCTTTCTGATGGTGTCGGTGTCTTTCCGACGAGCTCCTCCAAACACGCTACGTGCTGTTGGATTTTCAATCATTTCTTTACAACTCGGGAAATTGGTAAAAAGAAAACCGAACTTACATTTCCAACAGGTATCAAAGTTACAGTTCCAGCCTCTTTACATATCATTCTTCAACAAAGTGGTCGATTGCATACGTTACTCAGTCATTATGCGCAAACAAAGAAGGAGCTTTACTTTGAACAATATCTATTCAATAGTGAACGGATGAATCGGTAACGGTACGCAACATGTCGGCGACCATATTTTTGGTCGTTTTTTTATTTTTATGGAGGTATGAAAAACAACTTTTGACAAAAGCTAAGGTTGGATGATTTTCTGCAACTGGAAAATGACATCCTAATTAGAAAAGGAGTTGAAAACATGCGAATCGTGACACGGATTGCACTCGTTCTCGTCATTATCGGGGCGTTGAATTGGGGTCTCATCGGACTATTTCAATTTGACTTAGTTGCCACCCTGTTTGGCGGACAAGCTTCTATTTTGTCCAGAATCGTTTATACGTTAGTGGGGATCAGTGGAATCGTCAGCCTCGGAATTTTGTTTGAAACACACGATGCGACGGATGAAGAAGTGGAACGCGCTCGTTTCGCCAATCCGAATTATGGAACCGAATTCGGAGATGAACCCGATTTCACCGAGCAGCGGGATGCGGCTCGACGTCGTTCAGATGATGATACGATGCTCTAAATGAAAACACCGCCGAGTGTCATGGCGGTGTTTTTTATACATCATGTGCGTTGACGCAAGTAGCAAGCGAGCTGAAGCTGAAGTGCATCATCTGTATTTTTCAACGAAAGTCCAAGGGTTTCTTCTATCTTCTTCAATCTCTGGTACAGCGTATTAATATGGATGTGTAGCTTATTTGCAGCTTCCCCCGTTGACCGGTTACTTGCAAAGTAAGCGAGCAGCGTCTGTTCCAACGTTCCATCCGAGCGGTCCGCTTCTCGAAGCGGATCAAAGATATCCGTCAGAAACTTATCCACTTCCTCCGTATTCCGGCTTGTGAATAATCGGCTGATGCCAATATCGGTATAGCGTACGAGGGGGCGATTCCGCTGACCAGCAAGCGGATTGGTCAGCGCGATTTCCGCCTCTCGGTATGTCTGCTCGATTTGACTCGTCTCATGAACGAGCGAGCCGATTCCGCCGTGAAGCCTATAGGCCATTTTGAAATCGGACCGGTGGATGAGCAACTCCTCCAACTTCCTCTCAAACAACGTTAACTCCCAAGGTCCTTTCACTCCCGCTACCACGATCACTTTGTTTTGCCATCCGAAAACAGTTTGAATCAGTCCGGCAGCAGATGAACGCAATGCTGCAATGACCCGGAAAATATGTGCTTCTAATTCCTGGGGATCCGGGCAGCCGGTCACTTGCAGCATGGCAACCGCAAATCCTCCCACATTTCTAATGCCGAGCGCTTCCACTTTTTCATGCAATATGGAAGGGTCATTGGCATGGATCAGTTCTTCAAACAGTTCCCGCTGGTTTTTATAGTAAAACGCCAATACATTCTGTTTTTGCACCCGTTCCAGCGCAAGCAGCACGCTTCCTTGTTCAATCACCAGTTCACTTAATCGTTCCAATTTCTGTGATGAATGCGCAATGAGGCAGCCGAGTACAACAGATCCTGAACGAATCGGGTACAAAATGACGTCATCTGCCGGACTCAGTTCCATCGATTTTGCCTGCCCTTCCAGTTGAATCTTCTCAAGCAGATTGTTGAATGTCACCCTCGAAGGCAAGCTTGCGGATGCAGGAATCATCTCATTCATTAACAAATCCGCGAACATCAGGGGCTGTCCTGCCATCCGGCTCAGTTCTTCAATCATTTTCTCCGTTCCCATGTTGCGGACTGACAACTCTGTCAGTGTTGCGTGGATCGCATCCCGCTGCATTAACTTATCGTTCAAGTCGCGTATGTAAGTAAACTGTTTTGCATTGCGGATTGCAATCCCGACCTGCGCCGTGAAAATTTGCAACAACCACAAATCCCGTTCTGTCAGTACTTGTTCTGAATTCATCTGCCCTAAATACATGACACACTCAATCCGCCCATCCACCCCGATCGGATAGGCGATAACAGACCGGACATTCGTAATATCTTCTACCCGTCTCCCCCAGCGCTGTTTGTTCTCTTCTGAAATCCTCTTGACTTTATCCTGCTCGATGTCTTTAGGATCTGTTATCAAAACAGGATCCCCGACTGCGAATGCATGTCCAACCGGACCTTCCCCTAAATCGAACTCCATCTGCTGGATCTCTTCAAATCGATAGCCTTCCGATGCTTTGCAGATGATTTTCCCTCGTGCTTCATCAAACAACCAAAGTGTTCCGTAATCAGCATTCGTAATGACGTCGAGTGTATGGGTCAATATGTTCGAAAAAACGTCTTCCAGGTCGAGTGACGCCGTCGTGTAGTGAATACTGTCGACTATGCGCGCTAGTTTGGCGCGTCCGGTTTCATCGGCATATTCGGAATACCCTTTGTACAACAAGTCAAAGAGCAGTTCGAGTTCGGGTCCCTCCAAAACCGCTGCACCCTCTAGTAATAAAATGACTCGGTATTCCTGTGAATACGTGAATTGGATGACACTTCTCCCTTCTTCTTGTATCACTTGGATCGGTTTTCCGAATACCTTTTTCGTTTTCGGAGGTACCATTCCATTCCTATTTACGAGCGGATAGACTTGCTGCAGCTCATCTTTTGCAATCCATAACGAATAGGGCACTGTGATTCCGATTCGAGTAAGCAGCATTTCGATTGGTAACGTCATATCCCGCTCCTCCTTGTGGAACAATCTCCAATTATCTACTGCTAACTATAGAGATTCATACATTGTACTGTCAACTAAATTAACATACTATTTTAATTAGGTAGAATCTTTACATTGAAGCTTTTGGAGGTGCCTTATGGATTTGGATAAAAGCATGATCGGAATCGCCAGCAAACCTTACCTTGCAGAAATCGATCGAGAGCGCGTCACCCGATTCGCACAAGCAATCGGTGATGAGAACCCTCTCTATTTTGATGAAACCTATGCGGCTGGAACCGCTTATGAAGGCGTGACAGTTCCACCCACTTTTTTAGTTGCACTCGGCAGCAATGCAGAGTTTCCATTGAAGTTGGATTTTAAAAGGATGCTTCACGGTGAGCAGGAATTCATCTACCATCAACCGGTCCGGGTTGGAGATCGTCTTGAATGCACGATGGCTGTAACGGATGTGTATGACCGCGTCGGAAAAAGCGGGACGATGCAGTTTCTCGTGCTCGATACGGAAATGAAAACGGAGGATGGTGTTCTCGCTGCAGTATCGCGGAACACGATTATCTATAGACCCGCACATAAGGGGGCCAATTGAAATGAAAGCGATTACACATGTTCCATTTTCTGAACTGCATGCAGAAATGCAGCTTCCAACACTCGTAAAACCAGCTGTAACACGCGAACAGCTGGTTCACTATGCGCAAGCTTCAGGCGATTTGAATCCTCTTCACACCGATGATGCGTTTGCACAAAGTATCGGCATGGATGGGGTCATCGCCCACGGAATGCTTATCATGGGATTCCTTGGCCAATATGTGCAAGAACTCGCTGGATCGGAAGCAGTCGTCAGCAAATTCAATATGCGTTTCGGGGCGATGACGAAGCCGGGCGACTCGATCACATGCAGCGGCATTGTCAAGAGTGTCACTGAAATCGACGGCAAACGTGTAGCAGAACTTGAATTGAGTGCAGAGAAAGCCCCTGGAGAACGGGTTGGAACGGGTTCTGCAAGTCTTACTTGTACCATCGAGAACGACTGACTAAGGAGGCAGCATACATGTCAACGTATTCAAACCAATGCGCAATCGTCGGGGTCGGCGAAAACCAGCGCTCTCGTAGATCGGGGACCACTCCCCTCCATATGGCACTTACTGCCGCTCGCAATGCGCTCGCAGATGCAGGATTAGAAGCGAAAGACCTTGATGGAATCATGAACTATTCGACTGGCGGTGATTCTTGTCCTTCACACGAACTCGGGACGTACCTTGGATGTCATCCGAAGTATGTAAAAGACATAAGCGGCGGTGGCAGCAGTACGGAACTGCTCATTGCAGATGCGGTTGCTTTAATTGAAGCAGGCATGCTCGAAACCGTGCTTATCTATCGTTCGATGAATGGCAGTTCCGGTGAAAAAGTCGGACGCGGATATGATCCGAATATGCTCCAGGAGATGCTGCCAGGCGGAAGTTTCATCATGCCATACGGCTCTGCTTCTCCTACCCAATGGTTCGGGATGTTCGCGAACCGGCATATGCATGAAACAGGCATCACGAAAGAGCATCTTGGTCACGTTTGCATCAGTTTCTATGAACATGCACAGCGCAATCCGAATGCATTTCTGAATGGGAAACCGCTCGATATGGAGACGTATCTTGCAACGCCTGACATCAGTATGCCCTTCAATATCCATGACTGTTGCGTAGAGTTGGATGAAGCGAATGCAATCATCGTGACGTCGGCTGCAAATGCGAAAAACTGTAAATCGAAACCGGTTTACATCGCAGGGATGGCACCTAGGACAACACATTCACATGTTCATTACTGGACGCAGGTCGACGAAGTTGCAGCGGACCATGCGGCTGCGGAGCTCTATAAATCCGCCGGCGTGAAACCGGAAGATATTCAAGTCGCATCGATTTACGACTGTTTCAGCTGGGTCGTGCTTCGGCAGCTGGAATCATACGGGTTCGCTAAACGCGGTGAAGTCGGCGATTTCGTTGCGGCAGGTAATTTGAAAATGGGAGGAAGTCTTCCTTCCAATACTGCGGGTGGCATGCTTTCGGAAGGGTACACTCACGGCATGAACAACGTATTGGAACTCGTTCGTCAACTGCGTCACGACTATAAAGGGACGCATCGCCAAGTGAAGGATTGCGAGCTCGGCATTGCAACCGGCTGGGCAGGTCCTGACATCGCAGGTGCGATGATCTTACGAAATTAAAGGAGGCGTCTTGATGACTAAACAGACTGCATATGAAAAGCCGATTCCATTGAAGACCCGGGATAATCATGAGTATTGGGACGCCGCGGATCGACATGAGCTTCAATTGCAAAAGTGTACAGCGTGCAGCACTTTCATTCACCCGCCGGGTCCTGCATGTCCGGCTTGTGGAAATCCGGAGACGGAGTGGGAGTTGCTCGGTTCGGATATTACGGCGACGGTGTATTCATACATCGTGTCGTACCGACCATTTTTACCGGGGTTCCAGTATGACTTGCCGACTGTGATTACAGTGGCTGCACTGGATGTTGCGCCTGACGTGAAGATTATGGCGAATATCGTGGATTGCGACCCGGCAGATGTGGAGATCGGGATGCCGCTGAAAATGACGTGGGTGGATATTACAGATGACCGGGCGTTGCCGCAGTGGGTGTTAGCCCGGGGATAGAAGGGCTTGAATTCCCTTCTATCATTAATAAAATATCCTACTTGTTATAGAAAATCCGTTGATTGGAGCGGAAGACGGCGACTCCGGCGGAATCAGCGAAGATTGAAGACCCCGCAGGGAGCGTAAGCGAACGAGGAGGCTGAGATCGAGCCCGCGGAAAGCATCTGTCTGCAGCGTAAATCAACACCGTTTGTTATCTCAGTTAAGAAAGGGTGTGCTTTTGTGGACTTTACGTTTACGAAGAAGGAAGAGAAGTTTCGCGGGGAACTGCGGGGTTGGCTTGAGGTGAATTTGCCAAAGGGCTGGCTACAAGGGGATCGCAAACTTCCTGAAGATAATGAACACTACTCAAAATTCCTCCGCGATTGGCAGCGGACTTTATATGAAGGCGGATGGGCAGCGATTTCCTGGCCGAAAGAATATGGCGGGCGTGACGCGACGCTTATGGAAGAAATCATTTATCACCAAGAAATGGTTCGCGTCCAGTCCCCTCCTCTCGTGAACTACATCGGAATCCACATGGTCGCACCGACGCTTATGCAACTGGGAACCGATGCTCAAAAAGAGGAATTCATCGAGAAAATCCTGACAGGCGAACAAGTGTGGAGTCAAGGGTACTCAGAACCTGGGGCCGGTTCCGATCTGACTGCTCTCCAGACAACGGCTGTCAAAAAAGATGGCAAATGGGTCATCAACGGTCAAAAAGTGTGGACCAGTTTTGCGCATCTGGCAGACCGGTGTTTCCTGCTCACGAAAACGAGTCAGTCTGAAAAGAAACACGAAGGCATTACGGTGTTTCTTCTCGATATGGACCAAGAAGGCGTCGAAACGCGTCCGATCGTTCAAATGGATGGACATCAGGAATTCAACGAAGTCTATTTGACTGATGCGATTGCGACAGACGAAGATATCGTGGGTGAAGAAGGAAAGGGCTGGGCTGTCCTCATTGCTCTTATGCTCCACGAACGTTCGGGCATAGCGGCACAAGTCTTTACGCTCGAACAGCAATTCGACCTGGTGATTGACATGGCGAAAACCGTCCGTGTAAACGGCTGTCTTCTTATCGATGATCCATTCGTGGAAGATGGACTTGCTGATTTATATGCCCGCATTAATGGGGCCAAGCTGAATTACTATCGGAATATTACCCATACATTGAAAAACGGTCGTCCAGGTCCGGAGAGTTCGTTAGATAAATTACTAGTCAGTGAGTTAACGAAAGAACTCTTCGACTTCGCGATGACCATTCAAGGTCATTCCGGCGTATTGACTCATGAAGATTCGCTATTCGACGCAGAGATGCAAGGCCAATACCTGGCTTCATTCGGCGCAACCATCGGCGGAGGTACGAGCGAAGTTCAACGCAATACGATCGGTGAACGGATTCTCGGACTTCCTAAAGACTTAGGACGATAACGATAAAGGTGAGGTGACCAGTATGGATTTTGCATTAAGTGAAGAACAGGAGCTGTTCCGCACAGCCATCCGGAAATATATGAATGATCTCGAACGAACGGAAGCCGCCCGTGCCGTCATAAACGGAAAACCCGATGTGGTGACTTCTGCCGCTGCCGGGCTTGCTGAAATGGGTGTGACCGCTATCCCGGTTCCCGAAGAGTTGGATGGATTAGGCTTAGGAGCACTTGATCTCGTTCCAGTTTTTGAGGAGACCGGACGGGTGTTGTTGCCCGGACTGCAGCTGGAGACGCTTGCACTCGCAGTCCCTTTACTTGAAGCGTATGGAACGACTGCACAAAAAGCAGCTCGTCTGCCTAAAGTCGCTGCCGGTGAGAGCAGCATTTCCATCGCTTGGTATGAGAAAGATGGCAGTTTGTTCCCGAATTCCTTCAGTTGCGTTGCAGCTAAAACTGAAAGTGGATATGCCCTTTCCGGCACGAAAACGCTTGTCCCTGTCATCGGTGAACCGGATACGTTCATCACGAGTGCACAGACTGCCGAAGGCAAATCGTTATTCCTTGTTAAAGCGAGTGATGTTGCGTCATCACGAGTGCTTTCTGTGATGGATGAAACCCAGCAACTCGCTGAACTCACATTGGATCGAGCGCCCGGTGAGTTACTTGGCGAGCCGGGGCATGCTGCTGACATGCTGAAAAAAGGGTTACTGCATTTCAATGCAGCACTTTGTTCCAGCATGGTCGGCGGAATGGATGAGCTTGTGAAAATGACAGCGGAATACGCGAAGATCCGGGTTCAGTTCAATCAGCCGATTGGACGATTCCAAGCGATCAAGCACGGGATCGTGAATATGAAGCTCGATTTGGAGACGGCCCGTTCCCTCTCCTACTATGCTGCGTGGGCTGTTGAAAATAATGCAGAGGATAAAGAAGCCGCTGCCCATAGCGCTCGGTCTTTCATTTCCAAGGCGTTTATCAAAGCGGCTGCAGATTCGATTCAAATTCATGGTGGCATCGGTTTCACAGAGGAACTGGATGTCCAATTGTATTTGAAGCGCGCCCGTTATTATGAAAACTATTTCGGTTCTGTGCGCGATTCTCGCAGAGCGACTGCACAGTCTCTCGGCTGGCATTCAACAGCGACGACGCGTGACGCTGTTCCGGCTTCCTGAAATTATTGAATGTAGTTTTTATTGATAGGAATCGTGTGATGGGTGTGGGTTATGGGCGGTTGCGCGCGGGTTATGCGCGGGTTGGCTGTGGTTACGGGCAGGTTCGCTCGTGTTATGAGTGGGTTCGCGTGGATTACTAGCGGGTTTGCGCGGGATATGAGCGGGTTTGCGGGAGTTACGAGCGGGTTCGCGCGTTATGAGCGTTATGAGCGGGTTCGCCCGCGTTACGAGCGGGTTCGCGGAGTTACGAGCGGGTTCGCCCGCGTTATGAGCGGGTTCGCGGGAGTTACGAGCGGGTTCGCCCGCGTTATGAGCGGGTTCGCGGAGTTACGAGCGGGTTCACCCGCGTTATGAGCGGGTTTGCGCGGGATATGAGCGGGTTCGCCCGCGTTATGAGCGGGTTCGCCCGCGTTACGAGCGGGTTTGCCCGCGTTACGAGCGGGTTCGCCCGCGTTACGAGCGGGTTGACTCGCGTTATGAGCGGGTTCGCGGGAGTTACGAGCGGGTTTGCCCGCGTTATGAGCGGGTTCGCCCGCGTTATGAGCGGGTTCGCCCGCGTTACGAGCGGGTTCGCCTGCGTTACGAGCGGGTTTGCGCGAGATACGAGCGGGTTCGCCCGCGTTACGAGCGGGTTCACCCGCGTTATGAGCGGGTTCGCGGGAGTTACGAGCGGGTTTGCGCGGGATACGAGCGGGTTCGCCCGCGTTATGAGCGGGTTTGCGCGGGATATGAGCGGGTTTGCGGGAGTTACGAGCGGGTTCGCCCGCGTTATGAGCGGGTTCGCGGGAGTTACGAGCGGTTCCCACTAGACACTGACACGATTCCAGATCCACCCGAAATACTAATGTTCATTAGAATAAAAAACATCTAAAACGAGGAGGAGAATGATTATGGCAGTGTCGACAGACTTGAAAGAGTATCAGAACTTGATTGGCGGAGAACTGCGGGCAGCAACGGGCGGCAGCCTTACCGACAGTATCGATCCATCTACTGGGAAAGCATGGGCACGCGTTCCGAAAAGTTCTAAAGAAGACGCAGTCACTGCAATCGAAGCCGCACAGAAAGCCTTCCCTGCCTGGAAAGCGCTGTCTGCCAGCGAGCGGGCGGCTTGTTTACGGGACGCTGCAGAAGTCATTGCATCGAATGGCGGCGAGCTTGCTGCACTCGAAACTCAAGACAATGGCTGGGTGATCCGGGAAACGACGTATGGGCTGATTCCCGTCCTCCAGCAAGTTTGGCTGGATGCAGCCGGGAAAGCTGCAGAAGCGAATCGCGGTCAGACCGTTCCGATGAGCCCCACTAGTCTTGGGTACACATTGCGAGAACCGTATGGTGTTGTTGTCGGGATCACGCCTTGGAATGCTCCCCTGTTCACTTTTGCAATCAAAGCAGCTTATGCACTCGCTGCTGGAAATACAGTGGTCATCAAACCTTCTGAACAGGCGGCAGTCTCTTCCCTTCATTTAGGTAAATTGCTGAAAGATGTCTTCCCGGAAGGTGTTCTGAACGTCATTTGCGGACCTGGTTCTGAAATTGGCGATACCCTTGTCAGTCACCCTGCTGTTGATAAAGTGAGTTTAACTGGGTCAGGCGGTACTGCCAGCTCCATCGCAAGAGCAACGGCAGGGAAACCAAAACCTTTGATCTTCGAACTCGGCGGGAAGTCTGCAAACGTCCTGTTTGCAGATGCCAACATTGAAAAGGCGGTTGAAGCCATCTGTACCTACAGCATTTTCACAGGGAACTCTGGTCAGCTATGTGTTGGAGGTTCTCGCATTCTTGTCCATCGTTCGATTATTGACGAGGTATCCGAGGGAGTTAAACAATTCCTGCAAAACCCTCAGTTGAAACAGTTCGGCCCCACCTTGGAGCCAACTACCACAACTGGGCCTATCGCAACTAAATCACAGTTCGAGAAAATCCAGTCTTACATCCAGCTTGGATTGGATGAAGGTGCTGAGCTCGTATATGGCGGGCGTTCAGGCGGTACTGAACTCATCCCGGATCGCAGCGACTTAGCGGAAGGGTATTGGGTCGAGCCTACTTTGCTAAAGTCCGAGACCAATTCATTAAGAGTTTGTCAGGAAGAGATTTTTGGCCCTGTGGCGGTTATGATTCCGTTCGATACGGAAGAAGAAGCGATTGCGTTGGCCAACGATACGGAATTCGGACTCGCAGCGGGTGTTTGGACTTCTGATTTGAGCCGTGCACACCGGATGGTAGCCGCACTCGATGCTGGAAACGTTTGGGTCAATACGTATGCACGAGTTGGTGTGGACCTGCCGTTCGGAGGAGTAAAGAGCAGTGGATTCGGAACGGACTCGATTGAAGACTATTCACGTGAAAAAGCATGCGTTATTGAGATGTAACCCCTACCCACCGGTGAGTTTGCAGTCGGTCGAGAACTAGTAGATGGCGTACAATCCATGAGTTGAGTCAATTCTTGAGAAAGCGGTGGTCAAATGAACGTTAAACTTTCAAATCGGATGAATTACGATCAAGATTTGCCAGAAACACTCGATATCCCGAACGTCACGGCAGGCGCCATTTTAAAAGGAAGCGTTAAACAATACGGTGACAAAGATGCATACATCTACCGTGACATGCGGATTACGTATAGCCAAATCTATACAGAAGCAAAAAAGTTTGCGAATGCCCTT
This sequence comes from Sporosarcina gallistercoris, assembly GCF_050459885.1. GTDB lineage: Bacteria > Bacillota > Bacilli > Bacillales_A > Planococcaceae > Sporosarcina > Sporosarcina gallistercoris_A. The sequence continues at coordinate 151,975 of NZ_JBCMNO010000006.1, read as the reverse complement.
CGCACGCTTGGCGTAGGGCGAGGAATGACCGTTTCCACGCATCTGCCGACCTGTCCGCAATATGTCGCGGCGTACTACGGGATTATTTTAACCGGTGCTGCCTATTCACCTCTGAATCCCTATTTGCCTGCAGGCGATCTGACTTATCAGCTGAATGATTCTGAAACGAAAGTGGTCGTCACCCATGAATCCGTTGCACGTTCCATTCGGGAAGTGCTCGCAGACACATGTGTCGAGCACGTCATTATGACGGGTGAATCCGAGATTTTCACAAACGAGTACCCAGTAGACGTGTCTTCATATGAAGGCTGGCACAGTTTTGCTGCATTGAAATCTGCTGCATCCGATGAAGAATTCGATCCTGGAATCGATCCTCAGCAAGATCTCGTTCACATCGCGTATACAGGCGGTACGACCGGCAGCCCGAAAGGTGTCATGATCACTCATGAAAATCTGGTCAGCAATATCACACAAATTGCCGCGTGGACAGCTGGAGCATTGCCTGTAGTCGATGAAGACGGCGCACTTCGTTTTGTAGCAGCGGAACAAGATCCAGAGGCATATAAGAAGAAGTATTTGATCCCCCTTGGGGAAGAAGTCCGGTTAAGCCCTTCTCCTCTGTTTCACATTACGGGCGGCATCGGAATGATCGTTTCTCCGATGGCCCAAGGCGTAACGACGCTACTACCTGATCGCTTTGTGCCGACTCAATTCTTGGAACTCATGGAGAAATACAAAGTTTCATCCATTAATGGAGCCCCTGCCATGTGGAACGTGCTGTTAAATCTGCCAGGAATCGATTCATATGACTTTTCCGCCATTCGCAATGTCAGCTCTGGAGCTGCTCCGCTTTCTCAAAAAGGGATGAGCTTGCTGAAAGACATGTTCCCGAATGCACGTGTCGGAGAAGGTTACGGCTTGACCGAAGCCACAGCCTCGGTGGCTGGAAGTGTCATGATTTCGGGCGGTGTCCACAAAATCGGAACCGTTGGATTGCCTACGTATAATACAGAAATCAAAGTCGTTTCCCTTGATGGAATCAGTGAAGAGCCTCTACCTCCAGGCGAAAGCGGCGAAATCTGTATTAAAGGCCCGCAAGTGATGAAAGGATATTTCAATAAACCTGAAGAAACTGCAGCGACATTGCGCGGCGGCTGGCTGCACACCGGAGATATCGGAATTATCGATGAGGACGGCTACCTTGCGATCGTGGATCGGAAGAAAGAGATGCTGATATACAATGGATATAACGTGTATCCAAGCCGTATTGAAGAAGTGATCGTGTCCCACCCTGCTGTTCAAAATGCGATTGTGATCGGGAAGCCTGTGGAAGGGGTCGGGGAGATCCCGAAAGCGTTCGTCATCGTTAAACCGGGCACTACACTCAGTGTAGAAGAACTGATGTCGTATACGAATGAGCGGGTCGTCCATTACTCCAAAGTACGGGAACTCGAATTCCTCGAACAGTTCCCGATGACGGCAGCAGGCAAGATTTCCAAAATCCATTTGAAGAAAATGGAGCTTGAAAACCAATGATCGAGAACGCTTCACCCAAGTGGTGGGGCGTTTTTCTATAAACAGATTCGGGGTGAATGCGGGAGCCATTCCCCTTTTTCATTCCAAAATAAAAGCACCTCCTTTTCAGAAGATGCTCACGCCTACAAGTTCACTGCAATACAGGACTTTCATATACAGTTAGCTGGTTTTTGCCATTCGCTTTTGACTGATATAACGCTTGATCCGCCCTATAGAAGAGTTCTGAAAACCGTGTGAAGAGCCCATTGGAATTGTCTGCAATTCCAACGCTCACAGTGACGGGTATGAGTTCCTCATTGTAGGTAATCCCCTGTTTCTGGATTTCGGCCAGCAGGTGATGGACTCGATCGGCTGCATCAGCCCGCGATGCGCCGTTCAAGAGGAAGACCAGCTCATCTCCTCCATAACGTGCTAACAATTCCGTTGAATCCGATTTCCACAATACAGTTCGGCATATCGTACAGATTACTCTTAATGCCTCATCGCCCGCCAAGTGACCATGCGTATCGTTGATCGACTTGAAATTATCGAGATCGAGTGCAATGCAGGAAATCGGGCTGCCTGTTTGAGCTGCCTTTGCCAGCCAATTCGCAGCGGTTTCTTCTAAATGTCTGCGATTGAAGAATCGAGTCAGAAAGTCTGTTTTTGCGTTTCGTTCAATCGCAGCCACATTATGTTTCATTTCCAGTTTCAGAGCAGTTTTCGCCAACTCCTGCTGCTGAAGTATTTTTAACAACTTAATATATTCCTGCTGCACGACAAAACCTAGCTGCCGATCATCCAGAATTTCACATAGGTCACAACGCCTCTCTTGAATCTCCTTCAGTAACAGGAGGTCGTTTATGTCCAATGCTTCCTTCTTTGCTACATTAAAAGCTTTCATAGCACTTGCATATTCTTTGGTCTCCACTAAATAGCGACCATACAAATCATAGCAGTGTGTTTTCTCCCGCTTATGGGTGTCCAGGAGGGGATCCGCCAGCATTTGCTCAATCATTTGTCCTGCGAGATCCGTATCACCAAGCCCAACATATGCATTTGCGATGTTCAACTTCACTCTGAAACTGAGAATCGGCCTATCCGGATGATATCGTTCAGCCATTGCAAGTCCACTCAGCCCGGCTTCAAGAGCACCCTCAAAATCTTTTTCACTCGCACAAATGTGGCTGTAATTGCTGAAGGCATTACTAACCATGTTCCAACGCTTAAGACGCGTTCCCAATTCAATTCCACGCATCAGCGCACTCTTCGCTTTTGTGTAGTCCTTATTGTAATCATACAAAATGACGAGGATGTTGATGCCATTCAGTTGTTCGTTCTCATCCCCATATTGGGAACAATATTGGAGATGTGCATCGACACTTAAAAACGCTTCTTCAATCGCACCGATACTATAAAAAGCAGCCGCATGATGTATATGTGCGCATAACACCGCTTTGTGATCTTGCCGTTTCAACCCTTTTTCCAGTAATACATCACAATGCTCGATTAACTCTTTATAACGACCTTCCACCCGTAATTGCAACGCCTTTTCTCTCATGGGAGTCAACAATTCATCAGTCATTCGCATTTCCTCCGTCATCACACTGGACATCAGTGGGAATAAAAACTAAAACCACTTTTTCTATTATAGTAACATAGTCCGGAGTTCATAGACTCATAGAATTGAAAAATAGTACCATATCGGATTAATATTGGCTGATTGTAGGATTTTGCGTCAAAAAACAGCTCCTCGACGAATTGTCAGAGGAGGTGTTTTCAAACCCATGCGATTTCAAATTGCTGATTGCCGCCGATATAGTTCAGTAAAGCTATGTCTTCTCCGATGACTTGTCCCAAAACGTTCACTCTCTCGTCAGCCACCAGATCGGCTTTCGTCACTTGTAGCTCACCTTGATAGCGCAGGTAGCGCTCATTATCGATGGTGATCGTTCCAACAGGCCGCGGTGCGCAATACTGTGCAGGAACGGTTTTTCCAGATGCCATAGCCGCTGGCCGGGATCCGCTGGAACGGATGACGTCGCGTGCGCTGTCGGGACGGTTCGTATGCAGTGTTTCAGCTGTTGCAAGCGCTTGTTCATCCGCCTGTTCTGCAGCATGGGCACGGAGCAAGATTTTGCCATGCTGATACGCTTCGAATTGACTTAAGCTCTCGGCACTCAACCCTGGATCTCCAATAAGCACTTTATCGACATATCCTTCGCGGATCAGTTCCAAACAAGATGCCAGCGGGGATGCATGACGGTGTTTTTCAAGCGTCGGCAGCGTTTCAAACAGCGGTCCTCGGAGCTGTCCGTCTCCTGGAGCAAATGCCATGACACGCACGCCTTCGTCTTGCAGCCAATGGTTCCGTTTGATGAAATCTTCCAGTCCTAATGCCGTTTCAGGCCGCGGATAAAAGTTATGCCATGCTTCAGTCGCTTCCAGTCTTAGCCCTGCCGCTTTCATGTCACTCAGTTCTTCGTGTGTCACTGTACTTGCGTTCAATGCAACACGCATCACTTGGGACAAGTTTGCAATGACTTCCGGTGAGATTCCATAGTCCAGACGCAACCCGCTGATTCCCCATTCCAATAAGCCTTCCGCCTGTTCCAGCGTGAATCCAAGAGAATCCAATGCGGAGGGGCTTACATCGATCATCAGTTCCATCTTGAGCTCCTGCGCTAATTTCCCAAGCAGTCGTACTTCCTCTTTGTACGCGGAGGCATCATTTTCCGGAATATGAAGTGATGTGAAAATGGACTTAAAGCCAACTGCATTCATTTCACGTATACGTTGTTCATGCTCTTCAAAGTTCACCGTTCCTAAATAGACAGACATGCCCATCATACCGTTCACTCTCCTTTTCCCAATTAAAAAAGTAAGGCATTCATCCCCATTTTACACAATGGGAATGAATGCTGGGATGTGTTAAATATCGCGTGCCATTTCCTCTTTGAATCCGAAGAGGTACGTGAATAGGAATCCGCCGCCATAGGCGATGAGCAAGCCAAGGAAGTAGAACAAGTACTTGCCATCATCGATTAGAGGAATTAACGAAATCCCTGAAACCCCGATACCTGTTGCTGCTGTATGCATCACTGCCTGGAATGCACCACCGAGCGAGGCACCCATACATGCGGTGATGAACGGACGACCTAGCGGCAACGTAACCCCGTATAATAACGGTTCACCGATGCCAAGGAAGCCTACCGGTAATGCTCCTTTGATGATATTACGGAGGCGACGGTTTTTCGTTTTCACGAAGATCGCCATTGCAGCACCGACTTGCCCAGCTCCCGCCATCGCGAGAATGGTAAGCAATGCCGTGTTTCCGTATGTGTTGATCAATTCCAAGTGAATCGGTGTGAGTCCATGATGCAAGCCTACCATAACGAGCGGGAGGAAGAATCCTGCAAGGACAGCACCTGCGACAACTCCACCTACGTCAAGGACAGCTGTCAATCCCTTTGTAATTCCGTCTGCCAGCAGCCCCGCAACCGGTACGATTGCATAGAGGGAGAAGAAGCCGACAGTCAGCACTGTAATCAGCGGCGTCACGATGATATCGATTGCTGCCGGCATTACTTTACGCACATTCTTCTCGACAAACGTCATGAGGAATGCAGCAAAAATAACTCCGAATAAACCACCTCGGCCGACAACTAAAGGTTCACCATAAATCGTAATCTCTGCAAGGAATGGATTGAATAAGAACATTCCGGCGATTGCACCAAGTACTGGCGTGCCACCGAACTCTTTTGCTGTGTTCCAGCCGACAATCACTGCCAAGTACGTGAAGACACTCGTTCCGAGAAGCAGCAGAATCTGCATCCATGTCTGTGTTGGATCGACCCCTGCGTTTTTCGCAAAGTTTGCAGCTCCGTTGATGATACCGGATGCGACAAGTCCCGGAATCAGCGGGATGAAGATGTTACCGATTCGTCTCAAGAAACTCTTGAGCGGTGTACGGTTTTTCTCTTTCCTTCTCTCCCGGTCAATTGCAGCCCGCTCTTCGAATGTTAAGCTATCATACTCCGGTTCGGATTCTTCCCCGATTCCAAGCCCAGTGAGCTGACTCATTTCATCCGCTACGCGATTTACTGTTCCTGGCCCGATAACGACTTGCAAGGTTTCATCGACTACGACTCCCATGACACCTTCCACTTTTTTCAAAGCGGCAATATCCGCTTTACTATCGTCTTTCAGCGTTAGACGAAGGCGTGTCATACAGTGGGCGATCTTGCGGATGTTGTCTCTTCCGCCAACATGCTCGAGTATCCCATTTGCCATTTGCTGCTCTTTTCTCATCCTGAACCCTCCCTTTCTCTTCTCATCCATGAATGGCCCAACACACTACCTTATGCTTTTTGTATCGCTTTTCGAACAAATCCGCCTGTCGCTTCAATTCTTTCCTGTGCCTGTTCTTTCGTACAATCGAGTAATATCATGACAGTCGCCGTCTTCACGTGCTTCCCGGAAGCTTCATAGAAAGACGTTGCCGTATGTAAATCCACCCCAGTTGCTTCCATTATGATGCGTTTCGAGCGCTCTTGGAGTTTCAAGTTCGTCGCTTGCACATCGATCATCAAGTTTCCATACGCTTTTCCGATACCGATCATCGCAGCAGTCGAAATCATATTCAGCACCATTTTCTGCGCACTTCCTGCTTTCAATCTCGTGGAACCGGTCAACACTTCCGGACCTGTCGGAAGTTCAATTGCTATGTCAGCATGACTGCTCATTTCAGCACCTTCATTACAACTGATACTGATTGTATGAGCAGCGGTTTTGCGTGCATAGTCCAGCGCTCCAATGACGTAAGGAGTTCTGCCACTTGCTGCAATCCCGATGACCGTATCGTTTTCGTTCAACTGGATGTCCTTAAGATCTTGGACTCCAAGCTCTGGATTGTCTTCAGCACCTTCCACAGCCTTTGTGAACGCTTTCAATCCTCCCGCTATTAAGCCGACTACCATATCTGGTGACACTCCAAACGTCGGCACACATTCGACTGCGTCTAAAATCCCTAATCGTCCGCTTGTTCCGGCACCTACATATATCAGTCTGCCCCCTTTTTGAAATGAATGGATTACGGCATTCACCGTTTTTTCAATCGTTGGCAACTGTTCGTGAATCACCTCTATTACTGATCCATCCTCTTTATTCATTGCTCTCAGCACGTCTGCAACACTCATCGTATCCAGGGACATCGTTTGTGCATTGCGTTGTTCCGTGCCCAATTTCTCAAGCATGCGCCCACTCCTTCCACCTGTTTCATTGGTTCTATTGTACGCTTTTACGAAATTACAAGTCAATAGTTTAATTGAAATATATGAAATGTAATTTCATTTTATGCAAAAATCATTATCTTCTCAATTTCACCGCCTGTTCACGGGCATTCTGATACCGGTCAATAATAGACTCGCCCATTTGGTTCACTAAGCTGATGTACAAGCTGTCGATCACAGTCAGCTGCGTCATACGGGACGTAATACTTCCCACCCGAAAATCCTTTTCTACATTGGGTGTTGCCAGCTGTATATCCGATTCTTTGGATAAAGGGGATTTGTTCAAGTTCGTAATCCCAATCAGAGTGGCCCCTTGTTTTTTCGCAAACCTTGCGAGTTCGACGACATCCTTTGTTTCACCAGACATACTGATGGCAACAAATACATCATTTTCGCTTAAAAAAGGGATGACGGAGAGCATGTAATGGAAATCCGCATGATATTCCACTTGGTACCCGAGTTTGGCAAACTTGAATTGAGCGTCCATCGCCGCAATCGCCGATCCGCCTACCCCATAAAATAATATCCGGTGCGCATTTTGAAACGCTTTGACCGCCTTCTCGAGCTCTTTCTTTTCGATGGATGCCAGTAACAGTTCGATCGCCCCACGATTGACATGAACCACTTTTTGAAACAACTCATACGGAGAATCTTTTTTCTGTGTAATTGAAAAATCCGTTATGTATTCTTCCGTTGTCGCAAGCTCTTGTGCCAACAAAATCTTGAATGCTTTAAAACTTCCAATTCCCACTGACTTGGTGAATCGCACAACAGACGCTTCACTGACGTCCGTCTTTGCAGCCAACTCTTTTGTAGTCATCGTTGGGATCAGTTCTGCATGGTTCAGGATATACTCCGCAATCCTCAGCTCCGTTTTTGAAAACCGGTTCATTTGATTCTTAATTTGTCCTAACACTCTGATCTCCCCCTAAGCTATTCCTTCCATTATGACTGAAACAAGAGTCTTTTGACAATGTAGAATTGCAAGACACTGCGTTTTTGTGACTTTGCTAGCAACTAGCCCCTAGCATATCCGCCCGTTCTCCGACAGTTATTGAGATTTGCCCGACTTATGGTGGTTCTCCGACACTTGGAACGATTTCTCCGACATGTGAAGGGAGTTCTTCGCCACTGGACGATACTTCCCCATCGCATAGGCTCATTTCTCCGACACCTGGCGGAATTTCTCGATATCGGGACACAATTCAACCCCTTCAAAGGTCTGATCGGGGGCGCTTCGCTTATTGAAGGAAGGCTACTCCCTCACCTCCAGCTTATTCCGCGTTCCCCGACACAGCCCGTCATTTGGCCATCACCTGACGAGCGTTCTCGTTCACCTAATGCCCTTTACCAATCAGCTCTCCTCATTTCTCCGACACCTGGCGAAGTTTCTCGATAACGGGACACAATTCAACCCCGTTAAAGGACTGATTGGGGGCGCTTCGCTTATTTAAGGAAGGCTACTCCCTCACCTCCAGCTTATTCCGCGTTCCCCGACATATCCTGTCATTTGGCCATCTCCTATTGAGCGTTCTCGTTTACCAAGTGCCCTTTACCAATCAGCTCTCCTCATTTCTCCGACACCTGGCGAAGTTTCTCGATACCGGGACACAATTCCCTGGCTTTAAGGGATTCATCGGGTGGTGCTCCACTTGTGGAGGGATGGGAATTCACCATGCAATAATCGATTCAGCCAGTTGACACGTATAATCGTTCACATTGCATCATGAGTCAGCCAAATCCCGTGGAGAATCCGCAATATGGAAGAATTAGTGGGGTTCCATGCATAATTCATCAACTTATTCAAAAAAATGTCTTTCCACTCATTTGGAAACCTAGTATACTAGTATTAAAATACTATCCCCAGATTGGAGCGTTCATGATGAAAAAAATTGGAGCTGTTCTTACCGCAACTGTATTAGCGTTTGGCGTCGCCACAATCCCTGCACAACCTGCTGATGCTGCCCCCGCAAAATTCAAAAACTGTACCATGCTGAATCAGACTTACAAAGGTGGAGTAGCAAAGAACGCTACAGTACGCAACATTGGCGGAAAGACGAAGTATGCACCTACTGTCAACGCTGCAATTTATAACGCTCATACAAAAATGGATCGAGACAAAGACGGCATCGCTTGCGAGCGTTAAGGTATTGCTAGTTTGCAAGGGAATGTTTTGACGAATACACAACCGTTCTCGATTGGATATGTGACCTACGTCATTGCCCTAGCTTTTGCTGATGTCATCTTCGAACCAAAATCTTTGCTCCCGTATTGACGCTCACTTTGTTATTCGGGGTCTATCCACTCTATATCGATAATTATTCAATTCAAGTCCGAACAATAAAAGAAGCATCTTCCACCAGCTAGGTTGGAAGATGCTTCTTTTCACTTTATTTTCCTCATATGATACACCCCGAAAAACATTACGACAAACATCAACGCCAGGAACCCACCGAAAAATAAATTGCTCATTTCAGTCGAATAACCAAGAGCCACACGAACGACTTCCCACTGGATATAAACCATTAACAGGAGTGAAAGGTTTTTCACACGATTCAACAGTCTTCTGCTATATTGATAAAACATTGGTGCGTTCGTTTCACTCAAGTGTTTTGGATAGTTATGTGTTTCAGGATGTCGCTCGAGAAACTCAAGTAATGCAAACAATCCTGCACTAATCATCGGCAACAGAAACAAAAACCATTTCGATCCATAGTTATCCACCTCTCCCGCTCCGTTAAAGTGAATAGGGACCTGCTCGGGCAACTGATTCCATTGAAATAGTGTATAGATGATGACCGCTACAAAGATCAGGATAGCAATCAGATCACAAACCCGGTCTCCCTTAGTTTTGTGTGTATCTACATGAGGGGATAGCTTTCGCATGTTCATCACTTCCTTTTCGCATCGTATCTACTTCCTATTTTACGAAAAGGGTTGCGGAAAGTTTCAGTTACTTTATCCTACCGAATCCCATTTTTCATTCAACCTCACATCATCGAAGAAAACCAAAGCCCAAGCACGGTACCGACGTAATTCCCGATTATATAACCAAGTGTTCCTACCACTAATATCGGGCCAATCAAATCCTTCCATCCTTTTGCAATCGCCAAGGCAGCGGCAGTTGTTGGCCCGCCAATGTTGGCATTACTTGCTAGAAGGGTATCTTCTAAATTAGCATTCAGCAGTTTTCCAGCAGCCAACGAAACTATCATATTGACCATGACGATGATGAATACGAAAACAAGGAGTAGTGGTGCATTCTGCACGATCAATGGAATCGACGCCGGTATCCCGATGACCACAAAGAATAAATAAATTAAAAATGTCCCGAACTCTTGGCTTCCATTGATCTTTTCAAAATAGGTAGGAAACATAGCTAATACGGTAAACGTAACCGTGGTCAGTACAAGGTATTTATCTCCAAAAATCGCATGTGCCAAGTTCATGATTCCTGAAACGTTCTCTCCCGAAGGAATCAGGCCGCCAATGAAGTCCGCTAGTTTGAACGATACAATGACGAGAAGGAAAGCGGTACCGATCGCCATTGCAATATCTTTTAACGAAATGTCTTTTCTCTTCCAAAAACTTTCTGCAAGCGTTTTCCCATCTTCTTGGGATACACCATTTTCTACCTGATCGATATGAGGGGTAGCATAACGTTTCCTAAAGAATCCAATCGTCGGGATCAGCATTAAGATGACGAAGTACACGGCCATCATCAGATTATCTGCAACGACTGTTGCGGATACGAGGTCACCAGGCGCTTCAAACTTTCCTGCCATAGCTGCAAAGTTGACACCGCCTCCGATGTAGGATGCGCTGATCATTCCACCGATTTTATCCAGGTAAGGAATGTGATCTTTCAAGAGAAAGAAGCTGATAATGGTTCCCGCTACTGTTCCGATTGAACTTAATAGGAACAACGCCAGCAGCTTGCCACTCTCCGTCCATATTTTCTTAATATTGACGTGAAATAGTAAAAGCGGAATTGCAAGAGGAATAATGACGCCCCAGACTGCGTCATACACGGGAGATTCTATCGGGATAACCTCTGTATTTGATAGAAAAATAGCGCCTACCAATGCAATGATTGCCCCCGAAATCTTGGAAGCCCAGCTGAAACGCTGTTCTAAATAGATACTGACAGATGCCACTACGACAATGATTCCCCACAATGTCAGAGTGTCGTCTGGCTGGATTAATGTATTCGTCATCCATTACGCCTTCTTTCTGTTGTTAAATGGGTCATAAACCGCTCCGCATTTTTGTGACTGATAGCCTCGATCCCACTTTGGGAATATCCACGCTGTTTCATCTGTTCAAGAAGTGCAGGAACTTTTGTGACATCTTCCAACCCTTCCGTTAACACATCCAGATCATCTCCTAGAGAATGGTCACTTAGATAATCAAGGAAGTCGAATCCAAACGCAACATGATCGATTCCTGCAATAGATACGATATGGTCGATGTGGTCGATAAATCGATCAACGTTCGGATGCTGTTCATCCACAAACTCCCCATAAGCATTCAATCCAATCACCCCGTTACGTTCAGCGATGATACGGATTTGGTCATCCGTTAAATTTCTCTCATGATCGCATACCGCTCTTGCGTTACTATGAGATGCAATTATCGGAGAGTCCGTATGGCGGATCACATCCCAGAAACTTGGTTCGTCCAGATGGGACACATCTATGATGAAACCCGACATCTCTGACTTGGTCAATAGTCTTCTTCCAAGTGCAGTAACACCTCTTTTCCTTGTGACAGAGGATGCACCCGTCCCGCTCGCAAAAGCATTTTGTTCGTTCCAGACCATGATGATGTGTTGAATATTTTTCTCTTCTATGTATTCAAAAGTGGTATCGATCGTTTCGTTTTCCGACTCCGTCAACCATTGATCTAAAAAGGAGAGTCCCTCGATTCCTAGATAAATTCTTATTCTATCGTCTGGATTTAATTCTCCATGAATCCCGTTGAGGGGCTGAACAACTGCATGCTCCGACTCCAGTAGGTCCGTTTCAACATGCATGATAAGTTCACGAAAACGTTCTAGCGGTTTATCAGAAAAAATAGGTTCTGTCCAATACACGCAAACGATTGAACTCACTCCCCCCTTTTTCAGTGCCGGATAATGGATTCTGTCAAAAACATTCGTTTCCCCGCGAGCTCTTCGAAAGGCGATGTCAGTAAACAAGTCAGAATGCAAGTCGAAAATTTTCATAGAATTCCCCTTTTCAGTATTCTAATATATCTGAATAAATATATTGTATCATAGCGAATACGTAGTGTAGAGATACAGATTTCACTTTTGAAAATTTCTAGTCTGGTAGACTAACCGGGTCCAGAGGCTTCCATCAATTGAGGGAATAGCTCTTTCTTGAATATGCGAAATGTCGCCAATTCATCCCTTGCAGCTGTTGAATTGTTACCGGTTAACGGGAAACTTCGTTAGGTGTCGGGGAAAGCTTGCTGCGTGATCGAGAAGTTTGCATGAGTGTCGGAGAAGTCTTGCTAAGTGTCGGGCAAACCATTACAGCTGTCGGACAACTTGGAAGTGGTGCTCTTAGCGGAGTAGCCCTCCCTCAACAAGCGCAGTGATGCCAATTAATCCTTTGAAGCAGGTGAATTGGGTCCCGTTATCGAGAAACTTCGCTAGGTGTCGGGGAAATGAAAAGGACTGATTGGTAAAGGGCACTAAGTGAACGAGAACTTTCATTAGGTGTCCGACAAATCATCACAACTGTCGGTGAACATGGGAAAGCTGCTTTCAGCGGAGCAGCCCGTCCCTCAACAAGCGTAGCGCTACCAATTAATCCCTTAACGCAGGTGAATTGGGTCCCGTTATCGGGAAACTTTGCTAGGTGTCGGGGAAATCTTGCTGCATCATCGAGAAGTTGGCATGAGTGGCGGAGAAAAAGCGCTTGGTGTCCGACAAACCATTACAGCTGTCGGACAACTTGAAAATGGTGCTTTCAGCGGAGCAGCCCGTCCCTCAACAAGCGTAGCGCTACCAATTAATCCCTTAACGCAGGTGAATTGGGTCCCGTTATCGAGAAACTTTACTAGGTGTCGGGGAAATCTTGCTGTGTGATCGAAAAGTTGGCATGAGTGGCGGAGAAAAAGCGCTAGGTGTCCGACAAACCATTACAGCTGTCGGACAACTTGAAAATGGTGCTTTCAGCGGAGTAGCCCGTCCCTCAACAAGCGTAGCGCTACCAATTAATCCCTTAAAGCAGTTGAATTGGGTCCCGTTATCGAGAAACTTTGCTAGGTGTCGGGGAAATCTTGCTGTGTGATCGAAAAGTTGGCATGAGTGGCGGAGAAAAAGCGCTAGGTGTCCGACAAACCAGCACAGCTGTCGAAGAACTCACGTTAGGTCCACTAAAAAAAAACGCTTCACCCGAAGGCGAAGCGTCCCTGTTCAACTATCATACATTCAGAGCGGGTAAATGCTGTACAAGTGTTACGTAAGTTGATAACTCCGCGCCGAGAATCATGTTCGCTTCAGATTCACCTGTTGTTCCCTGCTTTTGAGTGGATTCCCCATGCGATTTATCGTTCTCACGACTTTTCAGCCATTCTTTAAAATACTTTTCATGTTCCCACGTTGTACAGATGTGCAACTCGTCGTGATCTTCGAGATTCTCTTTCATCCATACTTCCATCCGGAGGAATCCAGGGAACGTGTGAACTGATTTCGGCTTGGCAAAGCGATCCGCCACTTCCTGTGCTCTTCCTTTTTCAACACGGATTACGTTCACTGCCGTCATCTGGCTCATACAAGCGCCTCCCTTTTTGACACTAAATACTCAAGAACTGGCCGTGCTGCTTCCCCACCACGTTCTGCATGACGGAGCAATGGAATTCCATGTGCCCCTTTCGCATCGATCATCAGGGGAAATCGTTCGATCAAACTACGTACGACTTCCAATTCACCCAGCATTGCCGCTGAAAAAATATCCATCCGTGCATCATTTGCTAGCAACAGTTCGGCAATGTCCCGATTCCCTGTATGGGCGGCAGCACCGAGGCCACTTTCCCAGTCATCTCCGCCCCAGTTCATGACACTGTGCACGAGTGCCGGTTCCACCGCAAGCAATGCCTTCACTTCCGATAAATTCCCATGAGCCGCGATAATGAACTCCCTTACCAACGCATGATTCAGTTGCTCTTTCTTTTCAGCTTCTTGTCGCATTGACCTCATCCCTTTGCAATTTAGTAGGTGTGAAAAAGCTCATTCCATTTTTCGTGAAAATATCCGCATCAATTTCAAAAATCGATTGGAACATATCTTTGCATAAGACACATTGCGGTATGCCGTCAAATCGGATACAGCCGTCTTTCAAGACGACGAGCCGATCACTGTATCGGGCCGCTTGATTGATATCATGCAGCACCATGACGACAGTCATCCCGAATGTTGCGTTCAGTTCTTTCACTAGCTCCATCACTTCTAGCTGGTGAGCGATGTCCAAATAGGTCGTGGGTTCATCCAGTAAAAGCACTTTCGGACGCTGTGCAACCGCCATCGCAATCCAAGCGCGCTGCCGTTCGCCTCCTGATAATGAGTTCAACATCCGGTTGCGGAACGGTTCCATATGGGTCACTTCGAGAGCCCATTCCGTCACTTCCCGATCTTCCGGTGAGAATCTCCCTGAACGATTGCGATGGGGATGGCGGCCGAATTCCACAAGTTCTCCCACTGTTAAGTCGAGCTGATGATCTTGCATTTGCGGCAACATCGCCAGCGTTTTCGCAACATCTTTCGTGTCCATTTGCACAATCCGCTGTCCATCCAGAATGACTTCGCCTTCGTTAGGTGACAGTAATCTCGAAATGACTCGCAGGAACGTTGATTTTCCTGAACCATTCGGCCCTATCAAACTGACAATCTCCCCTTCAGGAATGTGCAGATCGATCTCTTTCAAGCTGAATGTTTCCGATTGGTGATACGACAACTCCTTAGCTGTCAGCAAACGAATCCCTCCGTTTCTGGATTAAATACAAGAAGAACGGGCCGCCTAGGAAGGATAGTAAAATCCCGACAGGCAATTCTATCGGACTGAATACCGTTCGAGCAACAGTGTCCGCAACTACCACGAGCAATGCACCGCCTAGTGCGGAAGCGGGCAATAGAAAGCGATGATCCCCTCCCACAAGTGAACGCATGATGTGAGGGACGACGAGACCTACGAATCCGATTAGCCCCGAAACACTGACCGCGATTCCCGCGAGCAGCGTACTCATTACGATCAGATAAAAGCGGCTGCGCTCAACTTTGTGTCCAAGCAGTTTTGCGACTTCATCCCCCAATCGTAGAATCCGGATATGTGGTATCGCAAAAATTGCCAGGACCAGTGCCGCTAGTGAATACCAAATAATAGTTCCGAACTGTACCCAGCCCGCTCCAGCAATTCCACCCGCCAGCCAAGGAAGAACGGATTGCACTCGATCACTGTAAAGAAGCATGAGGGCACTCATACACGCGCCAATGACAGCATTCACTGCAACTCCTACAAGGATGATCCTCACCGCGGAAGTCCCGCCACGCCAAGACATGGCGTAAATCACAAGGGCGGTGACAAGTGCACCGAGGAATGCAGCTGCAGGCAGAAGCATAATGTACGCCGGGAACAAAATCATGATGACTGTTGCCGCAAGTCCTGCTCCGGACGATACGCCGATAATCCCCGGATCAGCAAGAGGATTCCTCATGATCCCTTGCAAAATGGCGCCTGAGGTCGCTAAACACATTCCGACGATCAGACCGATCAGCAGCCGCGGAAGTCTCAGCTCCCATATGATTCGTCGTTCGAGCGTGTCTGCTGAACTGAATAATCCATTCACGATTTCAGTGAATGAAAATGTAACAGAACCGATCATCAGACTAGCAGTTGCGCCGATAATAAGCAGTACAGCCACAGTTATCAGAACCGTGGTCCGCCGTTGTTGCAGCGGATGCCTGACCCCTCTTTCTTTTTCTTGTTCATTGACCGCAATCATTTCGATTTTGCTTCTTTCAAACTGTCATTCATCACTTGAAGTGCGTCAGCTACCTTCGTTCCAGGGTTCGTACCGAACAAATGCGAGGGCAATACGGTCACCTTCCCATTTTTCACAGCGTCCAAGTTCTTCCACGCCGGGTTCTTTTCCATTTCTCCCTCGAACGCTTTTTTCACGGCTTCCGGATCTCCGTGCGTAATCAGCATGACGGCTTCCGGATTCCTTTCAATAATCTTTTCCGTACTAAGACTTGCGTATTGCGGATACTTTTCTTCTTGCGGAAAATCTGATGCGATGTTTTCACCGCCAGCGCGTTCAAGCAAGTCTCCGGACAATGAATTCGGAAGCGCCACTAAGTAGGATCCGGGAGCACCATAGACAAGAAGCGTCTTCACGCCGCTTTCCCCTTCAGCCCCAGCGAGTGCATCCAATTGTTCATTCAGCCCAGTAATCACTTTTTGAGCTTCTTCGGATTTCCCTAACATCGTTCCAAACATGTCGATCGTTTGTAGAATATCTTCTACAGAATTCGCTTGAGTGTAGACGACTTTCGTCCCTTGAGCTTCGAGATTAGCTGCATACTGTTTGAAACTTGGCGATGCAATCAGAACCTCGGGATGGACTTCTGATATCTTTTCAAAGTTCGGCTGATGAGGATTACCGATTTCTTGAACGTTTTTGAGCTCGTCCGCCGTTTCACCTTGAGATGAAGGCCGGCCGACCACGTTCGCATCGAGCGCAAGCAGCATGTCCAGATCTCCGCTGCTGAGCGTCGCAATCGATTCAGGCGCTTCTTCAAATATGATTTTCTGCCCAGTTGCATCTGTGATTTCAATCTCTTTATTCTCATTTACATCCACTGACTGAGAAGAATCGGTTCCTGCTGTTTCAGTAGCAACCACTTCTTTTACAGCTCCTTCACCATTACTATCTGCACCGCCACATGCGGCAAGTAATGTCATACAAACACTTAAAACTAATGCAACTATATAATTTTTCAACTCGTCTTCCTCCTTTTTAATTGAGAACTTTTCTCAATAAATCAAGTATAGTTGATAATGATAATCGTTGTCAATTAAGTTTTCGGAATTGGTACTTATGTTCCACTGGATAGGATTGGGAAACTTCAAGTTCTATGTATGAAGACAATAAGTGAATGAACTATTAACTCCCTCTTCGCCTTATATAGAGTAAGCCCTCGGACCAATTAATTAGACACTTCCCAATTAAAGGCGTAAAGCCCAGGTGAAAAGGCAGAACTCCCTTCCAATGGGGCTTTCATTTAGACAAGCGAAGCGCCACCAATTAGTCCCTTAAATTCGGTGAATTGTGTGCGGCTATCGAGAAACTATGCTAAGTGGAGGGGAAATCTTGCTGTGTAATTGAGAAACCGGCATATGCGTCCGACAAGTAGCACTAGGTGGCCGACAAATCACCACAACTGTCGGAGAACGTGGGAGAGCTGCTTTCAGCGGAGCAGCCCGTCCCTCAACAAGCGTAGCGCTACCAATTAACCCCTTAATGCAGGTGAATTGTGTGCGGTTATCGAGAAACTTCGCTAGGTGTCTGAGAAATGAAAAGAGCTGATTGGTAAAGGGCACTCGGTTATCGAGAACTTTTATCAGGTGATGGACAAACAAGGGGATGTGTCGGGGAACGCGGAATCTGCTGGGGCCGAGTGAGTAGCCCTCCTTCAACAAGCGTAGCGCTACCAATTAATCCCTTGAAGCAGTTGAATTGTGTGCGGTTATCGAGAAACTTCGCTAGGTGTCGGACAAATCTTACTGCATGATTGAGAAGTTGGCATGAGTGGCGGTGAATAAGAGCTAAGTGTCGGGCAAACCATTACAGCTGTCGAGCAACATGGAAGTGGTGCTCTTAGCGGTGTAGCCCACCTCTCAACAAGCGTAGCGCTACCAATTAATCCCTTAATTCAGGTGAATTGAGTCCCGTTATCGAGAAACTTCTCTATGTGTCTGAGAAATGAAAAGAGCTGATTGGTAAAGGGCACTCGGTTATCGAGAACTTTTATCAGGTGATGGACAAACAAAGGGATGTGTCGGGGAACGCAGAATCCGACGGGGCCGAGTGAGTAGCCCTCCTTCAACAAGCGTAGCGCTACCAATTAATCCCTTAATGCAGGTGAATTGGGTCCCGTTATCAGGAAACTTTGCTAGATGTCGGGGAAATCTTGCTAAGTGTCGGACAACATGGAAGTGGTGCTCTTAGCGGTGTAGCCCACCTCTCAACAAGCGTAGCGCTACCAATTAACCCCTTAATGCAGGTGAATTGAGTCCCGTTATCGAGAAACTTTGCTAGGTGTCGGACAACATGGAAGTGGTGCTCTTAGCGGTGTAGCCCGTCCCTCAACAAGCGTAGCGCTACCAATTAATCCCTTACCGCAGGTGAATTGTGTCCCATTATCGAGAACCTTTGTTAGGTGTCGGAGAAATCGGGCGGGGTGATCGGGAAGCAGGCACACATGTCGGAGAAAATGTGCCAAGTGTCGGGCAATCTGCTGCAACTGTCGGACAACCTACCCGCACTGATCAATAACCGAAATTCATGGGTCACATTGCCCGTCCGCGACAAATATGCTAGACTGTACCTAACTGAATGAACGACTCTTTTCTTATCCAGAGAGACCGAGGGATTTGGCCCGATGACGTCTCAGCAACCTGCCCACGCAAGGTGCTGCTGCCAACAGGTATTTTAAACCTGGCCGATGAGGGGAATTTGCGCTTTAGCAACTCTTCTCTGCTCGGGGGAAGAGTTTTTTGTTTGGCAAATTTTTGAGGAGTGATCCACATGGGAACGATTGAACCATTACAAACACAAAAAGAACATGTCTTGCGAGAACAGCCAAAGAGCGCTGCAGGAGCCATGAAGCGGCATCGGACGCTCGCGCGGATTCAGCAGGAAATCGATTACTTCGACCAAGGTGACTTACTTTCTAAAAAAGCATTGCAGAAAGAACTGAAAGAGATTGCAGAATTGCAACGTCAGGCTGACGAACTTGCACGACAGATCCAAGCACGCAAACAGAAGCTGCTAGAAGACACATTCGGTCCCGATGGATCTCAATTTTTCAAGTAATGCAAAAACCCTCTTGCTCACGATAATCCGTGAGCAAGAGGGTTTTATTCATAAAACTATTCCTTTTTCCTTGCCAATTCCGCAGGGACTTCTTCCCCATCTCGGTTACGTAAAAACATGTAAAATGACGCGCCGAATATAATAATATAGCCAATGAAGCTATAGATATCCGGAATTTGGCCAAGTAGCACAAAGCCAAGAATTGCAGAAAACACCACGGTGAAATAGTTGAACACCGAAATTTCTTTTGCTGGCGCGTAATTGTACGCGAGCGTAATCCCAAATTGGCCTACAGTAGCGAATACTCCTGCAGCCAATAAGTACACTGTCTGCTTCAGCGTCATTGCTTCATAGGTGATGAGGACCCACGGCAACAGCACGACGGTCGTGAATGTCGAGAAGTAAAATACAACGGTGTAATATTGCTCACGTCCGCCAAGCGCCCGTAATACGGTGTACGCTCCACCCGCGAATACGGCCGATAAAATTCCCGCTGCATAGGGAACCACATCGAGCGAAAACGAGGGTTTGATGATGAACAGTGTACCAAGAAACGCGAGTAAAATACTATACAGCTGAAATGGTTTTACATGTTCTTTCAGAAAGATCGCCGCAAACAAAATCGTGAAAAACGGGCTCATTTTGTTGAGCATATCCGCATCCGCCAGCACGAGATGGTCAATTGCATAGAAGAACAGGACGATGCCGATTGCACCTAGAGCAGACCGTAACAAAAGCAAGCGTTGGTTTTCACGCTTGCCGAACATTCTTTCTTTGAAATGAAGGACAAAGAAAAATGCGATGATCATCGAGACGCCATTTCGGAAAATGGTTTTCTGCATCGTCGGGACATCCCCTGATAATTTCACGAATGCGGTCATGAGTGAAAATCCGAGTGCCGACGCTAATAATAGTAAAATCCCTTTGTTGCGATTTGTCATAATACCCTCCGGTTCATTAACAATAAGAGTCGTATCCTATCATACACCGGCGGCTGAATGTGTTATAACAAATCGCTCCAAATATTGATGGCGGTCGCTAAAATCAGTACCGCTAGAGCCCACTTCAACACGTTGGGATTCACTTTTTGACCAAATTTCGCGCCAAGTGGTGCTGCAATGAGTGCTGCGACAATCAACACCATCGCTGGCCCCCATAATACTTGCCCCGTCGCGATCTTCCCCGTTGCAGAACCGATCGATGAAATGAAAGTGATGGCAAGGGATGATGCGATCGTCATTCGGGTCGGAATCGCTAGCACCGTCAACATGATCGGAACGAGGACAAATGCTCCTCCTGCTCCAACAACTCCTGACGCTATACCGACGACAAAAGCAAGTGCAGCCGCTAGCCACTTATTGAACGTCACGTCACTCGCAGGACGCTCTTCCACCTTTTTACGTGGAATGAATAACAATATCGCTGCTACGATCGCAAGCACGCCGTACACCAAATTGACCGTTTGCTCAGTTAACAGGCTAGAACCGAGTCCCCCTATGAAACTTCCGATCAGCACCGCTCCACCCATATACAGGATGAGCGTTTTGTGCAGAAGGCCTGTTCCCCGATACGCCCAAACTCCCGCTATCGTTGCAAAAAAGATTTCAATCGCACTGATGCCACTCACTTCGTGTGCAGTCAATGCCGTAAGTCCGAATAACGGGGGAATGTACAAAAGCATCGGATATTTAACGATGGCTCCCCCGATCCCTGCCATTCCTGACAAAAACGATCCAACCACACCGATTAGAAATAATACGAGAATAAAAGTGATACTCATTGATCCAACCTTCTTTCAAGAAAAAGAAGGAGACACTGATGTCCTCCCTCTATTTTGAACCTTATCCTTTTTTAATGAAGAACGTATAGACGTCGTTGTCTTCATGTTGTTCGAGCAACTCGTGTCCACCCGACTTGGTCCAAGCAGTCAAATCTGCTTTCGCACCTTTGTCGGTCGTTTTGACTTCCAGAACTTCTCCTGAATTGACTTCTTTCATGGCATTACGAGTTTTAACAATTGGCATCGGACAAGATAAGCCCGTTGCATCCAAAAAGTGATCTGCTTTCATTTGTAATTCCTCCTAGTTAATTAGTTAGCGTACTGCACATCGGTTTGGACCGATTTCCATCTCTCTTTGTGTATCTGCGTCAGGAGTGAGTACTCCCATATTGGTTTTTCGGATTTCCTGATAGGCATTCGGTTGGGGCGGTAAGTTTTCCGTTACGAGCGAACGGAATTCGTTTTCATCCTCAACTTGCAAGCCGTGGTTCTCTGAAAAGAGTGTGCTTAGTTGCTTAGCGACGCTGCCGTCTGCATTCACTTCCGTCATTTCCATGAAGTGCGCAGGGAGAACAACAAGCGCGTCAGACAATTGCTCATAGCGATTGTAAAGAGTTGTGCGCAGGTCGCCTACCCAATCTTCCGCCATACCGGCCAGATCCGGACGTCCAATCGAATCGATGAACAGAATATCGCCAGTCAGCAAATAAGCATTGTCGATGACGAATGAGGTCGATCCGCTAGTGTGTCCTGGTGAAAAGACAGCTTGAATCGGTGTTTTCCCTACAGTTACTTGAAGACCATCTGACAACACATTGAAGTCAAATACCACTTCTTCTGCGTCTTGGCTCGGCAAATAATAGTTCGCTCCTGTTGCTTCAGCAATGACACGTCCGCCAGAAATGTGGTCTGCGTGTAAATGCGTGTCGAATACGTGCTCAATTACTGCACCTTTTTCCTTTGCGAAATCGAGGAAGATATCTGTCATGCGTGTGGCATCGATGATTGCCGCTTTCCCTTGGTCAATGACCATGTAAGAAAGACACCCTTTCCCTAGACGTACAAATTGGTAAAGTTCGCCGCCCTGCTTCAAGTCAGCAATTTTAACAGGCTCCAAGTATTCACTCCAGGCCTTCATACCGCCTTCAAGATAGGCAACGTCCACTCCCTCTTCAGAGAGCATTTCCGCTACCATTTGTGAAGAACCTTCCTTTGCACAGACGACGAGAATCTCACGGTCTGTTGGTAACTTCCCTTTGATTTCATCGACTCCATCCAACAATTCGAAGTAGGGGATATTCAAGTACTCGATCGATTCCCCTTCAATTTTCCAATCTGCAAATGCGTCTTCGTTACGCACATCGAGGATGAAGAGCGGCTTCTTGTCGATACTGAAGCGCGCGACTTCTTGTGATTTCATAATACGAACTGTCATGTATATTCTCCTTTCAATCCATTTCTTTCATAGGTGCAATTAAAACGTAAGAGACACGTCTGCATGTTTAGCGAATTCCAAGAAAGTGACAGCTCCGCCGACTTCAATTCCGTCAACGAACGCTTCTTTCTCCAATCCCATGACGTCCATCGTCATTTGACATGCGATGAATGTCACGCCGAGTTCCTGTGACATGGCAATCAGTTCAGGAATTGCGGGTACGTTTGCATTTTTAAAGCCTTCTGCAAAGTGTTCTTTGCCTTCAGGTAATGGAAGTTGTTGAGAAGCTTCCTTATGGATTAAGTTCAATCCCTCGAAAGTGAAGAATACTGCTACTTCGTGTTCACTTGCCGCTGCTGCAGTTGCGATGTTGAATACTTTGTATGCGTCGAAAAGTCCGCCGTTTGCTGCGATGATTGCTGTACGAGTTGTCATAATGAATATCCCCTTTTGTCTGATTGTTTTTTCCATTCAGTCATACCTGGTACTACGTTGTATACGTCTTTGAAGCCGTTTTCCGCTAACTGGATTCCTGCGATTCCGCTTCGTCTTCCCGTCTGGCAGATGAGATATATCGTTTCATCTTTGTTCAGTTCATCCATTCGAGTTTCTATTTCGTCGAGTGGGATGTGTCGTGCACCTGGTATATGCGCTTCGTTATATTCGTCTTCTTCGCGAACATCGATAAGTGTCAAAGGGTGTGACAGTTCTAGCTTCTTCTCGAACGCTTCAAGTTCGATTACAGGAATTTCTTCTTTCACCTCAACAGTTGCGCCGTCTTTTTTCAGGAAGTGATGCAAGACATCCTCTTCCGTCTCGGTCCCTAAGTAAGCGTGTCCCGAGCTCGCAGCCCATGCTTTGATGTCTGCTGTGGAACCTTTGTCCGTCGCCAAAACTTCCAAGACGTCTCCTGCCGCTAAGTCATTCATCGCTTTTCGAGTACGAACGATTGGCATAGGGCACGCTAGCCCTTTCGCATCGAGGATATGTTCAGTTTTCATCACATTACTGCCTCCATTTTCAGCTAATTCACGAGCTGGCGTTATTCGATTTCTCCATCCCAAGACATCATTCCGCCTACCATGTTCGTTGCTTGGTAACCGTGATCTTCTAGAAGTTGTACGGCACGACCGCTTCGTCCACCCGAGCGACATACCATAATGTAAGGTGTTGCTTTATCCAAGTCTTGTAGTTTGAATTCAAGCAGACCTAGAGGAATGTGTGTGACTCCAGGAATCTTGCCACTTTCAACTTCATCGGTTTCACGCACATCTATCAAATGGATCGGTTGTTTATCAGCTAGCAGCTGCTGGACTTCTTGCGGTGTAATTTCTTTCATTATAATCCTCCAATTTTACCCTAAGGGGTATAATTTCGATTAAAAAATATATGCGGGATATATACCCTACACCGTATATTACACAGCATATTCTGGATTGTCAACGAACATGTTTCATCTCATTGTGAACATGAAATTATTTTTATGTGATTGGATATCGTCTATGAAGGGGAGGGGGTTTGTGAGCTGTTTTCTGGGGTTTATGAGCGGTTCCCGAAGTTTATGAGCGCTTTCCCAATTTTATGAGCGGGTCTCGAGGTTTATGAGCATTTTCCCAATTTTATGAGCGGGTCCCGAGGTTTATGAGCGCTTTCCCAACTTTATGAGTGGTTCCCGAGGTTTATGAGCGCTTTCCCAATTTTATGAGCGGTTCCTGAGGTTTATGAGCGCTTTCCCAACTTTATGAGCGGTTCCCGAAGTTTATGAGCGCTTTCCCAATTTTATGAGCGGTTCCCGAGGTTTATGAGCGCTTTCCCAATTTTATGAGCGGTTCCCGAAGTTTATGAGCGCTTTCCCAATTTTATGAGCGGTTCCTGAGGTTTATGAGCGCGTTTCGAAGTTTATGAGCGCTTTCCCAATTTTATGAGCGGTTCTCGAGGTTTATGAGCATTTTCTCCCCCCACTCTAAGCCATTGTCAGCCAATCCCGGTCTTCATTAGAGACCCTAACCATACACTAAACCCGAAAAGTAAAAACGCCTCCATTTTTGGAGGCGTTACTGGTGCTTCGAACATTATTCAGCGGCTTGATCGATACACGCGATCAGTTGCTGTTCCACTTCTTTGGCAGCGGTGAGAATCCGTTCGTCGCCAAATCCTTCCATCAGTTTCGAAGGCAAAGGCATGGCAATTTTAACTGACTCCTCTTCTTCAAATACCACAATCTTGCATGGCAAGAAGGCGCCTGCTAGTAAGTTTTCCTTCAACACGTTGGCTGCGATGGATGGGTTGCACACTTCAAGGATGGTATAAGGTGCGGGCGGTTGAACACCTTTCTCCTCAAGTTTCGCACTCAAGTCAAAGTTCCAAAGCACACCGAATTTCGCTTCTTGCAGAGATGCTTCAATCGCTTGGATCGCGTCGTTGCGTGTTTTAGCAGTTCCCTTTACATAGGTGTTCATAGATTAATCCTCCTCTACTTCATGGCTGTCCATTTTTTCCCTAATTGATCAGCGAATAAACTCAGCCCTTCGCTTCTGCTAGTCTTGCTTCGAGTTCGACATTGTATCGGTTCGTTTGTTCATCCGACCAATTCAGGACTTCCTTCATATATTCCACGACAGCCTTTTTCCATTTCTCGACCCAATGGATATCAAAGAAGATGGCGCCCGTTCTGCGCATGAAGTAATCGACCGGCGTCAATGCCATCTCATGCTCGATTGCGTAAAGCAAAGTGAGTTGGATGGCAAGTGGCAGGGAGCTGTAGGGATTCACTCGGCTTACAAGTTCAGCGACTTGGTTTGTATTTGTACCATACATTGAGGCGATATTGAGTCCATCTTGGAAGGTAAGACCTAGTTTTGTCAGTTCTTTCGCACGATCTTCCACATAGGCTCGGTAGTCTGTGGACTTATTGAAATCGCCGCCTGACAATCGCAACGTTTTCGTCACGCACGGCCCTGCGTTAACTCCTTGGACTTTCAACTTTGTGCTGATAATATCGGTAATCTCTTCAGCCATTTTCCGATATCCTGTCAACTTCCCGCCTGCAATGGTTAACAGGCCTGTCGATGATTCCCACACTTCGTCTTTGCGGGAAATTTCCGATGGCCCTTTCCCCTCTTCCTGAATGAGCGGACGCACCCCTGCCCACGTGGATTCAATATCACTCATACCGACAGACGTATTCGGAAATACTGTTGTGATCGCGTGCAATAAGTAATCCTTATCCTCATCAGTCAATTCAGGGTTTTCCAGATCCGTTTCATACACGGTGTCTGTCGTGCCGACATACGTTTTTCCGTTGCGCGGTATCGCAAAAATCATTCTTCCGTCTGGCGCGTCAAAGTAAATCGGCTGATGAAGAGGTAAGACGGAGCGATCGAATACCAAATGGACACCTTTCGTCAACAACAATTTCTTGCCTTCCATTTGTTCATCCAAGTGCATCACTTGCTCTACCCACGGTCCACCCGCATTCACCACAATCGTGCCATGCGCATAATACGATTCACCCGTGAGCTGATCTCTCACCTGGACGCCATTCACTTGCCCTTGAGCGTCATATGAAAATTCAGTAACTTTTGTGTAATTCATCAAGTCTGCCCCTTGTTCATGAGCTTTTTTGGCGACCTCTATCGTTAATCGGGCATCATCTGTCCGGTACTCGACATATTCTCCGCCGCCGATTAACCCTTCCTCATTCAAAAGCGGTTCGTGCGTGAGGACTTCTTTTTTCGATAGCATTTTTCTACGTTCCGCTCTTTTGACTCCTGCTAAGAAATCATACACTTTCAGTCCAAAAGAGGTGGAGAATTTGCCGAATGTCCCGCTTTTGTAAAAGGGCAGAAGCATCCATTCAGGGTGCGTCACATGAGGTGCATTTTCATAGACAATCGCTCGTTCTTTCCCAACGTCTGCAACCAGTTTCACTTCCAGTTGTTTTAAGTATCGAAGACCGCCATGAACCAGTTTTGTGGAACGGCTTGAAGTCCCAGCAGCAAAGTCCTGCATTTCGATTAGAAGTGTTTTCATGCCACGTGATGCCGCATCCAACGCAATTCCATTTCCTGTAATCCCTCCTCCGACAACGATCACATCATATCGGGAGTTCGCAAGCCGTTGTAAAGTCTGAGTTCGATTCGTGTGCGAAAATGGTTTCATGAGCAAATCGTCTCCTTTTTTCTAGACCGAATAATAGAAGCTCTCTTCATCCTACGCGTTAACTTGTGCAAAGTCCTGCATTTGCTAGCTAATGACTTCCACTGTATCCACATATTCAATTTTTTTAATCAAATTATAGATTTCCGGAAGTGTTCGTTTGACATTCACCCTAGCTTTTATTTCCAGCAAGTGCATGTCATTCTCGTCAAGATCTTTAATACGTGATTGGAATATTTTAAACCGTTGCTGCTGCAATTCCAGCATCACCGCTTCAATACTCGACTGTTCGTTGACTTTGATCCGAAGTGTGAGTTCTTGGTAACGCAGTCGTTTCGGTCCATATTTAGTAACAATGAAAGGGATGAATTCCACACTCAGTATCAGTAGAAGGACACCGAAAATGGCTTCCGTGTAAAAACCGGCACCTACTGCAATCCCGATTCCCGCCGCTCCCCAAATCATCGCAGCCGTTGTCAATCCTGAAATCCTCTCATTTCCACGTCGTAAAATCACGCCTGCACCTAAGAAACCGATGCCTGATACAATTTGTGCAGCTAAACGGAGAGGATCCATCTGGATGTTGACTCCGCTTGCACTATTGGGAAAGGTGTACGCCGATTCAATCGAGACGATCGTCAACAAACAGCTGACGATGCTGATGACGAGGCTCGTTTTCAGGCCGAGCGGTTTACTTTTCAGTTCCCGTTCCAACCCGATTATCAAACCCAAGACCGCCGAAATACTCAACTTCATAATCATTTCCGCTTCCAGCCAAAAGTCCATTTGCCCGCCTCCAGAACAGATTGTTTCTATAAGTGTATTTTCAGTGTACTCGAAGAATGCTACACCACGCTAGATTGTAAATTCGTTTGTGAGTATTTCATAGGCGGGCTATCGCGTTGCAAGGCCGCTTTTAAGTTGTCCGAC
Source organism: Sporosarcina gallistercoris (assembly GCF_050459885.1). GTDB lineage: Bacteria > Bacillota > Bacilli > Bacillales_A > Planococcaceae > Sporosarcina > Sporosarcina gallistercoris_A. The sequence continues at coordinate 124,761 of NZ_JBCMNO010000006.1, read as the reverse complement.
AGTGTCAGGTCTTTGTCCGTCAACGCGGGTGATTTCTCCTACACTTGAGTGCAATTCCCGATCACAACGCATCACTTCTCCGACACGTAGCAAAGTTTCTCAATAACGGCACACAATTCCACCCCGTCAAAGGACTAATTGGTAGCGCTTCGCTTGTTGAGGGATAGGCTATTCACTCACCTCCAGCACATTCTGCGTTCACCGACACATCCTACCGCTTGTCCATCACCTGATGAGAGTTCTCGTTCACCAAATGCCCTTTACCAATCAGCTCTTCTCACTTCTCCGACACGTAGCGAAGTTTCTCGATAACGGCACACAATTCCACCCCGTCAAAGGACTAATTGGTAGCGCTTCGCTTATTGAGGTAGGGCTAGTCACTCGCCTCCAGCACATTCTGCATTCACCGACACATCCTACCGCTTGTCCATCACCTGATGAGAGTTTTCGTTCACCTAGTGCCCTTTACCAATCAGTTCTTCTCACTTCTCCGACACGTAGCGAAGTTTCTCGATAACGGGACACAATCCCCCCGTTAAAGGACTAATTGGTAGCGCTTCGCTTGTTGAGAGATGGGCTACTCACTCACCTCCAGCACATTCTGCGTTCACCGACACGTCCCGCCGTTTGTCCATCACCTGATGAGAGTTCTCGATCACCGAGTGCCTTTTACCAATCAGCTCTTCTCACTTCTCCGACACCTAGCAAAGTTTCACGATAACGGGGCACAATTCACCCGCTTCACGGACTTATTGAGGGAGGTGCTGCGCCTCTTCACATCAAAAAATCCCCGGTCGGACCATTTTCATAAACGGTCCGACCGGGGATTTTCCACTTCTATTCTCTTCCATTCAACGCGAGCACGGTCCGATACAACACATCGACCGCCACTGGCAATGTCTCTTCTTTAATGTCAAACCGTTCGTTATGATGGCCTGCTGCGAGCTCTGTACCGAATATGCAGTAGGTTGCTTGACCGTGATTGTTTTTCACGCGTTCCATGAAGTATGTTGCGTCCTCGGAACCGGCAGATGCATTGTCTGCATGGTGGACTTTCGTTATCCCCATCGTCTCACTTGCAACTGCTCCGACCATTGCTGCAAGGCCTTCTGAGCACTTGCAGCTGATGGCTTCACCCACAATATCGATCGAGCACTCCACATCATACATGACGGCTGCTCCGTGCAGTACATTCTCCGCTTGCTTGCGGATGTACTCATTCACAGCGGAAGTTTCACCGCGGGTTTCCAATTTCATGGACGCCGTATCTGCAATGACATTGCGCCCGCCGCCTCCTTGGAGCTGACCGACGTTGACACGGGACGCACCGCCTGAGTGGCGGGAAATCGCGTGCAGATTCAACGTAGCGCTGGCGGCTGCGAGTAGCGCATTTTTCCCTTCTTCCGGCTGGGCTCCTGCATGGGAAGCGCGGCCTTTGAACGTGACGTCCATCTTCGTGGAGGCCATGAAGCCGTTCGCTGCTGAAACAAACTCACCATGCGGGACGCCTGTACCGATATGGATGGCAATGAAGAAATCCGCGTCATCCACAACACCTGCTTCCGTCATCGATTTCGCACCCCGGGCACCTTCTTCAGCTGGCTGGAACACGATACGGATTGTTCCGTTCAATGCGTCCGGATCTTCTGCTACCATTGTTGCAAGTCCGAGTCCTATCGCCGTATGTGCATCATGTCCACATGCATGCATGGAACCTTCCGCAATGGATCGGAAGCCGAGTTTGCCAGGGACGTGTTCATCCTCTTGTGATTCGAGTATCGGCAATGCATCCATATCGACACGGAACACGGTGACTGGTCCTGGCCGTCCTGAATCCCAATCTGCGACAACCCCTGTGAAACCTTCTTCAAAGTAAGGCAAGAACTCTTCGACCGCCCCATTTTCAGCAGCCCACTGTACGTGAGCTGCTGTCTGTTCGTCCGATGGTTTGCCTAATAGTTCGTCCTCTGCCATAACGTCTTTTCCAAGTCTGACGTCAAAGCCGAGCCGCGTCACTTCAGCGGCGACTATGGAAGCCGTCCGCATTTCCAAGAATCCCTGCTCAGGATGACGATGCAGATCGCGTCGCCAACGCGTTAGTTGTTCATGTAAGTTGATAACCATCTTGCTGCCCCCTAACGGTTATTTCAAAAATGGTGTAATTCCTGGTCCGAATGGAATGCCTGCATAGAAGAATAAGAGAATGAGCAAAATCCAAGCAACCAAGAAACAGATGGAGAACGGAAGCATGAGTGAGATGAGCGTTCCGATTCCGGCTTTTTTATCGTATTTCTGCATGAACGTCAACACCACAACCATGTAAGGCAAAAGCGGTGTCACAATATTTGTCGATGAATCGGCAACACGATATGCAACTTGTGTAAAGGCTGGATGATATCCGAGTTGCATGAACAGCGGAACAAAAATCGGTGCTTCCAGTGCCCACTTTGCAGATCCGGATGTAATCAGGAAGTTCATGAGAGCCGTAAAAATGATGTATCCGATAATGAGACCCATTCCTGTGAAGTTGACAGATTCCAGGAATTCAGCACCATTCACTGCAATCCAAGTACCGATGTTGGACCAATTGAAGTACGCAATGAACTGGGAAATCGCAAAGATGAGAACGATATAGCCGGACATGTCTTTCATGGATTCCGCCATATATCCAGCGATATCTTTTCCGCTTTTAATCTTACCTACCGTGATTCCGAACGTGATGCCTACTACTAGGAATAGGAACAAAATGATGGGAACTATCCCCGAGATGAACGGCGATGGAATCATCGTGCCCCCTTCTCCACGGAGAGGGCTGTTCGGCCAAAAGATTCCTACTAGCAGGATCGCAATGTATAGAAGTCCTGCAATCATAGCGTTACGCAATGCTTTTCCTGAACGCGGATCTTCTTCATCCACTTCCAATTCAACAGCATCCCCATTATACTTCCCTAGACGGGGTTCAATGAATTTAGACGTGATGAAACCTGCGAGAAGGGTAAGCATGAACACAGAAACAATATTGAAGTACCAGTTATCAACTGGGGAAACGGTAATCGAATCGTCTACAATCTTTGCAGCTTCCGTTGAAATTCCAGCAAGCAATGCATCTGTTCCTACGATGAATAAGTTCGCTGTAAATCCCGCTCCAGCTGAAGCATAACCAACCGCAAGACCAGCGAGCGGGTGACGGCCCACCTTGTAGAATATCATCGCCGCAAGCGGCGGAACGAGCAGCATCGCAGCATCGGATGCAATGTTCCCCATGATCCCTACGAAAGCGACTGCATAAGTAAGCAGCCAAGGAGGCGACTTCATGATCGATTTCTTGATCGCATAATCGAACAGACCGACTTTTTCTGTCAGCCCGATCCCAAGCATCATGGCCAGCACGATACCGAGTGGTGCAAAGCCTGTAAAGTTCGTAATCATGGATTCCAGAATGTATTGCAGCCCTTCGCCTGACAATAAGTTATTGATCGGCAATGTCTCGCCAGTCCCTGGATGCTTCACCTGTGCGTTAAACAGGCTGAAGATGAAAGATGCGATCATGACTGCAACAGCCATACCTACGAACAGAATGAATGGATCCGGCAAACGGTTCCCAAATCGTTCGATACCGTTCAATACTTTGTTTAAAAACCCCTTCTTTGCTGTCTCCACTCTGTTTCCCCCTATTCTTTTCAGTTACCGAGTGGTGAAGGCTGAACGCCGTCAGGTATCGGACATGTGTATGGATTCTCTTTGGCAAACTCGACAAACTCGTCTCGAATCGGTGCAAGTAAATCTGTATTCTCGAAAATTTTCAGCGCTGTGAGCGCCATGGATGCTCCAGCTCGCAACATCCCTTTATGTGCATTTGTCGATAACCCTTGGCTCGTCATTTGCCACGTGTGAAGCGGGGTGCCAAGTGCTGACGTTGACGTCGACAACTGGGCAGTCGGCAAGATCCAGCTAACATCTGAAACGTCTGTGGAAGCTGTCAAGATCTCGGTCGGGATTTCGTATGGTGAAATGCAATCTGAAACGTATTTGCCTTTGAATTCAGAACCATTTCCTGAATAGCCAAATCCTTTCATCACGCCGAGGTAATCTTTCTGTTCACCCTTTGAAAGTGATTCAAAAATGCCTTGTGCATATTCTTTCTCTTCCTCCGTAGGCGGCTCGATTCCGATTTCTTGCAGGCTTTCATATAAGATCCTTTCAAGCGCCCTGTTCGGAATATAATTCGAACACGCTTTATCCACTTCGTAAGTTACAGTGGTTTCTGTCATGAGGGCAGCTCCTTCAGCCACTTTATTGACCCTCTCAAATAGATCCATCACACGCTCAGTATCCACATCGCGAATCAGGTAAAGGACTTCCGCATTCGCTTGAACGACGTTTGGAGCATGGCCTCCTGTATTCGTGATCGCATAGTGGATCCGTGCCTGATCGGGCATATGCTCCCTCAAGTATTGAACACCGGTATTCATCAGTTCCAATGCATCCAGTGCACTGCGGCCTAAATGCGGTGAGTTCGCAGCATGGGAAGGAACGCCTTTGAATCTGTAAAACACTTGAATATTTGCTAGAGTGCTCAAGCTCATGATGCTGTTTGTCGGTGAAGGATGCCACGTAAGCACCAAATCCGTTCCGTCAAAAACGCCTTCACGGGCCATGAACGTCTTGCCTGACCCTCCTTCCTCACCGGGACATCCAAAAAATTTCACAGTGCCCGTCAGCTTGTGTTCTTCCAAATACGCTTTCGCTGCACAAGCGGCCGCAAATGCTCCCGTCCCGAGTAGATTATGTCCGCACCCGTGGCCAATATGACGCTCCCAACGTTTTTCTTCAATGGCGTTCGGTTCCTGACTCAACTCAGGCAGCGCATCGAATTCCCCCAGAAATCCGATAACGGGATGCCCTTGGCCAAAAGTCGCTGTGAATGCGGTTTCAATTCCTCCAACACCACGTTCCACTTCAAACCCCTGTTTCTCACATTGTTCCGATAAATACTTGGCAGATTCATATTCCTCAAAACGGGTTTCTGGATGATAGAAAATGTATTCGCTCACTTGCTCAAAATAAGCAGCGTGACGCTTTAAATAATCTTTTGTGAATGCTTGCGAACTCACTTGCCTCTCCCCTTAATATATTGAATATTTTCTATAGAATGATTATATCCTAAATAGTAATCTACAATTCGTCAATACTCGACAGACAATTTAGTGAATAAAGGTATTTAGGACTAAGTGTCCATACCAGGACTGGATAAAAAAAACTCCTCCATACGGATACATATGGAGGAGACTCGATTATCGAATATCTTTTTCTATCTTACCGTCTTTTATAACAACTTGAATCGTATCATGATTCGCCAATGACTTAATATCTTCTAGCGGATTACCTTTTACAATGACAATATCTGCAAGCTTGCCAGCTTCAATCGTGCCGACGTCCGCTTCCCAGCCGAGGCATTCAGCGGCAGTTTTCGTAGATGCTACTATCGCATCCATGGGCGTCATTCCTGCGTTACACATCAGTTCCAGTTCGCGCAAATTCGTACCGTGTTTGAAGACACCCGCGTCGGTTCCCATCGCGATCTTCACTCCGGCTTTGTAGGCTTTCGTGAAGCTCTCCACGTGGTGATCGATCACTTCTTTCGACTTTTCAACCGCGCTTGCTGGCATCCCGGTTGCATCTGCCGTTTCAAGCACCGCAACAGGAGCGAGTAATGTAGGAACTAGATACGTCCCATTTTCGATCATCAGTTCAATGGCTTCATCGTCAATGAAAATCCCATGCTCGATTGAATGGATGCCTGCACGGACTGCGTTCTTGATCCCTTCTGCACCTTGTGCATGAGCCATGACGCGTGTGTTTTTGCGGAACTTCCCTTCTTCCACGATGACTTTCAGTTCTTCCAACGAAAACTGGGTGAATTCAGGATGATCTGTTGCGCTCAACACGCCGCCCGTTGCATGGACTTTAATGACTTCAGCACCAGCACGCAGCATTTCGCGCGTTTTCTTTCGCACTTCTTCGACACCATCACACATTCCATTCGGCATACCCGGATATTCGGATGCGAGCAAGTCCACTGTATTCCCTGAAACCGTATACCCATCCCCATGACCGCCTGTTGTCGTCAATGCGTTAATGCTCAACTGCATCCGCGGCCCTGCAATCAGCCCTTCTTCCACCGCTTTCTTTACACCAAGATCGGTACCGAGTGCATCACGGACGGAAGTGACGCCTGCATGCAGCGTTGTTTTCAAGTATTCTGCCGCTTGATAATACATGAAGGAAAATGGTGTAGCGAGGCGCTCCGCGACAGGTGAGTACTCCATCATCATATGTACATGCGTGTCGATGAATCCCGGAACGATTGTGCCCCCTTTTGCATCGATTGAATTTTCATCGCCGGTTGGTGTATAGCCAGCCTCATCCCCTACATAGTCAATCCGATTACCGGATACGACGATAATTCGTCCGTCTGTTGGTTCAGCACCCGTTCCATCGATTAGCAGGCCATTTTTAATAATTGTCTGTGTCATGAAAAAACCTCCATTTTATAATGTTTTGATCAATATTCCAGCAATGATGACGGACGCAACCGTCACTGTGGTAAATCCTCCGATAATCATCGGCGCAAGCAATTCGTTAAAAATGAGCTTCTCCTCTTTTTCGTTTCTCGCACAGCTCCGGCTCACTTCTTCGCAAAGGATGTAATCACCAGGGAAACCGAACAATGCTGTAAGTGCAACTGGCATCCCTTTGTAAGGGTGCCACTTGACGAGTTTCGATGTCATATAGCCACCGATGGAAATCCCTATACTTCCGATTCCTAGTATCGCGATAATCGCAGGCAAGTTTTCAAGTACCTGACCTGGCGTGACGCCTGCCATTGTCCCGATGACTACGAAGATAATTCCAATCATCGTAACAGTAAATGAGTTCGCGCGTTCCAGTTCACTTGACTCAAACAAGCCGATTTTCAGTCCGAGAACTCCGATCAGCAAACACCATAACGTGTAGTGAATCGGTGTGACAGTACCAAGCATTATTCCAATAGCTGCTCCTGCAAAAACGAAGAATAGTTTGAGCACCGCACTTGTACGCAACGGGTTTTTCTTCTTTTTCTGTACTGCCTCCTCTTGCTCTGCAGTCTCACCAGACATGGCTGCAAAAGACCCATCATCAATCTGCCCTTGGATGACACCTGCATACTTCTTCATGAAGTGCATAGCAAGAGGCATACCTACAACTCCTTGAAAGGCAACCACAAGCGCTGGAATAATAACGATCGAAGTCAGGCCGAGCTCTTTCAATTTCTCCGATGTTACGAGAAGTGCAATGATCCCGCCACTGACAGGCCCCACTCCAGCAACCGCTGTCGGATAATCGAATAGGAGCGGCACAATAAGCAAAATCAATATTCCGGAAACAATTACACCGCCGAGTGCTATGATGACAGCTTTATATTGTGTTTTGACGAGGGAGAAAGGAATCATTGTGCCCATATGAACAATTGCTGGGCCAATCAAAATAGCACCTAGTGCAGCAAATTGAGAGAGTTCCAGAACATTTTCAGGGAATATTCCAGTCCACGTTAAGACTAAAAAACCGACCATCGCTGTCAGAAGCATGGGAATTCGTGCTCTTGAAATGATGGAGAGCCATTCGCCCAGTGCAATTAATGAAAATACTAATACGGTTGCTATGAGTGGATTTGAAAGCATTTGGCTCATCCCCTTTAAGGTTATTATTTACTATTTCGCGATACCTCTCATGCGAGATATTCAATATATCACCGATATTTTAAAAAGTAAATAGTCTTTTCGACAACTTTCGACTTTTCTGTCATTTTAACTTTCTTTGTAACCGCTTACTTCCTTGATCTCATCAAATTCACGATATAAAGAATTTTTTGTTTTTCCATCCGACGTTTTTACTATTCAATGAATAATAGTGTGTGCTTACACTATTCACTCCTCTTAAACTCCCCGCTTTCATTACGTCAAATTCTTCCTTCTGCCAAAAATCATGTACAAAAAAACCGTGTGAGAAAACATCACACGGCCTGCCCATCGATATCGATTCATTCATTGACAATGAACTTAAGTTTGGTGTCCCGGATCAGCGTTTTCCCTGAATTTACAGGTAACCCTTTTTTGATGGTGAGATAGGAAGAACCTTTCTCCCTCCGTCCAACAGGCGCGACATAGAGAATATACGGGTTACTTGGGTCCACTTGAACGCTTATAGCATTCCTGACATCCGAGCCATCGGCGTTCCGGGAAACCAATACATCTTCCCCATAATTCCTATCCGTTTTAAGCGGAGTATTGAACTTCACAGAAAAAATCTTGGCATCATCGATCGCCATATCGGGAAAATCGCCTGTAAACGGTTGAATCTTTGTAACTGTTATGGTGGCTGTAGCAGTTAACCCACCATCCACCGTCTTTGCTGTAACGATTGTCTTCCCTTCACGCTGCGCACTGACAGCACCTGTTTGGTCCACTGTAGCCACAGCCGGATCAGAAGATATCCAAGTGACTAACCTGTTGGTCGCGTTCGCCGGAAGAACGGTTGCTTTAAGTATAGCGATCGAACGAGTGGCAGGATTGCCCACTGCCAAGGAGAGCATGCTTTGGTCCAGCTCGATTTTGGTAGGATGAACGATCCGGTTCTCCGTGTTTTTCATACTGATTGCAGTCGCCAACCTTTCAAGGTCCAGCATGCCTGCTCCGTAGTAAGGATCTTTCCCTGGAGCTCCCAAATCCTTCGAAGTACTGGTTAACAGTCCGGTGAGTTGGGCAGGGCTTAACTCGGGAATATTGGCGATAGCCATGGCTGCTGCCCCCGCAACGATTGGTGCTGAAAATGATGTACCTGAAGCGGAAACCACACTTCCTCCTGGATGATTGGTTGCTATTCTCTCTCCCGGAGCACTTATATCCACTCCTGCGTTGTACGTGGAAAAGTACGAGTGCTGACTCAATTCATTTATGGAAGCGACCGAAAGCACTTCATCGTACGCAGCTGGATACATGGTGGGATTCCCTTTTTCTGCATCATTCCCTGCAGAAGCTACAATAAGGATTCCCGCTTCAGCTGCACGGCGGATGGCATCTTTTTCAATTTCAGATGATGTCTGGCCGCCTTGACTTATATTAATGACATCGACATGCCTTTGGATTGCATAGTCGATTGCCTGTATGTTCATAGAGACGGTTCCCGTTCCATCTTCACGAATCGTTTTAAGCGGAAGAATCGAGACATCATAAGGACCGCTAATGCCCGCGATGCCGTATTGGTTATTCATGACGGAAGCAATGATCCCTGAAACACTCGTACCGTGTCCGAGAGAGTCATTGACATTGCTGGACTTGTCTACAAAGTTATATCCGCCTGGTGCGATCCTGCCTTTGAAATCAGGAATGGAACGATCGATACCTGAATCTATGACGGCGACAATTACAGACCCGGTTTGGTCACTTGAAAGGTTCCATAGACTCGGTGCTTTCACGTGTGGAATCCACCATTGATTTCGATAATAGGGATCGCTGGCAGCAACGGCTAACTTGCGCTCATAGTTCGGTTCTACCCGTTCAACTAATGGCTGCTGATTCAATTTTTCAGCCGCTTCTTTCATATCTGCAGGCGTTTCAAAACTGAACAGCTGAACAGATGGCGCAATGTCCGTAATGCTTTCCGTTTCGGCAGGAATTGAAGGTGCAATTGCAATCGATCTAGGGACGTCTACGTATTGTACGAGGAGTTCACTCTGTGTTTCTTTCGTTACAGGTGTAGGAGCTGGCGACGTATCCATCGCAGCCAAGACCTGATTTCCAGATAACAGACTGAGAGTACTCACTAGGCATGCAGTAACGAAGGGGAAACAGAAACGTGTCTTGCCCACTCAACTTCCTTCTTTCAATAATGGATTTTTCTACAACTATATCGGCATCCAAGAGGGGAGATTAAGCAAAAAGATTTGTTTTTCTCAGGATAAAGAAGTTGTTTTTCCTCAGTCCATCTTTCGTTGAAGGATCATGGGGACCATCGGGTCATCCAAGGCCATTCGAAGGCCATACAGCAAAAAACCTGCGTCACAATGCGAGGCGCAGGCTGAATTTTAATCATTATATGAGTTCAAATGTGATAATGGAAAGGGCACGCTATTCACGTTGCGGTTATCGATCGGCGCTTTAGGGCTGGGGCTATCCCTTGGATTTTTTCATCACCCGGTGACAGCAATTCTTCTATGACGTCCATCATCTGCTCATCTGTCTGAATCATTAATTCATCTGCATATGCATCCATGGCCTTATACCAGGTTTGCATGTGCTGCGGATTGGTTAGGGTCTTCCTCAGCTGCTCAGCCAACGGACGACTCGAATCTATCCGTGTAACCAGTCCTTTTGGAATGAGTATTTCCAAGTTCATCTCTTCCTGACCAGGCAGCGCGGAGTGGATGAACATCGGAATTCTTTTACGCAACGCTTCGCTGACTGTGACACCGCCCGGTTTTGTAATGAGAGCATCTGCAGCTTCATAAAGATCATTCATCTCTTCCCTCGAAGTTACATAGGATATCGGTTGAATATGCGGGAGGTTCCAAGATTCGATTTTCCGGTACAGTCGGTGATTATATCCGCATAACACGACAAACTGGAAATCATCCACTCTTTCCAGTTCATGAAACATACGGGAAGGACACCCCAATCCGCTGTTTCCACCTGCAAGAAGAATGACAGGTTTACTATGGATCTGCCGCGGTGATTCACTATTGCGAGGACGGCTAATTTTCCGGTTTACAGGAATTCCGGTCACCAACAGTTTTCCGGGTACGTTCCGATCCTTTGATAACTGTTCCTTCGACTCAAATGTGGGGAGGAAATGTGCATCGATTCCACGATGTCCCCAGTAATCATGGACGAAAAAATCTGTATAGACGTTAACGACCGGTACGAGACATTGGCCGGCCAATTTCAATTTACTGAGCATGCAGGAAGGCAGACTGTGTGTGCAGAAAATGAGGTCGGGCCCCTCTTCTTTCAATATTCTTCTCAGTGTGTGCAAAAACAGCGGTTGATGCCAAATATACTGTTCGTCCAGCGGTTCCTGGCTGAAGTAGAGTTTTTTATAGGTCTTGCTATACAGTCGCGGCGCAAGTTTAATCCATTGCAGATAGCCTGTCGTAATGACCTTTTCCAGCAACTTATTCGTCTCTGACAATAAGTCGATTTTTTTCACTTCAGCGTCAGGATACCGCTGCTGAACCAAATCCATCAAGGCTTCGGCTGCCTGATGATGACCTGACTGCATTTGCAAATGCGGGAAAAACAAGATTTTCTTCATCTTTTGCACCTCCAATGTACGCGGTTATCCGTTTTCAACTTTCTTTGACGACATTTTTTTAAAGAAAAACCAGCCGACCATCACCACCAAGAAAAACACACCAACGAGTGGAGCGTAACTTGGATTGACACGGAAAGAACGGCCGAGCACATACCCTGCCGCCAAAAATGGCACCACCCAAAGGACGGTTCCAAAAACGGCCAGACCGAAAAACTGATAGACAGGCATCGATGTCAAACCGGCAAAGTAAGGACTGATCTGTCGGATACCCGGCATGTAAAAACCGAAGATGACCGTCCGCTTGCTTCTCCTTTTGAAGGATTGCTCCGCTTTCTTCCACCGATCTTTCGTCAGTCCAACGAACCTCCCTACTTTGTGCAACAGCGGATACCCTATGAACCGCCCTCCGGCATAAGCTGTCATCATGCCGGTCAACGCTCCTGCAATTGCAGCAATGGCAGTGGGTATTGCATGAAGCTGATGGTTGGCTATAAGTACACCGATCAAGAAAATCAGCGATTCTTCAGGAGAGGGAATGCCGACGATTCCGAAAAATAAGAGAATGAAAATGACGATGCTGCCATACTGGAGCAAATAGTCGGTCAGCGCTTCAATGGACATGACCATGCTCCTGCCCCTTGACCGTCAGCTCTTCCGGCGGTATGAAACGGATTCCTTTTGCTCTGGCTTCCTGAATGTAAGATTCCAGCACATGAAGCATATGAGCAGGGGCTTCATCATCCGCTCCGCGATTTCCTCCATCATCATGAAGCACTGCGATTGAACCATCCATCCCGATATCACGCAACCTTTCGGCCAGTTTTCCATTGCACGTCCGGATCTTCCAATCTCCTAAAATATGTGTCCACATGATCGTGGTATATGGATGTGAGGCAAACGGAGTCGCCAAATTGAAACGGCCCCAAGGCGGTCGGTAAAAAATAGGGTCGCTTCCCGTGATTCTTTTGATCACTTCAGCTGTCCGACTGATTTGCTGATAGGTTTGTTCAGGAGTCAGCCGCCATGTTGAAACATGATCGTAATGATGAATACCTATGGAATGCCCTTCTTCATGCATCCTTTTTATGATTTCCGTATTTTGTTCAGCATGCTTCCCTACAACGAAAAAGACGGCACGGATATGGTAGCGTGATAACAGATCCAGCAGTAATGGTGTATAGAGCCGATTCGGCCCGTCATCGAATGTAAGCGCGATCCCCTCTCGCCCACTTACCTTTTTCCGTATTCCGACACTTGTAATGCGAATGAAAAGCGTTGCAGCATATGTGTACAAACTATATAGCAGCACTGGAACAGCTATGAAAATCAGTCCCCACCTCTTCATGGATCCCCCTCCTTTCCCAACTCTCGCTTATTATGTTTTACCCATTCTTTTGGAAGTTGAACATCTTTAGTATGACAACTCTTTCTTTTGAAATGCCTAGGGAATTCCTGAAGACTTTCTTAAGATTACAAATGTTGAATAAAGCGTCTATCTACTTATATGGAAAAACCGTGCATAGCGTTCATGCACGGTTTTTGTTTACATCATTTTCAAAATAAGAACTCCTTGTACCTTCGAGCAGTGGCAGGTCATCATATGCACTAGGTTGGTTTAACCGTACTTCAACACGATGGAACAGTTGAATATAGGCATTTCTAGTTTTCTCATCGGCTAGGAAAGAAACCCCGTATCCAAATAGATCTTTTTCTTCTCGTCCATGGATGAGGTTTGCATAGAAAAAGTGTATTTCGCCGAACAGTTCGATAGTAAACTTGACCACTACGTCCTGTCTTTGAGGAAGCTCGACTGTGGATATGAAATACAGCCCTCCCGGCCCGATGTTCGTAATCAGCACATTCACATTTCCAACCTTCACCTTTTTCCCATTCACTTCATCAATCGTCATCCGTGCCTTGAAGGGAGGATCCGAACTGACCCGGAAGTACTTCCTTCGATTTACAACATTATCTTTCGAGTCCAGAAGTTCCTGTTCTCTTGTTAGCAGTTTTGTAACATTCTCTTCTGTGATAGGACGGCTGAAAAGATATCCCTGAAAAAAATCACACTCCAAATCTAATAGAAAGTCTTTTTGTTCACTTGTTTCAACACCTTCAGCCACTACTTCGATAGACAACAATTTTGCCATTCCGATAATCGATGTTGTAATCGTTTTTGACCGTTCATCTTCCAATACATTATCCACGAATGAACGATCCACTTTAATTTTCCGAGGTCTCATGTCTTTTAATTTCTTTAACGAGTTGTAGCCAGTCCCAAAGTCATCTAGCACAATACCGAATCCAAAGTCATCCAGCCGTTCAAGACTTTCAGGGATCTCTTCTTCATTGAGCAATGCGGATTCTGTTATTTCAATTTCAATCCATTTTGGATCGATGTTGTACTTTTGAGTTATATTGAAAAACGTGGTGGGTAAGTCTTCAGCATAAAACTGCATCGCCGATACGTTGACAGCAGCTTTTATGTAAATATTTTTCTGATGCCACTCCGCTAGTGAGCGGCAAGTGGATTCCAAGACCCATTCTCCGATTTTACTGATCTCCCCCATATCTTCGGCGAGTTGTAAAAAATCAGCAGGAGTCAGCAATCCATACGGCGGATGATTCCATCGGATAAGTGCCTCAACAGATGCAATCCGATTTGTATGCGCCTTGTAGATTGGTTGAAAATAGACTTCCAGTTGCTCATTTTCAATTGCGCTTGCGATATCTTTTGTTAGTATGAGCTCCTTCCTCAATACACCGGATGTCGTATCCGAGTAGTAGTGGTAACTATTTTTCAAGTGTTTGGGAGCAGAATGTAGCGCAGCACTCGCATTCCTTAACAATTCACCTGAAGTGGTTCCTGCGGCTGGATACATGGCAATCCCCATGCGCGTCGTGATAAGCAGTTCATAATCATCTATATAAAGTGGTTGGTCAAAAATGGAACGGACCTCACTGGCCAACCGGGATGCCACGTTCTCGTTCTCCAAGAACTTTGTCAATATTGCAAATTCGTTAGACCCGATTCTTCCAATTATCTCAATTTGATCGCCGAGTTGTTTTTTTAACTTAGCCGCAACTTTATCAACATAGCGATCACCGAAATCATGGCCAAATGCCCGATTGATCATCTTATAGTTACGTATATTCAAAACGAAAATTGCAAACTTCTTAGACAGCAGCTCGGCAATCTTCAATTCGATATCCGCTTTCTCTATGAATACTTTCCGGTTCGGTAAGCCTGTGACATAATCATAGTTTGTAAGGTAATGGATTCTTTCGTCTCTCTTTTTTATCTCCCCGATGTCGACACTGTTAAAGAAAAAACCTTTTAACTTAGGGTCTGATAAATAATTTGTAACCTTCAGCTGAAACTCCCTTATCTCTCCGTATGTGTTGAGAATCTTCAATTCAAGTGTTTGGGATGAATCCGGCAAATGCATAAGCTTATTCCATTGTTTACGGACACTTTCGGCGTTTTCACTTTCCAAGAAATCCAAGAAACTTCGACCGATGCATTCACTTTCTTCATATCCCAACAACGGCTTCACGGCTGGGCTGATGAATTTAACAATACCTTTGTCATCCAAAATACCTGAGAGTTCTTTGGAGTTGACGTAAATATGATTCCTGATTTCGGAATCATTGCTCTCTTCCCCACCGTTCACGGGCATAATAGTTTGCAGCATACAGTAGAGTCCGTCGATTTGTTGAGAATTATCTCTAAAAGGAAACATGGTAATTTTAAATTCAAATTCGATGTTATTCTGCATTCCTTTTGAGGAAAAGTGTTCGACATTCCCTCGAAGAGCATTCTCCATATGCCGGGCATATTTTTCGTGTTCCCCAGGAGATAGATACCCCATGTAACTTTCTCCGACTTTAATAACATGCTCTCCCTGAGTTACATTACCTTTAAAATCTTTAATGATCCCCTGTCGATTCAATATAAGGATGAACGAATTCATATCTAACTCATGGAGATTGGTTAATGGACTGCCCAGCGATAGGTTCTGCTTAGAGGGAGATTTTCTTTTATAAAACTTCATGCAATCCACTCCTTTATATTGATAATAGATAGTGTCAATAATTCCTTATACTATATACGGTATCTCATAACTAGGTATTTTGCAACACAATATATTAAATTCAAAGGTATATAGTACTATCCATTTATCTTTTCATATACTAAGCATTTTTTCTAACAACGCTTCAATCGCAGGCGGTCGATACCGATTTTTCACATACGCCAGATACACGTTCCGTTTGAGGCTCGGATAATCCAGTTCCCGGATGGCTAACGTTTCCGGTACCGTTTTGCCAATGTAATTTCTAGGAACGATGGAGAGCCCGATCCCTGCTTCCACTAATGTTAAAATGGTCTCAAAGCGATCCGCGTCGTAGCATATATTCATACTTACGCCTGCTTCTTTAAATGCTTCTGTTATGTTCACTCGTGTTTGAAACCCTTTACTCGTGATGATGAACGGTTCCTTTTCCAGATGCCCCAGCTCAACATCGACTTGTTTCGCTAAAGGATGGTGTGCATTCATGACGAGTACTAAGTTCTCTTTATATAATGGCGCAGTGACAATGTCCGGTTCATCGATGAATTCATTCGTCAGACAAATGTGTACCTCATAGTTCCGTAAAGCCTGCTCAATATCAGTTCGACCGAGAACTTCCTTCAGAACGACATGCATGTCCGGGTAAGCCTCCCTATACCATCCCAACACATTCGGAATCCAATTTTTCACGGATTCAATCATTCCGAGCCGAACTTCCCCACTGCCCGTCACTTTCACTTCATTCACTTCTTTTTCAAATATATCCATTTCAGCAAGGATGTGAAGGGCACGCTGGTAAAAAACCCGACCTGATTCCGTCAAATCCACACGTTTTGTTGTACGTTCCAATAACTGGAATCCTATTTGCTCCTCCAACGCCCGAATCGCCTTACTGAGTGAAGGCTGGGACAGATGCAGTTTGACAGCCGCGCCTGAAAAACCTCTTTCATTCACGACAGCAACAAAATACCGAAGCTGCTTGACATCCATTTACTTCAACTCCTTCTTTCGATCTATTATAACTTAAATGCATAAGTAAATGAATTTTAGTTATTTGAAATAATAAATGCCAGCTCGTATAATGAAGCGTATTGCATTTAACTTTGAAAGGGTGACTCTTATGATCAACGCAACCAAACCAGGTATCTGGAGCGGCAGAATCGACGATGTTACCAATCGGGCAGCCTTTCGTCTTCATCAGGCGATGCAGCTGAACGCACCGAAAGAAAGCGCTACCAGTCCGACTTGTGCATTGATCGGGTTTTCATCTGACGAAGGAGTCCGGCGGAATAATGGGCGTGTCGGGGCTGCGAATGCACCAGATTCACTGCGTATCGAACTTGCAAAACTTCCTTGGCGGCAACCAGCGAACCATCATATAGTGGATTTAGGAACGATTAGTTGTGAGGATGGTAAACTTGAGGAAGCACAGCGTGAACTCGGGCAAACGGTTTACGAGAGTTTAACCGCCAACCACATCCCTGTAATTCTTGGGGGCGGCCATGAAACCGCTTTCGGCCATTACTTAGGCGTGCGGGAATTTGCAGGACCCGAGGCAAAAATCGGTGTGATAAATATCGATGCGCATTTCGATTTACGCAGCTATTCACAACAGCCATCTTCGGGGACGATGTTTAAACAAATGCTCGACTTGAATGAGAACACGTCTTATTACGTCTTAGGGATACAGGAATTCGGGAACACTCAGCTGTTATTTGACGAAGCGGACCGTCTTGGCGTTTCCTATATCACGGAACGTCAGCTTGAAGAACTTCCTGTCGAACAAATTTATACGCAACTTCATCAATTCATCGCAACACAAGATTATATTATGCTTACGCTGTGCTCAGACGTATTGGATGCTGCCGCTGCACCCGGTGTCAGCGCACCTTCGCCATTCGGTCTTTCTCCTAAGCAAGTACGGGAACTCATCCGTATGGTTGCGTCTGCACGGAAAACGCTTTCATTTGACATCTCAGAAATCAATCCTTTACTCGATGAGGACGGCCGGACAGTTAAACTCGGGGCTTACTTAGCGAATGAAGCGATTGTCTCACTGCTTGGAGGTACACGGAATGACAATTGAAATGAATCAAGTGACAACGCTGTTCCTAGCTATGGCACTGTTCTTACTCGGCACGGCACTCGTCAATAAATCTAAGATTCTGCAGAAATTCTGCATACCCGCACCAGTGGTAGGCGGTTTGCTTTTCGCCATTCTCGCTACCGTGTTAAAAGCGTCCGGGCTCGTGAATTTCACGCTCGACACCTCCTTGCAAAACTTATTCATGCTCACTTTCTTCGCGACAGTGGGACTTGGGGCAAGCTTTGCACTCATCAAACTGGGCGGTAAGCTCCTGATCATCTACTGGGTGGCGTGTGGATTCCTTGCGATTATGCAGAACGTCATCGGTGTATCCATGTCCTACCTGTTCGATATCCATCCTCTCATCGGTATGATGGCAGGTGCTGTTTCCATGGAAGGCGGACACGGTGGAGCGACCGCGTACGGTACGACTGTGGAAGCGCTAGGAATCGACTCCGCATTCTCTATCGGGATTGCCGCTGCAACCTTCGGATTGGTGGCAGGTGGATTGGTAGGCGGACCACTCGTCAAGTATTTGATAAAGAAACACGACTTGAAATCCAACGAAGTGGAAGAGTCGTATGAATATACTGCAGAAGCACACGAACCTGCTATTTCAGTCGATAACTTCACGATGCAGGCTTTCCTCATCGTCGCTTCGATGGCTGGCGGATCGTTACTCGGTGACGTGTTCACGAAAGTCACCAGCAACTTCATGGAAAACGGCATTGTCTTGCCAAACTATGTAGGAGCGATGTTTGTCGCAGTTGTCATCCGTAATATTGTCGATCGCATTAACGGAAATATTGTACATATGCGCAGCATCACCCTCATCGGTGACGTCGCTCTCGGCATTTTCCTTTCAATGGCTCTCATGAGTATCAAGCTTTGGGAAGTCGCTGGACTTGCACTTCCACTACTAATCATCGTATTTGTACAAGTTGTATTCCTCGTCCTCTTTGCGATATTTGTTCTGTTCCGCATTCTCGGTAAAAACTATGATGCCGCGGTGATGTGTGCAGGATTTGCAGGACACGGGCTGGGAGCTACACCAAACGCGATGGCCAATATGGCTGCTGTGACAGCACGATACGGTCCCTCACGGACAGCTTACTTAATCGTACCGATAGTCGGCGCGTTCCTGATTGACGTCGTTTCGATGCCGATCATCATTACTACGATAAATATCTTCAGCTAACTTTGTAAACCGGCTCATGGCAGCCGGTTTTTTTATTTCATTATGCAAATCTCTATCGTTCCTCTACCAACTACGGCATAATGAAGCTATATACTGTATATCCAGGAGGAAATCATCATGACTGATATGTACGAAAAACGGCGCCATGCGCTGCTAACTCATCTTCAACACCAATCGCTGTCCGCGGTCCTTGTAACAGATCCTGCCAACGTCTTCTATTTCACAGGATTCAACTCGGACCCACACGAGCGGTTCTTAGGGTTATATATGGAAGCAACTGACGGGAAAACCATTCTTTTCACCCCCGCTCTCGACAAAGACGCAGCGGCAGAGAGCTCGGATATTGAAACGATTGTTTCAATTTCGGATGAACAGCTTCCTTTCGATGTCATCCGTTCCACTGTGGGTCAGATCGAAGGAAGTGTCGGAATCGAAGCAAAAGCATTCAGCTATTTCCGTTACAACGAATTCCGTACTGCATTCCCTGCTGCAGAAGTCGCTGATGTGCAAAGCTACATCAATACGTTACGAAAGCGTAAAACGCGCGAAGAGATCGCGGCATTGAAGAAGCCGATAGAAATTATCGAGCGTGTTCTAGAAGAAGGCATCAAGCTCGTAAAAGTCGGCATGACAGAATCCGAGCTGACAGCTGAACTCGAATACTTGATGCGTAAATTCGGGGCAGACGGTCCTTCCTTCTCCTCCATCGTGCTTTCAGGTGAAAAGGCTGCTTTGCCCCACGGTGAACCAGGAGAGCGTAAACTGCAAGTCGGTGATTATTTACTCATTGACTTCGGAGTTGCGAAAGACGGATATATGTCCGATACAACACGGACGTTCATTATCGGCGAAGCCACAGAACGTCAACGTCTCATCTACGACACGGTATTCGCATCGAATCAGGCAGGGATTCAAGCCGTCCAAGCCGGTAATCCGTTGAAAACGTTCGACATCGCTGCACGCAGCGTCATTGATCAAGCTGGATTCGGAGAGTATTTCAACAATCGTGTCGGCCATGGTCTCGGTATTGAAGTTCACGAAGAACCTTCTATTCACATGAACAATGAGGAGATCGCAGAGCCCGGTCTCGTTTTCACAATCGAGCCAGGCATCTATATTCCAGGCGAAGGCGGCGTCCGTATCGAAGACACCGTTTATATCAATGAAGAGGGTGATGTCGAAGTCCTTACGACGTTCCCACGTGAATTGAGAATTATAGGTTGATCGATAAGTTGAATCGCCGGTGGTATCAGGTCATAACCCTGATACCATCGGCTTTTTTTGCGCCTCTTTCTGCGATGTATAGCGGAATAGCCCTTCCCCAAACAAGCGAAGCGCTACCAATTAATCCCTGCCGACTCGTGAATTGTGTCCCG
The DNA here is from genome assembly GCF_050459885.1 of Sporosarcina gallistercoris. GTDB lineage: Bacteria > Bacillota > Bacilli > Bacillales_A > Planococcaceae > Sporosarcina > Sporosarcina gallistercoris_A. The sequence goes on along the minus strand of NZ_JBCMNO010000006.1, from coordinate 104,679 downwards.
TTATCGAGAAATTTGGCTAGGTGTCGGGCAAATGCGAAGAGCTGATTGGTAAAGGGCACTTGGGGATCGAGAACTTTCATCAGGTGATGGACAAACGCTGGGATATGTCGGGGAACGCAGGAGATGCTGGTGCCGAGCGAATAGCCCCTCCCAAAACAAGCGCAGCGCTACCAATTAAACCCTTAAAGCAGGTGAATGGTGTCCCGTTATCGAGAAATTCCGCTATGTGTCGGACAAATTGCTGTGCGTGATGGAGAAAGTCTCGCCAGTGTCCGAGAAGGCAGGCGATGTGTCGGAGAACGCCCCCCGCCTAGCTCACAGCGGAATAGCCCTTCCCCAAGCAAGCGAAGCGCTACCAATTAATCCCTTCCAACTCGTAAATTGTGTCCCGTTATCGAGAAATTTGGCTAGGTGTCGGGCAAATTGCTGTGTGGGTGGGACAAATCGCTGTGTGTGGTGGAGAAAGTCTCGCCAGTGTCCGAGAAGGCAGGCGATGTGTCGGAGAACGCCTAACTACTGTCAGAGAGCGCAGCTCGCCTAGCTCACAGCGGAATAGCCCCTCCCCAAACAAGCGAAGCGCTACCAATTAACCCCTTAAATCAAGTGAGTTGTGTCCCGTTATCGAGAAATTTGGCTAGGTGTCGGGCAAATGCGAAAAGCTGATTGGTAAAGGGCACTTGGGGATCGAGAACTTTCATCAGGTGATGGACAAACGCTGGGATATGTCGGGGAACGCAGGAGATGCTGGTGCCGAGCGAATAGCCCCTCCCAAAACAAGCGAAGCGCTTCCAATTAATCCCTTTAAACAGGTGAATGGTGTCCCGTTATCGAGAAACTCCGCTATGTGTCGGAGAAATTGCTTTGTGTGTCGGACAAATTGCTGTGCGTGATGGGGAAAGTCTCGCCAGTGTCCGAGAAGGCAGGCGATATGTCGGAGAACGCCCCCCGCCTAGCTCACAGCGGAATAGCCCTCCCCAAACAAGCGAAGCGCTTCCAATTAATCCCTTCCGACTCGTGAATTGTGTCCCGTTATCGAGAAATTCCGCTATGTGTCGGAGAAATTGCTGTGCGTGTCGGACAAATCGCTGTGCGCGATGGAGAAAGGCTCGCCAGTGTTCGAGAAATCGGTCGATGTGTCGGAAAACGCCCCCTCCACTCCTTTTTCCACAAGAAAAAGCGCCCCAGTAACGGAGCGCTTCCACCTTATTTTTTCGTTTTATTTGCAACTTCAATTGCACGATTTGTTCCTTCAGCCGCTTGTTCCAATGCTTCCACTGGATCTTTTCCTTGATACATATCTTCAAGTGCAGTCACAATTTGCTGACGTGACTCCGGGAAGACGGAAATGAGCGCGCCTTGTGTGGCATAGCCTGGCACCGTATCTTGGAGCTGATCGACTGTCACTTTATATTGAGGGAACTCCGCCCACTTCTCCTTCACGTTTTCTTCCTCGTACGCTTTCGGGTTGATTGCAAAATAGCCAGTATCCAAATGCCACTTCGCCTGAACTTCAGGAGTCGTTAAATATTGCATGAACTCCCACGCTGCTTCTTGTTCCTCTTCTGCAATCCCTTTTGACATCCAAAGTGAAGCACCGCCAATGACGACGCCATTGCGTTTCACTTCGTCCGCATAAGGAATATATGCGACACCAACTTCAAATGGAGCGGTGTCGATTGCTCCTGCAACGCCTGCTGATGAATCCAAATACATGGCGACTTTTTCAGAAGCGAATGCCGCACGGAGATCATCCCAGTTTGTTCCGAAATTGCCGAACGTTCCAGCCTTGTTCATCGTATTGAGTGTTTCAAACACAAGACGCCCTTCGTCACTATTGAACGCAGCTTCTGTGGCGTCTCCAGTACGACCATTGTTTTCATTCACATAATCGCCGCCTTGTGTAGCGAGCAACTGTTCAAAGAACCAACCGTACGTCAGCATGGAGAATCCGTACATTTCCCCTTTTTTCAACTTCGCTGCTGCATCGATGACTTCTGAAAACGTTTCCGGTGCTTTCTCCGGATCGAGTCCAGCTTCTTTGAAAGCATCTTTGTTGTAGATCATCACGGGTGTCGAAGAGTTGAACGGCATGGAGTATAACTCATCATCTACTTTGTAGTAGTTCAAGATGTTCTGCTCGAGCTCATCGGCATTAAAATCATTTTTATCGATAAACTTCTGGATCGGCTCGATATAACCGCTATCGATCATATACTTTGTACCGATTTCAAAGACTTGTGTGATGGCAGGAGCGTCCTTCGTTCCACCGACACTTCGTAGTTTTGTCAGGGACTCTTCATACGTCCCTTGAAATTCCGCTTTCACTTCGTATTTGTCTTGAGACTCATTGAAGTTCGCGACGATTTCATCCAGCGAGGTTTGCCCAGTCCCGGACATTGCGTGCCAAAACTCGATGGACACTTTGCCATCTTCCGTCTTCGTCGCCTCGGCTTTCGTGTTGTCTCCCTCATCCCCTCCATCCTTCGTGCTGGAATCACTATTCGTACAAGCTGAAAGGATTGCCAAACTGAGTACCGTTAAAAATAAAAACATGAACTTCACAGTTTTCCTCATATTCCTCTACACCCCATCTCTCAAAGTTTCCATCGATTTCGTTGGCTAATAAACGGTGTTGATTTACATTCAGAAGGAGCTTATTGGAAATCAGGAATTCTTATTTCACCATCACTTCAAAGCCCCTTGCGACAAGCCTTTCTGTAGTTGCTTCTGTCCAATGAACAACAGCAGTAACGTCGGAATGATGACGACGATGACACCGGCCATGACCACCCCCCAATCGGTTGACATCTCTTGGGATTGCAACTGCTTCAATCCGATTTGAACTGTGCGTACCGAACTGTTCGTCGTGATCAGCAGCGGCCACAAATACATATTCCACGTTGTCAGGAACCCATAGGCCCCAAGAGTAACGAGACTCGTTTTGGATATCGGCAAAATCACTTTCCAAAAGAACGCGAACCGACCGAGACCTGCAATCTGCGAAGCCTCCTGCAACTCTTTCGGAATCGTTTTGAAATGCTGGCGCAACAAGAACGTTCCGAACGCGAGTGCAAAAAACGGCAACGACATTCCTTGGTACGTATTCAACCAATCCAGCTTTTGAATCGTGAAGAAGTTCGGGATCATCGTCGCTTCCCACGGAATCATCATCGTGGAAATGAACAGGAAAAACACAAAATCCCTTCCTTTAAACGGTATGAATACAAAGGCATATGCCGCAAGACTACACACCGCCAACTGCCCCGCCATCACGCTCAATGAAACAATGAAACTGTTCACGAGATATTTCAACAAAGGGAGTCTATCAAACACCTTCGCGTAGTTATCGAACTTAAAAGCTTCCGGAAAAAATCGGCCTTGTAAAATTTCAGGTCCACTCATAAACGAAATCATGAACGCATACAACACAGGGAAGAACACCAAGAAAGATGTAACGATGAGTAAAAAGTAAATCCAAACTTTCTTGAGCATCGAGTCTCTCACTGATAATGCACCTTCCTTTCAAGAAGCTTGAATTGAAGGAGGGTGACCACCAGAATAATGACGAATAGAATGACTGCTTGAGCACTTGCAGTACCAAATTGATAATTAATGAACGCTTCCCGATAGATCGAGTATACGATCAAATTCGTCGACTGAGATGGACCTCCTTTGGTCAGAATATCAATCTGACCAAAAGTTTGAAATGCATTGATAAGAGAAATCGTAATAATGAAAAACAATGTAGGCGACAGCATGGGGATTGTAATGCGCCGAAGCCTGTAAAAGTAGCCAGCTCCATCAATCCGTGAGCTTTCATACAAATGCTCATCGATATTCTGCAATCCCCCAAGGAGAATCAGGAAAGAGAATCCCGTGTTCATCCAAATCGTGGAAATGGCAATCGATAACAATGCCCACTCCGGATCAAGTAACCATTGGATCTGAGGAAGATCGAGAACGAGCAATATCCGATTAAAGACCCCGACACTTGGATGGAACAAGAAAAGCCAAATTACCGATGATGCTGCAACGGAAATTCCCATTGTCGACGAATACATCGTTCTGAAAAAGCCGATCCCTTTCAGCTTTTCGTTTGCAAGCAATGCAAAAAATAACGCTAGAATAATGCCTATGGGCACTGTATACAAGACAAATAACCCAGTCGCCTTCATACTATTCAAAAATGCAGGTGACGTGAGTAAGTAGCTATAATTTTCAAATCCTACGTTAACCGCTGCATTCCCATTTTGATCCGTCAGATAAAAACTTAAATAAACCGTCCGGACCATCGGATAAAAGAGAAACACCGCAAATAAGATGATGGAGGGCAGTAAATACAAAAAACCAACACGTAAATTTGCAGAACGTTTCCAGGCAGTAGGAGCTTTCGCAGAAGTCATGTGCTCACCTCTTTCACAATCGAAAGATGTTCAAGTCCTTCCGGTTTACGAATCAGCTCTCCTGACTCTTCATCGAATACACAGAAGTGTTCAGAATCCAGCCCAATCGGAACCCTGTCACCGATTGCAATATCCCATTGCCCGCTCCATTTCGCCATCCATTCACGCTGACCTACTTGGAATGAAAATACGGTTTCATTGCCCAGGATTTCCACATTGGTCACCTCTACTTGTATCCGATTTCCACTCTCAGTTCCAGATATAACTGGCTTTATATGCTCTGGTCGAATGCCTGCAAGCAGCGGCCTGGCGGAACTAGCGGCCAGCTGTACCTCATTCAACGGAATATGGATCGTATCTTCTATGAAAATACCGGACTTGGTCGGTTCCATTCTGGCTGAACAAAGATTCATAGGCGGAGAACCGATAAATGTCGCGACGAATGGATTCGCGGGATAATTGTAGATATCGATCGGCTTACCTACTTGCTGGATCTTTCCTTCATGAAGAATCATGATTCGATCACCCATCGTCATTGCTTCCACCTGATCATGTGTTACGTAGATCATCGTAATGCCAAGCTTACGCTGAATTCTACGAATCTCCGTCCGCATGTGAGCACGTAATTTCGCATCCAAGTTGGATAAGGGTTCATCCATCAAGCAGATCGGTGCTTCACTTACAATGGCACGAGCAAGCGCAACCCGCTGTCTTTGCCCTCCTGACAATTCGCGCGGCTTCCGCTTCAAATAGTCGGTTAACCCAAGCATCTCCGCCACTTCTTTCGCTCTTTCCATTTGTACGGCTTTTTTCACTTTCTTCACGTCTAGACCGAACGTTATGTTTTGTTGCACGGTCAAATGTGGATATAAGGCGTAGTTTTGAAATACCATTGATAGATCACGCTTGTCAGGTGATAAATGATTTGCTCGCTTTCCGCCGATTTCCAATATCCCACCTGTAATTTCTTCCAGTCCTGCAATCATCCGCAACATCGTACTCTTTCCACACCCTGAAGGACCGACTAAGACAAAAAACTCTCCAGCTTCAATCGTTACGTCGATATTCGAAATCACATCGACTTGTTTATCATAAGACTTCGACACGTCAATCAGTTCGACTTGCTTCATCCAATCCATCCTTTCAGGCAACCATTTCCTAGATGTCCTGTCGTTCTTATCAAGGTCATGGTATCATTTTCAGTAACGAGTTTTCGTACTATTTACATAATTTAACATCATCTTTACACGTGGTTTACAACTTCAAATGATCGGAGGATACGACCTTGAAGGTTAAACAGATTGCTTTTTTACTCATACTTTTTCTTTCCAGCTGCTCTCCCGCTTCCAAGCAGCCCGTTTCCCTCCCGTCAGAACCATTTCTAGTTATTGCACATCGCGGAGCTTCGGCGTATGCGCCCCCTCATACGTTTCCTTCCTATGAGCTTGCGATAGATATGGGAGCCCATTATATTGAACTCGATCTCCAGCGAACTAAAGATGGCAAACTGATCGTTCTTCACGATGATTCCATTGAGTTGAATGGCAACGAAATGGAGATTGAAGAGATCACTTCTGATACGTTAGGTGCGTTCAAACCAGCCGAAGAATTCAACCAGCCCACTAACCAATTCGCCTCCCAGAGATTTGCGGGTCTTCGGGTACCCTCTCTGGAACAAGTGCTCCGTGAATTCGGGGTACAAACCAATTACTACATAGAGATCAAATCTCCCGAACGTTATCCCGGCATCGAGCAGCAGCTTATTGACCAACTGGATGGTCATCACCTGCTAGATCGAGAAGATCCGATCCCCAAAGTGATCATTCAATCTTTCAGCAGCGATAGTTTGAAAAAAGTACATGAATTGAGTCCCTCCACACCTCTGATTCAGTTATATTCCTTTAAGAAACAAGCGGAATTACCAGCTTCAAAACTGAAACAGGTGACACGCTACGCATCGGGAATCGGAGTGAATTCGGCTGCCGTAACAGAACAGTTGATAGAAACCGTTCATCAGTCGGGGCTTGCGATACACCCTTTTACTGTCAATGATTCTGATCAGGCTTCTGCACTTATTGCCATGGGAGTCGATGGGATTTTCACCGACAAGCCAGATCTCATCCTCCACCAATTAAGAAAAAATCATGAATAAAATTGATTTTTCTAATAATTATAACACAATGTATGCCATTAATCTCTGCTCTATCCAAATTTGTTCCTTTCATGGTAAGCAGATGACGATTCAAAAGGCTCTGCGCGATCCATTCTTATACCCTTCAACCTATTCAAATCGCTCGATTTTTGTCGATACATGACATATATCTTTCCGATGGATTTTCTCCATTAACTTCAGTCTTCAAAAACACTTACGAAATGGCGGCCAAATGATGGAATCCTATATTCAACCTAATAAACGAAAACGCATATTATTTTTGCTCGTATTCATCGTTTTTCTCCCTTCAGTTTTCAAAGAATTAATTTCATTGTTCCTTAACTTGGATCTCCAAAATGAAATTTGGTATGAAGTGATCGATTTCGCAATTATACTGTTGTTTGCGACTCCGGTTTTTGTCTATATGATTCGCCAGAACGACAAGACAGCGATTCGTTTGCAGCTGCAGCTGCAGGAAAACAAGAAAATCCAACAAAAACTGGCACTTTCCAATATTGAATTGGAATATAACGCAACACACGATTTCCTGACAGGGCTTCCGAACCGGTACAAGTTATTCAAAGTTCTCAGTAAGATGGCCAAAGATCGTCACGAGCTGGCCGTGTTCTTTCTTGACCTTGACCGATTCAAGACTATCAACGATTCGATGGGCCACTTATCCGGTGATCAGTTCATCAAGATGGTCAGTATCCGCCTGAAGCAGGCGGTTCCTTTGGGTGCACAAGTTTTCCGTCATGGTGGAGATGAGTTTGTCATTTTGTCCGAACTTCCGAATTGCAGGTCGGTGGAAATTGCAGAAGCGGTGGGCGCTGCATTCCAGCAGCCATTTTCCATAAACGAGACCCTTCTCTATTCGTCGGTAAGCATGGGAATCAGCCTCATGCCCGAACATGGGACGGACGAGGTGACATTACTCAAAAATGCAGATCGGGCAATGTACCGCGCAAAAGAGCAGGGCGGCGGAACTTACAACATCTTCTCTAACATTACGGGAGAGTATGAACAGAAACAGCTGAAGCTAGAGAATGACCTCAGAAATGCGCTCGAGACGGAACAGCTTATCGTTCATTACCAACCTGTCATCGATCTCACCACTGGCCGACTCAAAAGTTTCGAAGCTCTTGTACGATGGGAGCATCCCGATTTAGGTCTCGTCCCTCCAGGGGAGTTCATACCTGTCGCAGAACGTTCAGGGTTGATCAACGATATCGGCACTTGGGTATTGGAGTCGGCATGCATACAAGTAAAAAGATGGCACGACGCCAATGATGGTATAGGACTTGCGGTAAACGTCTCCATCCGTCAATTCAGGAACCCGCAGTTTCCGAGTTTCGTGAAAGACGTGCTTGAGATCACACAATTCCCGGCTCATTTGCTCATTTTGGAAATTACCGAGTCCATGATGCAGGATGATTCAGAGTCTGTACGGATTATCGAGGAAATCCGGACACTTGGCGTGAAATTGGCAATCGACGACTTTGGGACAGGCTATTCGTCTTTGAGTAAACTCGGATTTTTACCAATCGATTATTTAAAGATCGACCGCTCCTTTACGACGGAAATGCTTACCCATGCCCCCATACAATCCATCGTACAGACGATTATCGATATGGGACGTAACCTTGACATGGAACTCATTGCAGAAGGGATTGAAGAAGAAGGTCAATCCTTACTTCTTGCGCAGTGCGGATGTCAATATGGTCAAGGCTATTTGTTCAGTAAGCCGCTTCCTGCAGAGGAAATCGAAATGACGTATTCACTTTCTACCTTATTGAAAGTGAAATGATAAAAAAGCTGCTGGAGTGTCTGTACTTAGACACTCCAGCAGCTTTTTCAGTTCTTGCATATTCGTGTAATCATCTTCACTTATGAAGATGGAAACGAGGATGGATCATCAGTTCCAGTGACCTTGATCGACCAGTTGTTTTTTACTCTTGAAGGCATAAAGGATTGCAATAATGTTAATCACGAACATTGCAACAATGATCCAAAGGACGAGTGTGTATGTTTCCGTGAAATCATAGATATACCCATATGCCGGCAATGCGATGATGGAGGCAACCGCGAGTCCAAGTGAAGCCATCGCATAGATCTGGCTGTAGTCTTTGCTTCCGAACAGTGTAGATGCAAGCGTTGGTGCAAGCGTCCCGATCGATGCTGCCATGAACCCAAGAATACCTGCTGCAACTGTTATGAGCGTCGCACTGTCAGGGAAGAACAGTAACATGAGGATGGACAAAATACCAAGCACCATTGCGAGCAATGACGTGTTTTTAGAACCGATTTTATCACTAAGTACACCAAGGATCAGCGCGCCTAGTAAAACACCGATCATATAAATCCCCATTACAGTTCCAGAGAATTCAACGGAATAGCCTTTGTTCGCAAGGAACGTCGGGATGTGAATCGAGAAACTCGCGATTGCAGTGATCAGGAAGAAAAAGAGTGTCAACGCATAGAATGCACCGGATTTCCTTGCAATTGCCACTGCAATCCCTTTATCATTCATATCTTCAGTCGCTTCACCGTCCGCAGAATCTGCTGCTGCGCCGTAAGGTTGTAACCCTTTGTCTTTAGGTGATTTCCGGATAAGCAACAGGATGACTGGAACTACGATGACCAGAACAGCTACACCTACGATAATGTACGTCTGGCTCCAGCCTCTGCTCGCAATCAGATTACCAACGACAGGCTGGGAGATCGCTCCGAGCGCCCCTGCAGCCGCACCCATGATTCCGAGTGCTAATCCATTACTTTTCTTGAACCATTGGTTGATGAGGACCGGTCCTGCAATAACAGTGATGAATACGCCACCTACTGCCAAAGGAATCGACAAGAGGTACCATCCCCATACAGCTTTCATGAAGCCGAATGCAGCAAATGCGCCGGCCTGCAAGATAATCGCACTAATAAGAAGTGCTTTGATATCGTACTTCGCCATCATCTTCCCGCCGATTGGCAAGAAAATCAAAGTGACAATTGAAGAAATACTTAAGTAAAGCGTCAAGTTCCCGATTCCAACTCCCAAATCCTTGGAAACCGGGGTAATGAACAGACCTGCTGTGTTATTGAGCGCGCCTTTTCCAAGTCCGACCATTAAACAAAGTCCAACTAGAATCCACCACGCATAATGAAATTTACTTTTTGCCTTGTCCATAATAGTTCCACCTTTTCTTTTTTTTATTATAATGCACATCCTTGATAATCCGCGACATGTCCAACTGCTATAGTATACCATTTCTATAAAGTAATTTGACGTTTAAACAAATAAAAAAACTCTTTCCAGAAGTCTGAAAAAAGTTATAAGTTATTTTCATAACAATTTACTCGAGTTTATAAAGCTCATTTCAATAGAATTAACTAGTACATGCACTATTCTAAAATAGCGTTATCCAACTCATCTAAAGAAGGCATTGCAGACAGCGCGCCCGTTTTCGTCACGCAAAGAGCTCCCATCCGATTACCGAACGTGACGACTTCTTTCCACTGTGAAACATCTGCCGGGTAACCATACAGATGCAGCTGACGCAATACGCCCGCCATGAACGCATCTCCAGCGCCCGTTGTATCAACTGGATCCTTCTTCACTGCAGGGATGTGAAACTGTTGGCCATGAATGATTGCGATCGTTCCCAGATCCCCTTGGGTTATCAGGACTACAGGAATCGACAATGTTCCAAGCTGGGAGACGCCATCTTCCAATGTATCTGTCTCCATCATGAAGGTCAGCTCTTCTTCCGTCAGTTTGACTAGATCGGCCTCCCGCAAGAAAGAGGTTGTCGTTTCTCGGCAGATTTCTTCGCTCTCCCATCGTAATGGCCGAATATTGGCATCGAAAGAGACGAGCGTATCCGTTTCTTTTGCAAGCTCTATCGCTCTCCGTGTCGTTTCAAGAGCAATCGGGTGGAACATCGTGCCTGAACAGATATGGAGAATCGATGCTTGCTGAAATGTTTCCTTCCTCAAATCCTGTGCGGTTACTTGGATATCGGGCGTTTCGTTCTGGTAATTCGCAAAGACACGATCATGGTCTGGCGTGAGGTGCACGTATACGCCATTTACACGTTTTTCGGGTTTGAGGATAGCCGCAGTCAAGTCAACCCCCTCATTCGCAAGCTCAGCGCGCACAAATTCAGAGGTTTCATCGTTTCCGGTTACAGTTATGAAAGAGACGGGAGCGCCTAATCGCGCGATGCCAGCTGCTACATTGACAGTCGCTCCGCCCAGATAGGTAGTAAATGATGAATTGGTTGCGTCTTCAGCGATATGATCGACGAAGACATCCCCATATATCAATACATATTTCTTCATTATAGTTATGGACTCCAATCTTGTGTTTCACCAGTTTATCATGAAAACGCCCCTCATAAAAGAACTGATAGCTCGTGCTCCCCTTCAATACATACGGGCCATTCCTTTGGTTAAAGGCGAGACAGGTAAGTATCTATCCGTTCACTTTTTTGAGATCAGCTGCTCAGATTGGGCTTTGTGTTTCGCATAAAGCGGATTATCCGGCTGCAATTCAATCGCACATTCAATCGCTTTAACCGCTTCTTCATGGCGTCCGAGCGAACGTAAGCTATTCGCTTTATGGAACCAGAAATCATAGCGTTCCGGATTTCGAGCAACGAGTTCGTCCATTACTTCGACCGCCTCTTCGTGACGTCCGAGTTCCCGCAAATAATTCGATTTGTGATAGAGATAGAATGAGTTTTCCGAAGATAGCGCTGCGCCTTTTTCAAATTCCTGGAGCGCATTTTCTGATTGGTTCATCAACCGGTAGCAATAGGCGGTGTAGAAATGGAACTCCAATGCATCAGGTGCAACCACCAGCGCATGGCTATACTGCGCCAACGCCTCTTCGAAGCGGTCTTGTGCTGCTAAATAGAAACCAGCGTAAAATAACAGATCCAAGTTATCCCCGTCAGACTCCAGTGCTGTTTGAACCGTTTGTGAAGCGGCTGACCAATTGTTCTGTGCTGCCAATGACTTGGCTTCAAGAACTGCAGGATGCTGCGGATCTTCGAGCGTTTCTGTCAGTATCCCGAGTACGCGCTCCTGCTTTTGTTCATCCGCATAATACACGGCGGATTTCCCATCCAAGTCCTGGAGATGAACGGAAGCTCCTGCATCATGCAACGTTTGTACCACATCTGCGTACAGCCTTCCCCCATCCCCTAAAATCACCGCTTCCAGCAACGCGGACCATCCAAGATGGTTCACATGGTCAACAGGGACACCTATGGCCAAACAGGCTTGAACCGTATGCAAGTAGCCCTTTTCAGCTGCCGGCAACAAAGCAGTCCCACCAAAACGGTTCACACTTTTCACATCTGCACCAGCTGCCGCCATCAGTTTCAGCGAAGCCGTGAAGCCGTTCGCACCTGCGCAGATGAAGGGTGTCAATTCTGTCAAATCCCGATGGTTCGGATCACTCCCGGCCACGAGCAACTGGGCGACAATGTCCGTATTATTCTGTTGAACAGCAATCATTAACGGTGTCCGCCCCATATGATCAGTCACTTCAACGTCTGTATTTTGTTTGAGTAATTGCGCAATACGCGGACGGTCCCCTAGTTGTACCGCTTCCAACAATGTACTTTCCTTATTGTTCCTTTCCATGTGCTAACCCCTTTTCACTATCGACTTCCTACTCATTCAAGTGTACTCGATGTTGCAGTTTTTTTCCTTACAATGAACCGTCGTTCGGAAGCGGATGCTGAGAGTGGAATCTACCAGAATCGATAATGACGGAAATGCCTGCATCCGTGGAACGCTGCATTCGTGATATACTTCTTTCAAAGAAAGGATGATCCGATGTATAACCAACAGGCACTCCAACTAACATTCGAACATGCTCGTACCTATTTCCCAAGTCTCGGAAACTCCTATAACGGCAGGCCAGTCCTATTTTTCGACAACTCGGCAGGCGCACAAGTCTCGCAATTCGTCATTGACCGCGTTACGGATTATTACATTCATCGCAATGCACAAAAAGGGACGATTTTCGCGCGTACAGCGGAAATGCAACAAACGATTGTCGATGCTCGGCAACTCGCTGCCGATTTAGTCGGTGCAACGGACCATACGGAAATCGCGTTTGGTCAAAACGCGACAAACTTCTTCCATTTGTTCGCGCACCATCTAGGAAGAGACTTGCAAGCAGGTGATCATATTATTATTACAGAAGCGGATCATGAGGCAAATGTGAATCCATGGATGGAGCTGGCTGAACGCGGTATTCACGTCCACTTATGGAATGTCGATGCACAGGGGGACTTGGATTTTACTCACTATGAAAAACTGCTTGAATTGGAACCGAAAATCGTAGCAGCGGGATGGGCGTCGAATGCAACTGGCACCATTCATGACATGCAGCGCATTACAGAGATGGCTCACGCTGCGGGCGCACTCGTAGTGGCAGATGGTGTGCAAGCTGCGAGCCACATGGCAATGGATGTAAAAACCGCCGGTGTCGATTTTGCGGCATTTTCAACTTATAAAATCTTCGGTCCACATATGGGATTCGGGTATGTGAATCGGGACCGGCTCGAAAGGTTAGAAGGTTGGCGTATTCAGAAAGAATTGGAGAAAGACTCGTACTTCTTTGAAGTCGGATCCCAGAATCATGAAGGGATTGAAGGGTTCATCGGCTCGATGGAGTATTTAGCACAGGTGACAAGGGATGCTGAAGGCCATGGCCTTTCGTTGGAGGAAACCCAGCTTGCTACTACACGTTCTTCTCGTCGGAATATCGCCGGTGCCATGCATTTTGCACATTTGTATGAGCAGCAGCTCACGGATCACTTCCTCGCTAAACTTGCCGAAGTGGAGGGTGTGGTCCTTTATGGAAAAACTGCTGAACAGTCTAAAGAACGACTGCCCGTTTTCTCGTTCAATATTGAGGGAATTGCGACGGACACACTTGGTCGCGCATTGAATGATGCAGGGGTCGAAGCACGGACAGGGAACTATTTGGCGATTCGTCTCATGAAACGGCTGGCTGCACCTTTTGGAGGCAGTGCGCTTCGGATCAGTCTCGTCCATTACAATACCATCGAAGAGATTGACCGGTTCTTCGGGATTCTTTCCCACGTGCTCCCTATTATCAGGCGAAAAGCCTAAAGGAACACCTGTAAACGGGTTATTCCAAGACGGTCCCTATAGTGGCGGGAAAGAAACAGTCAGTGTCACATGGATGAATGAGTCCAAGAATACTATGTAGGATGCACCGAGTGGCGGTCCGGACAATTACAATTTCGAAAAAGGTCAAAAGCCTGACGGACACCCCCTTCCAATGCAAAGGGCGGTAGGGGTGAACTGCTTGAGGGAATTGAAGAACGTGTAAGAAAAGATGCGATGATCCTCGCTCCGGTGAGCTAACACGCGAGGAAGCGTAGCAACAGCTGGCAGAACTCGGGGTTGAAATACTACAGCGTCCAACCGACAGAAAATGAAAAAGAGTACAAAGACAACGCTTGTCTGTGTACTCTCAGACTGTAGACAAAAGGGTTGGGAATCGATTTGATTCCCAACCCTTTTGTGTTTTTGCATCGTTGACTCTGAAAATGAGGGTTAACAGGCCGTTGATCTCCGTTCCGGACGGGCGCTTTCCGGGGGCTTGCCCTCAGCCTCCTCGTCGCTTCGCTTCTGCGGGGTCTTCGCGCTGCGCTGATCCCCAGGAGTCGCCGTCCTGCACTTCAATCAACTGAATTTCCCATGAGACATTCACATCTTTCAAGCAAAGAATGCAGTTGACGGACTCCTTGTCCAGCTAGCAAGTCTAACTAGATGTAACAGAAGATTTGAGAAACCGATATGAAATCAAAGAAGTCTTTGTAAATGTAAGAGACGGTCGAACGCGTCTTCGCCGATGCTAAGGAGAAGCATAGTACGCGATGGATAACCCCAAATGCGCTTAGTGTATTGAATTTATTGAGTACAACAATATCTACGCTAGGTCTCCCAGATACCAAATACAAACTTTCATCCAATAGATAAATGAAGGAAAGACCAATGGCTGTATCTAATTTTAGAACCAGATGTTCTTGCGGAACTAACTGTTCAATTGTAAGCATTTCCATCTGCTCCCGTTCATTATCTTAATTCTTCATCCTCATTTCCATCACCTCATTTGATAGTTGGGGGATCCTGTTGATTGTAGCGGAGAGCGGCGACTCCCGAGGGATCAGCGAAAGCTGTGACGAAGAACAGCTTTTGCGAGTAAAAGCGAAGCGTTAGGAGCACGTGTTTTCGAAGATCCTGGACTGAGCAACGCGAGGGAGATGAGTGCTGCCTTAATTTCAGCAAAGTTCGCTAAAATACGGCCAATCGAACTCTTCCTCGTTCGATTGGCTGAGAGCAAGCCCCCCGGAACGCGTCCGCTCGCAGCGGAAACCAACCTTTCATTGAAAAAGAAAAAGACTGTAGGCAAGCCCCATGATTTCTGGAGTTTGTCTACAGTCTGTGGACTCTTTTTCAACTAAAAATCATTCAACTGGTTACCGCCCGCAACATTTCTTATACTTCTTCCCGCTGCCGCATGGGCACGGATCATTGCGTCCGACCTTCACTTCAGAAGCAGCAGGTTGCACCGTCAACGGCTTCACTTCTGAACGTTCCAATCCGAACATTTCTTGAGGCGTGTGGCCCCTGTTTTCAATGAGACGAACTGCATTGGCTACGTTGATCGCAACAGGGACGATCTGTTTCACTTGTTCTTCGGGTAACGGTCCAGCTTGCGCCATCAGTCGACCGATGACTTCCATGAAATTCGCATGCCACTTGGAAAGTCCCTCCATGAACGTATGCAGCATCCGGTCAATTTGAATTTGAGGGATGTTCACCTTCTGGAACAGTTTCTCCAAATGGAGTAATTCCGAAGTCCGCTCGTAATATCCAGGATCTGCGAATCGCAGCAACTGTTCTTTCGGCGGCTGATAATACGGTTTCTCGATCGTTTCCCTGACAAATTGCTCAGGGACGATACCGGCAAGTTTAGGACCAAGGAAAACCGCATCCTTGTAGAGGATATCCTCTTTCTGCAAGCCTGGATCCAACTCACCTGAAGCGAGGAGGTCTTCCAAGAGTCCAACCGTGATCTTAACGTCGTTTTGTAAATTATACAGGGTGACCACTTGCTCAAACTGCACCATTCCATACAGACGGGTCATCGCTTTGATGTACAGTTCCACTTCTTCTTGCTGCTCGTTCGTAAGTCCATGGCTTGCCGGCTTCTTCGGCTCTGTTTTTTTCGGTTTTGCAGTTTCCAGTGCCTCGGACACTTCGGATTCCCGGTATGGATCGCTAATGATCATGTAATTAGCATGATCGATTTTATCCCATTCCGTTTTCTTATATTTAACGAATTTCAATGCTTCATTGATGTTTTTTTTATCATAAGAATGGTATCTCGCATTGGAAACCCACTGTTTCATATGATCGTGTTCAGGATGTGAGTGATCTTCCATAATCGATAAGAAAGAGGCATATCCCGTCAGTCCCCCCACGTTTTCAGGAGGAGCTGTCCCTTCCCCGTCCAGCAGTGTTGGGAAACCGAAGTGATAGTCGTCTACGATTTCTTCAAGCTCAATTGAAAAGCGCCAATCAGCCTCAAAATCATACGTATAAATGAGCTGCTTATGCTTCTCCAAGTATGTATCGATTTTCACCCGGGTCGGCAATTTCGGAGTCAGCGTTTTAGAATCTTTGAGTTCAGCGCGCAGAACCGGATTGTCAGTGATGCATAGACCATCCACTTCCACTTTAAAAAAGTGATGCGGCTGATCTGTTAAGTGACTTTCAAAATTCGTCATTTGCTGAATCATTTCATGGAGACGATTAAACGTGGCGCCTGCAGGCATAATCACTCTTCGCCTTACCGTCGGTTCGACGTGAACCATTGTTATGTTTACTATATAAGACTTCATAGAGTCACCTCATCTATTGCTTTAATTAGTTTGCTCGTGAGATTAAGTGTATCATAGTTCACTCCCGCATTGCGTTTGCAGGGGCCAAGAAACGGATTTGCTTAAAATTCCCAGCTTGTGAATATTATCATCAATAAAGTATTCTAAAAATTCATTGACTTCCAAAGGTTTCTCCTTTATGATAAATTTAACTTTCAGAAAGCAGGTGATGACTATGGCGAACTTCAACTTGACAATTGCAATTTGGATCGGCCCCATACTTTCACCTGCCATGCCTTAAGATCAGGCATGCTTCTTCTGATATGCGCGTGAAAGCATGGAGTCCGATCCACGGCCCCCATGCTTTTTTATATGCCCATATTTAGGAGGAAACCATTTGAACACACTACAAAAATACGGTTGGAACGAACTTCATCAAACGAACTGGATCGAACTCCAGAACAATTCCGCATCAGTCGAATGCACGATTGGACGCGTCACTTTGGAACACAAGCATATGTACCGGGTCGTTACTGAACAGGGCGAGTGGCTTGCTGTCTGCTCCGGATCTTTACTTCATCGTGCAATTGATCGGCGGGATTACCCAGCCGTCGGAGACTGGGTAGCAATTGAACATATGCCTGGTGAAGAACGCGGCATCATCCATTCGATCCTACCGAGAACTTCCGTCTTTTCCCGTAAAACTGCAGGACACTCTTTAACTGAGCAACTTATTGCGGTCAATATCGATATCGTCTTCCTCGTGACATCGATGAATGATGATTTCAATACTAGAAGACTGGAACGTTACTTGGTCGCTGCCTATGACTCAGGCGCCATCCCCGTCATCGTGCTCACCAAAGCCGATTTGTGTGACGCACCACAAGACTTCGTCGAAAAAGCTCGTGACATTGCATTCGGGACGGATGTATTCGCCGTCAGCAGTAAGACGGGGGCTGGAATCGACCAAGTCACATCTTTGCTGAAAGACGGTAAAACCGCAGCACTATTAGGCTCTTCAGGTGTCGGGAAATCGTCATTGGTCAACGCGATTTGCGGGGACGCGACGATGGAAGTCCAGACAATCCGGGAAGACGATGCGAAAGGCCGCCATACAACAACACACCGTGAACTCATTGCACTGCCAGCAGGAGGTGTCCTAATCGACACACCGGGAATGCGGGAATTCCAGCTCTGGAACGATAGTGAGAGTATAGAAGGCAGCTTTTCAGATATCGAAGCACTTTCCGAATCATGTAGATTCAATGACTGCAGCCACAAAACAGAGCCAGGATGCGCGATTCAACAAGCGCTCGCAGACGGTTCTCTCGCGGAAGACCGTTTCGCGAACTACCTTAAACTGCAGCGGGAAATCGCCTATCTGGAACGTAAAACGAATACGCAAGCACAAATCGCTGAAAGGAAACGCTGGAAGGCGATTACAAAAACTCAGAAGAGATGATCTATACGGTAAAAAACGAAAGCAGCACACAATTGGCTGCTTTCAAGTTTCATGAGTTCAGTATGGCTTTTGCAATCAGTTGGACGATCAAACCAATAATGACCAAGCGCAATAGCAGACGAACGTATTTCGGATTCAGTTTTTCCGCAATACGCACGCCGATTTGGGCACCGGACAGGGAGCCGAGTACAAGGGCGATAGCGATCGGCCAAATGATTTTCCCCATCACTATAAAACTGATGGCAGCTCCCAATCCGCTCGAAAATGTAGCAAGTCGCATGAATCCAATCGAACGCATGTAAGAAATACGCAACTGATTGAACAAAAAGAGCAGCAGCGTCCCTTGACCTGGACCGAATAATCCGTCGTATAACCCGATCCCCATCAATCCAGCCACACCTGTTTTCGATGGATGGAGAATCTCTTGACCACCAAAGTCCGCTTTCGAAAGGAATGACGTTAAAAAGGCGCCGATCAGCAAAATGATAGCAATTTTGTAAAGAGTCGCTTCTGCAATGTGGGTTGCTGCGAGACCACCCAGCGTTCCTGCCGACAGTGAAGCCGGAAGTATCCACCATGATTCACGGAGGGTGATCTGCTTCTTCAAAAGAACAGTAAGGAATGTCGTAAAAGAACTGAACGTCGTGGAGATCTTATTCGCACCGATGACCGAATGGATCGGAATTCCCATCAACAGCATGGCGGGCATGGTAATGAGGCCACCTCCGCCAGCAAGAGTTCCAAGCATCATTGCAATGAGTCCTATGAAAAAGAGCACGATATACTCCATTCAGACTCGCCTCCCTTCTGACTGCAGTATACTGCTCAGCGACATATAAGGTAATTCGATTCTTTAGAACGAATAGCATAAGGTGTTCTTATGTCAATCTACCGCTTCCTGTGTAGATAAAAAGAAACGGTGGTCTGTCATAGGAAAAAGACTACTTCTCAGCAGCGGCTTTCTTCTTCCATTTGGGATACGATTTACTGACGAATGGGATTTCATCACAACCGAGAGCTCTATTTGTGTAAACAGCCATGACGAATAGCACGTTTGCCATGAGTTGTGCGAAGTCGAACAGGATTTCAGGGACATCGCGTTCTAATGATACTTTGTGCAGCGCGCGCACAGATTTCTTCGCTTCACTGCGACATACGTGGAGTACAGTGGCGGCCTGTGTTCCTTGGGGCAGTACAAATTGTTCGATCAGTTCTCCAAGTTCGCAGACGTACTCGTCATACATGTCACTTAGACGCTGTAAGTCATCCGGGAAGATCGCCAGTTTGCCGCGGACGGAGCCATTCAAGTGATACGCGAGAGGCTGAAGCCACCGAAGGTCGGTTTGAACTTTTTCGATGTCTTTCGTTAAAGCCAACGCTTCTCCGATTCTCGTCGTCAACGAGTCTGTACGGATTTCAAAATCCACAGTGGACGCGGATTCTCTCATGAATGGATAACAAATATAGCGCATATCTTTTTTCATCGGTTTACCTTCTTTCCCTAGGATTCTTTGGACCAGTATAACATAGCGGTGCCGTGT
This sequence comes from Sporosarcina gallistercoris, assembly GCF_050459885.1. Classification (GTDB taxonomy): domain Bacteria; phylum Bacillota; class Bacilli; order Bacillales_A; family Planococcaceae; genus Sporosarcina; species Sporosarcina gallistercoris_A. Next base: position 85,192 of record NZ_JBCMNO010000006.1, on the reverse strand, counting down.
TATTTTTTGAGATTGACAGTACGTTCATCACGAGTTTGAATACGTACATTCATTCAGGAAGTGACAGGTGAGAGGATTGACGATAGGAAACAGCTGACTGGCGCAGTCTATAACGTTGCATTATGGATCTTCCCTATTCTCTTATTGTTTCTATTCTTTAAACCAGTAAAACCGGAACAACTCCCTGAAATACAGTAACTATAGGAGGCGTAATATGCTAACCGTTCAACAACTTGAAGGAATTCAACAATTACAGCAACAATGTGAACAGCATGACTCTATCGAATTGAAATTGAATTGGGAAATGCTTCGGGATCGACAAGATGAGTCCATGGATTTCTTTGTTTTGAAAAAGGATGTACTCATCGCTTATTTAGCATTATACGGTTTCGGCTCCACTGTCGAAGTGTGCGGCATGGTGAAACCGGAGGAACGCAGAAATGGGCACTTCTCAACTCTTTGGATGCAGGCACAACAGACGATTTTGGAGAAAGGGTTCGCCAAAGTGCTTTTCAATGCCCCCGGGACGTCAGAATCCGCCAAAAAATGGATGTCAGGACAATCGTGTACCTATTCGTTTTCAGAATTCCATATGCATTGGACGGAAAAAGAGCTTGCAGACCCGGAAAACATCGTGTTGCGGGAAGCCACTATAGAAGACAAAAAGTTTGAAACCGCTTTGGATGCGGAAGCCTTCTCCCTTACATTAGAAGACGCCAAGTCCTACTATACCCAACGATTGTCCAGAGAAAGGGAACGCAGGTACATCATTGAAGCGCATGGAACCCCAATCGGTAAGATTCGTGTCATGCGGAATCCGGATGAATCCTACCTTTCCGGCTTTGCAGTGCTATCGGAATGCAGAGGAAAAGGCTACGGCAGTCAGGCATTGCAATGGGTTGTCAAACAGGAACAATCCACTGGAAACACGATCAAGCTCGATGTGGAAACGCAGAATGATAATGCGTTGAAGTTGTATGAACGGATCGGGTTTGTGCAGAAAGAGCGGCAGGATTATTATCATGTCCCGCTAGCTTTGCTAACTAAATAGAGACACGTGTAAACGAAAAAGCAGAAGAGGGAGTGCACCAATCCCCTCTTCTGCTTTTATTTCCGGATTTCCCCGTCAACTGCTTCGTCCAATCTTTTCAGACACCCGTTCCTTCGCTTCCAAGATCTTCTCGATCATCATCTGCAGCCTGTCCTCTGAAAGATTGAACGTCACACATCCAATACTTATTGCACCCAGCACTTCTCCTGAGCGGGTTACGATAGCCACTCCGATGGACGAAGTACCTTCAGTCCGTTCTCCGTGACTGATTGCGTATCCCTGCTTCCGAATCTTTTGCAGCATTTGTTTGAACGTTTCCTGCTCGCTTTCTTGCACCAGCTGCTGAATGATTTTCTCCGATTCAGCATCCGGCATACACGCTAGCATGATTTTGTTAGCCGCTCCAATATTCATGGGAATCCGCAGACCCAGCTTGTCATACATACGGATCTGGTTATTCTCATTATCGATTCTCTCGATAATGATCGCCTCTATTCCTGTACATTTACTCAAGTAAATACTCTCTTCCACTTCCCTGCTAAGTCGATCCAACTCCGGCCGGATCGACGATATATAGTCCATCGTATCGTATGCGCGAAGACCATATTCCATCCATACGTGGCCTAATTTATAAAGTTTCGTATCCGTGTCTTGTTCAGCGAGACCTTGTTTCACCATCGATTTCAAGATGCGATGGAGCGTGCTCAATGCTAAGTCACATTCCTTTGCTAGATCAGAGATTGAGATGCCGCTAGAAGTATTCTCGTTTGCTAGAATTTTGGCAAGCTGCATGACCCGATCGATTGACTGCATACGTTCACTTCCTAGTTATGAGATTAAAATTCGAAATAATTCTCGAAATACATTGACATTATACCATACTCAGAATATATTAACAGATAAGGTTTCCTATCAACGGAAACACTTTCCACTAGACGGAAAATAGGAGGCGAATGATGAAATACAGCAGTTCAATGTATAGCACGCTAAATCATGTGATCATGAAACACCCCAAGGACGCTTTCAAGTCTCAACTTCATCTCTCAGAAAACTGGAAGACGTTCAACTACTTAAGAGAACCGGATTTCGATAAAGCATGCAAAGAGTTTTCTGAATTGATAAATATAATCGAAAACCAAGGTGCTCAAATTGACTACCTTCCTGCGAGCGACACTGTCGGTTTGGATTCGATTTATGCCCACGATCCAGTGAAATTCACTCCAGCTGGTGCACTTATCTTAAAATCCGGCAAAACACTTCGCCAGCCTGAAGCAGCGGTATTCAAAGAGTTTCTCACAGAAAAAGGAATTCCGATTGTCGGAGAACTTACAGGCGACGCGGTTTCTGATGCCGGGGATATCGTATGGCTGGATGACAGGACATTACTCGTCGGACGAGGCTACCGCACGAATGACGAAGCGATTCGCCAGTTGAAAGAAATGACTGCTGACTTAGTGGATGAATTCATCGTCGTCCAGCTCCCACATGACCAAGGTGAAGAAGAGTGTCTGCATCTGATGTCCTTCCTGAGTGTCGTGGACAAAGATCTCGCTGTCGTCCATTCACCATTGATGCCTGTTTTCCTCCGCCAGCTGTTACTCGAAAAAGGATACCAGCTGATTGAAGTGCCGAAAGAAGAATATGACACGTTAGGTTGCAATGTGTTGGCACTGGCCCCGCGTGTTTGTGTGCTGACTGAAGAGAACGCTTCCACGATTCAACAGTTGAAGGATGCAGGTGCAACTGTACACGTCTATAAAGGACAAGAAATCAGCCTTCTCGGCACTGGCGGTCCCACTTGCTTGACATGCCCAGTCGTTCGAGGATGAAAACGATTCGTAATTGAAAAGGAGAGAATGCAATGTTCACGAATGTAATCGTCAAAAAACCCGGAAAAAGTTATTTGGAAGGTCTTACCACTTCCGATTTAGGAAAACCCGACTATGAATTGTTGCTAAAGCAACATGATGCCTATGTGGAAGCACTTGAAAAATGCGGAGTGGCTGTAACGGCGCTTGATGCAAGTGAAGAGTTCCCGGACTCAACCTTTGTGGAAGACGCGGCCGTATTGACTTCTGATTTTGCAGTGATCACAAATCCTGGAGCGGAGTCCCGAAACGCGGAAACTGTCGAAATCGAAGCTGTCACTAAAAAGTTCTACAACAAGTTTTATTTCATCCAATCTCCTGGAACACTTGATGGAGGGGATGTCCTACAGGCAGAAGATCACTTTTACATCGGAATCTCTGAACGGACGAACGAAGAAGGTGCTAAACAGCTCAAGAAAATCTTGGAGTCCGAAGGATTTGAAGCGGACATTATCCCTTTGAAAGAGTTCTTCCATTTGAAGACAGGGATTGCCTACCTTGGTAACAACCAATTAGTTGTTGCTGGGGAATTCGTGGATCATCCCGCATTTGACTCCTATGAAAAGATTGTCATCGGGAAGGAAGATGAGTATTCAGCGAACTGTATCCGTGTGAATGACTATGTCATCATTCCAAGCGGCTTCCCGGAAACCAATCGCAAATTCACTGAAGCTGGCTATCAAACAATTGAATTGGACATGTCTGAAGTTCAAAAGCACGATGGCGGCCTAAGCTGTCTATCGCTCCGCTTCTAAAGAACCCAGCGCGATATCCGAACGAGAGGAAGGGAAACTAATGAAAAACCTGGAAGAACCTCAATTGAACCGTTCCATGAAAAGCCGCCACTTGATGATGTTGTCACTTGGCGGTGTCATCGGAACAGGATTATTTCTAAACGTCGGTTACACAATCAACCAAGCTGGACCAGGAGGTGCGTTGATCGGCTATCTGATTGGCGGTCTCATTTTGTATATGGTCATGACCTGTCTCGGCGAACTGGCGGTCTACATGCCAGTGACTGGTTCTTTCCAAAAGTATGCATCCCGCTATATCAGTCCTTCTGCAGGATTCTCTCTTGGCTGGATGTACTTTGTAGGATCTGCCGCAACGGCAGGAGTTGAATTCACGGCAGCAGGAATTCTCATGAAACATTGGTTTCCACATACACCTGTCTGGATTTGGTGTGCCGTATTCATGGTGTTACTTTTCTCATTGAATGCCCTCACAACAAAAGGGTTTGCAGAAGCAGAGTTTTGGTTTGCGAGCATTAAAGTTGTTGCTGTCTTGGCCTTCATCGTAATCGGCGGCGCAGCAATCATCGGTTGGATCCCTTTGGATGGAAAACCGACACCGCATTTAACGAACCTAGCACCTTCAGGATTATTCCCAGCAGGGATTGCGATTGTATTCATAACGATGATGAACGTCATCTTCTCCTACCAAGGCTCTGAATTAGTCGGAATTGCTGCGGGTGAAACTGAAAACCCAGAGAAGAATATCCCGAAAGCGATCCGGACGATCCTCTTCAGAATCGTTGTATTCTATATCGCGTCGATTGTTGTCCTATCCGCAATCTTCCCTTCTTCTGAACTCGGGTTAATGCAGAGCCCCTTCGTCAAATTGATGGAGCTTGCCGGTGTCCCTTATGCTGCAGGTATTATGAACTTCGTCATTTTGACCGCTATTCTATCCGTCGGAAATTCATGCCTATATGCATCGACCCGTTTACTATGGTCCATGGCGAAAGACGGTATGGCCCCTTCGCTCTTCGGTCGTTTGACTAAACGGAAGGTTCCATTGAATGCATTGATTTTCACAATGGCATTTTCGTTACTCTCCCTTCTGACAAGTGTCATGGAAGCGGATGCTGTGTTTGTCCTGTTAATGTCGATCGCGGCAATTGCCGTCACGATTTCTTGGATGGGCATCGCAACGTCCCAGCTATTATTCAGAAGACGCTACTTGAAACAAGGCGGAAAACTGGAAGATCTCCAGTATCGGGTGAAGTTTTATCCTTTAGTTCCACTGACTTGCATCTCGTTCTGTTTGATCATCCTTATTTTCCTGGCGTTTGACCCAACACAGCGCATAGGGTTGGTATACGGCATCGGTTTCTTTGCTGCTTGTATGATTTTTTATAAGGTGAGACTCGAGAAGAAGCACCTCGCGGATGGCACGTTAGCGGTCGAACCTGCAGAAGTGAATCACTGATGAATGAATGAATGAATGACATCTTAATTCAGGAGGCTATAGAATGAGTACTTCACAATGGAATACACCCGCTTCACTGAGAAGTTTACTGAACGAACTCGTTAGCTGGGACAGCCGCACGACTACGGATGGGGAATGCACGTTTTCTACACGCGTTGCGGAAAAACTGAAGACATTGACATATTTCACCCACCATCCCGAGCATTTGAAGCTCCATGACGCTGGTCTTGGAAGAAATTCCGTGCTTGCGCTTTACAAGAATCCTTCAGCCACAGATACGATTGTGCTGATCAGTCATTTCGATACCGTATGGACAGAAGAATACGGTGTAATGGAACCGCTTGCATTCCAACCTGAAGCGTTGACTGCCGCGCTCCACCAAGTGGCGGATGAACTTCCGGAGGATGCACGGAACGACTTATTGTCCGGTGACTACTTATTCGGGCGCGGCACGATGGACATGAAGATGGGATTAGCCCTCCACATGGCACTTATTGAAAAAGCGTCACTCGAACAGTGGCCGATCAATCTAGTGTTGCTGACCGTTCCGGATGAGGAAGTGAATTCAGCCGGGATGCGGACAGCTGTAGAAGAACTCGTCCGCATGCGTGACGTGTATGGCCTTTCTTACAAACTTTTCTTGAACAGTGAGCCGACATTTTCACAAGAACCTGGAGATCCTAAAGAGTATATCTATTCAGGGACGATTGGAAAAATCATGCCCGCTGCGTTGTTTTACGGAAAAGAAACCCACGTTGGTGAGCCGTTGAAAGGATTGACAGCAACGTATATCTCATCTTTTCTAGCTCAGCAGATGGAGTTCAATCCGTTGTTCAAAGAGACGAATTATGGAGAGACCACCCCTCTCCCCGTCTCGTTACAGCTGAAGGATCTGAAGACTTCCTATTCAACGCAAACGCCTTATCGTGCAGCTTCTTTATATAACGTATTTCTGATGGATCGCGATGCTTCAGAAATCATGCAGCTGTTTTCAGACGTTGCCCATCAAGCGATGGATGCTTGTAATGCATCGTATCAAAAGATTTGCGAACGGGAAGGAACCGAGCCAGTCGGTGAAGTTCGTGTGATGCGGTACGAGGAATTGTTGGAGTATGCACAATCTAAACTTGGTTCAGAGGCCGTTGAGTTAATTATCGGGACTGCAGTTCTTAATGAGGAATTGGACGATCGGGAGAAATGCTTCAAGATTACAGATGCGTTGCTGATCGAATGTCAAGAATTGACGCCTGCAACCGTGTTATTGTTTGCACCTCCCTACTATCCAGCCGTAAACACGTCAGAAGATCCTTTAGTCATCCGTTCCATAGAATTGATGAAGAAAACGGCAATGGAGTTAGGGACTCAGGTCGATCAAGTCCATTACTTCAACGGGATTTGTGATTTGAGTTATGTGCATTATACAGGGTCGGCAACCGGTTGGACCGCATACGAGCACAATACCCCTGTATGGGGGAAGACGTATAGTATTCCGTTTGAAGCAATGACGGAGTTGGATGCACCTGTACTCAATGTCGGACCGTTCGGTAAAGACGCCCATCAACGGACGGAGCGGCTTCATATGGAGAGTGCGTTTGTGCGTCTGCCGGTGATGCTGGAAGTTTTGGTGAAGAGTATGTGTTCGGTGGGAGAAATTGAGCACGCTATTTTATAAGTTAGTGAATGGATTTTTTACATCATTACTCCGTAAAAACCCTGTCTACTCCTCATTGAAGGCGTAGACAGGGTTTTTAGATTATGTTTTTACCGTCTCTTTATGCGCACCTATTTGGGCGGTTGCTTTCATCAAGAAGAAGCTGGCGATGAATCCGACGACTAGCAAGATAGAATCCAGACGCAAGGCTGCCAGTTTTGTCTGCAAGAAAACCTGTGATATAAAGTGACACAATAGATGCTGACATCTCAAAAGAAACGTCTCAAGGAGAGCACTACGTTTTTCTACAGGATGGACGGGTCATTCAACTATGTCTAACGGTAATACTGGATCATTCTCTATGTATCTGGAATAATTCCAACTTCTATTGGATACATCCGTACATGCTCGATCCACACATGTAAATATATAGGATCGTATATCTGTTACGACACTCACTATATAGGTTGCCATGGAAGCCGGGTCCACCCCATTGAATCGGCTTACTCCCTGTTTGATGGCATAGACCGTTTCTTTGGATGCAATGTCCTGATACTGTTTATTCCCCAGCACCATCATGGTCATTTCCCCTAAAATCACTTGGTCCTCAAAGTTAGGCGAGGACGAACGGGTGATATAGCGGTCGACGGCCAAATACAATACCGTGACGATGCTTGCAAATAATAAAAGGGATAGTATGAGCGTTGACTTTTTCATTGGATCACAACTCCTTTTAACAGGTTCATCATCGATTTCCTAGATACTCAAAAGTCATATCGATATTGTGCAGGCAATCGAATTTCGTTCCATGTTCTTTACTGTTGTTCCTTAGTCCCTTCTCGTAGCGAAACATAGCCGGATTTCTCCAACAGTCGCTGCCCTTCTTCTGACACCATCCAGTCGATGAACTGCTGAACATTTGGATTGTCCGTACCTGCTGTCACGGCATAAAACTCACGTACTAGCGGGTATTCACCTGAGCGGATCGAGTCGTTGGTCGGTGCCACTCCATCTATATTCAGCAGCTTGATTTTATGCTTTTCCACTAATTCCAACGTTGTGAATCGATGCGAAAATCCAAACGCATTTTTATAATTACGGTACTCTGCACGCTGCTGAACGATGCCGTAACCATCTTCAAACTCATCCTCGGTCGCGGGCTTCATCAGCGGTGTGCCGTCCATAAATTGTTCTAACGCCTTCTGACTCCTACTGTTGGTTTTCCGCTGATATGCAATGATCGGCTTATCCTGTCCGCTTACTTCTTTCCAGTTTTCGGTAGTCCCCCCATAGATCTCCCGGATTTGCTGACTCTTCAAGTTCTGTACCGGATTTTTTTCATTCACAAAAAATACGAATGCTTCTTTGCCAATCGGCGTCACTGTCAGTTCAAGCCCTGCTTCCTCCGCTTTTTTATATTGCCATTTCATAGGTGCAGTGGTGAAAATCAGATCTGCCTTCCCTTCAATCAAGTGAGTAAACGCATAGCCTCTGCTATCCTCCATAACAAGACCATCAGCCGTATACGCAGGATAGGCCCCTTCAGGATAAACAGCTTGGACAAAAGCCGCATACATGGGGTACAGCCACGTCTCGCCATCCAGTTTCGGCAACGGCTCCTGAAACTTCAACGATGCAGGTGTTTCAAGCTCTGCAAGTTTAGAATCAGCTCGGTACGGTTCGTAAAACATTGGATTCGCTTCCTCATCTACTGTCGGAATGCTTTCAGTGTATGCTTCCCGAATCGGCACGTAGCCAGTGATCGCAAGTGCGATACTTGCGATTCCAATGAAGGTGAAGATCCTCTTTCGCGTCGTGAAGAATTTGTATAAGGATAAGGAGACGGCCAAATATAAGACTGTCGGTAATACGATGATTAAAGGTATGAGATAAGCCGTTCCATTCATCATCGCAATGACGAAGGCAATAAAAGTTAGAAATACGAGTACAACGAGCAGCATTGCTGACAATAAAGCCGCCACCTCAATCCTCTCCTATCCAATGAAATTTTTGCTGTTGTGCCGCACTTTGAGTTATCATAATTCCTTTTCTAAAGATAGTTAACCGCCCATCCTCTGTTTTCTTCTCGAGTTGTTAAGCTTCCTCTTAAGAATGTAAAAGGTGATCATTCGAATACATCATTTGCAGGCAGCAAGTATAGGAAAAAATTATAGTTTAGGAGAGCGCAATTCCATACAAGCTCGCTGGCGTGGCACTAATTAGTGGTACCTATCGGAAATCCCCTTGCAGGAAAGCGATACTAAGGCAAATAACTTAGGGAACTAAGTTATTTTGAGCTCTCAACAAATACAGTTAATATACCTTTGAATCATTTAGTGTATTATTACACTATTAGTTCCTTTAGTCAATAAGTATATAGTTTACTTATTATGGAGAAGTCGCATTTACGCTCATCAGGCATGATTTTAATGACACTGGTAGTAGGTGAGACAGTGTTCTACGACATATCCATTGGTTGTCCGTCACTTGGAGCGAGTTCTCGTTCACCGAGTGCCCTTTACCCATCAACTCTTCGTATTTCTCCGACACGTAGCGGAATTTCTAGATAATGGGACACAATTCAACTGCTTTAAGGGATTAATTGGGTGCGCTTCGCTTGTTGAGGGAGGGCTATCTCACTGGATTAAGCGGTTTCCGCGTTCACCGACACATCTCATCGGTTGCCTTTCACCTGGGGAGAGTTCTCGATCACCTAGTGCCCTTTACCAATCAGCTCTTCGCATTTCTCCGACACGTAGCGGAATTTCTCGATAACGGGACACAATTCAGCTACTTTAAGGGATTATTTGGGTGCGCTTCGCTTGTTGAGGGAGGGCTAATCGCTTGGCCCAAGGCATTTCTGCGTTCACCGACACATCCCCCCGCTTGTCCATCACTTGATGGAAGTTCTCGTTCACCTAGTGCACTTTACCAATCAGCTCTTCTCATTTCTCCGACACGTAGCGGAATTTCTAGATAACGGGACACAATTCACCCAGTTAAAGAGATTAATTGGTAGCGCTTCGCTTGTTTAGGGATGGCTAGTCGCTTGGCCCATGCCGTTTCTGCTTTTCCCGACACATCCCACCGCTTGTCCATCACCTAATGAAAGTTCTCGATCACCTAATGCCCTTTACCAATCAGCTCTTCTCATTTCTCCGACACGCAGCAAAGTTTCTCGATAACAGCACACAACTTAGCCGAAACGATTGCACTGACCTCTAATGCAGACGCCCCCTTCTCCCCATCCCCCCGGCATATACTGCAGGGTACACCGAGGAGGCAAGGACTATGCAGTGGATGATGATACTTTTGCTAGGTGTCGCTGCCAACTTAGATAATTTAGGGATTGGATTGGCATACGGAATTCAAAAGACGAAGATCCCCCTTCGATCGAACGTCACCATCGCGCTTGTCTCGATGATTGTTACGTATTTCGCAATGGTCACGGGTGACAAGCTGTCGACTTATATTTCAGTTGGGACTGCGGATCTCATAGGCGGATTGTTGCTCTGCAGTATTGGTTTTTGGATGTTGCTTCAGCCGAAGCCTGTTCAACCGAATCCATTCGAAGACCCGGCTGTTGCGGATGTCGATGGCGACCGGATTATTTCCATTCGTGAAGCGCTTCCTCTCGGTTTCTTGTTGTCCGCGAATTGTCTGGCGGCGGGATTCGGGATGGGTGTTAGCGGGAGCTCCATGCTTGGCACGATATCCTCGGTCGGTTTCTTTTCTTTTATCACCATCGGCGCAAGCCATCAATTCGGAGAACTTCTTGCGCGTACTTGGATCGGGAAAACCCCTGGTGGCATTGCAGGTGGATTACTCATCGTGATCGGGTTCGTCGAAGTGTTTTTTTAACAGCGCCCCCTTGTTTCATCCCATACAAAAAGCTCGTATCCCTTACATCACTAAGGGTACGAGCTTTTTCAATGATCACTTTATGAAAGTTCATTAATACATCTTCGAATAAGAGTCCAATGGACGTTTTGCCGATATACTCCATCGAGCGTTCGTCTACATCGAACTTCGGTTGGTGATGCGGATAGACAGCTTGGATTTCAGGGTTTCTTCCGCCAGCGATGCTGTATGCAGATCATGGCCGTAATGCAATCGTTCTGCCAGGCCGGCCGCGGACAAACGTTCCTACCACACCGCGGTCGCCCACTTCTTAGTTCGACAGGTCGGGATGCTGGCGCAGCTCGCGTAGTATCGAGACTTGTTCAGGATACATTTTATCTACACGATAAAATGATGGTTTCAACATGAAACTTCCTCCTCAATTGTTACTAGGCCAGAAATAAACGAGCGCAATTAAGATGACGAACGGATGCGGTGCTTCCATTCTCCACTTTCCCTTAGAACTCATTGTTTTCTCTGACTTCCCTCCTCCCGATTCCCTCTATTTCATCACTAAGCAGTTTTATGCGGAGTCATCCACTGGTTCAAGTTTCCAAAGATATGAATAATCACTTATACAATTTCAACCTCCTACATCTCAGCAATCGATTTCATATACGTCACTACATGTAATAAAGGCATTCGAACTATAAGTATCATTATTTTAAACAAGTCTAACAATACTCATTAACGAATAAAAATCCACATTCACACGAGACTCAACACGCTGAAAATCAGCAACCTCTTTCCTCAAAACGGATGAATCCTCTGCAGCCTTCACCAATTCGTTGCAACAAAAAAACCCACTCGCCAATATCGGCAAATGGGAGAGCGAACTTTCAGCCTTTCTTCATAACTTCTTCATTAGCTGATTTGTAGAATGACACTGCCATCAAAATGATGATGAACGAAAAGGGCAATGCGGAAATGATGACGGTGTTTTGCAGGCCTTGCGTACCGCCGAAATACACCACGATCGCGGCAACAGCTGCTTGGATGATGCCCCATGCCAGTTTGACCGCTTGTGCGGGATTCGTCATGCCGTTTGTCGTAAACATCCCCAGCACAAATGTCGCAGAGTCTGCAGACGTGATGAAGAAAATCGCGATGACGATGATGGTGAGTATGGACATGAAATAGCCAAGGGGATATTGTTCAAGCATGCCGAATGTCATCGTCTCGAGGGACATGTCCGATAGAATAGACAGCCCTTTGTTTTCAACGTTAAGTGCAGAAACACCAAAAATGGAGAAGAATATGAAACAGACAAAGGAAGGGACTAGCAGCACACCGAGCAAAAACTCCTTGACTGTGCGGCCTTTTGAAATCCGGGCGATGAACGAACCGACAAACGGTGACCAGGAAATCCAGAACGCCCAATAGAACAGCGTCCAGTTGTTGATCCATTCACGGCCACTGGCACTTTGAGGTGCAGAACGGAAACTCATTTCCACGAGGTCGGTTATGTAACTGCCAAATGCATCCGTAAACATATTAAGAATATATAGTGTCGGACCAGCGATGAACAACATGATGAAAAGAATGATGGCGAGCGCCATATTGATATTACTCAAATACTTGATCCCTTTTCCGATTCCCGACCAGGCGGAGATCATGAAAAGTACCGTGGTAACAGACAGGATCAGAAGCTGCACAGCGAACGTTTCCGGTGTATCGAAGAGATAATTGAAGCCTCCGCTGATTTGTGCGGAACCGAAACCGAGTGCTGCTGCTACGCCGACAACAGTTGCCAGCACAGCCAAGACGTCCACCAACTTCCCCCACCAACCCGACATCCTTTTTTCTCCAAACAGCGGAATCATCGTCGAACTGATGAGACCTGGGTAGTTTTTGTGGAATTTGAAATAGGCAAGAGCCAAACCGACAATTGCGTAGACCGCCCACGCACTGATCCCCCAGTGCAAAAACGTGAACTTCAATGAGTCTTTAACGGCCACATCCGTGCCGATATCGGCAATTGGTGCTGATTTGAAGGCATATGTAATCGGCTCGGCTGTTGACCAAAAGACGACGCCGATTCCCATTCCTGCGCTAAAAAGCATAGCAAACCAAGAGAGTAAGCTGAATTCAGGTTGCGAATCCTGTTTCCCTAATTTCAGATGACCGAACTTGGAAAATATCAAATACAGGCAAAATACAACGATGCCTGCAACCAACCATAAATAATACCAGCCGAATGCTGTAGAAATGCTTCGAGTCAATGCTGTCGTGCTAGCTTCAAGCGTATCCGGAGACACTGTGCCCCAGGCAACTAATGCAAGACAGCCTGCCAATGAATACCAGAAAACCGGTGTTACTTGTTTCAATCGGATCACCCTAACCTGATTGCTCATTTTATGTACTAACGGATTGTACCCTCTTCCATCCGTTACAAACCTTAGCCACAAAAAAACGCATCCCCGGACATCTTATCCTCGTCCTAAACGATTGCACACGCATGTCGTCAATGGCTATAGATTACACGTTGTGATCTGTTTTGCACTTCACCCGAACCGTCGAAGCGCAGTCAATGTTTTTTGCCGATTCTCCAACAGTTCCGGATCTTCAAGTAAATGATAGGTCAGGACATCCAAGTAGAACAGGCTGGAGATTTGTGAGTTGATGAACTTTTCATCATCCAGAAAGACATGCGCTGAAATCAGCACACTTTCGTCAGCAAGTGCAGTCAGTTCAGCGGCATCATTTGTCGTAATTACAATGACACGTGCTCCTCCATCCTTCGCTTGCTGCGCAGCATCCAACACGCTTTGTGTTTTACCTGTATATGAAAAACACATGAACACATCATTCGCTCGAAGCAACGCACTTTTCATGACCATGGCATGGGCATCAGTGGCCACTGTTGAATTGATGCCCATCCGTTCGATTCGGCTGTTGAATTCCAGGGCAATCAGACCGGAATTGCCGATACCGCAAAACATTACACGCTCTGCACCGCTCAAGTCAGCTGCAATTCTATCGGTCTGTTGAGGATCGATGAATTGCTTGGTCGACGTAATGATTCTCTTATAATAATCGGAAATCAGATCCGCTTCCGCATCCGCTGCATGCGGTGCGTGCCGTTTTGCAAGCATGGCATACTTCATCTGTTGGAAAGTGGTGAACTGAATCCTTTTACAAAAACGGGTGATACTAGAAGGCGATACATCAATCTCATCCGCGAGATCTGTAATCGATTTCTTTTCAATGTTTTTCACGTTCAGCAAGTGTTCTGCGATTTTACGATCGTTATCGGTGAACTCCGCACTATGCTTTTGGAGGCGATTTTCAAAGTCCATAGTCCAAACCCTTTCACATCTTGGTTTTTCTTCCATCATAGCATAGCTTAAAATCGCCAACATCATTTTGAAAAAACAGAATCATGTATTGACAAGAGTGAAAGCGTTTGCTATTCTATTAAAAATATTTCCAGGAGGTGCAATCATTTTGAAAAACTTTTTCGGTAAAGCGCAACAGTTCGGTAAATCATTCATGCTGCCCATCGCGATTTTACCCGCTGCTGGTTTGCTGCTCGGTATCGGGGGCGCATTGTCCAATCCGAATACGATCAATTCATATCCTATTTTAGATCAATCTTTCCTACAAGCACTATTTACCATAATGAGCAGTGCGGGCAGTATTGTATTCGCCAATCTCCCGGTCATCTTTGCCGTCGGGATTGCCATTGGTCTTGCGCGTTCCGATAAAGGGACAGCCGCACTTGCAGCACTTGTCGGTTACTTAGTCATGAATGCAACCATCAATGCCATTTTGATCATTACCGATTCTCTTGCAACAGACAATCTATCTGCCGTCGGACAAGGAACCGCATTAGGCATCCAAACCCTGGAGATGGGTGTGTTCGGTGGTATTGTCGTCGGGATCATGGCAGGGATGCTGCATAACCGATTCAACAAAATCGAGCTTCCACAGTACTTAGGGTTCTTTGGAGGTTCCCGCTTCATACCAATCGTGACGGCGTTTTCTTCCATCATTCTCGGCGCGATCATGTATCTCGTCTGGCCACTATTCCAGAACCTGATTGCAGAAGCCGGAAATCTGGTCAATGCAACAGGTGTCATCGGGACGTTCTTATATGGATTCATCCTCCGTATGCTCGGTCCTTTCGGATTGCACCACATCTTCTACTTACCATTTTGGCAAACCGGTCTCGGTGGTTCACTTGAAATCGGAGGGCAACTTGTACAAGGGACACAAAACATCTTCTTTGCACAACTAAGTGATCCGACGACAGGTCGTTTCTATGAAGGGACATCCCGTTTCATGTCCGGCCGTTTCATTACGATGATGTTCGGTCTTCTAGGGGCAGCTCTTGCGATATATCATACAGCGAAGCCTGAGCACAAAAAGGTCGTTGGCGGACTCATGCTCTCTGCTGCATTGACTTCGTTCTTAACAGGAATTACAGAGCCTCTCGAGTTCTCATTCCTATTCATTGCACCTGTGTTGTACTTGATCCACGCCATTTTTGATGGACTCGCGTTCATGATGGCGGATATTTTCAACATTACGATCGGTCAGACATTCTCTGGTGGATTTATCGACTTCATCCTCTTCGGGGTGTTACAAGGCGAGGCGAAGACGAACTGGATGTACGTCATTCCGATCGGTATCGTTTGGTTCTTCCTGTACTACTTCACATTCAAGTTTTTGATACGCAAGTTCAACTTTAAAACACCTGGTCGTGAAGATGAGAAAGCCGTTGAACCTGCTGATGGTCAATCGTCCATCGATCCTCAAGCGAGCCGTCCGCATTCCATCATCGATGCACTTGGCGGTAAAGAAAACATTCTCGACCTCGATAATTGCGCGACCCGGCTGCGCGTGACGGTGAAGGACCCTGAGTTGGTTAAGAAAGAGGTTTTCCCGTCAACAGGCAGTAAAGGTGTCATTATGAATGGAACTGGTGTCCAAGTCGTATATGGTCCTCAAGTTTCTGTCGTGAAAAATGAGATCGAAGAAATTTTAGAGCAATAAGGAGGAATTCTATATGCATTTACCATCTGATTTGGTCGTCTCTTGCCAGGCACTCGAAGACGAACCGCTACACTCGTCCTTCATCATGAGTAAGCTTGCACTCGCCGCGTTCCAAGGCGGTGCAAAAGGGATTCGTGCCAATTCAAAAGAAGATATTCTAGCGATAAAGCAAGAAGTTCCGCTGCCTGTTATCGGCATTGTAAAGCGGAATTATCCGGGGTCGGACGTCTACATTACAGCAACACGCACTGAGGTGGATGAACTGCTCGCAAGCGGCTGCGAAGTGATTGCAATGGATGCCACACTTGCAGAGCGTCCAGCAGAATCCCTTCAGGAACTGGTTGAATACGTTCGGAAGACTGCACCTAACGTTGAACTCATGGCTGACATTGCGACCGTGGAAGAAGCGGTTCACGCAGAACAGATCGGCTTCGATTATATCGGTACGACATTACATGGCTATACCGCCAATACGAGTGGGCAAAAAGTGTATACCAATGATTTCGAATTCTTGAAAGAAGTATTGAACTCTGTAACCGCACCTGTTATTGCAGAAGGGAATATCGCGACACCCGACATGCTGAAACGCGTATTCGAGCTTGGGGTATATGCTGCAGTCGTCGGCGGCGCGATTACCCGTCCGCGTGATATCACCCGTACATTCGTTAATGAATTGCAAAACGTCCGCACACATTCTTGAACCGAAAAAGCCACCCTTTCGAGGGTGGCTTTTTGTGTTCCTGCTCATTTCAGCCAGCATAAAACCCCCTTCAAAGGATCAAGAAGGGGGCCGGGTACTCATCACTTCAACTGTAACTTTTCTTGTATCGCTTCCCACATGACTGCATAGCCTGCGCTCGTTGGATGCGGGCTCCTCGTTTCCATCAGATCCTCATAGGATTTGTCAGGATGCTGCGCCAAATAGGCATTCAGTGCATCGAAGTGCGATATGAACACATAGCCATTTTCATCACTTATCCGTTTTAACACGTTGTTGATACTCTCGGGTGCGAACTGGTAGTTTGCGATCGTATTCGTCGAAGGCGGCGGCGCCATCACGATCATCAGCTCCGATCGCTTCTCCACTTCACTGAGCAGCGTGCGGATCGTTTGCTCGTACTGATCTAGGCTACTATCAATACGGTCGTTCGTACCAAGCATGACAAAGACAACATCTTCTTCGGATGAAATAAGCTGATCCTTGCGCGTTAACAACCACTGCGCCGTTTTTCCGCTGATGCCTGCATTGAAGAATTCAATTTGACCATATTCCGGGCTGGCGATATACGAGCGGAACCGATTTGCCCAAGTATCCGCTGTATAGGAAGCTTCCCGATACGTCGATTTCCCGTCCTGTAAAATCACCCGACCGTTCGGAGGGATTGAAAACCCGTCACCGCCAGCACCAGCAGTAATACTATCGCCGATCAATTTGACGGCTTTCACATTCCCGCTGTTCAATTTATCAGCGAATTGGCTGTACGACTTCGGCATCGACTTCGTCAGCTTGTCCATTTCAGCACGATACACCAACACGGCAAACTCCCCACGTTTCAGTAAATCGTCTGTTCCAAAGTGTGTATCTGACTTCCCTCTAGTTATCCCGCTGGACACCAATCCTGCCACCGCGTCTAGATACCGGCTGTTGACGTCACGAAACGAAACGTTTGAAGGCTCCCCTTCTAAGGCGTACGCCTCTCCGTGACTCATCATGAGTGCCATCTCACCCCGTTTAATCGAATCCGCAAATCCGAAATAGGTATCGTTCTTTCCACGGACAATCCCTGCTTCTTTCAATGCTGCGATTGCCTGTTCTGCACGCGCAGGTACATCCGAAAACGCACCTGTTTCAGAAGGTCTCATCGGCAGCTCCAATGCGTTGGCCAATATGACGGCTGCACTGCCGCGTGTAATCGGCTCACCTGTACCAAAAAGAGTTGGTGATATTCCATTGGTATATTTCTTAGCTGTTAAGTAATTGACCGATTCCTTGTAAGCAGGTGAGACGTCCCGAAACCCATCCGCTTCCACCAGTCCTGGTGAAATGAATGACACGATCATCATCAGGATGATCAGTAGCGACCACTTGCGATAAGTTCTTGCTTCTCTCTTCAACATATTTCCCCCTGTAGTGCATTTGTGTTTTATATCGACCATAATTATACAGTTTGAATAGGTCGTGGAGCAATAAATCCAAGGAACATCTATGAATTTCAGGACAATTAGGAGAGTTCACTCAAGCCGCAGCATACACTTACAAAGACTTACAAATCTCTATAAAACGATGCTCCTAAAGAAGAGCTAAACCTTGCAAATAGAAAGATATAGACCTAAAGTCCTGTATACATTTCTTCATTTTATAGATAATATAGTCTTATCACGCAGTGGAGGTAAAACTAGATGAGCTGGTCAGTTCTCGGTATTTTTGTCCTTCTAGTCACATGGGGTTTTACAAAGTCAGTTACAATAGGAATCTTGTCACTTCTTACATGTGGCGCACTGTATGCAGGGGTTACATTTTTCAGGAATCACCAGAAACGGTTCGGCCAAACGAATCACTCCCAACGCCCGGCCCGTCAAGAGTTCTTAGCCAGCGAATTGAAGCGGCTCAAGGACTTAAGGGAATCAGGACTTCTTACCGAAGACGAGTTCACTGTTCAAAACAGACTCTTATCTTGCAGCAAACAGAGCACCTACATACAATCCTGATATAGATTCACATTTTCCCGAACCAGCCGCTGCCAGACGGCTGGTTTTTCTATGTTTTGTGACGTAACTAGAGGAGGATCCGATTTCTGCAGAAAAAACGCGATCTCTATCCCGATAGAGACCGCGTTTTTCGAATTCTATAAAATCACAACAAACTTTCCAATGCCTGTTTAACGGTTGCATAGTATTTCGTCCCCGCGAAATCCATACCTGAACTGACAATCTTCTGAGCGAGTTCCGGACGGAGTCCCGTAGTGATGACTTCAATGCCCATCAGACTGAGTGCATCCTCAAGCTGGTGAAGGGACCGGACTACCTGATCGTCCACTGAAACGAGACCGGAAAAATCAGTGATCGTACACTCGACTTCCATCTCCGCAATTCTAGGCAATACGTTATTCATGATTGCATAGGATCGATCGTCGGTGATTTCTCCAATGAACGGAATGATGACAATGCCATCCCGTACAGGAACAATCGGCGCTGATAGTTCAGCGAGTTCCTGCTCCGTATCAGAACGATACAGCTCGGATAGCCGTTCAAATGCATAGTAGGTTTCGTTCAGACTGATATCGAGCATGGTGTTCACTTGTTGATTGACACGGGCGAACTCTTTTAACGAAAGTCCTAATCGTTCACTGACTTCCACGAGAACTTCGGAAAATATGACGCGTGTCGGAGGATAGCGATCGACGATGACAGAGATTTTACCACCGATCTCCGTCATCATCGCCGCGTTACTGCGACTCCATTTCATGAGTGCTTCCGGGATTTTAAATTGGTCATCCTTTAATGATTCACCCAATGATTTCCAAAGTTCCTTGTACATGATCAATGCCTGATGCTGCTCTTCTTGAGGCACTTCTTCAGGTAATTGTTCACACACCCGATCGACAATCGTTGCGGCCAGTTCATCTGTATGATCCGTTGTATAGTTGATAAATCGTTCAAATGGTTTCATTTCCCATCACACCCCATTAATTTCCTAAAGCCAGTATACAGGATTGAATGGAAAGTGACCATTCGGGATCTAAAGGATCCTTTACTAATACTTTCACCTATTTGAAAACCAATCACCTGAATGTTTGAATTCTCCCTTTGCGATTACGTCGTTTCGGTCTTTTCACAAGTACCCAAAGACTGAGCACCCCAAGCAAGATGATGCAGATGGAAACCGTCATGATAATACCAGGATAGGCCTCATTCCACCCTTCCGGAGAAACGTGTTTGTTATAGATCCCGACATACGCCCAAACAAGGACAAATCCGTAAGAGGCAATCCAATTTTTCAATAGCGTCGCGATGCCGATAGCCGTTCCAACAATAAGAAGGATGACTGTCCACGTCTGATCGGACAGCCCGAAGCCGTTCCAATCAATTGAAACGAAATATGCAGTAATATTTGCGATGGTCGCAACTGTAATCCATCCGAAATACACACTGAATGGCAGGCGAATGAAAAACTTCTCTTTAAACGACAGATCGGCTTTCACCGTCATGCCGTTGATGATGATCAGACTCACTAAAATCAGGACCATCAAAACAATGGAAACTTCAAGCTTTCCGTAATGCCACGCTGCAATCCACAAAGCATTCGCTGCGGATGAAATCGAAAAATACACCGCATTCTTCTGCATGAGCCGGGTCACGTCCGACCGTTCCCCTGATCGGAAGAAACCGAGTTGGTAAATGACATGAAACGCTAGCAGCACATAAATGAGTCCCCAAATCGCAAACGTATATCCTGCCGGTGCAAACAAGTTGCTATAAGAATCCGATACTTCCCCTGTCGTCTTCCCATTCAGTGGCAGTTCGTTCGCCAAGTAGTTCATGACAATCATGATTATATACGTCACGAGCACCACTACACTCATCTTCCCGAATTTTTTTCGTCTCCCCACTTCAACACCCCTTTTATTAGACAGACATCACTACTTAGTCTATTCCTGAAGTTGTTCCGATTAAAACCCTCTCACTGTAACTGTACGTCTTTGGTCCGTTCTGCATACCAGCTAACAAACTGCCGGGCTTCTTGAATGGGCATGTCCTCTAGCATCTCGTGCCGCACCGGTTTTGCCCGATTAATCAGTCCAATCGATCCGAGGCCGAACCACTGCTGCAGTTTGGTCCGCTTTACGGAGACTTCAATGATTTTGTCACGCCTCGAAAGAAATGTCGTTTTCTCAAATGTCCCCTGACTCAGTTGAATGAATTGCCCCTTCAGCGCGTAAGACGTGTTCCAATAGCCCAGTATCCGACTGATTACAAGAAGGACGAGAAGTGCGATGGACACCATTGCCCAGCCGAATTGCAGTTTGAATACTTCCGGCCTGAAATAGGCGAGCAGGCTGGTGACAATCAACCAAAACCAATAGGGCTTGAAGAGCCGAGCCGCCAACGATTTCCGCGGCAGCCGCTTGGTATCCGGAATCACTTCGTAGTCAGGCAGCAATTCTGCAATCATGGCATACGCCCGCTTCACTGGCAAAAATGGATACAGTGTACTGACTTCATCCTCATCATCCCCAAGATCTCCTGCGCTAATCAGCTTCACTTCAGCTAGGCCAAGCATTCTTTTCATGAAGGACTGCGTAATTTCGACTGCCTGCACTCGTTTCTTCGCGATGGAAAATGCGGTTTCCTCCAAGACGCCTTTTGAAATGAAGATCCGATCTTCGTCCGAAGCGATTTCGTAATGTCCATATTTCACAAACGTCCAAACAACGCCTATCGTCAAAGCAAGAACGAAGAGACCGAGTGATAACCCAGCGATCATCCAACCCGACGTAAGAATGGAAGCAAGCCATCCCTCTACATAATCCTCGACATCGAACAGCTGGTTCAGTTTGGAGAAGACCGATGTACCAACCAGCAAGATAATCAAAAAACTGAGTGATGTGAAAGACGCTTTGATCGTATCTTTTCTAGTAGGAGTGAAATGGACGACGCGCTCCGGAATAATAGGCGCTATTCCGTCTTCCGTTTGTGTTATCTCATTCACAGGTTGCATGAATTCTTTCACTGCTTTTTCTAAACGATCCGCTTCAGAACGTCTTAATGCATCGAATTTCACATTTGAATTCATCCCGGAAGTACCTGTTTCAAAGGTGATGGAAGTCATCCCGAACAGCTTATGTAAAAACGAGGTATGCCACTGCACATTTTGTATTTTGTCGAAGTACACCGTCCGCTCCGTTTTCTCAAAAATGCCCGATTCCAGATGGAACGCCATATCGTCTGCTGCATACTTTCGAGAGAACCATTTCAGAATACTGGCGGATACGGTGAGGACTACTGATCCCAGCAAAAGTATACGGCCCACTCGAGACAGCCAAGAATCCGAACCGATGTTGACGGCCACAACAAACGCAAGTATGGCATAGCTTTTCACAATGGCAACAAAGTCGAACAAGATGGTCGACGGATGATAGCGCTTCATCATTCATCCACTTCCTTAATTTTCGCGCGGCGGGCGATTTGGTTTCTCACTTCAATTGCCACTTCTTTCGGCAACGCAGGAATGCCATGACTCGACCCCATTGTTTCGATTTCCAAGGAATACAACCCATAGCGCCTTAAAATCGGTCCCTGATTCGTTGAGACTGCCTGGATCTTCGACATCGGGATCAGTTCATAGTTTTCATGGAACGCTCCTGATTTTATGTGCAGAAATTCATCTGTAACCCCATAACGGAAATGCTTATGGAAATAGACGGGACGCAAGCCGATGGACCAGATGGCTGTAATCAGAGTGAGCCCTGCGCCCCAATATGTGATCGTGCGCGTCCATTCCCACCAGGAAAAGTACGTACTGGCAGCATGGAACCCCCCCAGAATCACAAGCATAATGATACGGCGGAGAGTCGCTCCCCAACGTAGTACACGCACTGTCGTATCCGCCAATCGCTGCGTCGGTGCTTGAATATCATTCTCCAATACGAGTCCCCCCAGCCGTTCCGTTTTTACCATTACAACAAATTTCGAGGTTAGTTACAATGGATGCGACAGGATTTGTTGGGTTGCAGGGGGATTTAACGCTTGAGGGTTTCTTAATTATGGGTGTTTTCTTGTTATTTAGATATTGGGTGATTCTATTTTTTTGCTTATTCATGCTGAATTGTGTGCCGTTGTCGAGAAATTCTGGTGGGTGTCGGGGAAGTTCGGAGAGCTGATTGGTAAAGGGCACTGGGTGAACGAGAACTCTTGCCAGGTGATGGACATACGACGGGATGTGTCGGGGAACGTGGGAGAGGCTTGGGGTGGTTGACTAGCCCTCTTTCAATAAGCGAAGCGCACCCAATTCATCCCTGAAAGCAGGTGAATTGTGCCCCGTTATCGAGAAATTCTGGTGGGTGTCGGAGAAATGCAAAGAGTTGATTGGTAAAGGGCACGATGTAATCGAGAACTTTCATCAGGTGACGGACAAACGGCAGGATGTGTCGAGGAACGCAGGAGAGGCTGACGGCTGAGTGACTAGCCCTCTTTCAATAAGCGAAGCGCACCCAATTCATCCCTGAAAGCCGTTGAATTGTGTCCCGTTATCGAGAAATTCTGCTGGGTGTCGGAGAAATGCAAAGAGTTGATTGGTAAAGGGCACTATGTAATCGAGAACTTTCATCAGGTGACGGACAAACTTCAGGATGTGTCGAGGAACGCAGGAGAGGCTGACGCCGAGTGACTAGCCCTCTTTCAATAAGCGAAGCGCACCCAATTAATCCCTGAAAGCAGTTGAATTGTGTCCCGTTATCGAGAAATTCCGCTAGGTGTCGGAGAAGTGCAAAGAGTTGATTAGTAAAGGGCACTATGTAATCGAGAACTTTCATCAGGTGACGGACAAACTTCAGGATGTGTCGAGGAACGCAGGAGAGGCTGACGCTGAGTGACTAGCCCTCTTTCAATAAGCGAAGCGCACCCAATTAATCCTTGAAAGCAGGTGAATTGTGCCCCGTTATCGAGAAATTCCGCTAGGTGTCGGAGAAATGCAAAGAGTTGATTGGTAAAGGGCACTATGTAATCGAGAACTTTCATCTGGTGACGGACAAACGGCAGGATGTGTCGAGGAACGCAGGAAAGGCTTGGGGTGGGTGACTAGCCCTCTTTCAATAAGCGAAGCGCACCCAATTAATCCCTGAAAGTAGGTGAATTGTGTCCCGTTATCGAGAAATTCTGCTGGGTGTCGGAGAAATGCTTCTATGTAATGGAGAATTCAGACTGAGTGATCTCGAAAGCTCTCGGGGTGTCGGACAACTCACTCTATGTGTCGGAGAAGTTGTATTGGTGCGACTTCCCAGCGAGATTTCTCTCTGATATGAGCACAACTGCCTCCCTCATCTAACCACGCAAAAGATCCCGCAGCGCACCACTCGCCCACGGGATTCCGGAATTTATTCGCCTAAAACTTCTTTTGCTGCATCACCTAGCACATGCAACTCGTGCATCGGGCGCGTCATTGCGACATACAGCAGCTTTCGGTCGATCTGGGAGTCACGAAATGGATCATGAAAAGCTGCCACAATGACTGCGTCAAATTCCAATCCTTTCGACAAAACGCTTGGCACGATGAGCATGCGTGCATCATCGATATCGCTTTGCTCGTCAAGCAGCTGGACTGCTGTTCCGCCCTTGGACAACACTTCAAAAAGTTGCTTTGCTTCACCGTTCGTCTTACAGATCATCGCAACCGAGCGATGGCCGCGCCCCGCAATTTCCTCGTGAATCTCCCGTACTCGTCCGACATCCAGCTCCTCCATTTCGTAAAACACCGGCTCGATTCCATGTCGAACGACCGGCTCGACGAGCGGCAAATCTTCTTCCATTTGAGCCAACACCCGATTCGCTAGATTCATGATTTCAATCGTTGTCCGATAACTCTTCTGAAGCGTCGTATATGTGGCGGTCGGCAGCATCTTCCGTACGGGATCCCATGACGTCAATGCCCGGTAACTGTGGATTCCTTGCGCCAAGTCGCCAACCAATGTGAACAACTCCGTTTCGAGCCCGTCGTGCAGCGCCGCGAGCTGATACTCACTGTAATCCTGTGCTTCATCTATGAAAACGACGCGCATTTTCCATTCACTTTCGAGCCCCTTCAGCTGCACATGCAAGTCGAACAGCGCTGCTAAATCCTCAGTTTCCCATATGCCTTTTAAATGCGCTTCTTGGAACGAAACCCGGAACGCTTCCGACCACTCCGGCGCAAGTTCTGACTGTAACCCGACATCTACCAACCAACTCCGATACAATTGCTTCACGTTAAATTTCTTGAATCTCTTCATATAAGAAGCGACTTTCTGCTTGCCTTCCTTCTCAATCTTAGGAAGTCTCTCATCTCGTTCATCCATGATCCGTGTGATCCTGGCCCGCCGCTTATCGTCATCCCGGATTCCATATAACGCTTTATCCAATGCTGCTTCGTATTTATCCGATAATAGCTGGTAGAGCTGCTTGCGCTTCCGCGTCACTTCCGATTTCATGACTAGCTTGATACGATCAAGTCTTTTCTCAATTGGCAAGTATCCGAAGTCTTCCAGGAATAACTTGCGCAACCGCTTTGCACCCATGATACGATAATTGTCGATGAAAACATCCTCGAATAATGCCGCTGTTTGCTGCTCGAGTTTTCTCACGTACCTCTCCATAATTGACCGATACTCATCGGATCCTTTCATCCTCGCAATGGCGATTGCGGTTTCATCCACCGAATCCGATGATGCCAATTTCTCGAGTTTTGCATTCGTATCCGTCAATTTCAGCTTAAGACCTGTGGCATTCAGGACATATTCTTCAAACGTTGTCTGGCAAATACTGCCGACCCCAAGTTCAGGGAGCACATCTCCGATATAATCCATGAACAACTTACTCGGTGCGAGAATCATCAGCTTTTCAGCAGGGAAATCCGTTCCCTTTGTGTAAAGAAAGTAGGAAATCCGATGCAGCGCAATCGTCGTTTTTCCACTGCCTGCAGCGCCTTGTACGATTATCGGCTTGCGCAGACTTGCTCGGATAATGTCGTTTTGCTCGGATTGGATCGTCGAGATGATTTCCGTCAACCGGACATCCGCTTTGCCCGCGAGCGCTTCCTGCAGCAACTCATCGTTCGTGGTCAAGTCAATGTCACGAACATCAAGCAATCCGCCCTCTTCAATCTGATATTGCCGCTTCGAATGCAGATGACCACTGACTTCTTCACCCCGCACATCATACGTCAGGTCACCTAAACGTCCGTCATAATACACATTCGCGACTGGCGAACGCCAATCGACTATTATCGGTTCTTGCGTCTCCTGATGAAACACCGAGGTCTTACCGATGTACAGCATTTGGTCCTTTTCATCATCAGGCTGAAAGTGGATCCGCGCAAAATACGGCTTCTTCTGAACGGCTTCAAATGTCTCCTTCTGGGACCGTGCCATTTCGAAAAACCGTGTGTTCGTGAGAATGTTAATGTAACTCATACTGGAGTCCAAATAATCCAAATCCGCCATCGCGTGACGAATTTGTTCTTGAGAGGCGTCGACATCACGCTGCGATTCTTCTAAAAGCCGTCGCATGTAATGTACGGTGTAGTCCAGACGCTCAGCCTCAAACTCAAAATCAGGGTGTCTCTGCATGTACAGATCCTCCGCTTTCCTAGAATTTGTCCTGTCGTTTCCGGATGGTGATGGCTTGCTGGGGAAATTTGAAACAGAAGATGATTGTACCACTCATGATTCTGGAGCGCAAGATAATATGACAGAAAATTCTGTAGTGAACAGATGTAGATAGTTTACGGGAGCCAGCTATATAGTATGGCTCTAATTTTAACAAGCGCAGCGCTGCCAATTAATACTTTCATCACTCTGAATTGTGTCTCGTTATCGAGAAACTTTGCTAAGTGTCGGGGAAACCTGGCTACGTGATGATGAACTCACTTTGTGTGATGCACAATCTGTGACCGGTGTCGGGCATTTCCCCTGTAGCTGATTCTTAAAATTGAGCAGCATACTTATAATTAATGATAGATTATTCTAACAAGTGTGATAGAATGGACTTAATAACATGAAAGGAAGTGAATGCAATCATTTATAAAGAACGATCTTTTCCGCCTGCTTTGGAAGGACTGACAGTCGCTTTAAGTAGACTGCCTGAGACCCATCCTATGTATGGGAAAATCAAGCAACGCGCGGCGTCCATAAAAGCGGGGTATGGAGGCGAGCAAGAACTGGACAGAGTTCTTGGCAATTATACCTTTCCGATGCCCACGCATATTTTAAATGATGTGTCGTTATCCTCTAGCTCCCTCTTTCAGATTGACACATTGATTCTCACCCAAGAATTTGCATTGATTTGTGAAGTGAAAAATATTGCAGGAGACCTCTCCGTTACAGAGAATCCCCCACAGCTTCTGCGTATGTCAGAAAATGGTGAAATACTCGGGTTTCCAAGTCCGATTGCTCAACTGACCAACACCTGTCAATTATTCGAAGACTGGCTGAGTGCCAAAAATATCAATCTCCCGGTCCTCGGGTGTGTAGTGTTGGCATACCCTAAGCAACGACTATCGATCTTTAAGACCCCTGTGCCTATCCTCTTTCCAAGCATAATTCCTCAACACATACGGTCGATTCACACGAATCACCCACTACTCTCTCCTGAAGAATTTGAGAGCTTGGCCCGCCGTATGGTTAAAGAACATCGCGCCTATTCACCTAAACCAGTTGCTGAAATTTACTCGATACCTCCTGAAGACTTCTTGACTGGGGTTGCCTGTCCAGCGTGTCATGCTCTTGGCATGATGAAAAATGGCCAATTCTGGAATTGTCCAAGCTGTAGGAATCGATCTACAACTGCACACAAGCAAGCCATATTGGATTGGTTCCATCTGTTCGGTGGTCCGTTGACTAACAAAGAATGGAGGAGATTTTGCCGTGTCCATTGTTCGCAATTCACTCGTCGAACTCTACTAAATATGAACCTAGTCCCTGTAGGCGCATCTAAAAACAGAGGATACATGAAAGAAAATAGTTCACACATCTAAACACTCTCATCGAGTGTTTTTTTGTCGGCTGTCTCTGTAATGAATTGCGTCCCGTTATCAGGAAATTCGGCTAGGTGTCGGACAACTTCCGCTATGTGATCGAGAAATTCCACCAACTGACCGACACCCCAACACTTGTGATCGAGAACGCCTTTTTGAGCAAATTGCTGATGTGCCCACGGGATAGCCCCTCCCTTAACAAGCGATGCGCTACCAATTAGTCCCTTAATGCTGTTGAATTGTGTCCCGTTATCGAGAAATCTCGCTGGGTGTTGGAGAAATGCGAAGAGCTGATTGGTAAAGGGCACTAGGTGATCGAGAACTCTCGCCAGGGGATGGACAAACGGGGAGATGTGTCATTGAACGCAGAACCTGCTTGGGCCGAGTGACTAGCCCTCTCCTCAACAAGCGAAGCGCTACCAATTAATCCATTAACGCTGTCGAATTGTGTCTCGTTATCGAGAAACTCGGCTAGGTGTCGGAGAAATTTGACTATGTGATGGAGAAACGCCCCCCACTGAACGACAAACTACTCCCAGTGTCGGCTAACCCAACACTTGTGATCGAGAACACCTTTTTGAGCAAATTGCTGATATGCCCACGAGATAGCCCTTCCCCAACAAGCGCAGCGCTACCAATTAATCCCTTAAAATAGGTGAATTGCGTCCCGTTATCGAGAAACTTCACTAGGTGTCGGACAAATTCCGCTATGTGATTGAGAAATTCCACCAACTGACCGACACCCCAACACTTGTGATCGAGAACGCCTTTTTGAGCAAATTGCTGATATGCCCACGAGATAGCCCTTCCCCAACAAGCGCAGCGCTACCAATTAATCCCTGAAATTAGGTGAATTATGACCCGTTATCGAGAAATTCTGCTAGGTGTCGGACAAATTCTTCTATGTGATGATGAATCGTCATCCACTGACCGACAACCCGCTCCCAGTGTCGGACAACGCGACACAAATGATCGAGAACGCAGACAAGCAAAAAGCTCACCTGCCACTGCGGCAGGTGAGCCTTTCTCCCAGCTTTTTCACTTACAGCTTAAATTCTCGTACCAATCCATTCAAATTCTCGGCAAGCTGGGCAAGTTGTGCAGAACTGCCCGCTACTTCTTCCATTGAACTGCTTGTCTGCTGTGAAGCAGCTGCCGTTTGTTGAACGCCCGCAGCGGATTGCTCGGAGATGGCTGCGATTTCTTCGACTGATTCGTTCATCTCTTCACTGCCAGCTGAAATTTCTTCTAGATTTTGAGAAATGCCCCCAATATCCATCGTCATTTTATTAACAGCATTACTTATTTCATCAAACGTTTCGCGCGTCGTCTTAAGTTGCGCAGTCCCTTTTTCAACTTCTTCATAGCCCGACTCAAGCGATCCGGCAACGCTGCTGGACTCTTGTTGGATTGTACCGACTATGCCCGTAATATCCGTCACGGAAACTGCTACTTGTTCAGCCAGTTTGCGTACTTCTTCTGCAACAACCGCGAACCCTTTACCATGTTCTCCAGCGCGAGCCGCTTCAATCGCTGCATTTAATGCGAGTAAATTGGTCTGGTCGGCAATCGCTTTAATCACAACGACAAGTTTCGAAATTTCTTGCGATTGGACATCCAATCCTTTAATTTTCGTAACGGCTTCTTGCACGATAGTGTCAATTCGCTGCATCTGTTCAGTAGATGATTCCATTAACGCCGAGCCGTTTTCCGTCTGTTCCATGACACTTTCAGAAGCTTTTTGAATCGCTTCTCCCCGTTTATTTGCACTTTCAACACGTTCCACGAATTGTTCCATTGCCATCGCCAGATCGGTTGCGGTATTTGCTTCACTTTCAATCCCTGAAGTCAGCTCCTGCATCGTCACTGCAATTTGTGCTGATGCTTGTTTTACTTCAGTGGACGACTGCGTCAATTCCTCACTGTGTGCAGAAACGGATGACGAAACTTCATTGATGCGATTCAGCATATTCCGTGTATTGTCACTCATTTCATTCATCGCGACCGCAAGCTGCCCGGCTTCGTCTTCTGACAGAATCTCGAGTGGTTCCTGGCTTAAATCTCCGTCTGCAATAGATCTCATACGATTTCTAACTTGCGTAAGTGGTTTTGTAATGGCGGCTGTCGTCGTAGCGGATGCAGTCCCACTAACTACCAATGTCAGTAGTGAAACTGCAAATACCAATCGCAGCGTCATAATCCCACTGTTAATGATTTCATCACCATGAGCCATAGTTTGTTTTTCACGTCTATCTGCAACTTTATGGTATTCAGCAATCAATTCTGTACCCTCTACAGACAAACTCTCCAAATTCTTAATTGCTCGTTCTTTCCGATTTGCATCATACATGTCTAACACATCTGTTGATAGCTTCTCGTTCCAATTCGACGTTCTTTCCACTAAATCTCCCAAATCCCCTTCAAGTTTAACGGTTTCTGCTTGCAGGTTATTGGCATAATCCGTTAACATATTGAATTCTTCAATATATTGCTCATCGCCAAACAACATATAAGCCCGTACAGCAGACAGCCGACCAGCCATCGAATTCGCCAATCGTAAATCTACGACAGCTAACTTTGTATCATGTTCAATAATATCTTTCGTTTTTTCATTCACTCGTTGTATGGAATTCAACGTGAAAAATGCCAACCCCAAAACGAGCAGCATAACAATTCCAAATGACCAGTAAAGTCGTGATCTAATGCTCTTATATCTCATTCTTCTCTTCATAATAATGTCAATCTCCTTCTATTTAAGTAATAACAGTCCAATATACACATAAAAATCCGGTTCCTTCCAATCAACAATTATAGTCTGAACGAGGTCTAAAGTCACTACTCTTTTTGAATTATGTCATATTTATTAATAGGCCATTCAGATTAATTCCACTCTATTCGCTATATTAACCGGACAAGCTAGTTTTACTTAACAGTCCTTATCCGAGCTAATTGAAGCGTACTAGGTGATCGATAAATCTTGTAAAACCAGTCCACTAGGCACTCCGGATTCAGTCGACTCCACGACAGACGTGCCATTAACTTTTCCTCCAAAAGCGAAGCGCTCCTAATTAATCCCTTAAAGCAGGTGAATCGTGTGCCGTTATCGACAAACTTCGCTAGGTGTCGAAGAAATGCAGAGAGTTGATTGGTAAAGGGCACTCGGTGATCGGGAACTTTCATCAGGTGATGGACAAACGGTGGGATGTGTCGAGGAACGCGGAAACCGCTGGGGCCGAGTGACTCGCCCCTCCTTCAACAAGCGAAGCGCTACCAATTAAGCCCTTAAATCGGGTGAAGTTTGTCCCATTATCGAGAAACTCTGTTATATGTCGGACAAATGTGCAGAACTGATTGGCAAAGGGCACTCGGTGATCCGGAACTTTCATCAGGTGATGGACAAACGGTGGGATGTGTCGAGGAACGCGGAAAACGCTGGGGCTGTTTGTCTAGTCCCTCCCTCAACAAGCGAAGCGCTACCAATTAATCCCTTAAATCGGGTGAATTGTGTCCCGTTATCAAGAAACTCTGCTAGGTGTCGGAAAAATGCGGAGAGTTGATTGGTAAAGGGCACTCGGTGATCGGGAACTTCCATCAGGTGATGGACAAACGGCGGGATGTGTCAAGGAACGCGGAAACTGCTGGGGCCGAGTGACTCGCCCCTCCTTCAACAAGCGAAGCGCTACCAATTAATCCCTTAAATCGGGTGAAGTGTGTCCCGTTATCGACAACCTCTGCTAGGTGTCGGAGAAATTCCGCTAGGTGATCGAGAAATCCCTCTTACTGAACGGCAATCCACTTCCCCTGTCGGACAACTCTCCTATCTGTGATCGGCAATACGAAAAGACCCGTCTCGCCGAAGCGAAACGGGTCTTTCCTGGATTGCATATCTTCTAACTTCCATCCTGTATTGTTGGTACCCGTGGTGTTCGCAGCGACACGGTGATTCCTAGTATGATAATGAATCCGCCAACCAACTGCGGCAGACTGATGATGTGCTGCAAAATCACATAACTGAAAATCATGGCGATGAACGGTTCCAAGTTGAGCAGCAGCGCGATGTTGGATGCACCCGCTTCCCGGATGACCTCGTTCCACAAATACGTACATAATCCATGCATCACGATTGCTGTGACAATGAGCAGCAACCAATACGTCCAATCGACTTCCAGGGTTGAAGGGAGCGCCTTCCAGGAAACAAACGGCAACAAGCCGATCATGCCGATAAGATTCGTGTACCAAGTGATCACACCGACGCTCATCGTTTTTGACATGTGCTGGACTAACAGCAGAAACACCGAAAACGACAGCATCGTTCCTGCAATGAGCAACTCACCACGGCCAATCGAAGGGACAAACCACGTCCCCTCAGTGATGACCAGCCATACTCCGCAAAGCCCGATCACTGCCCCTCCCAAAAATATCAGTCGCCGTTTCTCTTTCAAGTAATAAACGGAGAGTGCAACGGTCACGATGGGGGAAAGTGCTAAAATCAGCGACGCCGTCACGGGATCGGTGTACTGCAGACTCGCGTAAAAACTCCATTGGTTAAAAGAGACACCGATAAGTCCTCCCGCCAGCAGGAACAGCCACCCTTTTTTGTCCATACGCATGCCGCGAACTTGCTGCCGGGTCACTGAATAGAGAAACATCAATATGAACAGCAACCGGATAACAGCGATGATTCCGGGATTGAACTGCCCCACTAGTATCGAGCCGAAAACAAAGTTGCTTCCCCACGCAATGACACAAAACAATCCAATCAGATATAACTTCATTTGACTACGTTCCATACGTTCACCTGCCATCTAAAAAAGGATGGCTGCACTCGGCAGCCATCCCGTACTCATTACAATGCTGGAGTTACAATTTCACCTTTTACCATTACGCAGCGGTCGATCGGCTTTCTTGCTACCACTTCCGCTGTTGACGCAGCATCGAAGAAAACAAAGTCCGCTTTGTCATTCACTAACGGCCACATGCGTTCGCCTTGAGCATTCAATGGCGTCACTCCATTTGTAGCAAAACGCAACGCATGGCGCAAGGATTTCTCTTCGATTTTACGGTTGAGCTCCCCGAAACGCGTCACTTTCTCTAACACGTCTCCTGTTCCATACGGACCCCACGAATCATAAAACCCATCACATCCGAAATGTACGCGAACTCCATGTTCGTCCAGCAATTCAATAGGCGGCAGCGTTCTGTTCAAGTTGATCGGAACTGTCGACATGATCGCCACGTCTTGAGCTGCCAGGCGCTCCGCTATTTTCACTTGCTGTCCAATCGGTACATCGCCTAAACAGAACGAATGGCTCAATGCTGTGCGTCCGCGATATCCTGCATCCTCCACTATATCAATCCATTTATCCGATGTATAGTACCCGACCATTCCGCCGTCATGCAGATGGATGTCGACGTCCGCGTCAAACTCAGTCGCAATATCCATCACTTCGTGAAGCGAGCGTTCAATGGACTGATCAATTCCAGCAGGGTCGAGTCCCCCAACGATTGTCGCTCCGCTCCTCATCGCTTCGCGCATTAACGCTGGAACTTCACCTCGAAGCAGACCGTGTTGGGGGAAGGCGACGATTTCATGAGTCACAATTCCCTCGTAGGCTTGAAGAGCAGCCTTCACACCTTCCAAATTTTTCAATCCGATATAAGGATCGATGTTCACATGCGTGCGGATATGTGTGACACCATAGCCCAGAAGTGTTTCAATCATTTTCTTTGCTCGCGTCTCAGTGGAACCTGCCAACTCTTTAAGTTCCGCTGCTTCATGCTGCAGCCGCTCTTTCAAATTCGCCACTGGTGTCACTGCTTTCCAGTCCAACGTCATGTAGGTTTTGTCCAAATGATTGTGCATTTCTTTTAACGGAGGCACCGCTAGTTTACCTTTCATATCCATCTGTTCGCCATCCATATGGACAGGACTTCCGGCATCATGGATTTCCTCGATCACTCCATCCACAACTTTCAACGTATGCAGCGCCGTCTCTGTTTCAACTGCTCCGTTTTCCATCATTTTATTGCCCGTCTCGAGCTTAACATTTACAAGCCACGTTGTTTCAGCCACGTTGAACGCCTCCCATCTGTAAACCGCTCTGTACAATGCCACTTTCCGCAACTACTTTCCCTTGGAAGATGACTCGTGTAATCGGCTTGCGGCGAGCCACGGCTTGTGCTGAACAAACTGCATCGATCAGCAGGAAGTTTGCGTCGTCTCCGACTTTCGGCCAAACGGCATTGCCTTCGTCATCGAGCGGCATGATGCCGCCCGTCGCATACTGCCAAGTACGATTCAATGAGAGTTCATCCATGAAACGGAAGCGTTCTGCCAGAATCGAAAGCTTTTCAATGGTATCCCCAGTCCCATAAGGTGACCAGTGGTCTGTCAGACTATCGTGCCCCAGTGATACATTCACACCGTTCTTTTGCAAATATTGGACTGGAATTGTTGGACGATTTGTTGGAACCGTTGTCGTCACGTCGATTTGAGCTTCCCTCAAAATCGCTGTAATCGCCTCAAGTTCAGTGCCTTGTAGATCGCCAAGAGCTATAGCATGGCTGATTGTCGTCTGTCCGATTTTCCCTGCTTGTGTCGCAAGTTCAGCCAGCTTTCTGAATTCAAACGCTCCGAGAGAGTCGCCGTCATGGATATGGATATCCAATCCCTTACCTGACTCAGTCGCAATGTCCATCGTCGTTTCCAGTGAACGTTCAATATCGCGATCGATCGTTGCGGGATCGACACCGCCTACCAACGTAGCGCCTTTACGCATCGCTTCTCTCATCAATGCTTCGGAATTCGAACGCAATAAGCCATGCTGCGGGAACGCGACGATATCATACGTTAACATCCCTTCGAATTTCGCAAATGCTTCCAATGTGATTTCGATGTGTTTCGTCCCAATTTGAGGATCGACGTTACAATGAGATCGAATGTGGGTATGGCCTTGTGACAACAGCCACTCAATCATTTTCTCTGCACGCTGCAAGGCAACAGGAAGTTGTTGTGGCAGTAGTTTTTCCTCTTCTTCAATCCGTGTGATGATTCCGTTTGTGATCGGTACACACGCTTTCCACGGACCGCTAAAATACGTTTTGTCGACATGGATATGCATTTCACGCATCGAAGGCATCAGTAGGTTTCCAGCTACATCGATTTCTGTATCTGCCGAAACGCTGATCGACTCCGCGATCGTCTCCACTTTACCGTCTTTTACAAGGACATCATACACAGCGGTATTCGTAGCTGTAACTCGATCGCCTTCGTATTGGAATCCTGTTTCCAACGTTACATTTTTCAACAACAAAGTTGTCAATTCCATCACTCCTTCAAAAGGATAGAGTAAGGCCCGGACTTGCGGCCTTACTCTTCGGTTTTACTTACTCACTGTTGTTTCATTGATAATCAGATAGTTGGATGGGTTCAAATAGAAATCTTTTACATCGTTATTGTAGACAGCTAGATGCTCATAGTTACGGATCGGGACGTACACAGCATCATCCATCTCTTGCTGCATGGCTTGTTCATAGATCTCTTCACGTTTACTAGGATCCATTTCCACTCGGCCTTGTTCGATCAGCTTATCGATTTCAGGATTTTTATAGTAGAAGTGGTTTCCAGGGGATCCAATGGAATCTGAGTGGAACAGGTTATATTGGTTATAGTCTCCATCACCTGTTGCATTTCCCCAGCCGCCAATGAACATCTGGTGTTTACCGCCATCGACTTCATCTATATACGCACCGTATTCCATTACTTGAATCTCCACGTTCACACCGATTCCTTTAAGTTGTGATTGGATGACTTCCGCCATGTTAATGCGTTCTTTCCGGTCACTCGTCAATAATTTCACTGTGACTCCATCTTCCAGTCCTGCTTCTTTCATCAATTTCTTCGCTTCGTTGATGTCATACGGATACGCTTCGATATTTTTGCTGTAGCCGAATACTTTCGGACTCATAGCAGAGTTCGCCAGTGTTCCTACATCATTATAGACACCATTCAAAATCGCCTCTCGCTCAATCGCGTAACTGACAGCTTGCCTTACTTTCACGTTATCAAAAGGTGCTGCTGTCGTATTGAATCCGACGTACTCGACAGCCAAGCCTTCGGTGCGGTATAGATTCAGTATATCCGAGCTTTCGATTCGATCGATTTCAGTGACTGGCACTTGGTCTGAAATCTGCGCCTCACCTTGTTCGATCATTGCGAGTCTAGTTGCATCTTCAGGAACGACTTTGAATACGACTTTATCAAGTTTCACTGGAGTGCCCCAGTAGTCTTCGTTTTTCACTAATGTAATGTCTTGACCTGACTTCCATGATTCAAATACAAATGGTCCTGTGCCGACTGGATGGGTCGCAAGTTTTTCAGCCGACTCATCAATTGCCTTCGGACTCATGATACTTCCTTCATTACTTGCAAGGATTGAAAGTAACGGTGCATACGGTTCAGATAATTTCAGCGTGACGTGAGTTGGATCTTTTACGACCACTTCTTGAATCATTCCAAGTTTCGATTGTTGCGGAGAACCTGTTGCCGGATCCAAGATACGATCTAGCGTCTTTTTCACAGCCTCTGCGTCAAACGTTGTCCCATCGTGGAACTTCACATTCTCTACAAGTGTGAATTCCCAAGTGAGGTCATCCGTCTGTTCCCACTCAGTTGCAAGCATCGGCTTAATGTTCATATCCTTATCAAACTGGACGAGCGTTTCATAGACTTTGCCATGAATGACGTTTGCTGAAGGAATATCTGTGATGAAATGCGGATCCAGCCCTGTTGCATCCGACAATCGAACGACTGTTAGTGTACCGCCATCTTCTGACTTCTCCTTATCCCCACCTGCACTTGCCTTATCATCTGAATTCGATCCGCTTGTTGAACAAGCCTGCAAAATCAGAAGCAACACCCCTGTTAATACTACTGTAAGAAACCTTTTCCAACTCTTCATTGTGCTCCCCCATTTCAAATCGTTTTGTCGTTCTGATCTGATTATATAAAACAAAACGAGAAATCACTTTCACTATCTTGCTCACCTTTTTTAATATTTCAACTACTTAGAGTATTCCTATTTACAGGGGCATCCAATCGTTTTACATTTGAGGTATCTTCTACAGACTACCGCAGGGAGGGAATGGAAAATGGCTTCAAAAATCACTGCAGCACAGACAATGGAATTAGCGAAGGCTCGACAGAACACACGCAAAGAAAGGTGGCAGTCATTTCGGAGTGTCATGACTCAGAACAAGGCGGCATTGGCGGGTGCTATCATTATAGGAATTTATCTCCTCATGATGCTTGTCGCTCCACTAGTCGCCCCTTACGATCCTTTCGAGATTTCATTGGAAGACAAATTGACACCGCCTTCCATGGAACATTGGATGGGCACTGACGATAAAGGCCGAGACATTTTGAGCCGGATTCTCTATGGATCACGGTTATCCATCGGCGTCGGTTTCGCTTCCGTATTATTCGGGGCATTCTTCGGAATCACGTTAGGTCTCATTGCCGGCTACTACGGTAAATGGGTGGACACCGTTATTAGCCGCCTATTGGATGTCATGCTCGCATTCCCGGGAATTTTGCTAGCACTTGCGATCATCAGTGCTCTTGGACCTGGCCTCATTAACGTGACGATCGCAGTGGGGGTATTCTCGATTCCTTTGTTTGCGAGAATTGTCCGCGGATCCACGATGGAAGTGAAAAAGCTCGAATACATCGATGCGATCCGGACACTTGGAGCCAACGACTTTACTATCATCTTTAAACACGTCTTTCCGAACGTACTCTCACCTATTATCGTACAAGGTTCGATGCGTCTAGCTACCGCTATTCTATCAGCAGCTGGACTTTCTTTCTTAGGACTTGGCGCTCAGCCACCATCACCGGAATGGGGTGCGATGCTATCCAGCGGTCGCGATTTCCTGTTCAGCGCACCTTATATGGCTATCTTCCCTGGTTTGATGATTTCAATTCTTGTTCTCGGATTCAATCTTTTCGGGGATGGGTTACGGGATGCACTCGATCCTAAACTTAAAAAATAAGGAGGTCCATTCATGTTACTATTTATCGCAAAACGTTTAGTTCAAATTATTCCCGTCATATTGGGCGTGACGCTCGTTGTGTTCCTGATCATGCAGATGGTGCCTGGAGATCCCGCGGCTATATTAGCCGGAGAAGGAGCGTCCCAAGAAACCATTGAACAATACCGTGAAGACTTAGGATTAAATCGTCCCGTAGCGGAGCAATACATGTCCTACGTCGGCAATGTTTTTCAAGGGGACCTTGGGAATTCGTTGAAAAACAAGCAGCCTGTGCTCGATGAAATCTTACTGAGACTTCCGATTACAATGGAACTTGCCTTCTATAGTATTCTCATCACCATCGTCCTTGGATTAGCTGCCGGAATCATTTCTGCAGTCAAACCTTACTCTGTCCGTGATGTAAGTGTCATGGTGGTTGCATTACTCGGAATTTCACTGCCAAGCTTCTGGCTCGGCTTACTATTGATGTACCTCTTTTCCGTAAAACTTCAATGGCTCCCCGTAGCAGGTTGGGATGGCCCGTTAAATATCATCTTACCCGCACTTACACTAGGTGTCGGCGGAGCAGCGATAGTTGCACGGATGACGCGTTCCAGTATGCTCGACGTCATTGGGCAAGATTATATACGTACAGCACGAGCAAAAGGCTTGAAAGAACACTTTGTCATTTATAAGCATGCGTTGCGAAATGCTTTGATTCCCGTCATTACAGTAGTCGGATTGCAGTTCGGCAGCTTACTAGGCGGAACTGTTCTCGTCGAATCCGTATTCGCCATCAATGGACTTGGAAGAATGATTGTGGATGCCATCCGGACTCGTGATCTGCCAATGGTTCAAGGCGGCGTCCTTGTTGCGTCACTGGTTTTCGTATTTGTGAACTTACTCGTGGACGTCCTTTACCGGGCTGTGAACAAGCGGATCGATTTAAACTAAAAAGGAGGAGTTTCCGATGACCAAAGAAGTCGTTTTACAAGTGAAGAATTTAAAGACCCATTTCACAACTTCCAAAGGGACTGCAAAAGCGGTGGACGGTGTGGATTTCACGCTCCACAAAGGGGAGACGCTCGGGATTGTAGGGGAGTCCGGGTGCGGAAAGTCGATTACTTCCCTGTCCCTGCTGCGCCTTATCCCTTCTCCTCCCGGGAAAATTGTCGAAGGGGAAATCTTACTCAACAACAAAGATATCGTACACATGAAAGAAGAAGAATTACGCAAAGTCCGCGGCAACCAGATATCCATGATTTTTCAAGAGCCGATGACGAGTTTGAATCCGATCATTCCAGTAGGTGAACAAATTGCTGAGACCATCCGTTTACACCAGCGGCTGCCGAGGAAACAAGCATGGCAAAAAGCAGTGGATCTGTTGGAAATGGTCGGCCTCCCTTCACCTGAAAAGCGTGCTAAACAAGAGCCGTTTCAATTGAGTGGCGGAATGCGCCAGCGAGTCATGATCGCGATGGCGCTGGCGTGTACACCAGAAGTATTGATTGCCGACGAACCGACAACAGCATTGGATGTAACGATTCAAGCTCAAATCTTGGAGTTGATGAAAGACTTGCAAAAGCAGATTGGCATGAGCATCATCTTCATCACACACGATCTAGGCGTAGTATCTGAAGTATGTGACCAAGTGGCGGTCATGTATGCCGGTCAAGTCGTCGAGCATCGGAACGCAAAGGATCTGTTCAAAACACCGTTACATCCGTATACGCAAGGGTTGCTCAGCTCCCTTCCGAATATCCATGAAAACCAGCACGAACTTCAAACGATTGAAGGCTCCGTCCCGAGCCCCTATGACTACCCAGTTGGCTGCCGTTTTGCAGACCGGTGTCCGCATGCACGGGAAATTTGTCGGGCTGAGGCTCCTGTTTTGTTGGAGACGAATGATCCAGAGGCAAAAGTCCGCTGCTTCATGTACACCGAAAAGTGGGAATCGATTGAAGAAAAGGAGGAATTGGTATGTCCGTAACGACAAAGGTACCCATTTTGGAAGTGAATCATTTAAAACAATATTTCTCCTTGAAAAAAGAATCTCTTTTCTCACCAAAACAGACCGTAAAAGCAGTGGACGACATCTCGTTCAAACTATATCCTGGCGAAACACTTAGCATCGTTGGCGAGTCAGGATGTGGCAAGTCAACCACCGGCCGCTCCATATTGCGTCTCGATGAACCTACAGGAGGAGAAGTCCTGTTCAACGGCACGTCCATGACGTCATTGAGTAAAAAAGAACTCCGCAGTATGCGCGGGGACATTCAGGTCATCTTCCAAGATCCATATGCGTCGTTGAATCCACGTCAAACGATCCGTAAAATGCTTCAAGAGGCCATGACCATCCAAAAAGTGATGCCGAAAGAACAAATGGAAGCACGCCTTCTGGAACTCATGTCGCTAGTAGGTCTTCGTCCAGAATATTTGGAGCGCTTTCCTCATGAATTTTCAGGAGGCCAACGTCAAAGAATCGGCATTGCCCGAGCACTTTGTGTGGACCCTAAAGTCATCATTTGCGATGAAGCCGTTTCTGCTCTTGACGTTTCAATTCAAGCTCAAATCATTAACTTGCTGAAGAGCATGCAGCGGAATCTGGACTTGACCTTCCTCTTCATCTCTCATG
This sequence comes from Sporosarcina gallistercoris, assembly GCF_050459885.1. Classification (GTDB taxonomy): domain Bacteria; phylum Bacillota; class Bacilli; order Bacillales_A; family Planococcaceae; genus Sporosarcina; species Sporosarcina gallistercoris_A. Next base: position 45,121 of record NZ_JBCMNO010000006.1, on the reverse strand, counting down.
ATTTAAGTGTTGTACGCCATATTTCCGATCGTGTCATCGTGATGTATTTAGGAACAATTGTCGAAATTGCGGATAAGGACTCGCTCTTCGATTCGCCTAGTCATCCTTACACGAAAGCCTTATTATCCGCAATTCCATCGATTGATGAACAACATAAAAAAGATCGCATCCTCTTAAAAGGGGATGTCCCTTCTCCTATCGATCCGCCGACTGGATGCAGGTTCCATACACGCTGTCCTTTCGCTACCGATCACTGCAAAAAGGAAGTCCCTGCGTTAAGGGCCCTATCCGAAACCCATCAAGTTGCGTGCCATTATGCAGAAAGTCTACTCAACAATTGACGCATCTGCTAGAATAGGGACAATCCTTTACCCGCTGGAGGCGTCGCTCATGATGTCCATCGACACGTTTTCGCTATATGTATTATTATGTATACTCGCCCCTCTAGCAGGGGCTTTTACACTTGCATTCATTATGATATTCGAGAGCCGATTCGACTTCCTTCAAAACGTCGCAAGTAAGTCGAAACTGGAAAAGGAATTACAATATGCCCAATACTATCAGCTCAACCAACGCATTAAACCCCACTTCTTCTTTAACACACTGAATACGATGCTGAGCCTCGCACGATTGGATCGAAAACAAGAGCTGATAACGAGTTTAGAAGTGATGTCAAAATTCATGAGATACAACTATCAAACAAATGAAATGCTCGTCCCGCTCCTGGATGAATTAGCCTATACCAATAGTTATCTGGATATTCAGCAATTGCGTTTTGGTCAGCGGGTACAAATCCATCAACAAATCGAACAGCAAGCAAAGATTGCGTACATCCCTCCATTCGTTCTTCAAACAATGGTGGAAAACACGTTCAAGCATGCTTTCGATAAATATCCGGGACCTGCAATCCTCAGAATCATCGTATTCCGTCGAGAGAATCTGATCCATATAGAAGTGTGGAATACGCATCTCCAGCAACCCTCACAGAAAACAGAAGACTTCACCCGGGAAGACGGACTAGGTGTGGCCAACATCCGCGAACGTCTGCACCTATTATTTCCTGATGGACCCGCCTCATTTACGATGTCTTTTGTCGGCGAAGAAGCGTGCGCACAAATCATTATCCCGTTCCGCGAAACACCTATTGTCTAAGAAGGAGTGAGCTTATGTACATTTTACTAGTCGATGACGAACCATTGGAGCTCGAGCAGCTTGAGTATCTTATGAAACCTCATTTCCCTTATTGGACTTTCTTAAAAGCAACGGATGCCTCCACAGCATTAGCCTTGGCGCAGTCACAAAAAATCTCCATTGCATTCCTGGATATTCAAATGCCAGGAAAAGACGGGTTGACACTCGGTATGGAGTTGAAAGAGCTGTACGAGTTAGACATCATCATGGTCACGGCTTATCAATCATTCGAATACGCCCGTCAATCGATTCGTATCGGAGTGAACGACTATATTACAAAACCTATCATTGAAGAAGAACTTATCCATACGCTGCAAAAGTATGAAAAATGGAATGCCAAATCGGACGCCATCCAACAAGCATTACACGTCATCCACGAACGCTATGCCGACAAGCTTCCTTTATCCGCGGTTGCAGAAAAGATTCACCTTAGCCCAACGTATTTGAGTCGCAAGTTCCTTGAGGAAATGGGCCTCGGCTTCGCAGACTATTTGAATTCCTATCGACTCGAGATGGCAAAGCGGATGCTGATCAATGATCCGGAAGCGAGTATTTCCGCTGTGGCTGATCATACCGGATTCAACAGTCAGCATTACTTCAGTTCGTTGTTCCGAAAAAACTTCGGCATGACACCGACAGCCTATCGCGTACAATTAGCGAATGACTCCGAGGTCAGCCCTGTATGAAAAACTACAACTTTTACATGACCGGTGCCATCACACTCGGCTTCTCCACCGCCATTATCTCGTTGCTGGCCCGTTGGATTACCGCAAACACGATTTTGTCATCTCCTGAAGCACTTATCAAATATGGGCTCGTCGGAAGTATTGGGTATTCGTTCATGGGCGCCGTGGCACTCCTATTATTCGGGTTCATCTCGCTTCGAATCCGTACTTCCTATCCTGACTTACGGACCATCGGAGATTTGTTTGAAATCCGATTGTACAAAGATGGCTATTACGTTTTGTCCACCCTCGTCCTGTTTCTCGGACTGGACTCCCTGTTCATGCAGGCGATCGGCGCTTCCGTCCTTTTCGAATTACTCCTGGGTGTGCCTGCCTGGATTTCTTTACTGGTCTTTTTCCTATACACCTTTCTCCTGGCCGGTATAGGTGGTATGAAGTGGATTCATAGACTCGAAGGCCCTGCTCTCATCTTTACTTTCAGTGCAATTATCTTCATTCCTATGTTTTTCTTTATAGGAGAAGGTGCCACGAATATCTATCAAGGCATACGGCTCTTGCATCCTTATCTTTTGTTCACAAACAACCAGGAAGCCTTTTACTTCACTGCAACTGCGATGCTGATCGGATTCGGTCAAATGCTATCCGATCGAGCAACTTGGCAGCGCCTATACATGATTGACCTGAAAAAAGTCCGGATGAGCTTTTATTTGACCGCTTTAGTTTGGAGTACGGTTCCATTGGCTCTCGGCGGTATGCTGATGATTGTCATCTACGACCAATCGTTCACCGAGACGTATTCGCTATTATTTGAGCTTATTAAAAAAATCAAGCCCTTATTGCTATCGGTCATCTTCTTCCTATTTTGTTTCAGCACCATTTCAAGCACAATGAACGCAGAACTTCACGCCACAACGGTCCACTTCGTTCGCAATATCCAACAAAAGATACGGCCAGACATGAGTGATAAGCAGCTTCACAAAGCTTCCTATCAGTTCTCAGGCTTCGTTTTGCTCGTACTGCTCATTCTTTCACTCTTCTTCAACTTCGATGCCCTGCAGTTCCTGTTCTTCTTCGGAACCCTATATGCGGCACTCGTGCCTGTCATACTGATCATCGTGCTCTCTAAACGTAAAATCTCACGGCTGCTGCCCTACTCAGCTCCGATTGCGACCCTTCTCGTTCATGCACTGCCTATCGCAGAGGGCCCTCTGATAACAATCTGGTGGAGTTTCTTCATTTCACTGGTGATTTCGTTCGGATCCATGCTTTTCGCCAAACGGGAACTCTTCAGTGATTGAGCCGGGTTCAACGACCAATCTTCCTACAAACGCCTGCCTCTGGAGAAATCCAGGGGCAGGCGTTTAGTTGGCCACACCCCAAACGGGTCGGAGAGGGGCAGCCTGTTCGACGCTGGCGTAGTGCTGCCAATCAGCCCTTTCTGGACCGAGGGAAGTGTGTCACGCTGCAGATTCCTACTCCCATCTGTCCAATCCCATCTTCCCAATTCTCCCATGCCAATGAATTATCCTCCCAAAACAAGCGCAGCGCTACCAATTAACGCCCTTTGAACCAGGGGAATTGTGTCCCGTTATCGAGAAACTTCGCCAGGTGTCGGGGAAACTTTGCTGTGTGGCGGACAAATCGACTTGAGTGATCGAAAACTGCGGCTGAGTGATGAACAATCGCCCGGATGTGTCGGGGAACGCGGAATACGAGGGAGCTAGCGAGATAGCCCGTCTCTTAATAAGCGAAGCATTACCAATTAACCCCCTCTAAACTAGATGAATTGTGTCCCGTTATCGAGAAACTTCGCGAGGTGTCGGGGAAACTTCGCTGTGTGGCGGACAAATCGACTTGAGTGATCGAGAACGGCTGCTGAGTAATGAACAATCGCCCGGATGTGTCGGGGAACGCGGAATCCGAAGGCGCTAGCGAGATAGCCCGTCTCTTAATAAGCGCAGCGCTACCAATTAACCCCCTCTAAACTAGATGAATTGTGTCCCGTTATCGAGAAACTTCGCTAGGTGTCGGGGAAACTTCGCTGTGTGGCGGACAAATCGACTTGAGTGATCGAGAACTGCGGCTGAGTGATGAACAATCGCCCGGATGTGTCGGGGAACGCGGAATCCGAGAGAGCTAGCGAGATAGCCCGTCTCTTAATAAGCGAAGCGCTACCAATTAACCCCCTCTAAACTAGATGAATTGTGTCTCGTTATCGAGAAACTTCGCTAGGTGTCGGACAAATCACGTGGAGTGTACGACAAATTCTCTTCAGTGATCGTGAACTGCTGCGGAGTGATGCTTATTCTTCCCCAAGTGTCCGACAACGCCAAACACATACAAAAATAGTCCAGCGGCACCCCTCTGAACCGTGTGAATTGTGTCCCGTTATCGCGAAACTCCGCTATGTGTCGGACAAATCACGTGGAGTGTACGACAAATCCTCTTCAGTGATCGAGAACGGCTGCGGAGTGATGCACATTCTTCCCCAAGTGTCCGACAACGCTAAACACACGCAAAAAATCCTCAGCGTAATCCACCCCTCTGAACCGTGTGAATTGTGTCCCGTTATCGAGAAACTCCACTATGTGTCGGACAAATCACGGAAAGTGTACGACAAATCCTCTTCAGTGATCGAGAACGGCTGCTGAGTGATGCGCAACCGCCCTCAAGTGTCCAACAAATCCCCGCCAATGCCCAAGAAAATCAAACAACTAAAAAAAGACTTTCCGCCACTACTGGCAGAAAGTCTCTTACCTTTTTAAAACTGATAAATCTCCCCGTATTTCTTCGTTAAATACTGCACCAAATAGTCGGGATTCAACTCTTCCGATGTAACTTCTTTCAAAAGCTCAAGCGGTTGTTTCGTTTTGCCATGCTTATGCACGTGTTCTGTAAACCATTGACGGATGGAGAGAAAATCATTCGTCTGCAGACAGTTCTCGAACATAACCTCTTGCTTCATCGCTGCGTGCAGCTGGGCTGCGTATACATAACCCAGAGTGTACGACGGGAAATAGCCGAAATCGCCGCTCGACCAATGGATGTCCTGAAGCACACCATCGCGATTATTGCCGGGGACCACGCCCAAATATTCCTGCATGAGCTCATTCCAGACATGTGGAAGCTCTTTCGCTTTCACGTCGCCATGAAGCAGCGCTTTTTCCAACTCATAACGAAGCATAATATGCATCGAATAGGTAAGGGGGTCTGCTTCTATGCGAATCAAGGATGGTTTGACATCATGCAAGGCTACATAGAAGTCGTCCAGCGAAACGGACTTAAAATGATCCGGTGCAAAGGAACGGAACCAATCATAGTTCGTTTCCCAAAATCCTCTATCCGCTGTCACAAACATCTCCCAATACAACGACTGGGACTCATGCATGCCCATCGAACTGGCGGCGGATAGCGGTGTTCCCATCAGGTTCCGTCCGATATTCTGCTCGTAAAGTGCATGCCCGCCTTCGTGTACGGAACTGAACAAGCTGGATCTGAAGTCATCTTCAATATACTTTGTCGACAACCGCACATCATTTGGGTTGATGGCAAAACTGTACGGATGTGCGGACGTATCGAGCCGCCCATTCTCAAACCGATACCCAATCATCTCGAGTATTGACTCACTCAACGCTTTTTGCCTCTCAATCGGAAATGGACTTTTCAACAAGGAGACATCCGCCTTCACGGGACTGGCCTTCACTTGCTCTATCAAACTCGTCAACGATTTCCGAAGCGCCGGAAACACAACGTCCAATGTTTCCACAGTAATGCCAGGTTCGTTGTTGTCGAGCAGAGCATTGTATCGATTGCCTTCGTATCCCCAAAGCTCTGCAAACTCTTGGTTGTACTCAACAATCCGCGACAAATAGGGTTCAAATAGAGAGAATTCGTTTTTCTTCCGTGCTTCCTCCCAGACCGCTTCCGCTTTGGAACAGAGGGTTACATACTCTTGGTAGGTCTTGTTCGGTATTTTCCGGCTCTTTTCATAGACTCTTTCACACTCTTCAACCACTTGTCGGATCAAACCGTTCTCGGATGTCGCCTTCATATCATCCAGATACTCTTTCATCCGGTCCGAAGTTTCCGATTGCTGCAGTTTCCCTGATAGAAAGCCGACCACTTCGGAACGATTGTCTACACCCCCGCGAGGTATTTGAGTATGCGAATCCCATTGAAGAGTTGTCAACGCTTCTTTATAGGCATTTTGCTCTTTTAGAAAGTTCATGAATTGTTGTTCTTTTGCTGTCAACGCTTCCATTTAAACACCTCTTTTTCATGCTGATCAACGCCTGTTACTTTTCGGATCGAACGCATCGCGCAGTCCATCTCCAATGAAGTTAATCGACAGTACCGTCATCAGGATACCAAGTCCCGGCGGCAGCCATACTTCGGGCTGATCCCGCAGAACGCGCAAATTTTGCGCTTCCGAAAGCATGTTTCCCCAAGTCGGAGTGGGCTGTGGAATTCCCATTCCTATGAAACTCATCCCCGACTCAATAATGATCATCGTCGCCATCATCAGAGTCGCATTGACAATAATCGGACCCACTGCATTCGGTAAGAAATGCTTCCAAATGATGCGTAAGTCAGTCGCACCAAGGGCTTTTGCTCCGGTAATGAATTCTTCCTCTCTCAGCGACAAAAATGCACCGCGGATCAGTCTTGTCAACGTTGGCCAGGTGGTGATTGCGATAATGGTCACAAATACACCAATGGTCACGTTGTCCAATAAGGCAATGATAGTTAACGCAAGTACCAAAAAAGGAAGCGCCAATACCAAATCGGCTGCACGCATGATGACACTATCGACTTTCCCTCCGTAGTATCCACTGGCGGCACCTGTTACAACACCGATGACCAACGTGAATAGCATAGCACTGAACCCGACAACCAATGAAGTCCGGCCCCCGTAAAGCAACCGGGCCCAGTTATCGCGTCCTGAACTGTCTGTGCCGAGCAGGTGTCCATTGCCCGGCGCACTGTCAACCATTAACAAGTCCCCTTTTTCAGGATCGAAGCTTGTCAGTACCGGCGCAAATACGGTTGCCAGAATAATGAGAAGCAGGAAGATCACACCGATCACCGCGAGCTTGTTTTTCATGAATCGGCGCAAGGAGAGCTGGAAAGGACTTTTCGGCTTGGATTTGCTTTGTGCTATGCGCGCGGTCGTTTGTTCATTCATAGAGTTTTGCATTCTCTCTCACCTCATTCATAGCGAATCCTCGGATCCACAGCACTGTATAACATATCCGCAAGTAAATTCCCGACTAAAATCGTTATGCCAAGCAGCAGGTTAATCGCCATCACGACGGGGTAATCCCGGTTCACAATCGATTTGATGAACAATGTGCCGAGCCCTGGATAGTTGAACACTTGCTCAGTGATGACAGCGCCACTTAATAATGCGCCGAACTCGAATCCAAGTAATGTAATGATTGGAATGATGGCATTGCGTAATGTGTGTTTGTATAAAATGGATGTCTCGCTCATCCCTTTTGCTTTTGCCGTTTTAATGTAATCACTTCCGAGTACGTCCAACACTTCGGACCGCATATACCGCATATATGTCGCAGTTCCGGCAAGCCCAAGTGTCAATCCCGGCAAAATCATATGGTGCAGTCTGTCCAATACCAATGCAAACCCTGTTGCATCCACACTTGAAATCGTTCCTTGTGCCGGAAACCATCCCAAACTAATTGCAAAAACAAAAATGGCAATTAATCCAAAGAAGAAGTTAGGCACAGCGAGCCCGACAAAGCCAAATGCGGTGGCGCTGTAATCGAGCAGCGAATACGGATGTTTTGCAGAATACAGCCCGATCGGAATCGCTACGAGGAGCGTGATCGCCAGGGCGAATGTGCCTAAGTAGATCGTATTCATCAACCGTTCGCCGATCAAATCTTGCACCGAACGACCGTTATACGTGATGGATTCACCTAAATCCCCTTTCGCAATCGAACTGATCCAATGGAAATATTGAACCGGAACGGGATCATTCAATCCTAACGCTTCTTTCCGCTGCTCATATACTTCAGGATCAATGCTTGGATCGAGAATCTTGCCTGTAAACGGATCTCCCGGTGCAGCTTTGGCTAAGCCGAACACGATCACTGTCAGCAAAAACAGCATCGGAATGAATATAAGAATCCTTCTGATTAAATACTGAAACATAGTTTCCCCCCTTAAGTGGAGGAGTACTCAATTCCACACGTACTCCACCTTTTGAGTCCATTCAATTCCTTATCAACGGGTAACCCACCACTTGTGGGCATTATTCGTAATCGTGAAGGGCAATGGATCGATCCCTTGGACGCGATCGTTCATCACCCACAAATTATCTTGCACATATAGGAATAATGCGGGTAAATCTTCCGAAAACAGCCTTTGCCACTCTTCGTAGACTTTTTTCCGATGGCTCTGTTCAAATGCTTCAGGTGCCTTCATCGCTTTCGCCAATAACGCATCTGATTCCGGATTGTTCCATCTCGAGTAGTTATACGGTGCTTTCGATGACCAAAGGCTTGCAGGGTCAGGGTCATGACTGCTCAGTGCCCATCCTAGCAAGTATAAGTCCCAGTCATTATCCTTATTTTCCAGTCCGTCAATATAGGCCGTCATCTCTTTAGGCTGTCGCATATTGACGTTGATGCCCACTTCTTGCAGCTGTTGTTTCAGTAGAGGTGCAGTTCGCTCACGTATTTTATTACCTGTCGGGAAGTCGAGATTCAGCACCCACTTCTCGCCATCCGGATCTTCACGGAATCCATCCCCATCCTGATCGACATACCCTTCTTCATCCAATAACTGGATTGCTTTCTTGGGATCATAGGAATAGTTCACTGGCGCGTCTTCACTGTAAGCCCAGAACTGTTGGGCAATCGTCGTATCCGTTTTCTGGCCATGACCATAGAGCAATCCATTGACAATCCCTTCCCGGTTGACGGCATAGGCGATTGCTTGACGCACCTTTTGATTCGCAATCTTTTCATTCACCTTCCAATTGTCCGGATTGGAGTCACCACTTTCGATATCCTCAGCATTCCTATGATTCATCTTAAATCCAAGGAACTGGTTACCGAACTGTGGCTGTTCGATGATTTGGATGTTGTCCATTTCCTGTATCGTCTTATAATCCGCTGGAGAAACACCATTCGGATCTGCTACGAAATCGATATCTCCGGTTTCAAGAAGTCCAGTCATGATTGCTTCGTCCACGATCTTCCAAACGATCTTGTCTAAGTGGGGCTTCCCTTGCCAATAGTCCTCGTTCCGCTCAAGGATATATTGCTGACGATCTAAAATCTTAGTCAGCTTGAACGGCCCTGTGCCAATGATGGAACCACCTGTGAGAGATGCGTCCGCCTTCGGCATATCGGGAATGGGAATGTCTTGAAAAATGTGTTTCGGAATGATTTGGAATCCAGCTGTATATAACGGAGTTACATTAGGCTCTTCAAATTTAAATGTAACGGTGTACGGATCTTCGGCTACCACCCCTTCGAACTGGTCCGTTTCGCTCGAATTGTAGGCCTCATAGCCTTTTAAATCTTGCACGTATTCGGTACGGAACCCACCTGACTCAACATATTGAGGGTCCGACATCGATTGGTATGTGAAGACGACATCCTCAGCCGTGAATTCCTCACCGTCGTGCCACTTCACTCCTTTTTCCAAGTGAAACGTAATCTCGGTCTGATCTTCATTCACTTCCCAACTTTTAGCCAGTTTCGGAATGAATTCCAACTTCTCGTTTTGACCTACTAAACTCTCATGGGTCAAACGTAAAATCGCTTCGTCGTATGCTTCTTCGTAAAATATCGGATTGAACATTCCGGAAGGGGCGGTTTCCATTGCGCCCACCACAATTCCTCCTTCAGTCGGTTCACCAGGAGCGGCGGCGGAAGAAGGATCCGGGCCTCTGTCTTCATTACCTCCACATGCTGCGAGCACCATCACGAGTGCCAAAAGCATCGAGGGGAATTTCAATTTACGGGTGTTGTCATTCATCCTGCGTCTCCTCTCAACTGTATTGGACTAGTTTGGATACTGGATCTTTTACGCCTGTGTGTAAGTGACAGGCTGCAAAGTGTCCTGGTTCAACTTCCGTCAACTCGGGACGCTCTTGGCTGCAGCGGTCAAATGCAAACGGACATCTCGTGCGGAAAGCACATCCCGAAGGCGGGTTAGCCGGGCTTGGCATTGTTCCCTTCAGTACAATTTTCTCCCGCTCCGGAACACGATTCTCTCCGCGGTCCACAACGGAGACAGAGTCAAGAAGTGCTTGTGTGTAAGGATGTTTAGGGTTGTCGTAAAGATTATTCTTAGGAGCGATTTCTGCAACTCTCCCTAAATACATCACGATGATCCGATCACTAATATGCTTCACTACACTTAAATCGTGCGCGATGAACAAATACGTCAATCCGAGCTCATCCTGCAAATCCATCATCAAATTGAGCACTTGCGCTTGGATCGAGACATCCAGTGCAGAGACCGGCTCATCGCATACGACAAATTTCGGATTGTTGACCAGTGCTCGCGCTATGCTGATCCGCTGTCGCTGCCCTCCTGAAAATTCATGAGGATATTTCTGAAGGTCTTCAATTCGCAGACCGACTTTCTCCACAATGGCTTCCACTTTCTTTTTCCGCTCCGGTTTTGCCAATTTGGTTTGAATGACCAATGCCTCTTCAATCAGTTCGTAGACGTTCATCTTGGAATTTAAAGACGAGAATGGATCCTGAAAGATAATCTGCATATCTTTCCGATAGTTTCGTAACTCCCGTTCTTTCAAATGAGTAAGGTTATTGCCGTCAAACGTGATCGTGCCATCCGTTGCACTAAGTAAACGCAAGATGACACGTCCGAGCGTCGATTTTCCAGAACCTGATTCACCCACGATTCCAAGCGTTTCCCCTTCTTGTATGTCGAATGAAATATCATCGACGGCTTTTACATGTCCCGTTGTGCGTTGGATCACACCGCCTTTGATGGGAAAGTACTTTTTCAGATTCCGGATTTCCAGTAGGTTTTTCGTCGCCACTTTCGGCTTCACTTCTTCCAAAACTTTCATATTGTGCCCTCCCCATACAAGTGGCAGCGAACGTGATGCCCCGCACTCACTTCGACCAATTCAGGATTCGTTGAGATACACTTCCCCATCACGGAAGGACATCTGGAAGCAAACCGGCACCCTTCAGGAAACTCCGTGGCAGCCGGGACAGTCCCAGGAATCGTTTTCAACCTATCCACATTTGTTGTTAAATCAGGCATGCTGTCAAGCAGCCCTTGGGTATACGGGTGTTTCGTGTTACGCAGCAGTTCTTTGGTTCCACTTTGTTCAACGACTTGACCGCCATACATGACAATGACACGATCTGCATAATCAGAAACTACACCTAAATCATGGGTGATCATCAGAATCGACATATCCATTTTCTTTCGCATATCTTCAAGCAACGCGAGGATTTGTGCTTGAATCGTGACATCGAGTGCGGTGGTAGGTTCGTCTGCAATCAGCAGTTTCGGCTGACAGGAAATCGCAATGGCAATCATGACACGCTGACGCATCCCGCCTGAAAGTCTATGGGGGAATTCATCAATAATTTGGTCAGGACGTGAAATCCCCACTACTTCAAGTAGATGGATCGCCTGTTCCCTCGCTAGTTTCTTATTCAGTTTCTTGTGCTTTCTCAGCATCTCTATAATTTGGTTTCCAACTGTAAATACCGGATTCAAGGCGGTCATCGGCTCCTGAAAGATCATCGCCATCTCCTTACCTCGGATGGTGGTCATCTGCTTTTCCGATAGACCGGATACGTCCCGACCATTCAATTCAATCGATCCGCCGATAATCTTTCCCGGTTTGCCTATAAGCCCCATGATGGAGTTCGCAGTCATACTCTTTCCACTTCCGGATTCGCCGACTATTGAAACAGACTCACCCGGTCGAATCGCAAACGATACATCATCTACTGCCTTAGCAACCTGTTCATCATCCAAGTAAAAGTAAGTCTTCAGACGCTTAACATCTAGAATCGGAGTTTCCATGTCTTCACCTCATTCAATCTGCAATTTATAATCACAATCACTTTATAATCATGATTACCGATGAGATTTATAGTAACACACTAAAAATGAGATAACAATGAGTTTTCTGAACTATGGGAACGCTTTCATCCCTTTCTTTCATTACTTTTCAATGTATTCTCCTCAGGTGCCATCCAACTCTTCCGATCTGTCAACTTTTTGCTGGATTTGACCGTTTCCTCTCCCCGTCTTGCTGATTTTTCCTTGGCAATGAAATAGCCCTCCCAAAACAAGCGAAGCGCTACCAATTAAGTCTTTCTGAAGGGGGGTGAATTGTGTTTTGTTATCGTGAAACTTTGCTAGGTGTCGGAGAAATAGCGTGGAGTGTCGGAGAAATCTCCTTCAGTGATCAAGAAGTGCAGCTGGGTGATGCTTAATCTTTCCCAAGTATCCGACAACGCCAAAAAAGATATTCTGTGGAATAAAACCCTTCTGGACAGGGGGAATTGTGTCCCGTTATCGTGAAACTTTGCTAGGTGTCGGACAAATAGCGTGGGGTGTCCGAGAAATCTCCTTCAGTGATCGAGAAGTGCAGCTGTGTGATGCTTAATCTTTCCCAAGTGTCCGACAACGCTCACACACGCAAAAAAAATCCAGCGGAATAAGACCTAGGTGAATTATGTCACCATGTAGTTTCTTTCCACCATTCGTTTGATTCCCGCTCCCATCTTGCCGATACTTCCATGCCAATGAAATAGCCCTCCCAAAACAAGCGAAGCGCTACCAATTAAGTCTTTCTGAAGGGGGGGTGAATTGTGTTTTGTTATCGTGAAACTTTGCTAGGTGTCGGACAAATAGCGTGGACTGTCCGAGAAATCTCCTTCAGTGATCGAGAAGTGCAGCTGGGTGATGCTTAATCTTTCCCAAGTGTCCGACAACTCCAAAAAAGATATTCTGTGGAATAAAACCCTTCTGGACAGGGGGAATTGTGGCCCGTTATCGAGAAACTTTGTTAGGTGTCGGACAAATAACGAGGAGTGTCCGAGAAATCTCCTTCAGTGATCGTGAAGTGCAGCTGGGTGATGCTTAATCTCTCCCAAGTGTCCGACAACGCTCTTGCACACTAAAAAAGATATTCTGTGGAATAAAACCCTTCTGGACAGGGGAATTGTGGCCCGTTATCGAGAAACTCTGCTAGGTGTCGGACAAATAGTGTGGACTGTCCGAGAAATCTCCTTCAGTGATCGTGAAGTGCAGCTGGGTGATGCTTAATCTCTCCCAAGTGTCCGACAACCCCCTTGCACACTAAAAAAGATATTTAGTGGAATAAAACCTTTCTTAACGGGGTGAACTGTGTCCCGTTATCGAGAAACTCTGCTAGGTGTCGGACAAATAACGCGGAGTGTCCGAGAAATCTCCTTCAGTGATCTAGAAATGCAGCTGGGTGATGCTTAATCTTTCCCAAGTGTCTAACAACGCTCACACACGCAAAAAAAATCCAGCGGAATAAGACCTAGGTGAATTATGTCCCCATGTAGTTTCTTTCCACCATTCGTTTGATTCCCGCTCCCATCTTGCCGATTCTTCCATGCCAATGAAATAGCCCTCCCAAAACAAGCGAAGCGCTACCAATTAAGTCCTTTCAGAACAGGGGGAATCGTGTCCCGTTATCGAGAAACTTTGCTAGGTGTCGGACAAACCTCGCGGACTGTCCGAGAAATCTCCTTCAGTGATCGAGAAGTGCAGCTGGGTGATGGTTAATCCCCCACAAGTGTCCGACAACGCCAAAACAGATATTCTGTGGAATAAAACCCTTCTTAACGGAGTGAATTGTGGCCCGTTATCGAGAAACTCTGCTAGGTGTCGGACAAACCTCGCGGACTCTCCGAGAAATCTCCTTCAGTGATCGAAAAATGCAGCTGGGTGATGCTTAATCTCTCCCAAGTGTCCGACAACGCCAAAAAAGATATTCAGTGGAATAAAACCCTTCTTAACGGGGGGAATTGTGTCCCGTTATCGAGAAACTTTGCTAGGTGTCGGACAAATCTCGTGGAGTGTCCGAGAAATCTCCTTCAGTGATCGCCAACTCCAGCTGAGTGATGCTCAACCCGCCTCAAGTGTCCGACAACCCCCAACACACGCAAAAAAGACCCAGCCGCTGCTTTGCGGCGGGGTCTCTCTGCTTCTATTAAATAATTCCTTGGAAGCGCAAGATTATCTCGGCAATGACCGCCGATCCGAGGAACGTGCCGATCATCACCAGGCTTGCGACGATCAGCGTCCGCCAGCCGAGCTTTACAAAGTCGGACCAGGAGCGGCCGATGGCAATCCCGGCGTAGGCTAAAATCGGCGTCGTGAGTGCAAGTAACTGAACTTGCGTCGTCCATTCCACGACTTTATCGGAACCTGGAAACCACGGCATCGAGACGATCACTCCAATGATGGAAATGTAGGCGATGCTCGGGAAATTCCAAGGGATGATTTCTTTTAAAACGAACCCCGCCAAGCAGATTCCGATCAGAACGGCCATACCGGGAAGCGCAGAAAGGGGGAAAATATCGTATCCGATCCAGTTCCCTACAAGACCACTCACGCCTACAATGGTCAATAACAATACCCATTCTTGAATATTTTTCAGCATCAATACCCCTCCTTCTTCCGAGTCATCCACCCATATAATTTTTCAGTGAGCGGCAGTGCGATGAAGATACTGACCCATAGACCGGTTGATAAGGAGAGTAAGTTACTTGCTCCTGAAAGTGCGACGATTTGCGTCTCAAGCTCCGGAAAAGCTGCAATCAGCGATCCACTCGCTGCAGCCATCATACTGCCGCTTCCCACTCCTGAAGCCAAAGCAAACGACAGTGGGTTGAGAGGCGTCAGCGTTGCAAGTAGTCCTGACAATAAGCCTAAAAATACTGCGCCGAATACTGTACCAAAAATGTACATCGCCATGACTCCGCGACCTTCCGGCGAACCCATCCCGTATTTATCCATAATCAAGCCCACGTTCGGCTCACGTCCAATCGAGTGCGTCATCCCGATTGCTTCGCGTTTCATCCCGAGCCAAATCGCGATGGGCAGTGCCAGCACTATTGTCACAAGATGTCCAAGTTCTTGAAGTAACAGTGCAGGTCCTGCAGCAATCACCTCTGGTAGCGATGGGCCAATAATTACCCCGATTTTTGCAAGCAACAGCGAAACCCCCAGCACAATAATAGGCTCCGCATTAACTGACTGCTTTTCTTTCACAGCCGGTGTAAAATACAAAATGATTCCTATGACGAGCGCGTACAACATCGGCAGTAACAGAATGACCCCTGGTCCTACTTTAATGCTGAACGTTCCGATCATTTCCGTAACAATCACTATCGCTAAAACAATCGCGTGTAAGCGCCAATCCTTCCATAATCCCATTGCCGTATTTCCCTCTTGCATCAGTCGTTCTTCCCCCTTCAACAATCGGAAGTTGAATCTCAGCACATGATTCACTATCCAACCATAGTTTCTGATTATACTGAATTCCATTTCGTCATCCATTCACCGGTTCAAACATCCGAAGTGAACATCCAAAAATCTATGATATGCAGTATACAAGATAATTCAGTCAAAAGGAAGAGTTATTTCACCCTAGTAAAGCGTTAACAAAAAATGTTATTCAAAAATAAGTAAAAGCTTATCTGCTGAAACACAGATAAGCTCTAAAAAGTTCTCTATCCATTACATTTCCGAATCCTTTTCAAATACAAGTTTTAAATCTGTTGTCCCCCCTGTAGTGGTAGAAAACGGAATGATTGAATGCAACCGCCAGCCTTGTGCTGCGGCCTCATTCATAATCTGTTCCTCGTCCTCTTTAGGCGTACCCTTCCAACTGCTTTTGATGGTAACGACTTTATAGGTATACATAGCAACTCCTCCTTTGGAGAACACTGACTTTTGACAGTCTTGGATAATCCCTGATTGTTACTCTGGCAATAACGGTATGATATACTGAATTCACTGAAATCTCAATAAGGAGTTGCATCTGATTATGAGAGCATTTGTGAAACGGAGTGCCGCACCGGATGATATTGCCCTAGAAGAAGTGAACGTTCCCCTTATCAAGGACGATGAATTGCTCGTTCGCGTAAAAGCGATAGGTGTCGGAATTCACGACTCTTATTTTCTTCCGAATGAAATCGAATATCCTTATCCAATCGGGGTGGAGGCAGCTGGTATCGTTGAAGAAACCGGTAGTCGAGTAACGCGCTATAAAAAAGGTGATCGCATCGCTTTCGTCAGTATGATGCAGCCTAAAGGCGGGACGTGGGCAGAGTTTGCGGCTGTCCAACAAGACTCCCTCATCTTACCCATCCCGGATACTATGGATTTTGCGGAGGCCGCTGCAATACCCGTTGCAGGTAACACGGTTTTGCGCGCATTTACCGCACTCCATTTGAAAGAAGGCGATTCGGTATTCATCGCAGGTGCTTCAGGGGCTATCGGGACGTTCGCCATCCAGTTTGCCAAGGCCCGCGGCTGGAAAGTGGCGGGTTCGGCTTCCCCTAAAAACCACGAATACATGGAATCACTCGGAGCCGACAAAGCCGTCGATTATCGCGATCCCAATTGGATGCGCGAAGTCCGTGAGTGGATGCCAAACGGCGTCGATGCAGCCATTGCGATTCAACCTGGAACGGGTACTGAAAGTATGCACGTCGTCAAAGACGCAGGCACTGTCATCACGATTTCTGGCGATCGGATTGTACCCGAACGCGGCATTACTGCTGCATTCGTGCCTCACAAAGCAGATGTACGGAATGAAGTCCAACAGCTCATCCAAGAAATCGCTGCAGGTACATACCAGCTTGTCATTGAACAAACGTATCCATTTGAACAAGGACTCGAAGCCCTGCAGAAAACACAAACCCGCCATGCACGCGGAAAATTGGTTCTGACTTTGGATTGAGCTCTCCCCGTGAACCCTTCCCAGGACAAAAATCAAAAACACAAAGGTCTACCGTTTAACTAACGGTAGACCTTTGTAATTTTGCCTGTTAAGCAGCTTCACTATTCTCTAGCTTCTTCATGGACTTCCATCCAAGTGCGAAAAATAGCGAGAGAATGACTAGTACAATAACCGTGATGAGCAGATTAGATTGAACAAGGTTGATAATATTACCTAACACAATTCCAACTACACCAAAGTCTGCATCACCAAATGTTGTCCCTTGGAAACCAAGGGTACCAAGAATCGGTAATAACAACGCCGGCAAGAAGCTGATAAGGAACCCATTAGCCATAGAACCAAAGATAGCACCTTTTCTTCCGCCTGTGGAATTACCGAATACTCCGGCGGCTGCACCTGTGAAGAAGTGAGGAACAAGACCTGGCACGATCACCTTTAGTCCGAAAAGTGGCAGTAAAAACATACTGAGCAACCCGGCAATAAAGCTAAAGAAGAATCCGATAATGACCGCGTTACTTGCAAAAGGAAAGATTGCTGGACAATCGAGCGCTGGTTTAGCATTCGGAACCAGCTTATCCGCGATCCCTTTGAACGCAGGGACAATTTCGCCCAGAAGCATTCTAACACCAGCAAGAATGATGTACACACCTGCCGCAAATGTCAGCCCTTGCATGAAGGCAAAGACTAAAAAGTTCTGTCCGTCGCTCAATTCAGCTTCAACAAATGCTGGACCGGCGAATGCAGATACTACAAAAAACAATAGAACCATAGTTAAAGAGACTGCAACAGACGTATCTCTTAAGAATCCTAATGATTTCGGAACCTTTAGCTCTTCAGTCGACTTCGAGTTTTTTCCAACAAGTTTGCCCACATTAGCAGATACGAGATATCCAAAAGAACCGAAGTGGCCAATTGCAAAGTCATCTGACCCTGTAATTTTACGAGTGTATGGTTGCAACATTGCAGGAAAGAGGACCATGACAGCTCCTAGAATAATGGAACCTAGAAGAACGAGGTGGAAGCCTGACATACCTCCTGTTCTCAAGATCACTGCAATCATACAAGCCATGAACATCGTATGGTGCCCTGTTAAAAAAATATACTTATAAGGCGTAAATCGAGCAAAACCAATGTTTACAATCATCCCGAATAGCATAATCATCGCAGTTTCAGTCCCGAAACTTTCCTGTGCTAGTGCAACGATTGCTTCATTGTTCGGAATAACTCCTTCCATTGCAAAAGCATGATCAAACATACTGGAAAATTTATCGAGTGATTGGACTAATACATTCGCTCCAGCCCCGAGGATAACAAATCCCATTACCGTTTTAAGTGTTCCAGATACAACATCCCCTGAATTCTTCTTTTGGACAAGTAACCCCACAAGGGCAAACAGTCCTACCAGTATTGCAGGGGTACCCAATATATCATTCATGATTAAGTCAACCATTTCAACACTCCTTCCATTTAAGATTGTTTACTGATTTTCACAAGTTATTTTCCAATGCAGCTCTCAACTCTTTTTTATCCATGATGTTTTTCAACATAACAATGTTCTTTTTTCCGTCTTCCAAACTACCAACGATATCTTCAGAACCAATATACAGATCAGCAGGCTCTGTTTTCGCTGTTGTTAAATCAGTATGAGATACACTTGCTTCTAGGCCTAACTCTTTTAAAATTGCATTTGCATTCATTTCCACAATCATACTGCTACCCAAACCATTCCCACATACAACTAATACTTTTTTCATTAAAATCTCCTCCATTTTCTATTCATTTCATGAAATGATTTTCAACACGTCATCCACTGAATCCGCTGCAATCAATGCTTGTAGATTCTCTTCTTCAGATAACAAATCTGACAGCTGTGATAATGCCGCTAAGTGCGTTTCATTGTCTGCTGCTGCAAGTACAATAATTAAATTCGCTGTATGCTTTTCTAAATCAGAAAATGCAACAGCCTCCCTTATACGCAAGAAGCTCATTCCTACCTTTAACACTCCGTTTTCAGGACGCGAATGGGGTAAAGCCATACCTTTTGTCAATACTATATAAGGTCCCAATTCTTCAACATTTTGAATCATAGAATCTACATATCTTAATTCAATTGAATTATTTTTTAGTAACGGCTCACTAGCAAGACGAATGGCTTCCTTCCAATTTGAAACGCTGTCCGTAAATTGTATGGTTTCATCCGTCAGTAAATCACAAAGCATCGGTTTTCCATCCTCCTCTAACTTGTAATTAGGTTGTTCCAATATTTTCGAAATCGATTGCACAAGTCCAATCTCATCATGTACAGTTGCATATCTCTTAATCGTTTCAAGAAGAATATCAGTATCTCGCGGTAGTCTATTTCCTTCCGTGAACAGATGGTTGAACTTCAATAGCAAACTCGCTTTGTTCTCATTAGTTAATATTGGCGGGACACAAAAAATCGGAATTGTCGGGTGTTCCAGTTGGGAACTGGTTGTAATAATGACATCCACATCGCACTCTTCGTTAAAGTCATGGAGCGACTGAATTTCAATTACATGCAGACCTTCAATTAAATCTTCCACTTGTTTACGAATCATCGTAGATGTCCCAATACCATTTGCACAGACGACAAGTGCCCGGTACTTAATGCTGATTTCTTTCTTTTCTCGTGATAACCACCCCCCAAAATGCAGCGCGATATAAGCAACTTCTTCATCAGGTATCTTTTTCCTGACGTAAAATTCAAGATGACCGATTACCTGCTTTGTAAAATTAAATATATCCGGATAGTTTTCCGTTACTTCTTTCACTATGAAATTTGAATACGGCACATTATATTTCAATCTGTAATAAGTAGGTTTTATGTGCGCCAACAAATTACGTTCAAGCTCTTCTCTCATATCAAACAGAACACACGCTTTTAATTGGAATTCCATCACCATTCGATGGACAACCAGTTTTAGATCATCTAACTCTTGAGTGGAGTAGTGCATTGATTTAAAATGAGCGACTTTGTAACTTTGTAACTGCCGTGCTAAAAAACTGGTTTCATCTCCAGGGAAATTTATATTGAATTCAATTTCCAGTCTTTGTGTAATCTTTTTGGCAGCTTCATAGTACGCCGTTTCTTGTAAAATGGAAGTTTCCTCGGGTTCAATGGAGATGAAGTGATTATTTCGCACCCGATCAATCATGACCACAAGTTGAATCATTAGAAGATGAGAACTTTCCTCCGTCATCAATAATCCTAATTCTTTTTCAGTTTTATAGATGAATGCTTTAAAAAATTCTTGTTTCTTTGGTTGAAATAGCATGAGGAATGTATCTGATAGCTGATGTACGAAAGGAAGCTTTTCCGTCCATTTGTACTGATACTTGATACGGTAAAAGAAGAGGACGAGAACCATCCGCTTACTCTCTTCAGCCCCCTGAATGCTGTATCCAGACGTCTTTTCAAACGTACATATCAATTGTTCATCTGCCAGAATCTCTTTAAGCTCTTGTAAATCTTTAAATACAGTTCCGCGACTCATTTGTACCGCGTCCATCAATCTCTTCATAGTGACCGCCCCTACATCGGTCAACAATGTAACCAATAGGACTGTAATCCGCTCTTCACTGGAAAAATGATATTCCCATTGTTTATGACTCAAAAAGCCTCTTTCTTGTAACGCCTTCTTTGTTGTCTCCGGGAGTAGGAGTCCTTCTCCATAAACGGTTTCGATCAACGGGAACTCCATGGATTTTAGCCAGTCATTAATATTTAAGACATCATAGTAAACAGATCGCTTAGAGATTCCCATATAGGATGACAATACTTCACTTTTTATCGGCTTTGTTTCATCCGCCAAAAGTGACACTAATTGTACACGTCGCTTATCCAACATGTTTCCACAACCCTCTCCTCACATATGCATTTACTAACGTAAACCCATTCTATACTGTATCGAGCAAGACTGTAAGGGGTTTCAAAGTGAAATTATCGTTTTATTAAAATTTGCATTATTGAACAGTGAAAATAACAATTCATCTACACATGGATACTTAAATCTGACTAACTCGAAGAACTGTCTTAAGACAAAAAACCTCTCATTGAAATTCTACTGAGAGGTCAATCTTACTAACCGAATGAACATTCACTTATAATGTTCAGCAACAATCTGTTCCAAAGAAATCTTCTTTAAATACGCTAAAGGTACAAGAAACGTAAACGTCACAACTCCGGGATGTCGACCGATTTCAATCGATCCTGTAATCGTCGCTCGATTCATAATCTCTGGAACTGGAACATCAAATAAGGCAGCGGCACGTTCCAATCCATTTTCAGTCGCTGCATTCAACGTCGGGCCGGTACCCACTACCGAAATAGGAAATGATTCTTCCCTTAGAGCAGTTGAGTTGTGTCCCGTTATCGAGAAACTCCGCTACGTGTCGGGGAAATCTTTCGGAGTGATGGAGAAGGCGAGTGGAGTGTCGGAGAAAACACTTAGCCCCTAGGCAGCGAACTAGCCCGCTCCTAAAACAAGCGAAGCGCGGCCGATGAATCCCTTAGAGCAGTTGAATTGTGTCCCGTTATCGAGAAACTCCGCTATGTGTCGGGGAAATCTTTCGGAGTGACGGAGAAAATACTGCTGGTGTCGGACAACTATCAACAAGTGTCGGAGAAAACATTTAGCCCATAGGCAGCGAACTAGCCCGACCTAAAACAAGCGAAGCGCTACCAATTAATCTCTTAAAGCTCTTGAATTGTGTCCCGTTATCGAGAAACTCCGCTACGTGTCGGAGAAATCTTTAGGAGTGATGGAGAAAGCGAGTGGAGTGTCGAAGAAAACGCTGCGGATGTCGGACAACCATCGACAAGTGTCGGAGAAAACATTTAGCCCCTAGTCAGCGAACTAGCCCGGCCAAAACAAGCGAAGCGCTACCAATTAATCCCTTAGTGCACTTGAATTGTGTCCCGTTATCGAGAAACTCCGCTACGTGTCGGAGAAATCCGCTGATGTGATCGAGAAACTACTCCATCTGTCGGAGAATCCCCCGGAAGTGATGGAGAAACAACACCATGTGTCAAAGAACACAGCCGCCATGCACTCCCCCCTATACATGCTCCAATTCACCCCCACACTTTCCGGCCAATTCCTTTCTATTCCCCCTCCCCCCTACATACCATGACTTTAGCGAGCACCATCTATCACAAAAAAGGAGTGACACCCATTAAAACTTGTCCAGTTTGCAGCCATATGCAGCTTGACGGAAACTACTGCGGGGAATGCGGCAACTCATTTTCCGCCGTTCGTAAGAGAACGCCCCCCACGGAAGTGCCGAGCGCTACAGCTAATGAACCATTCGAGAAGTTAAAGACCGATGCGAAGAGTTTCGTTCAATTCCTATTTCAACAGCTTCAAACGCCTTCCGCCCACTTCCATTCGACGAATGTTTCACCCCAAAACAGCTTTCTGAGTATCATTGTATTCATCCTGCTCACGGCCGCCACCTTCTACGCCGCATTCCCTACCAGCCTGATCACTCTGAGTCCGTCTTTTTTCCAAGTCGTTCTCTACTTGAGCATCTTCTTGCTTCTAGTAGTCGCAGTCAATCTCATCGCAGTCGTCAGCACAGTCAAACTGTTTTCTCTAACAGAATCCGTATTGGAAATCGCGCGGAAACTAGGAGGATTCTATGCGATCCCCCTCTCTCTTTCTGCGATAAGCCTATTCCTCACATTCGTTCATTCCTTCACACTATCTGCCATTATTCTTGCTATCGCCATCTTTCTTGCATTTATCCTCACTCCGTTATTCACAATTACAAAACTGCTCCACCATGCACCTGCAGCTACTGACAGCTTTTATGGCATCCTCTTTTACCTCGCCGTTACAACGGTCGCTTCCATTCTTCTGGCTGCATTCGTTGCCGATACAGCGATTGGAGAAATCTTAGGATTGCTGCGTTTCTAACAGGCACATCGCTTCCATTCACCTTCTGCGCACTATGCGAATCACACGCCCGTTCGAACTCGTCCGTCATACACTAGAGAGTACTTACAGATTAGGAAGGTGAAACTCATGAAAGATCATCCTGTAAATTGCGATTGCGGTTGCCGGAACAAACAGCCGAACATATTATTCTTAATGGTCGATCAGGAACGGTTCCCTCCTGTATATGAGAATGCAGAACTACAGAAATGGCGCCGTGAACAGTTACATGCCCAACAGTTGCTGATGAAAAACGGGATGACGTTTTTGAATCATTACGTCGGCAGCACAGCTTGCGCGCCGAGCCGGACGACGTTATATACTGGCCATTATCCTTCCCTGCATGGAGTCTCTCAAACACCCGGCGCAGCGAAAGGTTCCTACGATGCGGATCAATTTTGGCTGGATCCTAACACAGTCCCTACAATGGGCGATTACTTCCGCGCTGCCGGATATGATACATTCTGGAAAGGTAAATGGCATGCTTCCGAGGAGGATATCGTCGTCCCCGGTACGAAAAACGCATTGCCTAGTTACAATACGATCACAGGAGCTCCAGATCAGAACAACGAGAGAATCTACCGGATAGCGGATCGTTTAAGTGCATTTGGATTCTCGGATTGGGTTGGACCGGATCCACATGGTACCGACCCGAGAAATTCCGGGTCGTCCGCAGGATTCGGGACAAGTGGAAGAGACGAGGTGTATGCTGCAGAAACGGTGGAGTTACTGGAGGTATTGGATCACGCAGCGAAGTACGAGGAGGAAACACCCCCATGGTTCATTCAATGCTCTTTCGTAAATCCTCACGATATTGCGCTATTCGGGATTTTTTCAGCACTCGTCCCTTCCTATAATTTCGAAGTGGATCCGACGCTTCCGTACATCCCGCCTGCTCCGACCACACACGAATCTCTGGCAACGAAGCCTTCCGTGCAAGACAGCTATCGGCTCACCTATCCAAAAGGGCTGCAGCCGATCATCAATAACAACTTTTATCGTCAACTCTATTACAGCTTGCAGAAAAAAGTCGATGATGAAATGATGAAAGTGCTTCATGCGCTTCACCAATCCAGCTTCTCAGACAACACAATTGTCGTCTTTACCTCCGACCACGGCGAGCAACTCGGCGCACAAGGCGGACTCTATCAAAAATGGTATTCGATGTATGAAGAATCCATCCATGTCCCATTCGTCATCCACAGCCCTCAGCTATTCCCCCATCCCAAACAGACAACCGCCCTTACGAGTCACGTCGATATCTTACCGACACTGCTTGGATTAGCCGGGATTGACGTCTCTGAAATCCAGAAGACATTAGCTCTCGATCATACGGAAGCCCAGCCTCTCGTCGGCAGGGATTTGACGCCTCTCCTGGAAGGAAGTCACACCTTCTTCCGCGCGGATGAACCCCTATACTTCATGACAGATGACAACGTGTTCAAAGGACTTCATCAAACAAATCTCATTACAGGAAAGCCTTATAAGTCCGTCGTCCAACCCAGTTCAATTGAAGCCATCATCGTCTCCCTTAAAACCGGGACAGACGGTGAATCTGAAATCTGGAAGTTTGCCCGCTACTACGACAATCCTCAGTTTTGGACAGATCCCGGCGTCAGCGATACGACAGTTGCAGAGGAAGACGGATGTGTTGTCGAAATCGTCAAAACCGACCCGGTGCCCGAACAATTCGAACTTTATAATCTAACCCACGACCCGCTTGAAACGGAAAACCTGGCGGATCCCGGTTGCTGCTCCCCCGAAACTGAAGCGATCCAGCGTACCCTCACGAATATGTTGGAAGGCCAGCGATATCAGAAGCGCTTAAAGCCTAAAAAGGGCTGAGCAGGTTCACTCAATAGATGCGAATAAAATCTCCTCCTTTGCAATCAGGGAGGGGATTTTGTTTGTTGGGAGATAATTGATTAGATGATGAAGGCTATTGGGATGGGGGATTGCTCTGGAAACGGGCGGGTTTTTCGCGGGAACGGGCGGGTGCCTCGCGGGAACGGGCGAGTTCCTCTCGCAAACGGGCGGGTGCCCCACGGAAACGGGCGGATTCGTCGCGGGAACGGGCGGGTGCCTCGCAGAAACGGGCGGGTTGACCGCGGAAACGAGCGGGTGCCTCGCGCAAACGGGCGGGTGCCTCGCGCAAACGAGCGGGTTCCTCTCGCAAACGAGCGGGTTCCTCGCGCAAACGGGCGGGTGCCTCGCAGGAACGGGCGGGTTCCTCCCGGGAACGAGCGGGTTGACCGCGGAAACGAGCGGGTGCCTCACGGAAACGGGCGGGTGCCTCCCGCAAACGAGCGGGTTCGACGCGGAAACGAGCGGGTTCCTCTCACAAACGGGCGGGTGCCTCCCGGAAACGGGCGGGTGCCTCGCAGAAACGGGCGGGTGCCTCGCGCAAACGAGCGGGTGCCTCCCGGAAACGGGCGGGTGCCTCGCGGGAACGAGCGGGTTCCTCCCGGAAACGGGCGGGTGCCTCGCGGGAACGAGCGGGTGCCTCGCGCAAACGGGCGGGTGCTTCGCGCAAACGAGCGGGTTCGACGCGGAAACGAGCGGGTTCGCGGCAGAAACGAGCGGACTGACCAGAAGAACGAGCGGGTCGGCCGGGGGAAAAGGCGCAGCCGATAAACGGAGCGATGTCATCGCTCCGCTCATTTCGATGAGAGACACACTCGAAGACTTAAAAGAGCTGGAACTCACCTTTTCTCCAGTACGGCGAAAGACGTTGTGAACCTCGCTGCATCCATTGCACTCAATAACCACTACGATTGTTTCAAACAAGTACACGTTTCCGAAGTCCGCAGTCTCGTCGAACAAGACGCAGTGATCATTGATGTTCGTGAGAAGAACAAATTCGCAAACGGGCATTTATTGAACACCATCCACATCCCGCTTAGTATATTGCGTGAGCGGATGGATGAAATACCGACAGATGTACCTAACTATGTTCCCTGCCATTCTTCGGAACAGAGCTACAATGCAGTGATGGCGCTGCCAAATAGTGATTTCGCCAACATCGCGAATAGTCATTACCAGGTATTTGCTTGCATGAATACCACAATGTTGTACCGATGAATCGTCCAGTGATTCCAAAAGCCTTTAATTTCAAACAAAAGCAAAGCGCGGATCCTCAGCAATCTGAGAGTCCGCGCTTTCCCCATGTTCACCTTACAACTTCTTCAAATACCAAGCATCCATCGCTCCATGCTCGGATCCTGCCAAAGGTTCTTCAAGCAGGTCAAACCCTAATTTGCTGTACAACCGATTCGCAACCGACAGTTTCTGTGACGTTTCCAAATAACAGGCGTGGTAGTGATCGCGTGCAAATCCAAGTGCCGTTGCCATCAATTTTTTCGAAACGCCCTGCCCTTGAAATTCTGGCGCGACATAGAGCTTCTGCAGTTCACAGATCCTGTTCTTTTGGTCATAAGGTCCAATGCCTACACCACCCGCCACTTTGTCATCTTTGTCTACGGCAACCCAGTATGATGCGCCCTGCTGTTGACGATAGAATTGCGCGAGTGCACCTAACTGAGGATCAAAATAGGCCGTTCCAGGGATATCCAGACCTACCGATTCCAATGAATGCTTGATGATCTGTTCCATCGCAACGTTATCTTTTTCTTCCATTTCACGAATGTGCATCTCTATTCCCCCTTTCACGTCATTGGACTGAGCACGTTTGAAAATGCATGCAAACTTAAAACCCCTTAGCCCGCTGACGGATAAGGGATGCTGTTCTTCTATGCATCTTAACACAACGCGATTCACTCGCGCCTGGATAATTAAACGGTATCCTCTGAAAGTTCAGGGAAACGAGTTATGGTAGTTATGACGAGGAAAGCATATCAGTTGAGAGTCTTTCCATGGGTTCTTTCATTCGTTCCGAACCCAAAACAATACAAGCCCTTTACCCGTTTACGGACAAAGGGCTGATTGCACGCCGATACAATCGGGTTACAATTACTGTTTCGGTGCCCGGTAGCCAGCCTTTTCTGCTTCTTCCGTGCTGCAGAACCAGCGCGCCACATTTTTGGTGCGGCTGTAATAGGTACTTCCCGGCACATGGTAGATTCCTGAATTGCTGCCTTTAATATCGCATTGACCTTGACTGGACACGGTTGCCGCAGACTGACTGGTCGCCTGTCCTGCAGAGGAACTCTGAGAAGAACTGCCGGAAGAAGAAGTCTTAGAAGCAGCAGCCTGCTGATTCATCTTCTGAATGGCTTTGTCCTTTTCTCCAACAGAAGCCATCAGTTCCGTGTTCTTTGACTCTAACGCCGTAATCGACTCAGTAAGAGTTGTGTTCTCTTTTTGGAGAGACTCTACCGTTTCTTGAACCTTCGACTGTTCCGCTGTCTTCCCCTCGAAGTCACTTTTCAGCTTGTCCAGTTCCTTCTGAAGGGCTGATAGTTCTGTTTTGAGAGACTGATTCGCTACCAGCACAGCCGCATTTTTTGTTTCCAATTCCTCATTCAGCTTTACCTGCTCTTGATCGGCACCACAGCCTGCCAATAGAAGACTTGAAAAACCAATAGCCGCAAAAGCCAGCATGCTTCGTTTCATCATTCCGGAATCCCACACTCTGCTGCACACCATTAACAACAAGACAATTGCCGCTCCAACTGCTGCAATTTCCAACCTTTTCTCCTCCCCATTCTCCGTTTTAATCAGAAGGGTACCAAATAAGCATTCTTACCTACTACAAATGTATCCATACTGGATTGTTTTTGGGTAAAACTAACAGATTGTGGAGATGGGAAAATGGATGTCCTCACTGCCCGATTGAAATTCGCGGTGCGTAATGACGCAATCCGCTTGCAGCAAGATGAATCCAAATCAGGGCCAGAAAGAGCAATTTCGAATACAAATGAGCTTCCCTATAAAAAAGATGATGGGCTTGGATAAACCGCTTTGTGTCATGGGAGCGGGCTGACGGGCGGCTCGGCTAGTTCTATGCAGGGAAAATCGTCGTTTCCCAATCAGTTTGACCATGGCCTTCAACTTAGGAGGAAGGGTCTATTGGAAAATCGGAAAACCACGGCTTTGACTGGAAATGGATGGAACAGGTCATCAAGTCCTCGTCTTTCACCTGTTCCTGTTTCCGGTTGTAGACAATACGGGCCCGGGGCTGTCTTTCCAATAATCCAATTCCTATTATCGAATCAATTACACAGAAATACTTCAACACTAAAATAAATACACACCTATAAAACGGATAATGAAAAATCCACACTCTCCCCTCAAACCTATCAATATTTTACATAAAAAAGAGACTATCCATTCATTCCTCCTCTTCTTCCGACTTTATTCGACAAACGAAGCTTTTGCTATGATATAGTGAAATCAGTTGACTTGAGG
Organism: Sporosarcina gallistercoris; assembly: GCF_050459885.1. Classification (GTDB taxonomy): domain Bacteria; phylum Bacillota; class Bacilli; order Bacillales_A; family Planococcaceae; genus Sporosarcina; species Sporosarcina gallistercoris_A. The sequence continues at coordinate 16,940 of NZ_JBCMNO010000006.1, read as the reverse complement.
TTTTTAACTAGTTCGACAATTAAAGAATTATATGGGAGGGATTGCGCGTGGAGGAGAATCGACCACCCAGGGATGCCAAAGAGGAATCCCAGCATCAGCAAGATATGAGCCGGCGGAAATTCCTGAAGAGTTCGGGGATACTTGCAGGAGGTCTTGTCGGAGGATCGTTGTTCGGAGGGCTGCTCACTAAGAGTTTCGACAAGAAAGAGGAAAAGAAGGTCGTGTCTCATAAGGACGACGAGATGATGGACATGGAAGCTCGTCAGTTCTTTACACGGGCGCATGATTTCAATGTGCTGAAAGCCGCAACGGAACAGATTTTACCGGAAGACGAGCTCGGCCCAGGGGCCATCAAGCTCGGTGTTCCTTATTATATCGATAAACAGCTCGCAGGCAGATGGGGCATTAATGCACAGGATTACCGTCACAGCCCCTATGCCGTCAAATTGGAGGACAATGACAAAAGTGCAGGATCCGCGGGAGAACAATCGATCCTCGACCGAGGGGAGCTCTTCCTGCTCGGACTCCGTTCCCTCGATGATGAGAGCCGAAAACGGTTCAATGCACCATTTGACGAAGCCGAAGAGCAGCAACAGATCGAACTGCTGACAGACTTCGAAAACGACAAAGTGGTGATGAGAGGTGTGCAGGCATCCGAATTCTTCAATCTGCTGCTACAGTCCACGCTCGAAGGCGCCTATTCGGATCCGCTCTATGGTGGCAACCGAGGGATGGAAGGCTGGAAAATGAAGGAGTTCCCAGGAGCACAAGCTTCGTATGCAGGTTTCATCGAGCAGGACGAATTCAAGAAACTCCAGCCAGTCAGCTTGAGGGATTACCAAGGACACTAATGATGATGCGTACAAGGAGGAGTTTCAATGGTTAAAAGATTGGAGAAAGTCGATGCAGTCATCGTCGGATCCGGATGGACCGGCGGGATCGCAGCGGCTGAGCTGACGAAGGCAGGTTACAAGGTTGTCATCCTGGAGCGGGGGCAGGATAAGACACATGAAGACTTCGTCGGCACGAAAGACGAACTGCGCTATTCGAAGCGCTATGATCTGATGCAAGATTTGAACAAGACGACCATCACTTCAAGGAACTCCATCCACAAAGAAGCGATTCCGGTCCGGAACAATTCGAACGCCCGCCTTGGCAACCATACAGGCGGCGCCGGAAATCACTGGAATGGCATGGCTTTCCGTTGGCTCCCCTATGATTTTGAAATCTATAGCAAAACGGTCGAACGCTATGGGAAAGACAAAATACCAAAAGAATCGACCATGCAGGACTGGGGCATCACATACGATGAGCTGGAGCCCTACTACGATCGTTACGAAAAGACTGCAGGGATCTCTGGCGAGGAAAACCCGCTCGGACCGCCGCGATCGGATAAGTATCCGAACCCTCCCATGAAAAACACACCGACCATCAAGTTATTCAGCGAAGCGACGAAAGCGCTCGGTTATCATCCTTACCGGATCCCATCCGCCAACATGTCACAAATGTATGTGAACCCGGATGGCGAAAAGATCAATGGATGTGTCTACTGCGCATTTTGTGAGGAATATGGCTGTGACTTCGGGGCAAAAGCCGATCCGATCGGCACCGTACTTGCGACTGCCAAAAAGACCGGCAATCTGGAAATCCGCAACGGCTCCAACGTCAACCGTGTGAGCCATGATGGCAAAAGAGCGACCGGATTGGTGTACACGGATGTCATCACGGGCCAGGAATTCGAACAGCCCGCAGACATCGTAGTACTCGCCGGTTTCGTCTTCACGAATACACAGCTGCTGCTCACTTCGAAAATCGGAAAACCTTATGTCCCCAAGACAGGACAGGGCGTCATCGGCAAAAACTTCACAGGCCACTTCAACAACATATCGACCTATATCGGTGCCCGGGGTTTCTTCGAAGACAAGAAGTTCAACAATTTCATGGGCACCGGCGGGCTCGGTGCATCGATCGATGATTTCAGCGGAGATAACGAAGACCACACCGATCTCGACTACCTGCACGGTTATGAAGTGCATTACAGCCAGCTTGGCACCCGGCCGATCGCCCATAACGAAGTTCCTGAAGGCACGCCGAAATGGGGCAAGGAATTCAAGAAGCAATCCTTGAAATACTTCAACCGCAATTTGTTCATCACAGCTCAAAGCGGATTTTTGCCGAACAAGGAGACATATATGGACCTGGATCCGACCTATAAGGATTCACTCGGCAACCCGCTCCTGCGTGTGACTGTGACATATACCCAACAAGACCGCAACCGTGCCAAAGCTGGTGTTGCACGCTGCGCAGAGATCATGAAACAGATGGGCGCCGATTCGATGAACGTCGATGTCGTAAAAGACGATGTCGAATTCGACCATAAGTTCTTCACCGATCATTTCTTCGGCGGGGCGATCATGGGGGCGGACCCGGCAACATCCGCAGTCAATACGTACTCACAGATGTGGGACATGGACAACCTCTTCGTCGTCGGCGGTTCCTCGTTCCCACATAACAGCAACTACAATCCGACCGTCACGATTGGGGCTTTCGCCTACCGCGCAGCGGATGGCATGCTCACGTATCTGAAAGAAGGCGGCAATTTGGCGGAGAAGTCTCTCGAGAAGAACGCCTGAGTGGATTGCAAACGAAAAACCGCCCTCATGGCGCCAGCAACGGCATCGTAAGGGCGGTTTTTTCTATGGTGACATATATTAGACATCGCGGATGGCTGTTTCTCATACTCCTAAGTAATTGCCTCGATTGGCCATAACCTCCACTAGTTCACAGCAGTACGCCACGGTTATGTTCAATACTCCTGCGCCGTTTCTCTGCCTTATTGCGGTACATTTCCGCATCCGCCTGTCTGAACACTTCCGACATGCAGCCAATGGAATTCCCGGTGAATGCGCAGCCGATCGACAGCTGAATTTCCTCTTCCGGGTGCGTGCTGTTGTACCGCTCCATCTCCATGACCATCATTTTCTCCAGTTCTTGCAAGTGGACATGCGTGTGCTCACCCGTTATCAGGACGATGAATTCGTCGCCGCCAATACGGGCGATGGTCGTATCTTCACCGCTGAACCGTGTCAGAAAACGGGCTACACGTTTCAACAGTTCGTCTCCAGCTTCATGACCATACAAATCGTTGACCATTTTCAGTCGATCCACATCACATAGAATCATACCGGCCGGCGTCGAAACTTCCTCATTCAAACGTTCTATTTTCTGATTGAAAAACGCCCGGTTATGGATATCCGTCAGCGCGTCATAATTCGCCTGGTATTCAAGTCGCCTCTGGTTTTCCATCCGCTCATCGATATTACGCGTCACACCTTGTAGTGCGACCAGTTCGTTGTTTTCGTAAATGGGTGTGATATGTTCTTCAAACCAGTGGTAGATCCCGTCCTGATCCTTCCATCGCTGAATGAGCATCTCACCATAGTCGACTTCGTTGCTCACCTTATCCATCATTTCCGCCAAATCATCGGGATGCACTAATCGGAACGGAACGGCCGGATCCGTCATGGCCGCTTCTGCCGTCCCTTCCCCCAGCCACAGATCGATCGCCGGGCTCAAATAGATGAACTTCCACTCCGGCTTGACTTGGAAATGGTAGATCACGTCCTTCGAATTATCCAACATCTCAAGTACATTCTGTAGCTGGTCCGGAATAGTCGGTTGACTCACCAAACGTTTCACTTTTCGCTCCGGAATCAGACTACGCAGAAAACCCCTTGTTCGTTTCAGCAGATGATCTATTTTCAACCCGGTATCACTCCTGTCAACGTGCCCTGTCCTCAAAATGCTTTTTTGAAAATGAACCCTCTTTACATAGTAATTTAGCCAGTGATGGTATAAACATAATTTCTAAGAAGTATATCATTTTTCTCTATATAGGTAAATAGTTTGTAGTCTTTTATCACTATATTTGATAAATGATTTCCATAATGACCGAATTCCGGGAAACGGCATTCGAAAACCGATGGATTAAAACGGAAAACCATACAGGCAAACGACCACGCGGATTTTGTGCGAGCTTCCCGAGCAAGGAAGCCGTTTCGAAGACGATTAGACCTCCCTGCTACAAAACACCGTCCGCATGACGATGAAAGACCTGGCTGAGAGGCACATCGGTGTCGATTTGACGAATGTGGACTTCCAGGAGAAGCAACCCAACCGTGCGTGAAGGATGTCAATGAATTCAAGGAGCTGACGGTAGAGTGAATTCGGGAAAATCGGGTGGAAAGCTATCCATCTTTTCCGAGCTGTAAGAACACGGTACTGCTCCCTGAATGGGCTAGCGTTTTTTCTCTTCGCATAATCCAATCAAGATGCTGGAAGTCATTCCACGTGAATAGCAGACCTATACATTTACTATCTCGAAATGAAAAACCCGGTTTGAATCCATGAGTATGGCTTCAAATCGGGTATTACGTTGCAGGAACCTATTTTGGTGCCAATCGGGAGTGTCATGTAAAACAGACGCGGTTGCAACTACAATATATTTCCACAGCGATAATAGGACAGCAAAAGCTTTCCGATCGATTTCCAGAAATGAGGACTTACACCGATCAATGAACATTGTCTGAATTAAACGGCGCTCAAGCAATCGATTCTGCGAAATGCACAGCGATTCAGTTATTCGTCCAAATCGTAATTGACGCCTTTATGGTTCTTCCGTATGTAAAACCGCTGGGTGCAGATTTTAGCAGGCTTTAGTAAATGTTTGGACTGATTTTCAATAATAGATTGCAAGGAGTACGCCCGCTGCATGCGCTGTTTAAAACGGTAGAGACTGCAAGCGACTTCAATCTTACTCCCATTCCGCATATGAACCATCGTGGCGTGCTTCCCTTTTTCTTCGTATTTCAAAATGTGAGAAACTGCCAGCCAAACGCAGTACGGGGATTGCGGTGACATGGTAGGTGTCCAATACATTTTGTGTTTCTTATTGAAGACGACCGGTGCCATCGTACTCGAACCAATCATCTGCTTAGCTCCGTCGGCCGCACCTCTCAAACTGGTTCCGTTCCTCCGTAAATTGTCATCGAACAACTTTTCAGGTCTTACACGCACAAAAAATAACTCGTCACTTTCCATTACTAGTGAGTGTAAATCTCCCGAGTTTCCAAAATGCGGAGCCACCATGCTCGCCTCAGTATTGATGATATAATCTTCTCTCATTTCCATCTGATGTTCCTCCCTTTTTTTAAAAACATGTAGTATTGTGTAAAAAAAGGGTATACTAGTTATAAGCTGGCATACCCAGCGTACTGCCTTGAGCGATTGGGTCTGTCCGGACTAAAATCGCTTAAGGCTTTTTTTCATGTTCCTTACCACCTGCTTCTCACCTCCTTTAAAGACATATTTAACCTTCTGTAAGCCAATCCCATCGCTTATAGCACATGCGGTATTTAATCATTCAATCTACGGCGCTATATAATAACTTCCAAAAGTGGTAGATCACTCGATGAATTAACAGAATATACTCAATTAATTTTATTATATAATATTACATGCAAATAGCAACACAAAATTTGAAATATATAGAAGTATATACAGTACTATTTACTAGTTAAACCCATAAAAATACAACTCCCATCAAATTTCCACTTTCCGACGTCTTCTTGGTGATTAAATTAACGGAAAACAGAAAATAACGGATTCATCGATTACGCTATATTGATATTACATTTTTTTACATGTAACTTCTTCGAATTCAAAGTAATCTTAACAAGTATTTGAAAAACCCTTAGGATTTCTTCTATTAACACGCAGTAACTCCTTAAAGATAACAACTCGATATCCTTGTGCCCCCTGCTTATGATGAAGTCACCCAGGGAATACACCAGCGTCGTGCACGGCCTGAAAAGGCTGATAAAATTGAAAACATTCGAAGAAGTGCTGGAACAATATGGTCCTATGTTATCTGCAGTGATCCGGAAGTTACACATCTACCGGGATTATGAACAGTTCCGCCAAGCAGGACGAGTTGCCCTATGGCAAGCATGGCGGCGGTTCGACGAAACAAAAGGTGATTTCACGCCCTATGCTTACCGTTCCATTTACGGAGCGATGCTCGATGAATTGAAACGCGAAAACCGTTTCAGCGACGTGCATATGCCGGCAGAAGACGATCTATTGGAATTCGCTGCGACCACTCCGGAACAAAGTGAAACCGATTACGGGGGATTGGAAGATGTGGTAACAGACCTCTCCGTCCAGGAGCGCGAACTGCTGATTCTGCTCTTTGTAGACCGCAGTTCACAAGCCACATGCGCCGCCCATTTCGGGATTTCCGTAGCTGGGGTCAAGAAAAGGAAAGAGCGGCTATTGCTGAAGTTGAGGAAGCAGCTGACGGACCGGAGAATGTAAGGTACCTGGACCACATACAAGCCAATTGATTATTTTCTGGTAACAACTGATTCTGAATGTGAGTAATTATCTTTCTCACTTGGCTTTAAGTGGCTTAAGCATCTTGAACACATATGACATAAACCACCTCTAAATGGAACGAGTTGCTGAGGTTTTTGATTGACCATTGTTATTTTAGATTGGATAAATAAAATCCTTACACTCTTTTTGTAAAACGAAAGAGCTCATCCGTCCCCATTGCGATGATGAGCTCTATTATCATTTGAAGATTTATAATGTATGCGATCTAAGTAATTCTCTTAAAGCGCGGTGAATTGTTTATGCTCCAGGCGCCTCTCACTAATCTCCTAGATCACTTCACTGTCATAAACTAAAACAGCACTCCTCCAAGATGGAGGGGTGCTGTTTCTAGTTAGTCAATGATTGCGTCCATAACTTTTTCATACTGCTCGAATTTTGCATCTTCCATGTCACCATTCATTTGCAACAGGAACAACCCCTTTTCATACGTATGGGAGTAAAAGAGAGGGCCGGACTCTCCTAAAGTTACATAGTACTCTTTCGCTTTGGCCAGACCCTCTTTGTCTTTGAATCGGAATATACGGCCGCCAGCGTCCTCACCGAGAGAAGGAACTAAAATCCGCTTCCCTTCTTCCCGTGTATCCCCAAATTCTTTTTTCTCCAAATCGGTGACGTCACCGATTTCCAGGCCGTCCTTTTTAAATGCAGAAATCATATCGTCGGTCGTTATCTCCTTGACTGGCTCTTCAGCCTCGTGCTTATCAGTAGTGTCGTTTTTCACAGTATCTGTACTGGTCTTATCCGTGCCCCCGCAGGCCGCCAGCAAGAGCAGCACTGAAAGCATCACTAAGCCTAATATTCTTTTCATATAACTTCCTCCTCATCTATCAACAATTGGTGACAGTATACAATATTTACTATCCAATGCAAATGGCCACTTAGTAACCATTGACGACCTATTCACAGAGCACAATGAACAAAATAGACAAATCGTGAGACGTACAGGCACTCCTCAACAACTCGTATCCTCGATAGTCAATACCCAGCGTATAGCTCAATTTCGGCTTTTGCCATTTCCAACAGTTCCTGTTCCTCTAGAACAGCCAGAATCTCCATCCCCTTTTGCACCCAAGGGATTCCGTTTTCACCTAATCTGTTCAAACAGATCCCTTTCCGCACATAACAGACCGCCCGTTGTAAATACGCTTTCTGTTTTTTGGAAAAGAGGATTGCAGTTTCAATTTCTATTAATGCCTCTTCATAACATGCTTCTTTTATTAACATGAGAGAAATATTAACACAGAAATTGATCTTCAATCGCTGTATGTCTTGAAAGTCTCCGTATCGTTCTATACTTTTGAACGCTAGTTTTTTTATTTCAATCATAGTGTCAAGTGGGAAAAAGTAAAAAATCGCATTCAATACGTAGAGGTCGGAAAAGTAAAATTGGTTTTTGGCGGAAAGTCTTTTCCAAACGTTCGATACACTTGTTAGGAGTATTTTTTGATCCGCCGTGTGGATGAGGATGAGTAACGCTTCGGCCAGAGCCTTGATATCACTAATTAAATGATCTTCTTTTTTGTCCAAATAACTCACGGCCATTGTTAATAACTCGTTGACCTTGTCCTCATTATTGTAAGATATTGAAATGAATTTCTTAACAATGGCATCCTTTTCAGTATGCTTGTATTCGTTTTGAATGTATAAGAATTCCTCAAAAGTCACTTCGAGATTTTCAAGAATACGTGACAAAGAGGAAAAAGTAATATCCGCCTTATTCAACTCGAATTTAGAATAGGCGCTTTGTGTCATAACCCCATCCACTACATACTTCTGAGAGTAGTCTTTATCGCTTCTAATCTTTTTAACAACTGAACCTATACTTGTGTGCATCGAATCTACCCCTTTCTAGTCATTTACGACTTTTTTAATCACGTACTATTCTAGTGGAAGTATGATTACATAGAGTGGAAATAATCTTACAAATATAGGAGGCGATAGCCATGTTAGAGGTACTTATTACGTTATTGGATATCTGGTTCATCAATTAATTTTAAGTGCGTGAAGTATTACAGCCACGTAATTAACATCATTCTGATTTCGACATGTATTCAAGTTCTAAAGCAAGCTTAAAAAGACTGAAGAATACAACCAGAATACCCATCCTCGCTTCGTCTTTGCAAGTGGTAACCACATTCGCATTTGTCAGACGTTTCCATACACTACAGCAACAGAACTTCCAATGAATACGGCCAAAAGGAGTGAGTGTTGTCATTCTCACTTCCTGTCCTCACCCTCTAAACGACTAAAAAAAACAATAAAGGGGTTGCAAAAATGAAGAAAACCATTTTAGTCCTCTCATTATCTGCCACTATGTTATTCGGCCAAACAGGTTCGGTATCTGCTAGTTCCAGTCTAACGGATGCCAGTACAGGTCTCAGTGAAATCTTAAAACTCCAGCCCGATATTTCAAAACTGGAATTGCTGCAGGACGTCAGAGCGATTGCTGCGAATACCGGTCAGTCTGAACAGAGTGTCCTTGACCAGATTTACACAGAGCTGAAGAACAATGATGAAAAGGGGAAGCAGGAGAAAGCCACTACTTCTGATATATCTGCTTATGGAGCTTCCGGCGGTACGAAAAGCGTGGGTTCCAGTACTAAAGGGAATTTCTATTATACCCCCTCACAAACTGCTTATTTGGATCATGGCCATGTGGGATTGTACTATACGTCAACAACCATTGTAGAATCCGTACCTTCTGCTGGCGTTCGAACCATTTCGACGACTGCGCGCAAAGTGGATAGTACAGGTGCGAAGGTGAAGTCGGTCACCACTTCTACTACTAACCGGAATAATGCTGCCAACTGGGCTAAGACTCAAGTTGGACAATCCTATTCTTATAATTTTGCTACAAATCGTCAAACAGGTCATACAGGAGCTAAAAACTGCTCTAAACTCATTTGGTCGGCTTATAAACTGAATGGTTCCTTGGACTTGGATGTAGACGGTGGATTAGGAGTTTACCCACGTGATGTGAGAGATGCAAAAGGTACTGCTCTTGTAAGGAATATTTGACTTTTCAAAACAAGACCGTCTAATTCATATAAGATGGTCTTGTTTGCTGATTTGGAGGGACAGAAAATGAATACGAAGAAGAAAGTCATACTACTAGCTGCAACTCTACTCCTTGTACTTACTTTAGTCTTGACGCTCACGAAAGAGAAAAGCATCCCTGGTTCGTCTTTGCTTTCGTTGAATGAGGTTTCCGATAAAAATATATTAGCGAATACGAAAGCCATCATTTATTTGTCAACGACAGCTGATCAGGATATTGACGGGAAAGGTGTCAGTTATGGCGTGTTTGTGCAGGAGGATGATTCCGTTCAAGCACTCCCCATGAAAGGACTGGAACTCGGAAGCGTGGCAGTAGGTAAGGATGAGCTCCTATTAGAAGACAAAAACAACGTCACGTTAATAAGCGACCAAACAAAAAAATTCAAAATGGACACTCCGCAATATACAGGGGAACGGACTGGATATTTACCCGAAAAAGACCTATTCTTCAGTATTTACAACAGTGGTTTTGTGGAAGAAGGGTACAGCTCTGATGTACGGTATGGGGACTCCAAAGGCTTTCATGTAGAGAGCATTCCTTATTACATTGCTGCCTCCGGAACAACTGGAAAATCTGTGGATATCCTCACACAGGACTTAGAAGAAAACGTATTCCATCTCAAGGAAGTGACATTTGACGAGGGGCTTGACGTAAAGGACATCGCACCTATCCAAGTCGAATCCACTGAAGACATGCAAGTGCTCGCACCTGTTCTATCGGATGAGAGTCATTACTATCTAATTATTTCTGAAATCATCAATGATACGAGTGAAGCCGTATCCATTTATAGAATAAATAAAAATACATCCGAGCAGGATACATTTGAATTTATAAATTACAAAGATATAGAGTTAACAGCTACCATTCCTTACAATTACAAAAATTCCGCAGCTATCCACAAGAACAAGTTGTATTACGCTAACGGAATAGGTGACATCTACTCTTTCAACTTGGAGACAACAGCAGTAGAAAAAGCATTCAGTCTTGAAAAAGCCAGTAACTCGAGTGTGCGCCATAACGAAGAAACCTATTTTAAAGAAGGGGATCTCCACGTATTACGGCATAGCAAGGATAAAAAAGAACACTACTATTTAGAGACGTATTCACTGGAAAAAGGGATGTTAACAGACTCCGTGGATATCCATGGTCTGGATGCCATTCTAGAACAATCCAATAACAAAAAGGTCTATTCCTATGATTTGAAGGTTTTGAAGTAGGTACCTGGACCACACAGCTCTGACACTATACAGAACCCTACTCACCCCATTCCAACGTATCTGGAAGAACATTGAGGAATTCACGATGAATCATACTTGAACGGTGAGTGTTCAGCTCCCCTGCATCTAATGCATTACCATCATCCATTCCAACATTTCTTCACTTTCCTCCCCACCGAACTCCTGCAAGCAATATGAACTGTACCCGGCTGCATTTTTGTCAAATGACAGGGGCAGACAAAAGGGTAACAGACTCGCTTCCATGTAGGATGGAGGTTCAGAAGACGGATCGATGTAGAATGGAAACGAACTGCGAGGATAGTCTTTCTGATCAGCGACTTGTTTCGACCGGGTTCCGGTGGATGTACCGGCTGACGATCAGGAGTGCAGCAGGATGGCAAACCTGTTTCGAGTAGTAGTGCCGCTGATAGATGCGTCCGACATGACGGTATAGCTTTAAATAGTAATCGCTGTACCGCCAGTTGATGAGCTTCATGATTTTACTGTGGTCCTCTTCTGACTTCATAAGGATATGGAAGTGGTTGGACATGATACAGAATGCCACACTGGTGAAAGGATCGAAAGAAGGTTCTTCGCTGTCTCTCCTGATGCCAAAAAATCCTCTGCCCGACATCTCGAGTAGAGGATTTCTTGTTTCATTCGCGCACGTAGTTGGATGATTAGTGTCTGAATTGCGTGGGGGCCAGGTACACGTCAATGATGGTGATGATGGTGGCCTCCCGACGATTCGGGTTTCACTTGACACAAGATTGAATCGTCATGCTGATGGGCTGATGTTTCCAATTGAATCGTAACGTGATGAATATTTTGGTGCAACAAATCATGTTCGATTTTGCGAAGCAATTGCTCACTTTCCGCAATCGTCATTTGATCGTTCACTACGGCGTGGCAAGAAAGTGCGTTTAACCCGCTCGTGATGGACCAAACGTGTAAATCATGAACGCTGATGATGCCCTGCGCATTGCGGAGCGTCGGAATAAGTTCATTCATTTTCACATTTTGAGGCACGCCTTCCATTAACACGTGCAGCCCTGATTTCGATACAAAGTAACCGCTGCGTAACACCAATGCCGCGACAATGACACTCGCTAACGGATCGGCCCAGCCCCATCCAAAGAACATCATAAGCAGCGCTGCAGCAATCGCTCCGATTGATCCTAACATATCGCTCATGACATGCAGGTAAGCACCTTTCATATTCAAGTTCTCTTCCACATCGCCGCCCCGCATCATAATCCATGCAACTAAAATATTGACGGCCAACCCAATGCTGCTAACAATCAACATGCCTGTTGTCGCAACTTCAGGAGGATTTGCAAAGCGTTTCACGGCTTCGAAGAAAATGAACAAAGCGATTCCAATCAATGTGACGCCATTGAACACGGCAGCTAAAATCTCGAACCGCTTGTAGCCAAATGTCTTGCTTTTACTTGCGACTTTTTCCCCCAACTTGAAGGCAATCAAAGCAATCGCTAATGAAATTGAATCGCTCAACATATGACCGGCATCTGCCAATAAGGCCAGGCTGTTCGTCAAAAATCCGCCGATTGCTTCCACAATCATATATATAGTAATGATCAGGAAGGAAATCAATAATACTCTTTTATTCGCACCATGCGTATGGTCGTGTCCATGGTCATGTCCCACTTCAAAATCCCTCCGTATCGTTAATTGTGAGTCGCATGCTCAATTGCCTGTTTCAATAAATTCATGACGTGATGGTCATCTTCTGAATAGTACAAGGTCGTCCCTGCTCTTCTGAATTTCACCAACCGCAAGTTTTTTAAAAAACGCAATTGATGAGAGACGGATGACTGACTTAAATTCAATGTTTCAGCGATATCATTCACTGAGTGTTCTTCCTTGCACAATAAATTTAAGATCCGGATTCTCGTTGGATCACTTAATGCCTTAAACGTTTGGGATACAACGAAAACAGTTTCTTCATCCAAATGTTGCGTGTTTTCTTCCAAAGACTGTTCGCTATTTGTTTCTTCACTCATTTTCAATTCCCCTCCAATCATGTGGTTCTTGTTCTTCTATATGAACATATGCTCATATATTATAAACGATTTAAATGATTGTCAATTACTAAATATAGTACCTCCCTTTTTTACATACCCAACACATAAGCATTGGAACTCAAAATGCCTACTTGGGACAGGTGGGAACGTAATGAACTATATGCAGATATTCAGGTATGATAATCTTGGATGTAATTGCAAACCCTATACATCGGTGTATTATCATCATACTTTTGAATTTATTAACACTGAAATTACCGATTTGATCAATGTCGAACAAAGCATACCAAAAACAGCTATGTACAGACCTTTATTGAATGATATGCGCTGGTCATAAGTAAGGCGTTTTCAACAAGTTCTTTTCACCAGGTGAGGACCAATTTGAAGTTTGGCTCGAAAAAAGCATGCAAAGTATGGACAAGGCGAAGTTGAGAAAAGATAGAAAGAAGGTTCTTCGCTGTCTCTCCTGATACCAAAAAACCCTCTACCCGATATCTCGAGTAGAGGATTTCTTATTCCATTCATGCATCTAGTTGTCTGAATGGTGTCTGAATTTTTCGGGGTACAGGTACCTGTACCCCGAAAATTGAGAGTGCCAGCCGTTGCAACAGGCTGGCACTCTCTTCTTATACTTCGAACTTAAAAAATGGCTCCTACTCTTATTTACTCGTTACTTCCGATTCAGATGGAGATGGACTGGTCTCACTTTCCGTCGGGGAAGGAACGACCGGCGTTGGTGTTTCCACCGGCTGTTCTGCCAGCTCGTCAGTAGGCGCTGGTGAAGGTGCTGGCGCTCCAGGTGGTTCTCCGTTGCTTTCCGGTGACGGTTTCGGTACCGGTTGGGACACAGGAGGGACAACCGGAACAACCGCAGCTCCTTGAATAAGTGCTTTTGCGTTTTCCAGAGCCTTGTTGATGGCTGACGAAACCGCAGTCTTTTCGGCATCATTGTTTACATGGATGGTTGCTGAGAGCGCATCCGCATATTGCTGCAACTGTTGAATGCTGCCTGCAGTTTCCGCAGCCGTGTGCTGCGCCAGCTGGGCTTGGGCCCGCTGGGTTTCCAGTTGCAGCTCAGTGCGCAGCCTCTCCATCAGGCGGTTCTTCTCCGCTGTGATCGTCTGGTCCATCTCCTGGATCGATTGGTTTTTCTGCTTGTCGAACCAACTGATCAAACGGCCCTGGATACTATTGTCCGCGAATGCATAGCTTCCTCCATTGCATACTGACATTATCAGCAGGACAGCAAATAGAAGAATGATAACCTTACGGGAAACCCGGTCTTGGTTCAGCATGCGTTCCCTCCTCTCCTGAAATCCACCGGTTCATCGTGAGTTTGGAGTTATTTATTAATATTACCGACGATTGCATCCAATTGTGATTCTGCAGCAAGTCGTAATGCATGGGCAGCAGACTTAATCTTCTTCTCATTATCGAAGATCAGTTTATTATTTGTGTTAATGATTGCACCGCGCAGCTTGGAAATTTCGCTATCAATCATGTGCTTGATTTCCTCTGTTGTCTTTGCCTGCTGAGAATCCAGCTGGCTCTGTAGGGATTTTTTCGACTCGTCAATCGCTGCCTGCAGTTTACTTGCCGCCTCAGCAGTTGCTTCTTTCACTTTCACATTGACCTCGCCGACCGCTTTCTGCCCTTCAGAGCCTGCATGATTCGCTAAATCTCCATTCGCGTAAGCCAGTGCTTCTTTTCCTGACTTTTCAATCAGGCCTTTGGCAAGTGAAGACAATCCATTAAATTGGCTCGACATATAGGATTCAATGTGAGATTTTTGAGCGTTGATTTGATCGATATACTCTTTGCTCTTTTTGTCGATACCTCCATTAGCGTTGCTGATTGAAGTTTCACCTTCCCCCTTTAATTTACTTGTTGCTCTATCTTTCTCAACCTGATAATCTGCAGCCAGACCAGGTGCAAGCGAGGTGGCATATGCTGCAGAATCAACCGCTATTTTTTCAGAAGCACTACCAAACTTAGCGTCATACCAGCCTTTTAACGCCACACCTGCATCCGTTGCCCCTAGTACCGCTCCTCCGCCTGACAGAACTCCTACTGCTACTGCGCCTGCAATCACTTTACTTTTCATTGTTTTCAACATACTGATTCCTCTTTTCTAATATAGTAGTGGTTATTCTTGGCCAAGCACATCTGCGAGTACCGCGTCGACTTCCGCGGCCATTGTCCGCTCGACCGCCAGCTGTTCTTTATATGCTTCGAAATCTTCTTTTTCCAGATGGCTCGTTGCTGTTGTTATCTCGCTCTCCATCTGGCGCCTGTAGTTTTTGATCCCCAGGACGGTTTCCTTCGTATTGGCATCGCTGAATTCCAGCATCGCCAGACTGAATAACGTTTCGCTCTGCTGGCCTATTTTGCGTGTCATCCGGAACACCTGGAACAGTCCTTCCGCAGTGGCGGCTCCCAGGCTTTCACTCCTCGGCTTGAACTCACCCTGGTACCAATCCGTCAACGACTTATTTGCCGAATCCGCACTTGCCGATGAACTGACCATCAGGAAGAGGAGCGCCATGACGCTGATATACTTCTTTCTCATTTCCCACCTCACGATCGTTGAACAGGCATAGCGTGACTTGTCCTCCTTTGCAGCATCCGTTTTGTTGTGTCTGTGGAACTAGTTTCAGTATAGAGGGCTCTCGTATGCCGTACTTCCCTCATTCGTCTACTCTTTCAAGAGTCGAAGTCTACCAGTCATGCCACCATCGTCTACCTGATTTCCAGTATTCCGGCAGTCTCACGGAAATTAGACAAAACTAGATCATTTTCCATGCAATTTCTGACAGAGTATTCACCAGCAGGTTGATATACTAGGTATAGAATAAGTGAATTCAGAGGAAAACGAGGAAGTGCATTCTGTATGTGGGCACCTGGAATGCATGGAGTGACTGGTGCAACCGACCTGGGACGACGGGAGATCCGTCTGTCTGCAGGTCTTTTTCATGTCGAAAATACTGAATTGGACGAGGTGTACCATGAAAATCCTGATCATCGACCCTAGACCATTTGTCAGGAGCGGGCTGCAAGTCCTACTTTCAGGCAGTCCTGATTTCCAGATTTGCGGAGAAGTAACGTCAAAGGAGCAGGCGATCCGATTCGTGAAAGAGAGTCCTCCCGATGTTCTGATCGCCGATTGGCGTTTCGGCAGCCTGAGCGGTTTGGAGCTCGTCGACGCCGCCAGAACGGAAGGGTATACAGGGAAAGCGCTACTGCTAGCGGATTACGTCACCCATCAGGAATTCCGCCAGGTGAAAGCTGCAGAGATCGACGGGCTCGTCGCAAGTACCGCCATACAGGAAGAAGTCACGCATGCGCTGAACCTGATCCGGCTCGGAAGGCGCTACTATGATTCTCACTTGCTGGTGAATTTCCTCGGTACTTCGGCAGACGGGAAAACGGGCCTGTCTCCCCATGACCAGTTAACAAACAAGGAGCTTGAGGTTCTCCAGGCATTGGGCCAGGGTCTCTCCAACCGGCAGATTGCAGAAGATCTGTTCGTCACGGAGTATACGGTGAAGAAGCACGTCAGCCAGGTGCTGGCCAAGCTAGACTTGGCCGACCGGACACATGCCGCGCTGTATGCGAATGTGAAAGGGATTGCGCGGTATGAAGTGAGCGGATGAGCTGGCAGGAAAATCGACGCACCGGGCTGCATGTCGGCGGCTATAGAGAAAAGACCGTTGTCCTTAAAGGATGGCGGTCTTTTTCAGTCATCCCGCCGCCTCCTGCAACAGAAAAAGAGACCACCAATCGTTTTCAGGGCCAGTGATCTCTCTATCTATTCTTTTACAAACTAACTCATAGGTCGGTTTCGGAGAAGGTACGCCTGATGAGCATGTAACTGGAGAGACTTGGGAAGGCACATTTGCTACTCTAGAAAAGATGCTCACGCCTATTATTCTAAATGAAAATCCTTTCAATATTGAAAAGATCCATGACAAAATGAACAAAGTCATATTTGGTGCAACAACAGCAAAAGCTGCAATTGATATCGCTTGCTATGACTTAACGGGAAAAGCATCCAACCAACCTGTATATAACTTGTTAGGAGGACGCTATCATGACCAACTGGAACTTCCTAAAGTAATCAGTATTCTTTCTCCTCAAGAAATGTGTTTATGGCACACTAGAAAT
>NZ_JBCMNO010000005.1:0-392764 GCF_050459885.1 Sporosarcina gallistercoris | reverse complement strand
TCCGATCCCGCCAGTCACACCGGTGGCACCGGTAGCTCCAGTCGGGCCCACATATCCTCTTGGCCCTCTACATCCACGTGGTCCACGCTTGCAATTACAATATTCTGAGGAACAGCAACGTGAACACTTGCTGCAATTATTGTTCTGTCTCCTACATTTGTAAAAATCGTCACTAAAATCCATATTATCACCTCCTTGCTTACTTATCATATTCAGTAAAAGGAAGGAGGGACGGGCTATCAACACTAGGCTCTTAATTATTGAAAGTGAAAAAGTGAATAGATATAACTTGTGAAAAGGAGAATTTATAGAAACTTGTTAAATATGAATTCGATTCCCGCTTAAGGATTTAGTCACTCCGCTTATCAATGGTTTTCATTATTTCTTCCAAATAGCTTTTATTATGTTTAATAGAAGGATCATCAGGTTTGTAGTAACGAGCTAACTCGTTATGTTGATAGGCTACCTCGTATGCCTGAAGCCGATCATATAGGACACATAGTTGGAGATGGGGAAGCCATGTGGAAAAGGCTCTGTCGTGAAACCCCATTTTGTTCGAGTTCTGCGTTTGCAAGGCTTGCAAATACCATTGAATCGCTGCTTCATTGTTGGTTCTCTCCATAAAATAATAGCCTAAGCGACAGCAAGCTTCTGGGCGCGGAACATCATAGGTGAGAGAGTGAAGTGTGGCGTCCATAGCCTTTTTTGGTTGGCCTAATTTGTGGTAACAATCCGCAAGCCTAAAACAAGCTCGGATATTATCTTCTACCCATCCAGCCTCACTATCGAGGAATTCATGATAATAAAGAGTCGCTACCTTGAATTCTTGATGATCTACCAATTCATTTGCATAATAAAAAATATCGCGGTTCGACAAAATCTCACCTGATGCTAGTTGATTTTCGTAGATGCGCAAATTTCTATTGCAATCATGGTTTAGTGGAAGATGAGTGACTGCTACTTCGCTATCAAAAATGTTTCCGGACACTGCCAAATATTCGTGAACTGCGCCGATCCATACAAAATTATTTTCTTTTTTTACGAGCCGATGCCGTTTCAAAGAAGAAGCAACTTGGCCCTCCTCATCAAAGCTAAGATTATAGTCCATTGTAATGGCATCATAATCCGAAGTTAGCTGCTGTTTTAAAGCTTTGAACTTTTCTCGGTCTTCTGGCATGAATATATCATCAGCATCCAACCAAAGCACATACTCTTTAGTGGCCTGTTGAAATGAGTAGTTCCTCGCTTCCCCGAAATGATCCGTCCACGAAAAATCGAAAACTCGTTCTGTGAAGGTCCTGACAATTTTCTTCGTCCGATCGGTTGAACCTGTATCAATGATATTGATTTCATCTACAAGATCTTTGACTGAATCTAAGCATCGGCCAATCACTTCTTCCTCATCTTTAACAATCATGCACAGACTAATCGTAATCATACTTTTCCCTCCAAACATATCTAATCTATTTATATGTTAAAAGCAAAAGATGAGGTGAGAAGGATAACAGTCTTCCAAGAAGAAATAATTTTGTATGAGAAAAATTGTTTAGCAATGTGAAAAACAGTATTAGGTTTCTTGCACAGGCACCTAACACTTGATTAAAAGCATACATGTGACGAGGATTACGAACTAAATATCAACGCAATGAAGAAAGTAATGGGAGCAGTTAGAGCTAGTTTAGTTCGTGAAGGTTGGGAAGATGGTGATTTTGAAAAAAAAATATAAAACGTATGCTTTTATCGTTTTGAAAGAACATGGATTTGCAACTGAAGCAGAAGAATAAAAAGAAGAGTGCGCAGATGCCTCCTCTTTTTATGTTCATAAACGAGTAAGTAATAAATCCGAGCTCAATCCAATCCCAATTACTAATTTCCCGATTTCAGAAAAACAAAAAACCCTCATAAACATTGAGTTTACAAGGGTTTCAATACGTCCCAGGCAGGAATCGAACCTGCGACCCACAGCTTAGGAGGCTGTTGCTCTATCCCCTGAGCTACTGAGACCTTTTAGGAATTAACTTTATCAGTATACGGCAAAATTTCCATATCAGCAACTAATCCATTGGATTCTCTTATAAATTCAATTATTTTAATAGTTAAGCATTAAAGCGTATACTGAGAATGGATGGGATGAACATAATTAATGGAGGCGGTTCAGTTGAAACGATTGGCAAACAAAGTAGCAGTGGTTACCGGAGCGGGTTCAGGTCTCGGTCGTGAAATTGCAGAACTCTATGCACGTGAAGGTGCAAAAATCGTCATCGCGGATATGAATATGGACGGGGCAGAAGAAACTGTTCAGACGATTAAAGCTGCCGCGGGAGAAGCGATTGCCGTAAAAACAAATGTCACTGCTGAAGAAGATGTACAGCGCATGATCGATACTGCTGTCGAAACGTTTGGCACCCTTGATATCCTAGTGAACAACGCAGGGATTATGGACAACATGTACTCAGCTGGAACGATGACAGACGATGTTTGGGATAAAGTATTGGCGATCAATACTACAGGGGTCATGCGAGCGACACGCAAAGCACTTTCGATTTTCGAGCAAAAGAAATCAGGTGTCATTGTCAATATGGCATCCATTTCTGCCGTGACAGGTGGACGGGGCGGTCTCGCTTACACAGCTTCTAAGCACGCAGTTGCAGGGATGACAAAAAACGTAGCTTCTCATTATGCACATTTGAACATTCGTTGTAATGCGATTGCACCGGCACAAGTACCAACAAATATTACGAACAACTTAGTACAACCGGACAAGCATGGTATGGAACAAGCGATGAAAGGCGTCAGCCAGTTGAGTCGCCCAGGTACGAAAGAAGAAATCGCAAATATTGCGTTGTTCCTAGCATCAGATGAATCTTCTTATGTGAATGGTGTTATCATGCAAGCAGATAACGGCTGGTCTGCATACTAAGCTAGAAATCCACATGAAAAATCGACTTCCTGATGTACAGGGAGTCGATTTTTCATGTGGAAATTTCATAGTACTCCTCCGGAACGTCATCGTTTACAATCGGAAATTTTAAGCGTATACTTTAAATAGTTAGGTAGGCTAACTAATCATTTTATTTATGAAGTGAGGCGAGGCTATGCATTTGGAACATCAATTTATCAGAAGTTATGTCAAGTTGTATCGTCCTTTGGTGAATCAACTCAATAAATTGCTGCTGCATTATGACTTGTACAATGCACAATGGACTATTCTCAGTTTGCTTTCGAGAGAAGGAGAAATGACTTCAGCTGAAATTGCGGACGAACAAATGATTGAAAAACCGTCTGTTACGAAAGTGGTGAAGCGACTTCATGAAATCGGTTATCTAGATGTCACACAAGGGCAAGATAAGCGTGAAAAGTTGCTTAAGCTTTCGGAGGAAGGGGAACGGATCACTTCAAAGATACAGGCGGAGCTGCTTCCGTTTTATGAACGGATTTTATCAGGTATTCCTGAGAATGACATATCGGCTGCAAAACAGCTACTCGACCAGGCGTACGAAAATCTTAACAAGTAATGGAGAGGATCCCTATATGGAAGACAAACAAAACTTATGGACAAAGGACTTTATTTTCATTTCAATCATCAACTTTTTTATCATGATTGTCATGTATATGCTTATCGTAACAATTGCACCATTTGCTGTTGAAGAATATGGAGCATCTGCAAGTATGGCAGGTCTTGTTTCCGGGATCTTCATCATCGGGACACTATCTGCTCGAATCGCAACAGGTCGCGTTATTGAGAGTATGGGAAGCCGACGTATCTTACTGATCGGTATGGTGATTTCAGTTTTAGCAATCGCACTCTATTTCACTGCACACTCATTACCAGTTCTTCTTCTCGTGCGTTTCATACACGGAATCGGACTTGGCGTGGCTTCCACAGCAACCGGAACGATGGTAGCTCAAATCATACCGCCTTCTCGTCGTGGTGAAGGAATTGGATACTTCAGTTTAAGTACTGTTCTTGCGACGGCAATCGGGCCGTTTTTCGGTATTTACTTGAGTCAGCATGTCGAATTCAAATGGATTTTCGTATTTAGTTTAGCACTTGGAGTCATCGGTCTTGCCATGTTCTTCTTTGTCGAAAAACGTCCAGAGGAAGCGCCGCAAGAAATTGTCGAACCCAAGGGTGCCCCCAAGGGATTTGCGAATTACATCGAAAAATCCGCAATCCCGATTGCTGTGATTACCTTGCTTGCAGGTATCGGTTATTCAGGCGTCTTATCCTTCTTGTCGTTTTATGCAAAGGAAGCGAACCTTGTCGATGCAGCGAGTTTCTTCTTTCTGATCTATGCCGTAGCTATCTTGATTTCCCGCCCGTTCTCAGGGAAGTTATTAGATCGTAAAGGCGGCACATTTGTCGTTGTTCCTTCATTAATATTGTTTGCATGTGGTTTATTACTTCTTAGCCAGACACATACTGGATTCGTCCTACTAGTTGCAGGTGCAATTATCGGACTTGGATTCGGGAACTTCCAATCCTGTGCGCAAGCCATCGCACTCATTGGTGTTCCCATTAAACGTATCGGTATCGCAACATCTACATTCTACATCTTCCTGGACTTCGGATTCGGATTCGGTCCGTACTTTTTAGGGAATATAGCAACGGCTTACGGATATCGTGATCTATATATGATTCTTTCAGTACTGATCGTAGTCGCACTTATCCTTTACTTGCTGATCGCACGTAAAAAGCAACCAGTTCTTCAATGAAAGTCAAAAACGGTTCTCCAGTGAGATGGAGAACCGTTTTTTTAAACATTAACCCTTTCAAATCCGAGAAATCGCGTCCCTTGAAAACTGAGCTTTCCAATATCCCCGTCAGCGAGCATCCCATATTGTCTGCCATTCACATTGAACTCCTGACGGTCGCCGCTTTCATATTCAAACGTTACATAATAGGAAGTGCTTGCTGACATATCCCCAGCTCCGCCAGACGTTTCCGTTCGTTTTGTTTTCACATGAGCTGTAACCGTGATTTTAGGGGAATTGTTGTTTTTACCCCATTCCGCGGCTCCTTTAATAATGACGAAGAGTATGATTCCGATCACGATGCAAAAGAAGGCTCCAAAAATAATAGGGAATACGTTAAAGAAAGAATCACCATATGGATCCACGTTAGAACCACCTTTCTATTTCTTTTAGTATATACGCATTCCATTTGAAACGGTTTCAAAAAAAGAATTGGTTTTTTTCATAGCAAACGCTTTGCTTATTCGAAAAACTATGATATTCTATTATTACTTTAACAGACTAAAGCGATGAAGTGGAGGAAAACAATATGAAGATGAAAAAGATGAAGGTTGCGTTAGCTGGTCTCGGGGTCATTGCACTATTAGCAGGTTGCGGGAATTCCAAAGAGGCGGCAGACGGCGAAAAAGAATTGGTCATCGGAGTCGATGATAAATTCGCACCGATGGGATTCCGTGATGAAGCGAATGAACTTACTGGATTTGACATCGACTATGCGAAAGCAGCTGCAAAACACATGGGCATGAAAGCGAAATTCCAGCCGATCGATTGGAAAGCGAAAGAAACGGAATTGGCGAGCGGACGCATCGATTTGATCTGGAACGGGTATACGATTACAGACGATCGCAAGAAGAAAGTGCTCTTTACAAAACCTTACCTAAGTAATGCTCAAGTAGTGGCTGTCCTAAAGGACTCTGACATCGCGTCACTGGGAGATCTAGAAGGGAAAATAGTGGGTCTGCAAGCGTTGTCTTCAGCAGCTGATGCACTCGAGGCGAATCCGATTGCAGATAAAGTGAAAAACAAAACCGAATTCGCGGATAACGTATTAGCACTTTCTGACTTGAAGAGTAAACGTGTAGAAGCGGTCATTATCGATGAAGTCGTCATCGACTACTACATGTCTAAAGAAGAAGGGACATTTAAAGTACTCGATGAAACACTTGCTCCTGAGGAATACGGTGTCGGTGTAAAAAAGGGGAATGAGGATCTACTGAAAAAACTGCAAGATGCATTGGATACGATGAATGAAGATGGAACAGCTGCACAAATTTCCGAAACGTGGTTTGGAGAAAACAAAGTATTGAAGTAAGTCACGGTTTCTAGTTAGGTTGGAGGGATACTCATGTCACCAGATTATTTGTTATCGATTTTAGCACCAATGCTCGAAGGGGCCAAAGCAACGATTCTACTATTTGTGATTGCCATCGTTGCTTCGATCCCGCTCGGATTCTTGCTGACACTCGCGGTCAATAGCCATTTCAAACCGCTGTCGTGGTTAGCGAATACGTATATCTATCTCATGCGCGGTACGCCGCTCTTGCTGCAATTATTGTTCTTTGTATTCGGTTTGCCACTCATCCCGGTTATCGGAGAGTTCCTGGTTATGGATCGCTTTGCAGCCGCAGCGCTTGCTTTCATCCTGAACTACGCAGCATACTTTGCAGAAATCTTCCGAGGTGGATTGTTATCGATTGATAAAGGGCAATATGAAGCAGCACAAGTACTTGGATTGAACAAATGGCAGACAACAACACGGATTGTTATACCACAGATGATTCGCATTGCGCTCCCGGCTCTTGCAAACGAATCGGTGACACTCGTGAAAGATACAGCGTTGTTGTATGCAGTTGCTGTTCCGGAATTGCTGCACTTTGCACAGACGGCAGTCAACCGGGACTTTACAATTGTCCCGTTTGTTATGGCAGGTGTCATCTATTTGCTGATTACAGCGGTGTTGACACTCGTATTCAAGTGGTTGGAACGACGATTCCATTATGTATGAGGAAGGTGAATAACAATGGCATTGATTGACGTAATCGATATGAAAAAATCATTCGGGGATATTGAAGTCCTGAAACAGATTACATTCCAGGTGGAGAAGAACGAAGTGGTAGCGGTCATAGGCCCTTCAGGGTCAGGTAAAAGTACGATGCTTAGAAGCCTCGCACACCTTGAAGAAATTGAAGGGGGTACCATCAGAATCGATGGGGATGCATTGGTGGCAGACGGGGTGTATGCGAGCACTCCAGAAATCCGTAAAATCGGGCGGCGGATCGGGATGGTCTTTCAGCACTTTAACTTATTCCCGCACTTAACCGTGAAACAGAACTTGGCACTTGCTCCGAAACTAGTTAAGGGAGAGCCAAAAGAGAAACTCGCGGGACGGATTGCTGAATTGTTGGCGAAAGTCGGTCTTGCAGATAAAATCGACGCATATCCCGCTAATTTATCGGGTGGTCAGAAGCAGCGCGTTGCAATTGCACGTGCATTGATGATGGAACCTGAAATACTTTTGTTCGATGAACCAACCTCTGCACTCGATCCGGAATTGACAGGGGAAGTGCTTGAAGTAATGAAGAAATTAGCAGAAGAGAACATGACGATGATTGTCGTGACGCACGAAATGTCGTTTGCGAAAGATGTCGCTACAAAAGCGTTGTTCATGGCAGATGGGCAAATTGTCGAAGAAGGCATACCTGTCGAGATGTTAACAAATCCGACACATGAGCGCACAAAAGCGTTTTTAGCGAGAACTTTAGGCTAAAGCGAAGTGGCTCGACTTTTCCTCGTATGGTAAACTGGAGAGGTACGACAATTTGCTAGCAATGGAGTGGTAACGTTGAAAAACGCGTCTTCTACAATTGAAACGCCTATAAAAAAGCGGAATTACAAGCCGTTCATCATCATTGTCTCGGTCATTCTAATCGGTGCGATCGGAATTCTTTCTGGAATTCCTGGAGTTGAAAACTTTGATGCATTTGATATTACGATTCTCCCCATGCTCAATGCGATTTTCAACACCTTCACGTTCCTGTTTCTGGTTGGAGCATTGATCGCCATTAAAAAACGCAACATCACGGTACATAAGCGGTTCATTTACGCTGCATTTGTGACAACATTCTTCTTCCTGATCACATATGTAATGTATCACTTCTTAGCAGAATCGACAGCTTTCGGCGGTGGCGGTTTCTTAGCTGGATTCTACTATTTCATCCTCATTACGCACATCCTTTTAGCGGCAGCAATCGTGCCACTTGCGTTAACAAGCGTGGCGCGAGCATGGAACGGCGAAGTCGAGCGTCATCGGAAAATCGTCCGTTTCACAATGCCCATTTGGCTTTATGTCAGCTTCACTGGCGTTTTGGTCTATCTCTTAATATCTCCTTATTATTAAGATCTGATACTGATGAATAATCTCGTTGCTTGTAGTGAGAGCTGTAACGAAAAACAGCTTTAGGAGTATATCTTTGTACTCATCAACACCGTCTAAACTCAGGTTTATCCAAAAAAAGCACGGACACCCCATTTGAAAGGGGCGTCCGTGCTTTTTTTGTCTTACAACTCCTGATATGGTTTCATAAACCGACCGCTATCTTTCACTTCCGCATGATACAGTGCTTTTAACGCGAAAGCGCGCTCCAATTCATGTTCTTTCATTATCTGATTCAACCGGGTTGATAGTTCAGGCTCCTTCTTTACAAGCTGGGCCATCTTTTGCTGGTTATATTGCATATTCCATTCCGCCTCCGTTCTTTCCATGCCATTGCTTTAGTATACCACGCCTCGCGCTGTTTTTCGATGCCTATACAAAAACCCCCTTTTCCGTCTTTTAGGAAAAGGGGGAGTGCACACGATTATAAAAGGGTGCGGTTGTACTCATCTAGATCTCGTCCACTACGCCGCGGGTAATCCCCATCAACGAGAACTAAAATCTTTCCTTCGTTGAAATGTGAATTGTATTGGCGGGCTTCCTCTTCGGGAATGCCCATACCGATGAGCGCCCCTGCTAATCCGCCCACACCAGCACCTGCAGCGGCACCCGTGATCCCAGCAACAATCGGTCCTGCAGCAATGATCGGCCCAATACCTGGAATCGCAAGTGCTCCGATACCTGCTAGCACACCTCCAAGACCGCCTAAGACACCACCCGTAGCTGCCCCGGTAGCTGCTCCATCAGTCGCATGCGTTCCAGTTTCTTCAACTACTGTATCGATCTGTTCGCGTTCTTTACTAATCACTGAGATTTCGTCTGATGAATAGCCTTGCCGCTTCAAATCTTCAATTGCAAGAATCGCATCATTTTCACTATTATAGTAGCCTACAACTTGTCGTTTCACCATGTTGAACCGCCTCCTGGAAATTATATTATTAGATTTCGTTGCTAATCTCAGAATACCCGTACAACTCTTTCTGAAACCTATTGGTCTTCAGGAAACAATTATCAAAACGAGCTTATAGATGTAGAGTTTTCTAATTTATTTTTTTAAAGAGTTAAAGGTTTTAGTTCTGGCGGGAAGGGAATAATTCGTAAGAAAGATTAGTATAGGGGGAACTTACATATGGAGCAAACGGATGCGCACCAGAAGCGCAGAAAGTTAACGAAAACGCTTAAACCATCATGGGTCTTCGCAATCGCGCTAGGATCATCTGTCGGATGGGGAGCCTTTATCCTTCCAGGAGATTGGATCGGACAATCAGGTCCATTAGGCGCCATGATCGGTTTGCTAATCGGAGCGCTTGTCATGATGGTTATCGCATCAAGCTACGGCGTTATGATCAAGAAATTCCCAGTATCCGGAGGCGGGTTTACATATGCCTTTATCGGAGCGGGTAAAATCTGGGCATTTATTTGCGGCTGGTTTTTATCACTTGGATATATATCGATTGTCGCATTAAATGCTTCTGCATTTTCATTACTATTAAAGTTTTTAGCACCCGGCTTCATGAAGCAAATCTACTTATATAGTGTGGCAGGATGGGAGGTCTATTTGCCGGAGGTCATTATCTCATCGATCATCATCCTGTTGTTCGCATTGATCAATTCTACTGGAACGAGCATTTCTGGACGTATCCAATTTTACTTTAGCGTTCTGTTAGTGGTTGGTGTCGTACTGCTCGGCGCCTTTACATTTGGAGTTACAGAGTCTCCTCTTGAGAATATGAAACCTCTCTTCAGCGGAAATCAATCCATACTGACATCGATTCTTGTCATTTTGGCAATTGCTCCATGGGCCTATGTAGGATTCGACAATGTTCCGCAGGCAGCTGAAGAATTCAATTTTTCACCACGGAAAGCCACGATGCTAATCGTAGCCTCTTTGTTCACATCATTTCTTATTTATGCAGTGATGATAGGCCTTACAGCTTGGACTTTCCCAACAGGTTCGAATGTAGGTGACGGCAGTCTGTGGTTAACGGGTGAGGTTGTCAATTCAGCACTCGGTTTTGGCGGATTGATTGTAATGGCAGTCGCCATCATGATGGGAATTTTCACAGGTCTGAACGGATTCTACATGTCGTCGAGCCGCTTATTATTCTCAATGGCCCGCGCTCGTGCATTACCTGATATGTTCAGAACGATTTCTAAAAAGAACCAAACTCCGGTTTGGGGCATTTGGTTTGTCACGCTCATTACCCTTCCTACTCCTTGGTTCGGCCGTCAAGCTCTTTCTTGGATTGTGGACATGTCTTCTACTGGAGTATCCGTAGCGTATCTATTCACATGTATAGCTGCTTATAAGGTATTAGCCTGGGGAGCGGAAGAAGCCAATCGTGAAATTGCTCCAGTTAAAAAGGCGCTTGCTTTAATTGGAATGATTGCAAGTGTCGTATTCTTACTATTACTTCTCATTCCCATGTCACCAGCTTCTCTTACAACGCCTTCTTATGTTCTGCTCATCTGTTGGGCGATTCTTGGAGGTATATTCTATAGTGTCATCCAAAAACGCTATAACAGTCTAACGCAAGAAGAAACGGAATATTATATGCTCGGCAAGACTATTGAGTCAGAAGTGGACACTACGATGGATGTTCAAACTGAACGACCTGTACGTAAGAATACGGATACACAGGAAACAAGTCTCCCTACGTAATTCGTCATAGGAAATTGTGGAACAGCATGCCCTTTTTAGTACCTTGGGGCATGCTGTTATTTTATATTTACTATAGGCATTTCGTAGTTTGATGCTTGCAATAACTAGGAGTAATCGATTACAATGGATACTAAATTGTAGATATTTGAAATACGGAATAGGACGGAGGGTTTGAAATGTCTTGCAGAACAGCATGTATAGTTACTGATTTACAAATAGAAGTGAAGGTTGAAGACTTCATGCAATTTGACATGCTACGACATCATATGGAACGTCTGCATGTTCTACGGACTTTCACTGGTGAAGATAGCTCAATATTCACAGTGACTGAAGCTGGGTTACGTGATTTAACCGACTTTGCCCATGATTATCTGGACGAAAAGAAGTTGTTCTTCAGGATTTCTGGAGAAACACCTTGGAGGTCCTTCTCAGAAGTGGATGAAGTCTTTACCTCTGAATGGATAGATGATCTAATTCAACAAGAACGTGTCATTTCCTACTATCAGCCGATCGTAGATACTGAATGCTCCGTATACGGTTATGAGCTATTGGCTCGTTTCCATTCTCCTGAAGGACGCATGATTTATCCCGATGAAGCATTTACTGCTGCCAGAGCGCGGGGAAGACTTTATGCTCTCGATCGGCTATGCCGAGTTACTGCTGTACGGCATGCAGCGCCACTTATAAATCAAAAGGCATTCATCAACTTTGTACCAACCTCGATTTACTCGCCTGAATTTTGTTTACAATCGACCGTGGCGGTTGCGAAGCAGTTCAACATTGATCCGTACCAACTTGTTTTCGAGGTAGTTGAAACAGATCAAGTCGATGATGTCGAGCATCTAAAATCAATATTGAGGTATTATCGCGATAAAGGATTCCATTATGCACTGGATGACGTAGGAGAAGGCTACAGTACTGTGGAATTATTAGCCGATTTACGTCCTCATTATATGAAATTGGATCGGTCATTTGTAGATGGTGTGGCAGGGGATTTGGTGAAGCAGGAAAAGGCAGAGATGTTTTTGACGAAAGCTAAAGAAAGTGGTTCAGTTCCTCTTGCCGAAGGAATCGAACAAGAAGAGGATTTTAACTGGTTGAAGGAGAAGGGCTACCAGTTGTTCCAAGGTTACTTTTTTGGAAAACCTGCTCCATCACCGCTATAATAAGAGTAATTCTAGGACCGCCATTTTGTGCGGTCCTTTTTTAGGAGGGGTTTTTTGAAAACAATTGTCTGGTTCAGAAATGATTTACGCCTCCATGACCATCCCGCACTGAAAGAAGCATCTGAATGCGGTGAAGTGCTGCCCGTTTTCATACTCCCGGAGCATACATCCCCAACAGCTGCAGATTGGTGGTTATATGAGTCACTTAATCGTCTTCACCAACAGCTCGTAAAGTTGGGCAGCACGCTGACAATCTTAAAAGGTCCTCCGTCAAAAGCCTTGGCTGCCCTTACAGAAAAAACACACGCTGATGCTATTTTCTTTAATGGACAAGTGGATCCTGATTCACGAAGAGAAGAAATAGCCCTTTTGGCATTGAATTCTTTAGCTAAAGTGAACGTCCGTCGATGTGCACCGAATATGCTGTTAGATCCCTCCTGTTTAAAAACAGGAGCTGGTGAGCCATACAAAGTATTTGGTGCTTTTTGGAAATCTCTGCAGCAACAAACGATTCCTTGGCCACTGGCTGCACCCACTTCGTTGACTAGTTGGATTGACGATTGTCCTGAATCGATACCGTTGGAACATTCCGGATTACGAGCTTCAATTGACTGGGACGCTTCCCTAGAGGAAGCATGGACACCTGGCGAAACTGCTTCTTTTGAACAATGGGCGCAGTTTCGAGATATGGGACTCAATAGATATGACACGAAACGCGATTTCCCTGCACTCAACGGGACCTCCAGACTTTCCGGGTTTTTAGCATCCGGCAATATGAGCATCCGAGCTCTTTGGCATGCCGTAAGACGTGCACAAGAAGAAGGAATAGCCCCTCAACCAGAGCCTTTTCTTAGACAGCTTGCGTGGCGTGAGTTCTCCTACTACCAACTGTTCCATTTTCCTGATATTACAAAGCGACCTTTGCGCCAGGAGTTTCTCCATTTCCCTTGGCTTAATGATCCGGACGAGCTCACTGCGTGGAAAAAGGGCAAAACAGGCTACCCTCTTGTCGACGCGGGTATGCGAGAATTATGGGAAACGGGAACGATTCATAATCGCGTTCGGATGGTGGTTGCGTCCTTCCTCATCAAACACCTGCTTATTGATTGGCGAATAGGGGCTGAGTGGTTCCGCGAAACACTCGTCGACTATGATGTCGCAAATAATACACTAGGCTGGCAGTGGGTAGCAGGCTCCGGATTTGATGCGGCTCCATATTTCAGGATATTCAATCCGACGACACAGAGTAGGAAATTCGATGAAAAGGGTACCTATATTCGAAAGTGGGTACCTGAATTAGCTGCCCTTCCAGATGCAGCACTCCATGAACCGTATAGGGCATCTGAAGATGTCCTTACCGATGCTGGGGTTGTTCTTGGTGACACATATCCAGTGCCAATCGTTGACCATTCAGCTGCTCGGTCTCGTGCACTGGATGCGTATGCGCAAATAAAAGGAAAGAAGTGAGAACTTGCATGAAAGATATAGTTCGGGCTGCAGGATATGGACTGATTGGAGGACTCATTCTGACGTTTCTGTTTAAATGGATTGAGTCCTCAACAGGTGAGAACGTATATACGTTCTTGCTCAATGTCGATTACATACCTGTAGTAGGGGATATTGCATTTCCAGAATGGGTGGAAGTGGTGTTTCACCTCGTGGTTTCGGTTGCCGTTGCAATTGCGTTTTATGTGATGTATCGTCTGAGACCAACTTGGAAAAAAAGAGCACTTACAATTTGTACAATAGGAAGCGTCATGATAGGAATCGCTCTATTTCCAACTACCGCATTATCCGATCGCACCCCTGAGCTTACGGATGGTCTATCGCTCCTATACTGGTTGGTTGGCCATGCCATCTTCGGTGCAGTGTTAGGCATCTTCTTCAAACTTGAAAAGTAGACTGTGTTCAGACAAAAAGGCACTTCAGCTGTCAAAACGACAGGACTGAAGTGCCTTTTTGTATTAATGGAAGATCCCTGCTTCTTTCGATTTTTTCAAAAGCTGGTTAGTACCTTTATTGATTCGCTCCTTGAGTAGTGCGCCGAACAGGATGGATGCAAGCAAACAGCAAGTCAGGACTGACAAGTCTTTTGCAACTCGTGCCCAAACAATACCGCCAACTGCTTCACGCATCACGTCAATTGCATACGTAAACGGCAGGAACGGATTGATCGCACCGAAGAAATCAGGCAGCAAGACTACCGGATACGTTCCGCCAGACCCTGCAATTTGCAAGACGAGCATGACAATCGCCATCGCCTTTCCAACATCCCCGAATACAGAAACGAGCGTGTAGACAATCGACATGAACACTACGCTAATGACCACTCCGAAGACAACAAACCAAACCGGTTCACGGATATGAACATCGAGCAGCAATAGGTCTCCCGAAACTACGATGAGCGTTTGCAACAACCCGATGAATCCAAATGTCAGGAGTCGACCGAAATAGACTTGTCGTGTCGTGAATTCCTGTCCATGCACATCTGTCGAAAGTAAGGAAATAAGAAGGAGACAGCCGACCCACAGGGAAAGGACTGTATAGAACGGTGTCATTCCTGTTCCGTAATTTTCAATGGAGTACAATCGGTTTTCTTTCAATTGGATAGGTTCTTCAAAAAACGTCTTTTCCGCATTCGGATCATTTTTCAACAATTGAATGATATGGTTAATGTCCGTTTCGCCTTGAATACTGCGAATTTTCTCCGCTAACTGATTCACCTTCTCGGAGACGTATGGAAACTCGGTTACAGCTTTTTGAATGGTCTCTTTCCCCTCCGCTAATTCCCTGTCCGAGTTGCCAAGAATCGTTTGCACTTTCGGAAGGGTGGATTGTATCTCCATCAGCAGACCTCTGGCTTGTCCAAGTAACCCTTTTGCAGAGGCAATTTCTTTCTTCACTGTAGGCTCAATCGTATTCACATATTCTTTCATGAAACGATCTAATTCAACAGAAGTATTTCCAGCAATTTTTTGTAACTCATCAACTGCCTGATCCAATTCTTCCGCTTTACCCTCTACAACAGTATTGACAGTTCGTGCATTCGTCTGTGCTTCTTGTAACAACTTCTTCAGATCGTCTGCTTTGGTGATTGCATCATCCAATTTGCCTGAATCGTTGAGGGATGGGAGGGAAGGAGACGGCCGTACTTCGCCATCTGGTTCATCGTCACCACCTGGTGAAGGGGTTTCATTCGGTGCAGGATTCTGCTGGACTAATTCCTGTAAGCGAATAAGGTCCTGCTTGACGCCATCGATCCGTTCAATACTAGTGGACATGCGCTCGTCCAAAGATTTTTTTGCATTGTCGAGCTCCGTAAAATCCAACTGAACGCCTTGCAATTGTTTCAAAAAATCGTTTGCTTCGTTAGAAATCCCACTGACTTTCTGCAGATCCGCTTTGATTTTCGGAGACATTTCATTTAACCTCTGTTCAGCATCGTTCAAATAGCTGACCGTTCGGTTGATCTGACCGAGTCCGTCATCTGTGACCTGTTTTGCTTCCGGTAATTTGCCTTGCGCTTCGTGAATGACCGTTTGGGCATCTGTCGCGTCGGCTAAGCCCCGATTCAGAAGATCGTAGATTTCCGGAAGACTTTTCTCGGCTTCAAACACATAGTTCTCGAATTTTTGAACGTCCGGTAAATCTTGTTCCAATTCGAGTCCCAGTTTGTTGAGCATGTCGAAGATGACACCATTCACAGTGGAAATGAATTGGCTGCTCACTTTGTCGACAATCACGGTTGCACCTTTTTCAGTGATTTTCGGTGCGATGGAGTTTAGCTTTTCGTTCACAAAGTAATCGATCTCTGCTTTTTGAGGATTGCCGGAGACCACAGATGCC
Source organism: Sporosarcina gallistercoris (assembly GCF_050459885.1). Classification (GTDB taxonomy): domain Bacteria; phylum Bacillota; class Bacilli; order Bacillales_A; family Planococcaceae; genus Sporosarcina; species Sporosarcina gallistercoris_A. Next base: position 376,902 of record NZ_JBCMNO010000005.1, on the reverse strand, counting down.
AGTTGTTCTGATAAGTTATCCGGTAACACCATGACGGCGAAATAATCGCCATACTCCACTCCATCCATCGCTTCTTTTTTAGATACAAAATGCCATTCCATGGATGGGTTCTTCTTGAGCGTGGATACAATTTCCGCACCTGTGTCAATATGCTTCTCCTGTACCTCTGCTCCCTTGTCTTCATTGACAATTGCAACGGGCAATTTATCGGTTCTGCCATAAGGATCTGATGAAGCATAAATATTGAGCCATGCATACAAAGAAGGCAAGAATATCAAGCCGCCGATGAGCACGGCAGCAACCCAGTTCTTGGAGATGTTGCGCACATCCCGCTTGAAAATCGTGAAAATATTGCGCATTGTTCTGCCTCCTACTCGTTTGAATAATGGAGCTATACTGCAAAATCCATGTCGAATGCAGTATGAATTAGCTGGATTCATGCTCTCACTTCTATTGTACCCAAAAACCCCTCGTCCTGAACGCTCGGACAAGGGGTCTACTTAATTAGGCAATCAAGCCATCTTTCATCGTTACAATACGGTCTGCATAAGGAAGCATTTCTTCATCGTGCGTAACCATAAGTGTAGTGATCTTAAGTGTCTTCGTTAAATTCCGGATGATTTCCATCACCTCTTTGGAACGTTTGGAGTCGAGACTCGCAGTCGGTTCGTCCGCAAATAGCATTTTCGGTTTATGGATGATCGCACGCGCTATGGCGACACGTTGTTTTTCGCCACCAGAAAGGGAAGAAGGATAGGCTTCTTTCCGATGTGCCATGCCTACGAGATTCAGTACTTTAGCAACTTCTTGCCTTTGCTGCTTTTTGTTCAACTTCGTTTCCGCTACATCCAGCATGAGGAGCAATTGGTCTTCAACCGTCAAAAAGGGGACAAGGTGAGACGATTGGAATACAAATCCGAATTCACTCGAACGTATTTTACGGATTTCTTCTTGGTTCATCTGCGTCATATCTTTACCTTCGAAAAGTACTTGCCCGCCGGATGCTTTCTGCAGTCCAGCGGCAATCGTCAAAATAGTCGACTTGCCAGATCCGGATGGACCGACAAGTGCCGTGATTTCGCCTTCGTTCAAGTCCAGATCGACGCCTTTTAAAATCTTTTCACTGACGTCACCGGTTTTGAATGTTTTTTCGACATCATCAATTGTGAAAATCGCCATCTTACATCTCTCCTTGTTGGATTGCCTGTAACGGCTCCACTTTTTTGATTTGGAATCCGGAAATGGTTGCACCGATGAATCCTATGACTAGGAATACGACGGACAGAAGCAATGTAGTTTCAATCGGCAAGCTAAATGGCATCCCAGCAGGGGCTACCATACTGAACAACTGACTGAGTCCGACAGATAATACGAGTGAAACGACCGTAATGAGCAGCATCTGGTACCACATCATGCTGAACAGCGAGCTCGTTTTCACGCCGATTGCTTTCAAAATACCATACAAGCCGATTTTCTGGACGTTCATCATGTAGAAGAAAATCGCAAACAGCATACCGCTGATCACAACGAGGAACCAAATGATCATGTTGAGTGACATTTGTTCTGCGCCGTAGCTTGGAATCGTATTCAAGAATTCTTTGTTATCGAATGATTCAAGTCCCTTGATAGAATCAGGACTATCCGATCCGGGTATGAAAACTGTTTGCATTTCCATGACACGGTAAATTTCCTGATAGTTTTTCATGCTGATGAATGCGACAGGCGCGTGACTATACGTTTGCTTTTCAGCGAACCCGACGACTTTGAACTCTCCGCTGAATTGGTTGTTTGTCAGAATGTCGCCGACTTCGATTCCATCATCTTTCAAGGAAGCATCGAGTACGACTTCATTGTCTTTGACATTCGGAAACAGATCGCTGTCAGTGGAAGTCACAAACGCGACACTATGCTGCTTGTCTTCAGCATCGTTGACAAAGCCCATTTGGATAGACATTGCAGTTGCACCTTCGTAGTCTGCGATCAACTTCTCTTGTTGATCGGCATCGATCTTGGAAAGGTTATACGTTTGTTTTGCATCTTCATTCAAATAGAACTGTCCGTTTGGTACGTTTTTAATGAGCGCCGCGTTGTCCTCAGACAACCCATTGGCAAGCCCAGAGATAATGAAAGTCAGGAAGCTGACCAAAAAGATGATCGAACCGAGAATCAGGAATTTCATTTTGCTTTTTTTAACTTCTTTCCACGCCATTTGCATGGGGAACACCTCCGTTAGTGATTAACCTTAGTGTAATCGTTCAACATGAACTCCACATAAACACGGTATTACAAATGAAACGTTACAAAACTTTTTCAAGATTGTACTGAGTTGAGTAATTTACATGAAAGGTTGAGAACAGATACTCAAAATTTTCCATAATTCATAGGAAGCTATCTTTAAATATGGTATAATTATCCGGAATAATAGAGTCAACATTCGGAAATCGGTTCCATTACATACGTATATGAACGTCCAACAAGGAAGGAGGCATTCTTATGGAAACGAGTATGATGTTTTCAATACTTCCCATTCTGTCACTACTTTTTTACCTCGTGCCACTTGTATTCATCATTTGGTTTATAATCACTTTCATTCGATTACAGAAAGAGAAAAACGAAATTTTGAGAACCATTGCAGATAAGTTGAACAAATTGTAAGTGAGGAGGATACCCTATGAAGCGGTTAAGACAAGGGGATACGATTGGTATTTTTTCACCTTCATCACCCGCAACGGTGAATGCAGAACCGCGCTATAAACGGGCAAAAGCATTTTTAGAGACAAAAGGTTTCATTGTGAAAGAGGGGAATTTGACAGGGAAATCCGAGGAGTACCGCTCTGGCACACCAAAAGAGAGAGCCGAGGAACTGAATGAGCTGTTGAGAGACCCTGATGTCTCGATGATCATGTCCACAATTGGCGGAACCAATTCCAATAGTATGTTGCCTTATATTGACTACGCAGCATTCAAACAATATCCGAAACTTATAGTTGGTTACTCGGACACTACGGCGATTCTCCTCGCACTTTATGCTAAAACAGGTATCCCCACCTTTTATGGTCCAGCTGTCGTGCCATCGTTCGGGGAATTTGAACCACTTGTCGATGTGACATACCACTATTTTGAACAGTATTTCATGCAAGAAAGTGTCATTCCTTTCGAAGTACCGATGCCCGATTATTGGTCAGATGAACCGGTCAACTGGTTGAAGAAGACGACTGAGAAAAAGTTGTATCCGAACGAATGGGTGACAGGTCTTCGTGGCAGCGCAGAAGGCCGATTGGTAGGTGGGAATCTGAATACGATGTACGGTTTCATCGGCTCTCCGTATTTTCCTGATATTAAACAGGGGGATATTTTACTGATCGAAGACTGTATGAAAACCGCATCCGTTGTGGAGAAAAACTTTGCCATGCTGAAAGTGCATGGCATTTTTGAAAACGTCGCTGGCATCATTTTAGGCAAGCATGAACTATATGATGACTTAGGAACAGGCAAACGACCACTGGATCTATTGCTGGAGCAGTTGGATGGCCTGCAACTTCCGATTCTAGCGGAATTCGATACATGTCATACTCATCCCATGCATCCATTGGCCATTGGGAAAAAAGTCAAGCTGGATGCGGATGCAAAAACAGTGACTTGTACTGAACGATGGCTTGATACTTAAGTAAGGAATTTCGGAGACTTTTAAATAATGCATTGGAGGAGGAGCAAATATGCAAGATTCTCATCTATCCATGAGTTTTATGAACTTCGCAAACATGGAGTGTAAAGGCTCCAGTGAACTCTATGAATTTCTATCCTTAAAGGTTGCTGAAGATGCTGGACTGCTCGATTTGTGCCTGGCGGTTCCAAAAGGTCAGCCAGTGCCTAATTTATTATTCGGGGCTGTTCATTACCTTCTATTAAAAGAAAAAGAACATCCGCTAAAAAACTATTATCAAAGTATGACACATCCACCCAAGAGAATAGACGACGAGACCTTTGGCCATTTCAAAGATTTTTGTGAACTGTATCGTGATGAGATCATTCCTACCTTAAAGAGCAGGCTGGTTCAAACCAATGAAGTGAGACGATGCGGATATCTCTTCCCTATATTTTCTTGGATTTACAACAAAGTAGAACAGCCTTTGTCACTTATTGAAATAGGCACCAGTGCGGGTTTTCAACTTTTATGGGATCACTATGGCTACTCGTACGGAACTGGGAGAACGTACGGTAGTCAAAATGCTGGGGTTCACATTACTTCGGAAGTCAAAGGGGACCACTTTCCAAAAATGCTTTCTGAAAGTCCGCCCATCGCATCCAGAATCGGTCTGGACCTCAATATAAGCGACCTCTCGGACCCAGATGATTATTCATGGTTAAAGTCTCTCATTTGGCCAGAACATCAGGAACGATTGGAGTTATTCGACCAGGCTGCAAAGTGTTTGAAAGAAAACCCGGTAGACCTGATGGAAGGTGATGGAGTGCACTTACTTTCAGATGTAGTGGATGCAGTGCCTACAGACTCTTTGATCTGTATCTTCCACACTCATGTGGCAAACCAACTTCCAACTGATTCCAAACACGAACTGCTAAAGAAGATAGCGGCGATCGGCAGTAAAAGAGATGTTTTCCATATATACAACAACATGTGGGACCGCCAACTCCATGTGGATTACTTTCTGAACGGCAAAGAATTCAAAAATACGATCGGTGATACGGATGGGCACGGAAGATGGTTTGAATGGAATTTGTTTTAGCAAGTAGAACTTCTAGTTCACGAGGGGGATTTGCTATGAAACATGACAAGGCGAAAATTCTTATACTGGGAACTTTCCATATGTCAGAGTATGAGGAGTTGCATTCTGAAAAAAGACAAACTGAAATTCAAGAATTAGTATTAAAAATCGCACGTTTTCAACCGACGAAAATTGCGGTTGAAATGGTACCGGAAGATAGTGGTTATTTTAACGAAAAATATACTCACTATAAATCAGGTTCACATAACCTGGAAATGAATGAAATTTTTCAAGTAGCATTTCGTTTAGGTGTTGAGATGGGGCATGATCAGATTTATCCAACGGATTGGATGGGTGATGCTGAAATGCACTACAGTGAAGTGGAAAGTTGGGGCAGAGAAAATCAGCCAGAACTTTTAAATGAAATAGTTAAGGACCTCTTTATTCCTGAATTAACAGAAAGTAAAAGTATAGTAGATTATTATAAAGAGCTGAATGATCCTGTTTTTATCAATGTTCTCCATAAAATGTATGTTAATTTAGCCCGTCTCGGTGATCTTGATAACTATATCGGAATGAACTGGTTAAGCTGGTGGTACAAAAGGAATTTAATTATGTTCAGCAATCTCACGCGTCTAATTGAGTCGGAGGAGGAGCGTATATTATTTCTAGTAGGCAGCTCCCATTCATCAATTGTCACTAAGTTTCTGGAAGAAAGTGAAGTTTGTGAAGTCGTTCAACCGCTTCGTGTTCTTTCTTAAACTATCCTATCCATAGATTATCACCACAGCAGTATGCATTTTTATTTAAATTTATACACGAAATAATGATGAATAGGGGCGGGATACATGGTATTGGGAACGGTTCTCTTATCCCTTGCAAGTTTGTATGTCTTGTATATTGTAATTTTTTCCGCAGTAAAGGATGGGATTGACAAGTCGGAGGTTGGGAAGTTACTAAAAGCAAAGTATGGAGTACATGCGGAAAAGAATCCCATCAGTGATGACGAAATCGAAAAGGTATTAGAAGACGAATTTAAAAACTAAAGAGTGCACATAACTGACGAGGGTTGACTGCGTTCGTGTTATCGGTGTATTCGAGTGAAATCGGGCTCCTAAATAACTATCCAATTTGAGATGCAGGTGAAGAGATGAACGAAAGTCGACCTGGGTTATTAGTATTTGTACTGCTTATATCAAGTGCATATGTGGTTAGCGGAATACTTTATGGGCTTGGTTCATGGATCGTCAAATCACTGGGCTTAGCGGCTGTTATCGGTTACGGGGTACTTTTTTATATAGTTTGGAAAAGTAAAGGGATTTGGAATAAGTCGTAGGTTGAATGCAATGACATAAATCTAATCATCAAGAGAGTTGCGTGCGAAATGAGGACTACATTGGAATTGCTCCGCGTATTTATAATCCTTCTAATTGGAGGGGGATTAGGATGGATGATCGTAAGAAATTTATACATAGTGAATAATGTAGCCGATGACTCCATGTGGATGGGGGCAATCGCTGTTTTTTTATTGATCTTTGTTTTATATCGGAACAAATTACAATTTTCAGGATGGTATAAAGGAGAAAGTAAAGTGAAACTCCCGAAAGCGGTTTCACTGGCATTGATACTGATGTCGCTTATATTACTTATCACACCAATTATATTGTAAAAAGTAGAACATGAAAACCAGGGGGAATCTCTATGGAAATCGAACAAATATATGGTGACTTACCTACACTGGAGACTGATCGATTACTTCTTCGGAAAGTCACAGTAGACGATACGAATGACATGTATCACTATGGTTCAGATGAAGAAGTATCTAGGTACGTTACTTGGAATACCCATAAAACAATCTCAGCTACAAAAGAGTTTGTGTTGTACGTGCTGAATAGATACCAAAATAAGCAAATCGCTCCATGGGGGATTGAACTGAAAGAGAATGGTAAATTCATTGGTACCATTGATTTTGTTTGGTGGAAACCCGAGCATAACAAGGCTGAAATAGGTTATGTCCTCTCCAAAGACTATTGGGGTCAAGGAATCGCAACCGAAGCAACAAAAGAAGTCATTAAATTTGGATTTACTAACATGGATCTGATTCGTATCGAAGCAAGGTGTTTCAAAGAGAACATCGGCTCCATGCGCGTTATGGAAAAAAGCGGGATGTCATTTGAAGGAGTTATGAGAAAAGCGATGGTGGTAAAAGGAAAGCACCAAGACTTGCGATTCTATTCAATCTTAAAAGAAGATTTTTAGTCGTTCACATGTTGCTGACGGATGCCAATTCCCAAAAAGAATGGATGGGTGGAGATTGTTTAATAGAAGGAATTTTTACATTGTAAACAATGAATTAGTTGATTCATATGAAAGTACAGGTGAGAAATGATGGAGATTAAACAAGTCACATTGCAAGCTAGCAACATAGAAGAAATGAAACGCTTTTACACGGTTACACTTGGTTTAAAATTAGTTGAAGACAATGAAAACACGTTTTGTATCGCAGTTGGTTCAAGTAAATTGGAGTTTACGAGCGTAAACGCAGAAGTAAATCCATATTACCACTTCGCCTTTAATATACAGGGTAATCGATTCCTTGAAGCAAAGTCATGGGTTGAAGAAAAAGTTGATTTAAATATAGAAGATGGAGATAACGAAGCTGATTTCCCACATTTATCTGCACGCTCTCTTTATTTCAATGACCCTTCAGGCAACGTTGTAGAATTCATTGCAAGACATTCTAAAACTGACACAGGAGACGAGCCTTTTTCCCCCGACAGTATTCTTAATATTAGCGAAATTAGCCTCACAGTTCCTGATGCCATAGAAGTTGGAAAACAGTTGATGAAGCTGGGCATCAAAGAACGTGAAAAGGAACCCTTAAGTGCTACTTCTCTTAATTTCATGGGAGATCCCACATCTGGAGTCTTTATTTTATTAGTCCAACCGGGGCGGAAGTGGATATTTTCAGATAAGATTTCGGCTGTTTTTCCTCTTGAAATTACACTGGAAAGTGATGAGAAGATTACTTTAAACAATAAAAATTAAGTAATTATTACAAGCTGACTATCTAAAAGTTACACTTATTATTTTTTCAACCATCTCACTAAATATGAGTGCAGGACCCATTAGATTAGCAGTCTGCTTTGTATAGGAAGCGTTAGGGAGGCCATTCGATTGAATGGGTATTATGGAGATCTGTGCACTCAGATTTATGAAATCGATAAGTCAATCGCAAGTGGGAAAGAGCTTACCGAATAAGAGTATTTCATTAAGAATTGATCCCAGTTAGGGTTTGAAATCGGATTATCTATGAAAACAGAGTTTAAGGAAGGGCGAGATCATTTGAAAATTCGGCTTTCAGAGTACGATAAGAAATGGATTCAACTGTTCGAAGATGAAGCTGAATTTTTGGCAGGAATTTTTAAAGATGAAGTCGTGAATTTCGAACATTTCGGGAGTACTGCTGTTCCAGACATGAAGGCAAAGCCTGTTATTGATATGATGTGTCTCGTCAAAGATATCGAAAAAATCGATCTATTCAATAGTCAGTTGCAGTTACACGGTTATGATGTAGCTGGTGAATGGGGGATACCAGGCAGACGGTTGTTTCGAAAAGGGGGAGACAACAGAACCCATCATGTTCATGTTTATCAGCATAATCATCCTCAAATTAGACGCCATCTGGTATTCCGTGATTATTTAAGGACTCATCCCGATGAAGTTGAAAGATATTCAGGTTTCAAAGAAAAGTTGGCTGAACGATATGACGAGACATCTTTATACAGTAAAGCGAAAAAGCCTTTCATAAAGGAAATGGAACAACAGGCATTGGACTGGTTTGAAAACAAAGGGACAAAAAGTTCATTTTAATGATTCTCAAAATTAATATGGAGAGATAATAGAAAAATAATACTATCACTTGTATTTCGTCAGAAAAAGAAGATGCTTTCAAAACCGTGACTTCGGTTTTTAATAGGATGGGTGCAATATAACGCTTATGTTTGACTAAATAGTAATTTTATTTTGTAAAGGAAGGGGGATGACTGGTTAAAGAAAGAGTATCTCTAAAGGAAGCTGCAATCAGGAGAACTAGTTAGCTGACAAGAACTAGAAAATCATATCTATAATAGTTAGGGGATATTTTGAGATATCATTTTGCATAAATAATATAAAGTATGTTTCGCCTCAAGCTAATTGAATTATCGTCACCAAAAACCACTGTTCAATAACCTTTAAGAGAGCTCCAGTTTTTCTTGTGCCAGATGATAGGAGTCTTTTATTTATATTAAAGTGTAGCTAATAGAAGATGATGTTAAGCAATTAAAGCAACATAAATCTTATATCCGATTAAAAAATTCAGGGTTAGTATTTAATCGTCCCCAAAGCTATATGGACCCTAAGATCAGGAGGAAAGCCAATGCTTATTAGAGATTATGATCCCAGTGATGAGATGGGGTGGGTAAGATGCCGAACACTTGCGTTTTTAGAAACGGCTTATTTTGATAATGTTTTAAATCAAAAAGAACATTATGAAAATCCTGCAATTGAACTTATCGCAGAAATTGATGGCCAGGTCGTTGGACTCATTGATATCGAATATGAAAGAGTGGAACGATCAGTTTGCTCCAGAGGAAAAGGACTAGGTGGGATGATTTGGCACATTGCAGTCCATCCTGACTTTTCTCGACAAGGCATCGGACGCCAACTAGTAGACTCTGCTGTGGATAGAGCAAAAGTAATTGGATTAAATCGTTTTGAAGCTTGGACACGAGATGATCTTTGGGTCAAGAATTGGTACGAGAAACAGAATTTCACGATTGTTGATTCTTATTATCATATCTACTTTGAAGGTGCAGAGATGAATCAACGAATTCATAGTGGAATTCCAAAATTACACCTGGTGAATGCTTTTGCACATTATGTAGGGGAGGACATCGATCAATTCAAAACTAAGAATAAGCGTATTCACCAATGTGTATGTTATGAAAAAAAGCTCTAATCTAGCACGAAATTTGTTTCATAAAAGTGCCCAGTTCTCGACTAGGATGCTGCATGTACGTTGGGTCAAGTTCTTAATTGTAGACGACCGTGCAATTTAATCCAGAAGGTAGAAGTAACCAATTACTTTTCCAATTTCAACGGAATAATTAAGGTGTAGTTCTTGAGATCATCATGATAAATGGAGCATTTGGCGTAGGAAAAACAACAATAGCTAATGAATTAGTAAAAGAGATAGAAAATAGCATGATATATGATCCTGAGGAAATCAGTTTTATGTTAAGCAATATTCTTCCTCAGAAAACATTCCAACATTAACCCAAGACTGTCGATTTCCAAGATCTACAACTATGGAAAGAGTTAACGGTTCAAATAGCTCATGCTTTAATTGTTAAATATGAAAAGAACTTGATAGTTCCTATGACCATCCGCAAACCTGAGTACTTTCTTTACATAACAGAGGGATTCAGTACGCTCGATACACAGACATACCACTTTTTTCTTTAACTGCTAGTGAAGAAATCATTGACGAAAGACTACGTAATCGCGGGGAAGAAGACGGTAATTGGTGCTTTCAACAAACAAAAAAAAAGCTTAACTGCTTCTAAAGAATACGACTTTGGGGAGTATATAGATACTGATCATATAACAATTTTAATCTCGCAGTACCAGTATCGATTCAATGATGATTCAAATTTTGCCGAATTGATTATGTTCGCATCAATTTTATCTATCACAGTCTCAATATTTCCCTTAGTTTGCTTTGGCATCACTAGGTTTATTTTAGGGAGTTTGATACAAAGTAGACTACAGCTTATCCCATTCTTGCAGTTAGTCTTCATTTTTCTAATCACTGTTACGCTCACGTATATACTAATAAATTTAACTTTTCATTGATTTGCATAATTAGTACAATGGTAACTTAAATATTATTTTTCTATATGGATTTGATGAGTAGTAAGAGAGTCTCCGTGAAAAATGATGAAGGGGAATAGTCTCATATGAAAGGGTAATTAATTGCAGACATTCATGGAAAGGCCTCCGCACTAAAAGCTTTGCTTCATTGCTTCAAGATTTGGACAAGAGACACGCTATCATATTTTCCTCTTTGGTATTCAGAAGGCATAGCAGAAAATATCGCGTAGATAATCGAGTAGGTAGACCACCAGAAGTATCAAATGCAATTCCCCTTTAATGAATTGTAATAGAACAAGTATAAAATAGAAACTGCGTACGATACATACTCGCAATCTGAAAATACAATTTATATTTAGTTTGATAAATTTGGTCTTGAAATCATTAATAAGATCTTTCATGAAACAGGTACAGAAAAGAACCTTCAAAAGGAATTCGAAAGCGCTACAAATACAAGCGTTATTAAGCTAGATGACCAATCAGGAATAACAAAGGATTATGAGCTAAATGAATTATAATCGTCTTTGGTTCGCTGCAAACGGACAATTTTGTCGTATACAATTTCATATATTTAAATTTGAAGATAAAGGAGTGATAAATATGTCTTATCAAGTCTTAACAGATTCAGAAGTTTTAAAGTTCACACATATGAATTATATTATTAACGTAATTGAACAAGTTTTTTACGAGAAGGAAAACGGATGCCTTATTTCCCCTCCACGTTTCCGTTTAGAAACAGAGAATGGAGACTTAGTTTTCACTGCCGGAGCTGCAACGGGTATTTCAAAAGTAACAGGATTTAGAGTTTACGATAACTACTCAAACGATGAGCCAGGACATGAACAATTAGTAGCAGTATTTGATTCTGAAACAGGAGTATTCAAGGGGATAATTATAGGTAATTCACTTGGTGCTATTCGAACAGGGGCAATTGGTGGTGTTGCTATTAACGTTATGTCTCGCCCAGATGCGACACGGCTAGCAATTATAGGAACAGGTGCGCAAGCCCGTACTCAATTACAAGCAGCTGTAGCAATCCGTGATATTAAGCAGATTCGGGTATACAGCCGCAATGATCAAAATCGGATGAAATTTGCTAAGGAGATGAGTGAAAAACTAAGTATGAATGTTATCCCAGTAGATTGCCCCAAAAAATGTGTGGAAAATGCTGATATTGTTATCTGTGCTACAAACAGCCTTTCTCCAGTACTTGAAGCAGATTGGTTAAATCAAGGGGTACATATCAACACCATTGGACCTAAATCAATTAACGGAAGTGAGATTCCAATTGAGTTAGCAAGTCGAAGTGCTGTGATCACGACCGATTCCCTTGAACAGTTAAATGCTTATTCAACACCTCATTTTTTAGTTGGTACGCCTTATGAGGATAATATTGTACAGCTTTCAGATGTCATGACTGGGACAAAGTCTGGAAGAACTTTAAACAATCAAATGACACTGTTTTGCTCTGTTGGACTGTCAGGCACTGAAGTAGTTGTTGCAAACGAGATTATGAAATTAGCTAAAAAGTAAACTCAGGTAATCGTGCGCTTTAGTCGAATAAAAGTTATGCCTGAACCGTACCGTTTTAATAAATAGATAATGGCTGGATGTGAAAGTAATGGAAGATAAGTTCGATGAAGCTATTGAACTAAGGAAAAACGGAAATCATCATAAATCAAATGAATTATTTTTGAAACTGGTACAGGAATTCCCTGACAATGCGTCAGTAAACTATCATTGTGCTTGGAGTTTTGATTTATTAGGAGAAGAATTAAAAGCAGTACCTTTTTATGAAAATGCAATTAATTTAGGCTTGTCTTCACAAGAACTGAAAGGGGCATTTTTGGGACTAGGCAGTACATATAGAGTATTAGGGGAATACAGAAAATCAAAAAGAGTATTTGAAAAGGGAATGGAATCATTTCCAAATAATAAAGCTCTTCAAACATTCTATTCAATGACCTTGTATAACTTAAATGAGCATAGTAAAGCGATGGAGATGTTACTTAAATGTTTAGCAGATACATCGGCTGATAATGAAATAGTAAGCTATAAAAAGGCTATATATTTCTATTCAAATAAATTAGATGAAATTTGGTAGTAGTTATGAACAGATCTAATTATAAAATTTTTGCTCCTTTTTCGTGAATGAGAATAAATTAAAATCTAATTTCTGCAAACGAAAGATAGTGTAAAAAGAAATTGTACCTCTACTAAAACTTTCAGGACGGAATTACAGCCTAATAACTTATAATCATCCATTTAAAGATTTAATGTTATCAGTTTAAGAATTAATAATTACCAGGGGTCAAAATGAAGGCGAGACAAGATTCGATAGGTAGGAAAAAGCTTTTTGTAAGTGCGTTGATCAACACAACCCGTTGTTTGACTGCCTACGGCTTGATAAATTTTTTAATATCTCATTACTTAATGACTTGTGAATTAATAATGTGCGATTGCTATTAGAACGATTGCGTCTACATTGCAAATAGGTCAATATTGAGTGTACTGTGTTGCTGCTAAGAACACAGATTGAGTCAAGAAAGTAATTAATGGTACTTATGCTTTGCTACGGAGGGACTTATGAGAACTCACTATTATTTAGGGTGGTTTAGCACTTTTTTTCCTGAGAATCTCGGCATGGTGTTACAGGAAGATATAACTGATCGAAAATCGCTTGCTATGATTAGCGGGAATCCATTCTTTGATGAAGAAGATGGTACTACTGAACGCTCATGGCTTGACCAAGCTGGCATCATGTTTGATGAATATCATTTAATTAATCATAGGATACCGAAGGAAGATGCCCATAAGTTAATTCAAAATGCTTCAGTCATTTTTTTATTGGGTGGGGATACCATTAAACAAAATGATTTTTTGTTGGCATATGGATTATCGGATTTGATTAAGAAAAGTAGCGGCGTGGTGATGGGAGCAAGCGCTGGTGCGATCAACATGTCTGCTAAATGGTTATGCTCGAAAAACTTAGGATATGAAGGTGAAATAAGCTCTATTTATGTCGGGATTGGCCTTGACGATTTCTCCGTCCTGTCTCATTTTGATCTTGAAAATAACATTAGTCTGGTTCAAAGTGAACTGGCTCCCTTATCAGAGGAAATGAAAATTTATGCATCTAATAGGGATTGCGCTATACGTATAAAAGGAGACATAATTGACATTTTCGGCAAAGTATATTTAATTTCCCACTCAAAGATTTACAAGTTGGATGAGACCCTCTAGTCGTTGTAAAGGGCTATGAAGTTTTTAAATTCATTTCTTTCTGCAACACCAGTGACGGAATGATTTACTATATTGGATATTAAGTTTAATAGTTGTTTGAGAGTAGAACTATTAATGAGTGAAATTGAAGTAGCTATGGTAATAGGATATCAAAAACTCTAGTGCTATTTCAGAATCCCTTTTTAGAGACTTAAGCGATTCCATTAACTAATAGCTTTCACAATCACGTGGGCTTGAGCCTCCGTTTGTCCTATCTTTAGTGTTGTGATGTCCTTTTACAAAGCAGAATAGATGGAGGATGATGGGTTAGTTTCTACAATGATATTAGGCTGGATAGGCATCCCGATATTCTTATCACACTAAATGCAAGTTTAGTAAAACGAGTAAGATTGTTCATGAAGGTGAAACCAAATCCCTATATTACTAATCTTGAAACACTTTTTTTCTTCCGGATCTTAAATAGTTATATTACCCTCACGTGAGGAGAATGTGGATGGAACGCTGCATATTCTGTGAGATTATCCATAAAAAAGTTGAAGCTTATATCATTTATGAAAATGAGCATGTGTGTTGCTTCTTAGATAAATCCCCAATAAACCTTGGACATCTGTTAATAGTCCCTAAAACGCATTATCAAGAGTTCAATGACGTCGATAAAACTAGTTTGAATGAAGTTATTAATTTGGCTCAAAAGATGTCGAAAATGCTGGACGCTCTTTTCCTCACAGATGGTCTAACTATTTTACAGGAAAACGGAATATTCAAAGATGTTAATCACTATCATATGCATGTAATTCCGAGGTATAAAGACGATGGTTTTTATTTAGTGGAACATGAAAATGCAATGAAGCCGGAAGACTTTAAGGAGATGATGATAAACATGCAGTCGTATCTTCATAAAGAAGAATGTTGATTATTATTTTAAAACCGAGATACGGAAAGAAATTGTATTTGGGCACGCAGATTAGGTAATTCACCGTACTGGCGAATTCATTAAACGCTGTTAAAGAAGGAGAGTAACCAATGTTACAAGCCCTGATTTTTGATATGGATGGGACTCTATTTCAAACGGACAAAATTTTAGAAGTATCACTTGAGGATACGTTTAATCACCTACGGCATCAAAATAGATGGCATACAATAACCCCTCTCAATAAATTCCGCGAAATTATGGGCGTACCTTTACCAAAAGTGTGGGAAACTTTGTTACCTGATCATTCTCACCCAGAGAGAGAACAGACGGATGCTTATTTTCTAGAAAGATTAATTGAAAACATTACACGTGGGAAAGGCGCTTTATATCCAAATGTGATAGAGATATTCAGCTATTTAAAAGAGAATAATTGCTCAATCTACATAGCGAGTAACGGCTTAACCGAATATTTAAATGCAATTGTAAGTTATTATGAATTGGATATTTGGGTTACGGAAACGTTTAGTATTCAACAAATACAATCGTTGGACAAATGTGATTTGGTTAAAACAATATTAAACAAATATGATGTTCGAAACGCCGCTGTAGTAGGAGATCGCCTCTCTGATTTTTACGCGGCTAGAGATAACGGCTTAACGTCAATCGGATGCAATTTTGATTTTGCGCAGGAAGAGGAACTGGCTTTGGCTGATTTTGTAATCGATGATTTAGGTGAACTGAAAACAATAGTACACGATTTGTAAATGGGTCAAGTCGCTCTAAATTCTACTTTGTCAGGGATGCAATTTCAGGTACGAGCTTTTGTTACAACGATACTTTTGAAATCTTTCCAAACTGCGCTGAGGAGGTTGCTAATTGGACATCGCTAGTAAGAGTAATTTTGAATTTCTTGATTTCTGTATGTAAATGAAACTGAGATGGATGACTATCCTAGATTGGCTGGTTCTTACGCCGTTATCAAGTGTGACGATCAGTATCTTCTTTGTTATAACACGTTGAGAAAACAATGGGAATTACCTGCTGGTCAAAGGGAAGAGGATGAGACGCTAAAAGAGTGTGCAGCAAGAGAACTTTACGAAAAAACTGGTCAGATTGTTGCGGAATTGGAATTTAAAGGTTTGCTCAAAGCAAAGCACTTGCTCTTTGGTGAACTAAAATATAGTCCAGTTTATTTTTCTAATGCCGTGAAAATTTTGCCTTTCCAAACAAATTGCGAGACTTCTGAAATTAGGTTATGGGACTTGAGAGAACCGCTGAGTTGTATAGATGTAGTGGACTTGAAATTTTTGACTACATGGAGTGAATGAATTCTCGAGATCTCTTGGGTTAGGAAACAGGGGACAGACTATTTTTTTATTTGAGTCTTACACTGACGAAATAATATGAATTGGGTGATTCTCATTAACAAGACTGTTGAAAAGGCAAAAGATCTTAAAGAATTATCTCTATTTTTAGCTCATATGAATAAACAGCCTGAATCCCACATCGGGTATTGTGGGGAAAGTGAAGGTTCAATTTGTGAGGCTCTCGAAGAAGATTTTCTCACTGAAAATGGGGATATCAATTTTTACCTATCCAGAGCAAATACTGGCGAAATCATTGGAGCTATTGGCGTGGATATCGATGAGACCAGTGCAGAGGTTTGGGGGCCGTTCAACAAATCCTCTTCTCTACCTTTGCAACTCGAATTATGGAACGCACTATTAATAGAGTATCCCAAAGTTCGCGATTTTCAATTCTTTATCAATCAGGAAAACACCTTGCAACAATCCTTCATGCAGGAAATAAAAGCAAAGGAATCAGGCGAACATCTAGTCTTGGAAATAAGGAAAGGGAATTTCACCAAAGTATTGGATAGACGTAGTAATCCATTTACACAAAGTGATTATGACGAATTCGAAAAATTGCACAGCGAATTGTTTCCTAACACCTACTATGATGCATCTACAATTGTCGGAAGGATTAACCGGTACAACGTTTTAATAATCCTAAGAGGGAATTCAAATGAGCTTCAAGGTTATGCTTATTTTGAAGTCGATCCAGAAACAGCGGAGGCTTCGTTGCAATACATCGGGATTTCCGTTACCTCCCGGAATCAGGGGCTGGGCACTCTATTGTTGAAGGAAGCATTGACTGAGATGTTCTTGCATCCCCGGATTGAAACTATTCAATTGACAGTAGAAAATATTAATGACCAAGCGCATACAGTATATAGGAGAGCTGGTTTTGAACAAAAACATACGTTAATCAGCTATCGTTTTAACCGATAGAGTATGCTCTTTTTGTAACTGCATGGAGATTCTCTTCGCATTACTCTTCTATTGTGACGGACAATCTAATTGGATATGCAGAGGATCCATGAAAAAAACAACAGTTACCACTAAGCTCTCTTTACTCGCATGCATTCATGAGTATAGTGGGAAGTAGCTTTAAAAGAAGAAAAGTCATCATGAGGAGGGTGTCGAGTGGAAATGATTACAATCCTGCTAATTATTCATATTATTGTAGGCAGCCTTTGTTTACTAACTGGCACGGCAGCATTGTTATCTAAGAAACAGAAAGGAACACATACGATATTTGGAGAAGTGTATCATGGTGGGTATGTGGTGATTTTCATAACCTCGCTCGCCATGGCGGTTTTGAACTGGTCGGAAAGTTCTTATCTATTCTATATTGCAATTTTTTCATACGGCTTAGCTCTTTTCGGTTACTTAGCAAGAAAGTTACGGTGGAGAAACTGGCTGAACCAACATATCGCTGGAATGATTGGCTCTTATATTGGGATCATCACGGCTACTTTGGTCGTGAATGGTTCAAAGATGCCACTTGTTAACGAAATCCCTACTCTTTT
The DNA here is from genome assembly GCF_050459885.1 of Sporosarcina gallistercoris. Classification (GTDB taxonomy): domain Bacteria; phylum Bacillota; class Bacilli; order Bacillales_A; family Planococcaceae; genus Sporosarcina; species Sporosarcina gallistercoris_A. Next base: position 359,234 of record NZ_JBCMNO010000005.1, on the reverse strand, counting down.
ATTATGGTTTATTCCTACGATTATCGGTACCCCTATCATTATGATTGTAAGTAGGCGATACAGCCGTCCTGTTAAACCCAAGAGACTTACACACTAAATGTGGGGTTTAACTTTTCTTCCTTTAGAAGTTGGTTTCAGAGTGAGTTTGGAGGAATATAAGAAATACAAACCACTCCAAGAGGGGGTGTCCAAATCAACGCGAAAAATTTTACACTTATACATATAGCGCTCTTTTTTTTCGCAGGCATCATTTTTTTCTCCTCTCAGTTGTTTATGATGGGGTTCTTTACTCTCATCTGCTTATTGATTGGTTACGTTTTCAGCTATCCATTCCGATCTATTATTTCGCTCTTCCTCTTCTTTTTATTAGGTCTATTGGTATTTCAACTTATGACCCTTTCTATCAACAACTGGGATATTTCCTCTGCTTTGAAAATCATTTTACACAGATTTTCCCTTCTGTCTATTCTTAGTGGAATTATAATTTCAGGTCTGCTCTCCAGACAGCCGCTGTCTTTTTTTGGACAGCTGCCGGATTGGCAACGTCGGATTCAAATTCCACTGCATACCGGCAAGATTCTCATTTTCTTCTTATTGGAATTCTCGGTTCCTGCACGCTATTCATCCCTTTTATTTGGATGGGAGATATGAGCTACGTGAAATCGGTTTTGCCATTCGCTATAGGATTTGCATTCTTAAACGCCGTTCTCGAAGAATTGATTTGGCGGGGGAGTATGCTCTCCAGCTTGCAACGAAATGTGTCTACACTCTATGCAGTTTTGACAACTAGTATAGGATTTGGATTACTGCATATATCCATCGGAATCCCGGTAATGATCAGTCTTATTTTCTCTTTCGCCGGTCTATTCTATGCAATCGTTGTGTTGAAGACTAAAAGTATATATCCAGCTATCGCTTTCCATTTCGTTATTAATCTTGGAATGGTTTTCAATGGTTGGATTGGTTGATTTCTTATTCGAGGATGTAATCAGCAGAACTGAGGGATTCGAGTTTTCGTACGTGTCTTCTGCAACCTACAAAAAAGGACTGCCCCTAGAGTCAATTCATGACTTTGGGGCAGTCCTTTTTCACGTACTCTTATTGTTCAAGTCGTCACCCGTTTCTTCTCCGAACTGTCCACGACGACTGCGCCTACGATGTCACCTACAACGTTCGAAGCTGTTCCGCCCATACCGATGATCGCATCGACACCCGCGATGAGTGCGACGATTTCAAGGGGAAGACCAAACATCGATAATACAGCTGCCAGCGTCACTAGTCCTGCTGCAGGGACTCCTGCTGTTCCGATCGATAAGAGCGTCCCGATAATCACAATTATGAAGAAGTGCGATACGGAAAGATCGAGATTCGTGATATTCGCAGCAAATACGATGGATACACCCATTCGAAGAGCACCGCCATCTGAGTTGAACACCGCTCCGAGCGGAAGTGCAAAGTTCGCTGTCCGCTCAGATACTCCTGCTTTTTGTGCTGCTTTAATGGCAATCGGCAGGGAGGCGATACTACTCGATGTGAAAAATGCTGTTGTATACGCTTCTTTTGTTGACTTGAAGAAATTCATGACAGAATTTCCAGACAAACGGATGAACCCTGTGTATACGACGACCCATAGAATAATAACCCCGAGGTAAAATACGGCCGTGAAGGTGAGTAGTGACTTGAACGTTTCCCATCCTTGGCTGCCAAATGCAGTGGCACTGATTGCAAAGACACCGATGGGTGCATACAACAAGACGCCCGTAAGGAGTTTTGAAAACATTTCTTTCAATGCAATGATCACTTTGTCCAACAATTGACCGTGTTTTTGCATTTCTTGATCGGTTGAGAACTTCATTGCTGAGATGGCAAGTCCAATAATGACTGCCAAGAAAATAATCCCCATGACATTACCGCCTGAAAAGGCTTCAAACATATTGGCAGGCACCATTTGCAGCAAAACATCCGAGAAGTTCGGGGCTGCGGGTGTCTCCACTGTTGTATCGGGAAGCGTCAAATACTGCCCCGGCTGGAACAATAGGGCGAGTCCCACACCGATTCCCACTGCCGCTGCAGTGGTCGCCGTATAGTAGAGAATGAGCTTCCAGCCCATGCGTCCGAGTTGTTTCATGCTCATCTGATTGACAGCAAGTACAACCGTTAAGAAGATCACGGGGATGGCGACAAGGCTTAGTAAGTTGATGAGTAATGTCCCAAGTGGTTGGAATAAAGCCATTTTTTGTCCGAATACGAGACCACTCGCAATTCCTGCAATGAATCCGATGGACATTTTTAAAACGAATGAACTGTCGCGATAACCGCTCCATATTTTCGATAACATCGATTTGCTCCTATTCCTATGTAATGATTCCTTATTTAGCGAAGTTTACCTCTGGTTGAAGTATTGGTCAATTTCTTTGCTCTGGACTGATCAAAATTTAAAATACCGTCTCCTTAAGAGGAAACGGTATTGCGAGCGGGCAACCGTCTTTTAATACTAAACATTGCAACGATTGTCAACACTAATATCAGCTGGCCTGCAATCGTTTCCCATGTCGGATAAAACCCGATTGCGGGTGCGACAGGCAGACCATTCACGATTGAAGAAGGGAAGACATCCGTCAATTGGAGCTTATGGATGCTTACGCCAATAATCTTGAAGGCGAGTACATAGATGAAAACCGTCGCAACCGTAAATAACCGATGAATCGGAATACGGCTTCCTGCTTTCAATAGCACTATAGCAACTGCTGCCAATATGACGAGCGCTACCGCAATACCGAGTAGGAATTCGCTCAATTCCATGTTGGGTGCGATTCCTACATAGAACACTACGGTTTCTGCGCCTTCACGAAATACTGTTAAGAAACTGAGCAGTCCTATCGCCCAAGCACTTCTGCTGGAGATGGCAGTGCCCATTTGACGCGCGATGTAGTCATTCCATGCGGTGACAGAAGATTTACGGTGAAGCCATGCACCAATCCCAATCATCATGGCTGCTGCTGCGAGACCGATAGCACCTTCCATGATTTCACGGCTATTTCCGATAGTTACGGAGTTAAGAATGGTTGTCATCAGGACAGCTGTAACGATACTTGCGACAATCCCTACTGCGGAACCTGTATAGATCCATTTAGAAAGCTGTGGCTGTCCTGCTTTCTTCAGAAATGCTACCAAACCGATTACGATGAGCAGAGCTTCTAAGCCTTCACGCAGTAAAATGAGTGCAGAATCCCAAAATGTATAGGACGTACTTTCTTGGATGAGTTCGATTTTTTGTTGCAAACTAGCGATTTGTCCCGAGATTTTACTACTATCCGCATTTTCACTTGTGAGCTTACCAGCAAGTAATGGCAATTGACTTTCGATTTCCGTGTAGAGTGCTGCATCTTTTGTACGGATTTGACCTTCAACGTTCGGCCAGCTTGTGATGAACTCACGCAGTTTAGCAACCGCTGTGTCTGAATCCTCTTCAGCAAGGGCTGCACGACTGTCCGCCAAAAGCGAAGTCAGCGTCTCCAGCGAAGCATCTGTCACAGGTGCTGAAGGTGAAGCTGGAGCTGTTTCGCCCGCAGCAAACGACGTGATCGCTTGCTGCAGGGCAGTGTACGTCTGTTCGAGATCTGCCTGATTTGGTGAATCCTCTGCTAGCGCGATGCGAAGGAACGCCATCTGGGTTTCAATCGACCCATACGCCGCAATACTTTGTTCGCGGACTGGGCGTTCATTGCGTGTCCAAACTGCTAGAAACTTCTTTTCGGAAGCTCGGATTGCTGCGACATCGTCCGAACGAATGGCATCTCCCAGTTTTTCAAGATCGGGTGTCACCGCCTTCTTAAACGCGAGACGTTCCGCTTGTTCATCCACGGGGTTTTCTGCTTTCTCCAGTGCATGCACTGCTTTTGACAGTACTGTCAACGCCTCGAGACGTTGTACAGACCCCTCTGCCTGCTCCGCTTCTTTTAGAGCACTCTCCACTTGCTTACTTTCCTTCGCGACGTGATTTTCTTGCTTCCATGCAGCTTTGAACTCCTCCAATGCCGTATCCGCAGCAGGCTTATCGTCTTGTTTGGATGCCATGATCGCATCTCCGATCGCGATATACAAGTCACTATAAGAAGGCGTCTCTGCGTGGGCAAGGGAGACGGGTAAAAGAGACAAAAGCAGGACTGCGGTGAGCAGTACCTGCTTACAAAACACGGAATAACGATTCACCGATATAGCTTCCTTTCTGAACACCAGGGAAGCAGGCAAACAAAGCACTGCCGCGGTGTGTAATGTATTCATTCAGCCTATCGACGCGGCCAAAACTTTTTTGGATGGCGACAAATTGCTCCGGATCTTTTTGATAGGAGATGAACAGCAAACCTGCATCGTATGCACCGGTTGCATCCATTGTTCCTGAAGAGTAGGAAAAAGAACGTCGATGAATTTGGGTTTTGGCTTCCTTAGCTAAGCGTACGTGCGAATCCACAGGAATCACGGGTGCTCCTGAATCGTCTTTCCGGTCAAGAGGCACCTCATCGTGTTCGCCTTTCAATCCGATTGGCGCTCCGGTATCACGGTGACGGCCGAATGTCGCCTCCTGCGCATTCAGCGCTGTCCGGTCCCATGTTTCCAAGTGCATCTGGATCCGGCGTACCGCCATATAACTCCCTCCAGCAAGCCACCCTTGGGATTCACCAGGCTGAACCCAAACAACGTCGTTCATAGCTTGTTTGCTGGTAACGTCTGGCCCTGATGTACCGTCTTTGAATGCAAATAAGTTGCGTGGGGTTTCACGTTTCTTATTTTTTTCGGGGAACGAGTTGAATCCCGCTTGTGACCATTTCAAACGTACTTTCCCTGAAGCGGCGCGAATCAGGTTGCGTACTGCATGAAACGCTACTTGTGGATCTTCTGCACATGCCTGAATGCATATATCGCCTCCCGTGTAGGCGGGATCGAGCTGGTCTTTAGGGAAGTGGGGAAGCTCTTTGAGTTCCGCAGGCCGTTTCGATGAGAGTCCCAGCTCTTTTTTATCGAACAGGGAAGGGCCTACGCCAAACGTCAATGTGAGATTGGACGCATCCAGTCCACCTGCTTCACCTGTATCTTTCGCAGGGATAAAGCCGTTAGAAGAAAGCTCACCGATCGGTTCGCCATTCATTAAACGAACCGCCATCGGTGTCCATTGCTGGAACAACTCTTTCAGTTCAGTCTGGGAGTTGACGAGGACGTCGAGTGAAGCAAAATAAACATGGGTTTGCACAGGTGTGATGATACCGGATTGATGCGCACCGTAAAAGTTCACTTTGTTGTTAGTTGTCGGATTATCTTCCTCTGTCGTCATCCCGAACACGTTGAGAAGACCGCCGAGTCCAGACGCTCCTATTGCTGCACCCGCAGCTCCCGCACCCGTTAACTTCAACATTTGACGTCGGGAGATTTTCTTCTCAAATAACTTTTCTTCTGTCATTACATTCTCACTCCATTACGATGCCCATCATGCTCAATGGTTCACCAAGTTGATTGACCGCATCTGCTAATTGCTTCGTGTCTTCTTTCGTCAATTCTTCATAAGAAATATAACCGTCATTTCCATCTTCGTGTTTTGCAAGAAGTCCATTCAATGCCGAAAACTTATTCGTCAAGTCCGTTGCAAGTTGAGCATCCTTCTGTTTGATGACCGCTTCGAAAATATGGAAAATTTCTTCCGCGCCTTCCACGTTCGCTTTGAAGTCATATAGATCCGTATGAGAAAAGATTTCTTCTTCACCCGTGATTTTTGATGTCGACACTTCGTTCAGCAAGTCAACAGCCCCTGTAATCATCAAGTCCGGGCTAACCTCAACCGTTTCGACACGAGCACGCAATTCTTTTGCGTCTTTCAGCAACTGATCGGCAACTTCTCCATAGCCTTCTGTTGTGTTGTCGACCCATAGACCGTATTCGATCTTATGGTATCCGGACCATTGTTCTTCGCCTTGACCTTCCTCTTCCAAGTCAGCAAGACGGGCGTCAATTCGAGGATCGAGATCGCCGAAACTTTCTGCAATCGGTTCGGAACGTTCAAAGTACATACGAGCCAGAGGATAGATCGCTTTTGCGTCTTCGATTTTGCCTGCTTTTACAGCACTGACAAATTTATCAGTTTCTACGACGAACTGATCCATCTGTTCCAATGCGAACTGTTTGTACGCATCCGTTTCTTGTTGGAGATCAGCAGGAGCTGCAGCTTCCGCCGGTTCTTTCTCAGTTGATGTTTTCTCGGCACCGCAACCTGATAGGACAAGGCCTGTTGCGAGTAGTGAGGCGAGCAAGGCATGGGATTTCATAAGTTCAGTTCCTACTTTCCATCTTTTTCTCAATGATAATCATTATCACCATGTTGAGTCAACTGTTTTTTTGTATGAAAGAATGGCAATTTCATGTCAGTTTACCAGTCGTCAAAAATAAATTTCCACGGATTACAGAGCGCAATCTCAATGTCTCACAACTATTGGAAGAGAATGGCTGTTGTATAACGGGTTTGTTCATCCTATAATAAGGGAACAAGTGTTCTTAGGAGGAGACATTATGAACCAACTGCCTGAGCGTAAAATTATTTGCATCGACATGCGCAGCTTCTATGCAAGTTGTGCCGCGGCTCTTGAAGGACTGGATGTAATGGAAACACCCATCGCGATCATCGGGAACAAAGAGCGTAAAGGAGGGGTGGTGTTAGCAGCATCCCCTCCTTTGAAAAGACGATTTGGCATTAAGACCGGGATGCGTCTTTTTGAAATCCCGGATGATCCGTCCATACGGCTGATTGAACCTACAATGGAATTTTATATACGAGTATCCATGGAAATCACTCATTTTTTGAACCAATATGTCCCGAAAGAAGCGATTCATGTATACAGCATCGATGAAAGCTTTATCAATTTGGATGGAACCGAGAAGCTCTGGGGACCTCCCGAAGAGACGGTCTCCCGTATCCAAGAGGGGTTGTTGCGTCAATTCCAGTTGCACTCTGCGTGCGGGATGGGTCCTAACATGCTGCTGTCCAAACTTGCGCTGGATCTGGAAGCGAAAAAAACGGGATTTGCATACTGGGGCTACAGTGATGTGCCGACTAAATTATGGCCTATCGCGCCGCTTAGTGAAATGTGGGGGATCGGGAGAAGAACTGAACATACGTTAAATGAAATGGGCATTTTCTCCGTTGGCGATCTCGCACACGCATCACTTGTTCGGCTGGAAGAGAAGTTCGGTGTTATGGGAAACCAACTCTATCATCATGCTCATGGAATCGATTTGTCTGATCTCGGTGCGCCGCTGGTTGAAGGGCAAATCAGCTATGGCAAGGGACAGATTCTTTTCCGGGATTATCATCTCCGTGAGGATGTGCTTGCAGTGGTGCTCGAAATGTGTGAAGACGTCGCAATGCGCGCCCGGGCGGCAAGGCGTGCCGGGCGGACGGTCCATTTATCAGTCGGCTACTCTAAAAACGCGTTAGGCGGCGGCTTCAGCCGTTCCAAGTCCATGCCGGAAGAGACGAATGACACGATGAAGATTTACAGGATCTGTATAGAACTGTTGGATACGTTTCACGATGGGCGGCCTGTCCGTCAACTGTCACTGAGCCTATCCAATCTAGTCGAGGAGCATTCGATGCAATTGAGCTTGTTTGACCAGCGCAAGTGGAAGACACGCAAACTGGGGGAAACGGTCGATGAGCTCCGCAGTAAGTATGGATCGACTGCCGTCTTACGTGCTGTGTCGTACACCGATGCAGGAACAGCCCGATATCGGGCGGGACTGATTGGCGGCCATGTGAAATGACAATAAGTTACGGGTGGAAGGAGGGGACACGATGCTGCGAGATCGCGGAAAGATCAAATGGACTGCACTGATGCTGCCCGAACACGTCGAGCGGTTGCGCGCATGGCAAGCAGAAGATGCGCAGCCGGTTAGAAGTAAACCTGACGAACAGCAGCTGGAGGAGTGGAATTACATCATTGCTGCTGCCATGGAGACCCATCAAGCCATCACCATCAAGCATTGGCAAATGGATAGGCCGGTGACGGAAGATTTTTATGTCCATTGTCTCGAACCCGAGAGAAAGCAGTTGCGCGTTGTAACGACGGATGGAGGGGCACGCGTTCTTTCTCTCCTCGATATCGAAACTATTTATGAAATCGGATAATTCGAAACAAATACTATCCGAAACGTGTAAGAATCTGCTAAACTATTCAAAGTCCTATTATAGATTGGCAGGGGAATCCATTGAACGTACTCATTCAACTCGGTTGGTTTTTTAAACAACGTAAAAAACAGTATACAATTGGAATTGCGGCACTTGTACTCGTTTCCATTTTGCAGTTGCTGCCTCCAAAAATCATCGGCTATATCGTCGATGACATTACGAAAGGAACGTTAACTGCCAACCAGCTGATAGAATGGCTGGTCATTCTTGCGATTGCAGGGGTCGCCATGTACGCATTCCGCTATCTTTGGCGCGTCATGATTTTCGGTTCATCAATTGTACTTGCACGGACAATCCGCAAGCAATTATTCGATCATTTTTTAAAGATGTCCCCGGCTTTTTATCAGAAACGCCGAGTCGGTAATTTAATGGCGCACGCTACGAATGATGTGAGTGCGGTTCAGCAAACCGCAGGCATGGGCGTGTTAACCCTCTTCGATTCGATTTTGACAGGTGGTTTCGTCATATTGACGATGGCAGTGACAATTAACTGGAAACTGACGCTTATTGCACTTATCCCGATTCCCCTCATGATTGTGTTAACGAGTTTTTATGGCAAATTGCTGCGCCGCCATTTCCGGACTGCTCAAGAAGCATTCTCCAGCATGAACGATAAGACACAAGAGAGCATCTCCGGTATGAAAGTCCTCAAAACGTTCGGACAGCAAAAGGAGGATATTGAAGATTTCAGGCAACTATCGGATGACGTGGTGGAGAAAAACATGCGGGTGGCCCGTATCGATGCCTTATTCGACCCTACAATCGGTGGAATCTTTGCGATTTCTTCCATTATTTCATTTGTCTTCGGTGCCCGTTTCATCCTGGCAGGGGACATGAGTGTTGGGGATATGGTTGCGTTCAGCACGTATCTCGGCCTCCTGACTTGGCCGATGCTTGCGTTCGGTTTTCTATTCAATATCGTAGAGCGCGGCAGTGCATCGTATACACGAATCCATGAATTATTGTCGGTCGATCCTGAAGTGAATGATGTGGAAGGTGCACTGGATGAACGGCCGAAAGGGGATCTTTCTGTCGATATTGACTCCTTTACGTTCCCGGGGGATCCGAAGCCCGCGCTTGTCGACATCCACTTTACGCTGCGGCAAGGTGAAACTCTCGGGATCGTTGGAAAAACCGGATCCGGAAAAACGGCTATTCTGAAATTGCTGTTACGAGAGTTCGATGACTATGAAGGCGTCATTTCGTACGGCGGACATTCCATTCACCAGTACAAACAACAGCGGCTGCGTGAATCGATTGGATATGTCCCTCAAGATCATTTCCTATTCTCCACAACGTTGGCGGAGAACATCGCCTTTACGAATCCGACCGTTCCGTCAGAAGAGATTCACCGCGCTGCACAGCTCGCACATATCCACGACGACATCGAAGGATTTTCTGAAGGATATCATACGATTGTGGGAGAGCGGGGAGTGTCTTTATCGGGAGGACAAAAACAACGGATATCCATTGCACGTGCCTTGCTCATGCAGCCCGAAATGCTTATTTTAGACGACTCCCTTTCAGCAGTGGATGCAAAGACGGAAGAAGCAATACTCCGTTCCTTGAAAGAAACACGTGGCGGGGAAACGACGATCATTACATCGCACCGGTTAAGTGCCATTCAACACGCGCACCTAATCCTTGTCATGGATGAAGGGACAATTGCAGAATCCGGTACCCATGCTGAATTAATGGCATTGAACGGGAAATATAGAGAGATGTACGACTTGCAGCAACTTGAAGCATCTGTAGAACAAGGAGGCGAGGCGGAATGGCCGAAGTGAAACAGAAAAAACTGTCCGCGCGTGGGCAATGGCAAGTATTAGTCCGGCTCTTGAAGTACTTGAAGCCTCACAAAGTGTCGCTTACGTTCGCGCTGCTACTCCTCGCACTCACGATTACGGGCAGCATCGTGAGTCCGCTTCTGATTCAATCATTCATCGACAACCATCTCGTCACATTGAATTTTGAGCGTGCGAGTATCATCCGGCTACTCGTGATCTATGTCGCCATTCAAGTGACAGTTGTTGTCATTTCCTATTTCCAGTCACTCCGCTTTCAACGGATCGCACTTAAAATCATCCAGCAATTGCGGATCGATGCATTTACTAAAGTACAAGGACTGGGAATGCGCTATTTCGATAAAACACCAGCCGGTGCAATCGTTTCTCGTGTGACGAACGATACGGAAGCGATAAAAGAAATGTTTGTGAGTGTGGTCGTCACGTTCTTGCAGGCGATTTTCGGAATCGTCGGTGTCTATATTGCACTGTTTTCACTAGATGCGGAACTGGCACTGTATTCCATGGTGTTATTGCCGCTATTCATGATTCTGATATCGGTTTATCGACATTACAGTGCAGACTTCTATCAAGATATCCGCGAGCGGCTTAGTCAATTGAACGGAAAGATCTCCGAGTCCCTCTCTGGGATGGGGATGATCCAAGCATTCCGCCAAGAAAAGCGGCTGGCAGATGAATTCGAATCGATCAACGACGGACACTATCGGGCAGGAATCCGGAATATCAAGTTCGACAGCATTTTACTTGGACCGTTCATTGACTTGCTCTATGCTGCAGCAGTAGTCTGTACGCTTGCATACTTCGGCTTCACCTCACTTTCAACCGCAGTGGATGTCGGTGTCATCTATGCGTTTACGACCTTGCTTAGCCGCCTGTTCCAACCCGTACAGCAAGTGATGAATCGGATGTCCATTTTCCAGCAGGCGCTTGTTTCAGCATCACGCGTTTTCATATTGATTGACGAACCGGACATGGAACCTGTGCAGCTAGAGGTAAAGGATGCAAAGATTACGGAAGGAACCATCACCTTCGATGGTGTCACATTTAGTTATGATGGCAAAACGGATGTATTGAAAGATATTTCATTCACCGCAAATGCAGGGGAAACCGTAGCATTGGTCGGCCATACCGGAAGTGGAAAAAGTTCAATCATCAACTTGCTCATGCGGTTCTATGAGTATGATCAGGGGGCCATCACCATTGATGGGCGTTCACTGAAGTCCTATCCAATGGAAGAATTGCGCAACAAAGTAGGGTTAGTCCTCCAAGATCCCTTCATGTTTTACGGAGACGTGGAGAGCAACATCCGTCTTCATAATGAAGCGATGACATCCGAGGAAGTCCGGGCAGCATCGGACTTTGTACAAGCAAACCGATTTATTGAGCAATTAGAAGGGAAGTATGCGCACAAAGTGATGGAGCGTGGAGCTACGTTGTCAAGCGGGCAGCGGCAGCTCATTGCATTTGCGCGCACGATGGCAGTGGATCCCAAAATCCTTGTACTCGATGAAGCGACCGCCAATATTGATACTGAAACGGAAATCGCAATCCAAGCCAGCCTGCAAAAGATGCGGAAAGGGCGGACTACGATTGCTATCGCACACCGGCTCAGTACGATTCAAGACGCAGAGCTGATTCTCGTGTTGCACCAGGGAGAGATCGCTGAACGAGGTACCCACCAGCAGCTTCTTAGTAGGAAAGGCCTCTATTATAAGATGTATCAGTTGCAGAATGGTCAAACCGCTTAAGATCAGATTGGTTCTAAAACCGTATGTGCCGTGCGTACATGCGGTTTTAAAAATGTGTCATAAACTGTTCACAGACAAAATGGACGTATTCGATGACGGGTTCTGATACGATGGAGAGGAAAAAGAAAAAATCTGGAGGGGGAAGTTCCTTGGCAACAGATGTGAACGTATTCCTGGCATTCGGTGCGGGCTTTTTAAGTTTCATTTCTCCGTGTGTACTGCCGCTGTATCCTGCATTCATTTCCTATATAACAGGAATGTCGATTGAAGACTTGCGCTCAGATAAGAAACGGATGAATCGAAATGGAATGTTACATACGCTATTTTTCCTTCTTGGATTTTCGGTGGTATTTATTTTCCTCGGGTTCGGCTCTTCGTTTATAGGTCGATTCTTTATCGAGTACATGGATCTCCTTCGCCAAATCGGTGCTATTTTCATCGTATTATTCGGTTTAATGGTAGTTGGAATCTTCACACCGAAGTTTTTAATGCAAGAACACAAACTGCAGTTTAAAAACCGCCCATCCGGCTACTTAGGATCTGCACTCATCGGACTTGCGTTTTCAGCAGGCTGGCAACCATGTATGGGGCCGATCATTGGGGCCATCATAGGGCTAGCGGCTGCTAATCCCGGTTCAAGTATGCTGTACATGATGACCTACGTCCTAGGATTCGCGATTCCATTCTTCGTGCTCTCCTTCTTCGTAACACGTCTTGGATGGATTCGTAGAAACAACCAGAAGATTATGCGCATTGGCGGAGCCTTTATGATCGTCTTCGGTATCGTACTGTTCTTCGATGGGATGACGTTCTTAATCAGCTTGCTCAGTCCCATTTTCGGAGATTTCCAAGGCTTTTGACCATCAAGGAGGATTGAACAGTGAACGAAGTGAAGTCTTTTAAAGCATGGCAAGAACTTTTAACACAGCAAGAAGCGCTGCTGCTATTCGTGAAAACAGATCATTGTTCAGTTTGTGAGGGGCTATATCCGCAAGTGGAGAGACTTACTGAACAGTATCCATTTCCATTCTTTTATGTAAATGTCGCGAAAGTGCCGGAAATGGCAGGGCAGCTTTCGTTGTTTACAGCACCGGTTGTCTTGTTATTCAGACAAGGTAAAGAAACAGCCCGGTTTGCGAGGTTTGTTCCGTTGGAGCAACTTCAAAAACGGTTGGACGAGCTGAAGGAGGCGTGCGGATGAGTCAACTCCAAGAGCTAGTTGATGTGGTTTTCAACAAAATCCCGTCCGTCTATTTAATCGTCGGCTCGACGGTCGCATTTTTCTTCATGGGAATCTTAGCGTTCTTTGTCCGTTCCAAAGCGGCGGAACGCCCAATTTCTCCGGTACGTATCGTACTGCCGCCCTTATTCATGTCTTCCGGGATGCTTATGTTTTTGTTCACACAATTCCAAGTACCACGGAGTCAGGTGATCGAAGCTGCGGCTGTTGGACTGCTGTTTTCAACGATCTTGATTGCGACGACAAATTTCGAACAGAAAAATGGCCTTTTGTACGTCAAGCGATCGAAAGCGTTCATCTTCATTTTAGCGGGCCTATTAATTTTCCGACTGGTCGCGAAACTGATTCTAAGCAGCTCCATTGACGTCGGGGAACTTGCTGGCATGTTCTTCATCCTAGCATTTGCGATGATTGTCCCATGGCGCATCGGTATGCTCATCAAGTACAACAAACTAAAAAAAAGAGAGAGACTCTCGGTCAAATGACCAGGTCTCTCTCTTTTTTTTTGTCAGAAAAGATGCTCATATGGAGTCATGTCGACATCCATAGTTGTCAGCTTCTTGCGTAAGAATTTGTGATCGCGTTTCGGCGTTGCCACGATGTACCCACGGATGATGTGGTCAAATTCAATGGTTTTCGCATGCTCATCGAGTGCAATTTGACCGATACGACCTGCGATCTTCTGTTTTGCTACTGGTCGGAAAAGTTCAGGGACGGGCTGGACGAGTTCATTCAGCAATCCCTTCGCTTCGTCATTCCATAGATGAAGCGAGCGATCCACGTAGTACTCTTCCCAGTCCAATGTCGACTTGCCATCTTCTTTGGGGAAGACTTTAAGGAACTTGCGGAACATGAAAAATCCACCAATCGCGAACAAACCGATTAATACGATACACCAAAATACAATAAACCAGATAAACCAGCCTGGCATAATACGTTCACCTCTTTAGGACTCTCTACGCTATCAATTGTACCCGTAAACTTAAAAACTTTCACGAACATTGTATCCTTTTCTGCAAGTTTCGTCTATCTAGACTGTGAAAGGAGGGGAACGCACATGGCAGCAGCACTCGAGTTTCAAACAGCAGTCGGTAAGATTTTCTACAATGCAGGCTCAACACCCGATGGACGTCTCATCCGTAAGTCGCAAACTTACCGCTTCATTGAACAAAACGCAACACCGGCCAACCTGCAGATTGCACTATCTTCACTTGGCCAACTGTCCGCAATGACAGTCATGTCTTATGAAAAAATCGTGACATCTGAAATCACGGACTAACTAACAAAAGAGGGGGAATTCACAAATGGCACTCACACTTCAACTCGTATTTACAAAGTCCGATGGAAAGGATTTTGTCCTAACGGTCGATGAGCCGCGTCCAGGAGTCACACCGGCTGAAGTCCAGGCCGCAATGGAGCGGGTCATTGCATCCGGTGTGTTCAAAAAGGATGGGGATGTCCTGACGGCTGTGAAAAGCGCTCGCATTATCGATCGATCGGTGAACGACCTGTTCAGCAGCAAATAATACGGTAATCGAAAGTGAGCCGGTCCCTCGTCAGCTGACAGGGGCCGGCTTTTTATCCTTCAGCACTTCACTGTATGTATTCAAGCCAAACGACAGCAACAAACTTTAAAGGAGGCGAATGTGATGGAACAATTGTTGGAACAGACGATGGGATTCATCCAGGACGTGGGTTTCCCAGTATTTGTTTCCTTCTATCTGCTCCACCGCCTGGAAGCGAAACTGGAAGCGATCCACGGAGCGCTCGTTACACTAAAAGTGAAGTAGTTTTCACATAACCGACAAACAAACGCCAAACAACGCATGGATCCACGGTTGTTTGGCGTTCGTGTGTCCGATATGATAAAGTTAACACATTAGGTTTGGGGGAAGTGCATTGAAGAAAAAGGCATTAGTTTTTGGCGTAATCATGATGGCTCTTGTGGTGAGTGCATGCTCCGGCGGGTTTAAAGCAGACCATCATTACAGCATCGCGCCATTCGAATTCACGAACCAAAACAATGAAAAGGTCTCATTAGATGATTTGAAAGGTGAAATCTGGCTAGCCCAGTTTGTCTTCACCACCTGTACGAGTGTCTGTCCACCGATGATGTCCAATATGGCGGAACTCCAAGAGAAAATAGCTGATAAAGGGATTGAAGACTACAAAATTGTATCCTTCAGTGTAGATCCTGATGTCGATACCCCGGAAAAACTAGGTGCATACTTAGAAAGTTTCAGTGTTCCGGATTCATCTAAATGGGAAATGCTTACGGGATATTCAATGGAAGACATTAGCGATCTTGGCGTGAAATCCTTTAAAATGCCAGTTATTGACGATCCGAATTCAGACCAAGTGATACACGGTTCCCGCTTTGGATTAGTCGATAAAGAAGGAAAAGTCGTCAAATCCTATCCAGGTTATGAAGACGTTCCGTTCGAAACCATCGTGAAAGATATGAAAGCCCTAAGTAAACAAGACTAAATCGTACAGAGAGGAGAGGGACGAGTGAAAAAAAAGAAACGCAGACTAACGGCGAAAGCTAAACTATTGGTAATCGCACTGCTTATTCCTGTGTCAGTCGTCCTGTTCACCTTAACCGCGATTATCTGGACAAGCATCCGTCATCCAGATGTCATTCAAAAATCCGCCAGCACGTTGATGGATTTGTCGGATCGACATGGTGGATTGACCATTCCCGATGAGTATATCCCCATTTATAAGGAAGCAGCAGAAGAGTATGGCATTCCGTGGACATTACTTGCGGCACATCACCGGGTGGAAACCCGTTTTTCCACTATGAAAACTATGGTTTCTCCAACAGGAGCAGAAGGTCATATGCAATTCATGCCGTGTACATTCGTTGGATGGAGCTATCCCGGCTGCAAAGATTTAGGAAAAGGGAATATTCCAGAAGACGATAAAACCAACCTTGACGTGATTGCAAAATATGGGGGATACGGGGTCGATGGAAATGGCGATGGAATTGCCGATCCGTACAACTTGGAAGATGCCATCTTTAGCGCAGCGAACTACTTATCGCAAAGCGGGGCGGCAGATGGACAAATCGAGAAGGCCATTTTCCACTATAATCATAGTGATAAATACGTAGAAGACGTGCTCTGGTTTTTTGAAGAATACGAATCACAACAAACCAAATAAGCGCAAAAGAAAGAGGACTCCGCTAATTTGCGAAGTCCTCTTTCTTTTTGTTAGGCTGCTTTACGCATTGCTTTCATAATCAGGCTGACAATGAATACAAGAACGACAGCACCGATGATTGCTGGTACGAGATAGAAGTCGGAAACTTTAGGTCCCCAAGAGCCAAGCAGCATTCCGCCAACCCATGCTCCTACGATACCTGCAATAATATTACCGATAATTCCGCCTGGGATATCTTTCCCTAAAATAAGTCCGGCAAGCCAACCAATAATTCCGCCGATGATTAAGAACCAAATGAAACTCATTTGAAAACATCTCCTTTTTGTTAATATAATATGTCTGTTCTAGTAAGTATAATAACCGTAAATGACCTACTTGAAACATATTTGCTGAAATTGTTTGCATAGAATAATCGAGTTTTACACAAACTTATCGAATTATGGTTGCCCCCAGTGTATTTTCGAAATGGCGCAATGCCCAATCATGTCCTGCAGCATCGAAGCTTGCCACACCCCGTTCATGAATTACAGTTGAAAATCCTTTATTATAGGCATCTACAGAAGTATGTAAAATGCAGATATCAGTACAGACGCCTACCAGGTGGATTTCTTGAATGCCACGTGCTCGCAGCCAAATTTCAAGCTCTGTCCCAGCGAATGCACTGTATCGGGTTTTATCCATCCAATGAATTGAATCGCGGTTGTCTTCATAAAATTGTTTGAGCGTTCCAAATGGCTCTCTTCCAGCAGTTCCACGCAGATTATGCGGAGGGAATAGACGTGATTCCGGATGGTGGGGATCATTCAGGTCGTGCACGTCCACTGCAAATACAACAGCGTCCCCTTGATCGACAAACTCTTTAGTCAGTCGCTCGATATATCCTTCCAGCGCAATACCTGGTGCTCCACACGTCAACGCTCCATCTTCTGCAACAAAGTCTTCCGTATAGTCAATAACCAATAACGCTTTCTTCAACTTCAGCACTCCCTCTCCCAATTATGATTCCATTATGCACAGACCACCAAAGAATATGCATCTATTTATCTTCCAAACTATCAATCGTGTTTACTTATGGATTACTATAAATTTAATGTAATTTACTTATAGACTTTGCTGTTATATGATGGAGTAGAGAAAAGACGCTTATTTATAGAGCCTTTTCAGTACGTAAAGGAGGAATTCAGCAATGACAAAGAGCAATTTTCATAACAGCCGCTCGTCGTTTGATCTGAACGGTAAAACGTATAACTATTACCGCATTGGAGCAATTGAAGAAGCGGGTATTGCAAAGGTCTCAAGACTACCTTACTCGATCAAAGTACTGTTAGAATCTGTCCTGCGCCAACATGATGGATATGTCATCCAAGACAATCATGTAAACAACCTGGCAAAATGGGGCAAGGACGCTGAAGCGGATGCTGAAGTACCATTCAAGCCATCCCGCGTAATCCTGCAAGACTTCACTGGCGTACCAGTTGTCGTCGATTTGGCATCTCTTCGTTCCGCAATGGCGGAAATGGGTGGAGATCCGGATAAGATCAACCCCGAAATTCCTGTAGACCTCGTTATTGACCACTCGGTTCAAGTTGACAGCTACGGAACATCCGATGCATTACAGAAAAACATGGAACTCGAATTTGAACGGAATGCTGAGCGTTACCAGTTCTTAAGCTGGGCACAAAAAGCATACGACAATTACCGTGCTGTTCCGCCAGCAACTGGTATCGTTCACCAAGTGAACCTTGAGTACTTGGCAAGCGTTGTCCATGCGATTGAAAACGAAGATGGAACATTCGAAACGTATCCGGATACGCTTGTCGGAACCGACTCCCATACAACGATGATCAACGGAATCGGCGTACTCGGATGGGGCGTTGGCGGAATTGAAGCTGAAGCAGGAATGCTTGGACAGCCATCTTACTTCCCGATTCCACAAGTTATCGGTGTGAAGTTGACGGGTGAATTACCAAACGGTACCACTGCAACAGACCTTGCACTAAAAGTGACGCAAACATTGCGTGCACATGGTGTAGTTGGTAAGTTCGTCGAGTTCTTCGGACCAGGAGTTCCACAATTACCACTGGCTGACCGCGCGACAATCGCGAACATGGCTCCGGAGTATGGTGCAACTTGTGGTTTCTTCCCAGTCGACGAAGAATCACTCAACTATATGAGACTAACTGGCCGTGATTCGGAACATATCGATGTCGTGAAAAAATACTTGCAAGAAAACGACATGTTCTTCTCAACGGATAAGGAAGATCCAATTTACACAGAGTGCATCGAAATCGATTTGACTCAAGTAGAAGCGAACCTTGCTGGACCGAAACGTCCTCAAGACATGATTCCACTTTCAGACATGAAGCGTGAATTCAACGACGCGGTTGTTGCACCTGAAGGCAACCAAGGGTTCGGACTTACGCCGAAAGAAATGAAGAAGAGCGGTACAATCGAGTTCGCAAACGGTACGAAAATGGAAATGAAAACAGGCGATCTAGCGATTGCAGCCATCACTTCATGTACCAATACATCGAATCCGTACGTTATGCTCGGTGCAGGACTCGTCGCTAAAAAAGCGGTTGAGCTCGGATTGACACCACCTGCATATGTGAAAACTTCACTCGCACCAGGTTCAAAAGTCGTTACAGGTTACTTGCAAGAATCAGGGCTCGACAAGTATCTCGACCAAATCGGTTTCAACACAGTTGGATATGGTTGTACAACATGTATCGGTAACTCCGGTCCATTGCTTCCGGAAATCGAGAAAACAATCGCTCAAAACGACTTACTTGTATCATCCGTTCTCTCGGGTAACCGGAACTTCGAAGGACGAATCCACCCTTATGTGAAAGCGAACTACTTGGCTTCACCGCCACTAGTTGTTGCTTATGCACTCGCGGGTACGGTGAATATCGACTTCAAGAAAGAACCGATCGGTAAAGACAAAGACGGCAAAGATGTATTCTTCAAAGACATCTGGCCATCGACAGAAGAAGTGAAGGCCATGATCGAGAAAACGGTCACTCCTGAACTCTTCCGTAAAGAATATGCACGCGTGTTCACTGAAAACGAAGCTTGGAATGCGATTGAAACAACAGATGAAGCATTGTATGATTTCGATGACAAGTCAACATATATTCAAAACCCGCCATTCTTCGAAGGTCTTTCAAAAGAACCTGAAGATATCGGAGCTTTAAAAGACTTGCGCGTTGTCGGTAAATTCGGCGACTCGATTACGACGGACCACATTTCACCAGCAGGTGCCATCGGTAAAGATACACCAGCAGGCCTCTACTTGCGCGAAAACGGCGTAGAGCCACGTTACTTCAACTCATATGGTTCCCGTCGTGGTAACCATGAAGTCATGATGCGCGGTACGTTTGCGAATATCCGTATCCGTAACCAAATCGCAAAAGGTACAGAAGGCGGCTATACAACTTACTGGCCAAACAAAGAAATCATGCCAATCTATGACGCTTGCATGAAGTACCAACAAGATGGTACAGGTCTTGCTGTCATTGCTGGTAAAGACTATGGAATGGGCTCTTCACGTGACTGGGCTGCGAAAGGGACATCTCTTCTCGGCATTAAGACCGTTATCGCGGAAAGCTACGAGCGGATCCACCGTTCAAACCTTGTGATGATGGGTGTTCTTCCTCTTCAATTCGTGAATGGACAAAGTGCAGCATCTCTTGGATTAACAGGAGAAGAAGCAATCAGCGTCAACATCGCAGAAGGCGTTAAGCCACGCGACATCTTGAAAGTGACTGCTACTGCTGCAGATGGCACTGTAACGGAATTCGATGCGCTCGCGCGTTTCGATTCAGAAGTCGAAATCGACTACTACCGTCACGGCGGCATTCTTCAAATGGTACTTCGCGACAAGATGAAAGCTTAATCATAATCGATAAACCCCCTTGCTGATTCAGTTCAGCAAGGGGGTTTTTAATCGTTGCGGCTGATTTTTTTAATGGACTTTTGTATACTTGCTATGTAGAAGAGGTGAGATTTATGTTTGTCAGTGAAAAAGAAATTGAAATTCGGTATGCAGAGACCGACCAGATGGGGGTTGTCTATCACGCGAACTATTTAGTCTGGATGGAAATCGGACGAACGCAGCTTATCGAAGATCTCGGGTTCACGTATGCCGGACTTGAAGCGGAAGGCTATTTATCGCCAGTCACAGATCTATCCATCAAATACAAGGCTTCCATGCGTTATGGCGAGACAGCCATTGTCCGTACATGGATCGAATCCCACGGAAAATTGCGCACGACCTATGGCTATGAAATCTTGCATGCAGATGGTAAGGTGGCGGCAACCGCGACTTCGGAGCACGTCGTTGTAAGAAAAGACACATTCCGACCGGTTTCGCTTCGAAAGATCGATCCTGTATGGGATGCAAAGTATGTCGAAATCGCAAAAAGAGTCGATTGATCGAAGAAAAGGCTTCCCCGAGTACTCAGGAAGCCTTTTAAATAATGGGGAGTCATAGGGAAATGGAGAAACCGCTCATAAATTATGAAATGTGATCATAACTCCGCGAATCCGCTCATAAATCATGAAATGTGATCATAATTCCGCGAATCCGCTCATAAATCACCAAATCTGATCATAACTCGGTAGTTCCGCTCATACCCCAGCAATCCGCTCACCACATTTAACCACAAAAAAACACCTCGCAAACCTAATCGAGGTGTTTCATAAGTAAAATATGCCCTTAATAAGCCATCCGGAACATATGTACGAGCTATGAAAATATGTTATAATCAAGCATGTACTAGAATAGCACGAGCTCATAGGCGGTTCGCAGACCTGCAATCCCAATTTCCTGAAAGCAACTTTAATCAGGACGGGAGGAGGTGATGCGTATGACACCATATGAAGCATTGAGTCTCATGATCGGATTTGGAAGTTTGATCGTGACCATTCTTGCTTTGTCATATACTTTTTCAAGAAAAAAGTAAACCGCCCATGAGCCTCCAAGCAATGGAGCGGTTTACTTCGCACTATGCGATTCGCCTTTGAAGCGAACGCTATTCTATTACAAGGCCAAGAGGATCATCACATCTTCTTGGTCTTTTTACACTATCCATTTTTCAAGCCTATTATACCAAAAGAAGAATTGTCTGTCTAGTCAAGGCGATCAGCGAAGACCTGTCAGACTGACTCAGACTTCACATAATCGTACTCCAGTTCTCCTAAGTCGCTATTCACCCCGACGTGTAAATCATGGCCATCAAAGTACCAGAGATCGCGAGTTTCGATGTAGTAACGGACCTCATCCGAAACGGTTTCGACTCCCACTTCATCCGGCTGTTCCCGAATGACGCCTAACGAAAATCCTTCATGCAGCGGACTGCTGCCGCCATATCTTGCGAAAAATCGTATGGAATCGCCGGACTCGACATCCATCTCTTCAACAAACCACTGAGTTGCTTCGTCTGAAATGCGTATAGTCATCATTGAAAACCCGCCTTCCTATGATGCCTTTGATTATATTACAACCACTTCACTTTTGGCTCGGTTCCAGCTTTGATCCGTGCAATATTGTCGCGGTGGCGATAGAAGATGAACGCGCCCATCAAGACAATCACCAGCTCCAAATAGATATCCCCTGTAATGAAATAATAAATAATCCCATAAATAGCACCCATGACTGCGACAATCATCGAGGTGAGTGACACCATCTTCGTAAGTTTCAAAGCAATTACGAAAGTAAGGACGACGAGGACGAAAATCGGCCAGCTGTAACCGAGCAACACACCACCTGAAGTCGCAACAGCTTTTCCACCTTTGAACTTCGCAAAAACAGGAAACATATGGCCGACCACCGCAACGACACCAACGACTAAAGGATGTATATGGGTATTTGCAAAATAAGGTGAAAATGCTAAAAGTACGGCAGCTGTACCCTTTAGAATATCAAACACAGTAACCGCGATTCCCGCTTTTTTGCCGAGAACGCGGAATGTATTGGTAGCCCCCATATTTCCGCTTCCGTGTTCCCGGATATCCGTTTTATAAAACAGTTTTCCGATCCAAAGTGCAGATGGGAGAGAGCCTATTAAATATGCAAGTACCAGTAATAAAATGATTTCCATGACAAGCCCCTCCGTGAAAAATTATGTATCTCTTTCATTTTAGCAGAACAGGTACCGAACGACAATTGCGGATAAATCCTGTGAGGCCAGTCATTGCATTAAAAGGTTTTCTTCTATACAATTATTTAAGCAAAGCGCCAACGTGTCTTGTTGACATGGGAAATTCGGCGGCGTATCATTGGATAAATAAGAACATTTGTTTGATGGAGGTTTCATCTTGACGAAACAAAAAGAATTGAATGTGTATAATGATGATTCAATCCAAGTGCTTGAAGGCTTGGAAGCAGTACGCAAACGTCCGGGGATGTATATCGGTTCGACAGATGGAAGAGGATTGCATCACCTGGTATTTGAAATTGTAGATAACGCCGTGGATGAAGCATTAAGCGGATTCGGATCCGAAATAAATGTCACGATCCACTCAGATAACAGCATCAGCGTACGCGATTATGGACGAGGTATGCCAACAGGAACCCATAAAACCGGAAGACCGACGACCGAAATCATATTAACTGTCTTACACGCCGGTGGGAAGTTCGGCCAGGGCGGCTATAAGACGAGTGGCGGACTTCACGGAGTCGGGGCTTCTGTCGTGAATGCGCTTTCTGAATGGTTGGATGTCATCATTCATCGGGATGGACAGATATTCAAGCAGCGTTTTGAACAGGGTGGGAAACCCGCGACAGGCCTTGAAGTTATCGGGAAAACGAAAGAAACAGGTACCACGATTCACTTCAAACCCGATCCCACGATTTTTTCAACGACTAAATACCAATATGACATTCTTGCAGAGCGCTTGCGAGAGTCCGCTTTCTTGTTAAAAGGACTCAAAATCATCCTGACAGAAGAGAGTACGGAAAAATCCGAAACCTTTTTTTATGAAACAGGCATTAAAGCGTTTGTCGCTTATTTGAATGAAGAAAAGGACACGCTTCATGAAGTCGCTTATCTTGAGGGCGAAGCAGACGGAATAGAAGTGGAGTTTGCGTTCCAATTCAACGATGGCTATTCAGAGACCATCCTGTCGTTTGTCAATAACGTTCGTACAAAAGATGGCGGGACGCATGAAACCGGTGCAAAAACAGCCATGACGCGGATATTCAATGAATATGCGAGGAAAACAGGCTTACTGAAAGAAAAAGACAAGAATTTAGATGGCTCTGATATCCGGGAAGGAATCGCAGCTATCGTTTCTGTGCGGATTCCTGAAGAGATTTTGCAGTTTGAAGGCCAAACAAAAGGGAAGCTCGGCACAAGTGAAGCACGAACGATAACCGATGCTGTCATTTCACAGCATTTGCTGTATTTCTTGGAAGAAAACGCGGAATTGAGCGCGAACCTGATCCGCAAGGCTGTGCGTGCACACCAGGCGCGCGATGCAGCCCGTAAAGCACGTGAAGACGCGCGGTCGGGTAAGAAGCGGAAGAAAGGCGACACACTCCTTTCCGGTAAGCTGACGCCCGCACAGTCCAGAAATGCAAAAAAGAACGAACTGTACCTTGTCGAGGGTGATTCGGCTGGCGGTTCTGCAAAGCAAGGGCGGGATCGGACGTTCCAAGCGATTTTGCCACTGCGCGGTAAAGTCATCAATACGGAAAAAGCGAAACTTGAAGATATCATGAAGAACGAAGAGATCAATACGATCATCCATGCGATCGGCGCAGGTGTCGGGGCTGACTTTACGATTGAAGATGCAGCATACGATAAAGTCATCATCATGACAGATGCCGATACAGATGGAGCACACATCCAAGTGCTCTTACTGACATTCTTTTACCGCTATATGAAACCACTTATAGAAGCTGGGAAAGTCTTCATTGCGCTACCTCCTCTTTACAAAGTGTCAAAAGGCATCGGTAAAAAAGAAAAAGTGGAATACGCGTGGACTGAGCGGGATCTAGGTGCTGCGACAAACAAAATCGGCAAAGGGTATATGCTTCAGCGTTATAAGGGATTAGGGGAGATGAATGCGGGACAGTTATGGGATACAACCATGAATCCTGAAACACGCACACTCATCCGGGTCACGATTGAAGATGGAGCACAATCCGAGCGGAGGGTCACGACGTTAATGGGCGACAAAGTCGAACCGCGCCGCCGTTGGATCGAGAGCAATGTCGACTTCAGTCTAGAAGAAGGAAGCACCATATTGGAAAACGAATTCCTGCATGTTGAGGAGGAAGTGGAATGACCGCAACAGAACGCTTTCAGGATCTCCCATTAGAGGAAGTCATCGGTGATCGTTTTGGCCGATACAGTAAATATATAATTCAAGATCGCGCATTACCCGATGCACGGGACGGCTTAAAGCCGGTACAACGACGCATCCTGTACGCGATGTATAACGAAGGCAATACACACGAAAAAGCGTTCCGTAAATCCGCCAAAACGGTTGGTAACGTAATCGGTAACTATCATCCACACGGAGACTCCTCCGTGTATGAAGCGATGGTCCGGATGAGTCAAGAATGGAAACTGCGTCATTTGATGGTGGAAATGCATGGAAACAACGGTTCGGTCGATGGGGATTCTGCCGCTGCCATGCGTTATACAGAGGCGCGTCTTTCTTCGATTGCTGGTGAAATGTTACGTGACCTCAACAAAGAGACCGTGGATTTCATCCCGAACTTTGACGATACAGAACCGGAACCAACCGTTCTGCCTGCTCGTTTCCCTAACTTGCTCGTCAATGGATCTACAGGAATTTCTGCTGGGTACGCAACAGACATCCCACCTCATGCACTCCATGAAGCGATTGATGCGGTACTCATGCGGATGGATAATCCTGAAGCTACAGTGGATGAACTGATGACCGTGCTGAAAGGTCCTGATTTCCCTACTGGGGGGATCATCCAAGGTACGGACGGCATTAAAGCGGCATATGAAACAGGTAAAGGACGTGTCATTGTCCGCTCCAAATCGGAAATCGAGCAGTTGAAAGCCGGTAAATCTCAAATTGTCATTAGTGAAATTCCATATGACGTCAATAAGGCCAACCTCGTGAAAAAGATGGACGAGCTGCGTGTTGATCGCAAGCTGGACGGCATCGCGGAAGTCCGTGACGAGTCAGACCGTACAGGATTACGGATTGTTATCGAACTGAAAAAAGACATCGATGGTGAGCCGATTTTACGTTATTTATTGAAACACACAGATTTGCAAGTCGCGTATAACTTCAATATGGTCGCCATTTCGGATAGACGTCCTAAACTGATGTCACTTCCTATGTTGCTGGATGCCTATATCGGGCATCAGAAAGACGTAGTCACTCGACGCTCACAATTCGACGTAAGAAAGGCACAAGATCGCCTACATATCGTAGAAGGTCTGATGAAAGCACTCTCCATTTTGGATGAAGTCATTCAGACAATCCGCAGTTCCAATGATAAGCGGGATGCGAAGAATAACTTGATCAGCCATTTCGAATTCTCGGAGGTCCAAGCGGAAGCGATCGTTTCTTTGCAACTGTATCGTCTGACGAATACGGATATCACGGAGTTGAAACAAGAGGAAGAAGCATTGCGTAAACTGATCGAAGAACTCAATGCCATTCTAACCAGCCCCACTAAGCTGTCGCGTGTGATTCAAAAAGAATTGCATGCAGTACGTAAGCAGTTTGCGGAACCTCGTAACTCTGTAATCGAAGAAAAGATCGAGGAATTGAAAGTCGATCTTGATATTCTGATTCCAAGTGAGGAAGTGGTCGTTTCAGTCACGAAAGAGGGGTATGTAAAGCGCACAGGCTTGCGTTCCTATAGTGCCTCGAATGGCGCTGGGATGGCCATGAAGGATTCCGACTATCCGATACTCGAGCAAACCATGAACACACAACATCATTTGCTGCTGTTCACATCACTCGGGAATTACATTTATCAACCGGTTCATGAACTGCCTGATATCAAATGGCGGGATCTTGGACAGCACATTTCAAGTATTGTATCGCTTGAGCCAAGTGAGTCGATTGTGGCGGCGCTCGGTTTGGAAAAATTTGATGATATCCACTCAGTCCTAACAATATCAGCTAACGGGTTTGTGAAACTATCGAAGTTAGCAGATTTCCACGTTCAGCGCTTTGGTCGTGCTTACAAAGGGATGAATGTCAAAAAAGGGGATAGGTTGCTAGATGCTCGCCTCGTCAAGGGCAGTGAAGACGCCATTCTTGTGACCCATCAGGCATATGTTTTGAGGTTCCCGCTCAGTGATGTCGGGACGACTGGCGTTCGAACAGGTGGCGTCAAGGGCATTAACTTGAAACCTGAAGACCATGTTGTTTCCATGGAAGTCATCACAGACAGTTCAGCATCGATCGTTGTCGCAACACAGCGCGGAACCGTGAAACGAACAGCATTAAAAGAGATTGAAGTCGGTTCAAGAGCTCAACGGGGAATAATGATCCTAAAAGAGCTGAAGAAGAATCCATATCGAGTAATCGGTGCTAAGATCGCAGGATCTACTGAAAAACTCATACTTACAACCGCAAAAGATATAAAAACTGAAATCGAACCAGGCAGCCTAAGATTGTCAGATCGACACTCCAACGGAAGCGCAATATCGGATGAAACGAAAAACGGGGCAGCGACTCGCTTGTATTACGAACCTACTGCCAAAACTGATAAACCGACAACCAAATAAAATGCTAGCTATATGATAAAAAGCACATGGGACTAATAAAATTCCCGTGTGCTTTTTGTGTTTCTATCGTATAATAGTTCGGAAAGCGAATTATCGACAGAGAAAGTGGGAGGGTGTATGTGGAAAAATCGCAATGTTTGGATCATTCTATCCGGTGAATTGATCGCAGGGATCGGGCTATGGACCGGTATCATTGGAAATTTGGAGTTTATGCAAGAAAAAATACCTTCCGACTTTGTGAAAGCAATGATTCTATCAGTCGGGTTATTGGCAGGGATTCTAGTGGGGCCGTTAGCCGGTAAAATCATAGATCAACAAGCGAAGAAGCGCATATTGGTTCTAGCGGGTGCAGGACGTCTCATCAGTGTTGTCTTCATGCTAATCGCCATTGCAACGGGTTCTGTGTGGTGGATGATTGCATTTGTTGTCAGCATTCAACTTGCAGCCACATTTTACTTCCCGGCGTTACAAGCAGCAATTCCACTCGTTGTGAAGGACGATGACCTACTGACGATGAATGGGATGCACATGAATGTAGCGACCATTGCACGGGTTTCAGGGACCGCTTTAGCAGGAGTCCTATTAGTCTACTGGTCCTTATCGTCACTTTATTGGATTTCAATCATTGCGTATGTCGTCCTACTCGTCTTCACTTTCATGCTGCGGATAGATGAAGGGGAGGGGAATGAGGCCGTTGTGAAAACGGAAGGCGCTAAAGGTGGCTTCATGGAAGTCTTTCCAGTACTGAAAGCGTATCCCGCAGTCGGTATGACGCTAGTGATGACACTGATTCCGCTATTATTTTTAGGCTCTTTTAATTTAATCGTCATCAACATTAGTGAAATTCAGGATTCAGCGTCAATAAAAGGATTGATTTATACATGTGAAGGTGTGGCGTTCATGATCGGCTCATTTGCCGTGAAGAAAATCGCCTTGAAATGGCGAACAACGATCATACTATTTTTCTTTGCAAGTATGGTGGCTGTTGCTGAATTCTTATTATTCTTCGCACAAAGTCAACTATTCACCTTAGCAGCATTTACAGTGCTGGGATTCAGTTTAGGCTGCTTTTTCCCAACAGCTATGGTGATTTTCCAG
This sequence comes from Sporosarcina gallistercoris, assembly GCF_050459885.1. Classification (GTDB taxonomy): domain Bacteria; phylum Bacillota; class Bacilli; order Bacillales_A; family Planococcaceae; genus Sporosarcina; species Sporosarcina gallistercoris_A. The sequence goes on along the minus strand of NZ_JBCMNO010000005.1, from coordinate 331,212 downwards.
AAACAGATGCCGAAAGCGTACCACGGACGATTTTTCTCATTCCGCAACATGTTGGAGAGAGTCGTATTCCAGGTGGTTTTACTAGCGACCGGGGCGTTCCTGGACATTGTCGGACTGCATGTGATGGTTGTCGTATTTGGCGTCATCAGCATCAGTTTGACGGCGGTATTTTTCTTGCAAATGAAACAGCGCAAGATTCAGCTGGAAGAGCCAGTTGCTGCAGATACAATCATTCCAGCAAAAAGTGTCTAAGTGAATGAAAAAATATAAAACCCACAAAAAACGCGACTTTTTTTGCTGAAGTCGCGTTTTATGAATTTCTCCGTAACAGCTGAAATTCACTGTTATATCTCACTATCCTAAGTATACTTATAAGTGATACGTAGCTTCCTATAATATATATTATGACGGGGGCGTTAAAGGAAAGCAACAATTATTCGATCCGATATCTATGTTGCCCTGCTTTTGCCCGTTCTACATCTATAAACTGCACACCATACTCAATCACGTCGTTCATATACAATTTATGGTCACTCGCTAGCGCCCTTATACTCTCCAGCAACTGCTTATCATATGTCGTCTTATATTGAATCCGATCCTTAGGACGCGTTTCTTTGTTAAATAGGATTGTTTCTTGCTGCAAAACGACCTTCAGTCCATCTTCAAGTAAATAATTTACAAACGTTCCGTGCTGATCTGCCAGCTGTTTCAACTGATCCAGGATTTCTTGGCTAATCGACGTTCTGAACTTCACACGCGTTTCGTCTGTAGTTTGTCTCAGCATTCCATCTTCATTGATCCACATACATCGAACAACTCCTTCGTCAATAGTAAAACCGGCAGATTTAAAGGCTCTGCCGGCTGTTCGCATCTTTGTTCGCATACCCGTAAAATCGGCACTTTTGCTGAATTAAGTTAAAATTCCTTTTTGAATACAACACTCACTTTGCTATAGTGCATTTTTTCTTCATAAAAACGGTGAGCACTGGTACGTTGCAGTCCTGAAGATAACGCAATCGATTCGTAATTATGTGTTTTCCCCCATTGCTCAACATGTGTCAGCAACTTATCGCCATACCCTTTAGATCGTGCTGATTTGTCTGTAACTAAGTCACATACCCAAAGCGAGCGCCCGTAATAGAGAGTGATCATCGGTTTAAAGCCGATTACGGCTTTTAACTTGCCATTATCCCGTAATCCGAGCATCTGGTACCGTTCTTTCGCTCCAGACTCATACACGAGTTCCAAATACTCTTCTTGGTCCAAATGGGTGCGGAGCTGATTCATAATGGGAAAAGCCTCAATCAGTTCTTCTTCCGTCGTCAGTGGAACAATTGCAATTTCATTCAAAGGAATCGCCTCCGAAACCCTGTTGCTTAGTTCACAAGGGTTTCTTTCATTGTTCCATGACTCTCATTGACAATCAAGCCCTATTTCAAATGAAGGACCCGATCGTCTACCTTTTCAGCTTCTGAACGGCTATCCGTCACAACAATGAATGGGATTTTCCATAACTCATTTTGACACTCTAATCGTATTTCTTCGTCCAAAGCGGATAAGGGTTCATCCAACAATAGCAAATCCGGTTTGGTGGCAAGCGCCATGGCTAGAGCGACCCGTTGTTTCTCACCACCGGAAATCTGGTTGTGAGGTTTTGCTCGATGGTGCACCAGTCGTCGCAGAAACCTGTTTATGAATGCCATAGTGATTATTACGCTCAACTGTCATATGAGGAAAGAGCGCATAATCTTGAAATACGTATCCATTATTGCGGGAGCGAGCGGATAAAGAGTGCTTCTTTCCTTCAAAAAAACTCTTCTCGTTCAATGTCATCGTTCCGCTGTCCGGTTCAGCAAGTCCGGCAATTGCTTGTAAAATAGACGTTTTCCCAGCTCCTGAAGAACCAGCCAGAACGATGATTTCGTTATGTGCTTGTAAACTGACATCCAGCTCTAAGTGATCGAGATGTTTCTGAATCGAAACTTGCAACATCGAATCATCCACCTATCGTGTTTCAGATGTAAATCGTTACAAATTGTGTTTTCTCCACCAGTTCAACCATAGAATTGTACTGAATCCGAGCGCAGTAATTATAACCACCCAGAATGTCGCTGTCTCCATCTTCCCCGCTTCCACAGCAAAGTAGATCGCCATAGGAATGATGTCTGTCTTCACTGGTATATCCCCTAAGTCCCCGGGCAAAGAAAAGGACAAGTCCCGCCAATAACCCAGGCCAGGCACGCGGAAAAGTGATGGTTCTGAAAATCCGCCACTCAGAAGCACCCAACGTCCGCGCCGCATCCCCTAACCTATCGTCTAAACTATCTAAATGCTGCAGCTGCAACTTGTTCTGTTGAAGGATCTCCGTCTCTCTTAGAAAAACCGACTGGAATCACCACTCACACAGCCAACATCATCTTGAGAAAGTATTTTTTGAATTACCTCTCTCCTATCCAACTATACATATTTATAACTAGTTATATCTATTTATCATTTATTATAACTATTTATAACATAATATAACTATATCTATCTATATATAATTAAATAATTCTAATTATTATCCGTTATGTCTTTTTATGTCTATTGCAAAAATTCTAAAAATATAGGAAGATGGAAGAAAGAAATGGAGGATTGTTATATGCATTCACAAGACAAAATTTCATATACGACTGAAGATCTCGCTGACTTGCTTCAAGTCTCTAAGCTAACCGTATATGACCTTATAAAGAAAGGAGAAATCGTTGCTTATCGGGTCGGGCGACAAATGCGGATTGACGCTTCCGACTTTGCAGCTTACAAAGACCGCATGAAAGGCGGAACCGATCGTTCTAGTGTGAAACAGAGCAATCCTGATGAAAAAGAACCAGAACCTTTTGTACCGAAGGAGGCGTCCAATCCCCCTCTCTCGCAACCTCGTACATTGCAGCAAGTAATCATTAGCGGACAGGATGTTGTATTGGACTTATTAGCAAACGCAATCACCGCCACATCCAGAAACTATCGAACGCTACGTGCCCATACCGGCAGTTTGAACAATTTGTTTTCACTCATTCAAGGAGAATCGGATATAGTCAGTACGCACCTTTTCGATGGAGATACAGGTTCTTATAACATCCCTTATATCCGAAGGATTTTAATCGGACGTGAATTTACGGTGGTTCACTTACTCTCCCGTTCAGCCGGTTTTTACGTCCAGTCAGGAAATCCGAAAAACATTACGAGTTGGCGTGATTTGAATCGCAGCGATCTACAAATCGTCAATCGCGAACTAGGTTCCGGGATACGAGTATTAATGGATGAACGTCTGCGGTTGGAAGGCGTTTTGCCAAAGACGATTTCTGGTTATAGGAATATAGAAATGACACACTTGGCTGTCGCAAGCAAAGTAGCTGCCGGAGAAGCGGATGTCGGTGTAGGCATTGAAAAGATGACTGACTTGGTTAACGTCGATTACATCCCCATGACAGTGGAACAATATGACTTAGTCATGCTCAAACATGAAGATAACATCACATTACGCGAGACAGTACTGGACATTTTACAATCGGAGTCCTTTAAGAAAGAGCTCGCCACACTAAATGGATATGACTTTTCACGAATGGGACAAATTTTATACGACACTCCTTAAAACACTCTCCTCTCTTCGAAAAGAGTGTTTTACCCATTCCAACTTTACATAATATTATTATGGTCTGAACATGCGCAAAAAAAACAGCCTTGCGTTTTCAGCAAGACTGTTTCCAAACCTATTCTTTATCCTCATAACTCGGACGCTCATAATGCATACGGATATCGACTTCATATTTGTTATAACGCACTTTCAGTAACTGGAACAAATGCGTAGTGAATACTTTCAGCAGCGCATAACCGGGAATCCCTAGAATTACGCCCGCCACACCGAATAACGAACCCGCTGTCAACAAGACGAAAATAATGGTGATGGGATGAATATGAAGGGTTTTCCCCATAATCTGAGGGGAAATGAACTTCCCTTCAACCAGCTGAACTACAGTCCATACAATCGCCAGTTTAACAAGCATGAAAGGAGAAGTGACAATCGCAATGATGATTGCTGGTGTAATCGCAATCACGGGACCAAGATACGGGACCACACTTGTAAACATGGCTAGTACCCCAAGTAATAAAGCATATTTCATATCGATGATCAAAAAACCGACAGTGACCATCAAACCGATACAAACCGCAACGAGAATCTGACCTTGAATATATGCGCTGATTTGATGATCTGCATCTTCCAAAATTGACTGAGCATCTTCACGCATTCTCGGAGGCAACAGCTTTTTCACATACTTCGGCAGATTCTCCCCATCCTTCAAAAGATAAAACAGGATGAACGGAACCGTAACGATGGATAGGATGATACCAGTTAACGCGGAGATGAATGTTGTCAGTCCAGAAGCAATGCCGCCAAGGGCATCTGCAATCATCTGTCCGATATTTTCCAGACCTGAATCCAGCAGCTCTGAAGCATTGATATCCAACTGACTATAGTAAGGCGCAAATATCGAATTATTGAAAAATGAATCCAGTGTAAGAATGAGTTGGTTAAAGTATGTCGGAAATTCTTCAACTAGCTTCCAAAATTGTGCTTTCAAAAAAGGTAAAACCAGAAACACCAGTAATGTAATGAGACCTATGGCTGAGAGAAAAATAATGACGATTCCCCATATTTTAGGAATTTTTATTTTTTCCAACAGGTGTAATAGGGGCCTCAGCAAGTAATACAAAATCGTTGCTAAGATGATTGGCAACACAACCGTTGAAAACAGGACTCGAACCGGATAAAAAATGAACGAGACTTTATCGAATATCATGATATTCAATCCGACAAGTAACAATACGATTAGTATGAAGAGCGTAGTCTTACCTCCCAAGAACCGAATGATTCGGTTCTTAGGAGGTATTCCAAATGCGTCCACTTGCGTCTCGTGCTCTTGCCCTTCCCTCTTATCAGTCAAATCCCCCACTCCTTCATCGAATAAATCTTAAATCAGCTGCCAATGAATGATTGAATCGCATTCCGGTTCTGATCCAAGTCCACTTCAATCACTGATCCTGCGTGAGAGTAATCGGCATATGAATAGGAACCTTTCACTGGAATAGTAAGCGTTTCAATATCCGCTCCGCCTTGCACTAACAAGTTCGTCAAACGGGAAAGTTCTTCTTTCGATGACAAATCCGTTTTCACGGTTTGGGAAATCACTCCTGCAATTCTAGGTGCACGAACGAGCACCCCCGGTGTCATCGCCTGCTTCTTAACAGCAGTCAGCACTTCTTGCTGGCGGTGAACCCGTCCAAAATCCCCTTCAGCATCTGCACGGAATCGAGCGTAGCCAAGTAATTCTTTGCCATTCAGCTGTTGGACGCCAGGCAGCAGTGTAACACCGATTTTTTCAGACATCTCTTTTTTCACATTCATTTCTACTCCATCAGGAAAAGCAGTATCCGCGATGGTTTCAAAATTATCAAAATCCACAATAGCATAATGATGGATCGGAATATCAAACATTCCTGTGATGGTGTCTTTCGCGCTTTGTACCCCGCCTAAATAGTAAGCAGTGTTAAGCTTATACGATTTATATCCGGGAATGTCCGCATAAATATCACGCATAAATGACACAAGTTTCATCGTTTTTGCTTGTTTATCCCAAGACAGGACCATCATCGTATCTGTACGGGATTTCCCGCTTCCATCATCATCAACACCGAGCAGCAAATAGTTTTCTACATTCGAAGTCGAAGGATCGAGTAAATCCCCTTCAAAGCCACCTGGCTCGATTGTGTTCGAAGAAGCGATCCGTTTACCCGCCATATATTGGTACGATGAAAAAAGTCCTATTCCGACAAACCCGACTAAAAAAATGGTGACGAGGACTCTGCCTTTTCGCACTCTACGTCGTCTCCGCCGTTTCGGAACCGGACCTTCATAGTGTTCTGACATTAGTGTATTCCCCCAATAGTGAAGTCACAAAACAGGACGTTCTCTTGAGTCGTTGGTTGCATGGTGAACCTCTATTATATCATGCTCGAACACTGGACACTAAAACTGCGAACGACTAAGATATAATAACGGAACCAAATAGAAAGAAGGTAGACATGATGGGACAATTTGAAAAAGCTATTTTTGCGGGAGGCTGCTTTTGGTGTATGGTCAAGCCATTCACTGAATGGGACGGAATCCATAGTGTCATCTCCGGTTATATGGGTGGTTCTATAGAGAATCCGACATACGAGCAAGTGAAACAAGGCAATTCAGGGCACTTGGAAGTTGTTGAAATTACATTCGATCCCGCAGTATATCCTTATGAAGACTTATTGGCACTTTATTGGCCGCAAATTGACCCTACCGATGCTGGAGGCCAGTTCCAGGATCGAGGACATTCTTATACTACTGCAATCTTTTACACCTCCGAACAGCAGCGTCTAGCTGCCGAGCACTCCAAGCAAGAACTGGCTGCGAGCGGAAGATTCGCTAAACCGATCGTCACGGTGATTCGTCCAGCTGAAGCATTCTATGCCGCTGAAGAGTATCACCAAGATTTCTACAAAAAAGAGAAAGAAGCCTACGAAACGGACCGAGCACAATCAGGTCGCGATGAATTCATACAAGCTAACTGGGAAGACCGCTAGTAACGGGGTCTTCTTTTTTCTACTCTAAAACCCACCGCTAGAAGTCTGCCCTCCACTCCCATCTCATCACGCGAATATACAAAAGGACAAATGACAATCTTGCAGGATGTGTCGAAGGAGGAACCCCGGACCAGCCTACAATAAGAAGAATCCAATTCCCATGATGATATAGGCTGCGAAAAGGATGAGTCCTTCAAACCAGTTCGACTCCCCGTCATTGGATAGACTGATGACAAGGAGCGCAGCAGTCACCATGGAGACCAATTCCGGAATGGTGAACACAAGTGGCATTTGTTCTGGCATGAAAATGGATATGAGAACAAGTGCGGGTGCAACAAACATTGCGACTTGCAATGTTGACCCAACCGCGATTTCAACAGACACATTCATTCGGTTTTTCATAGCCATCGTAATCGCAGACACGTGTTCCGCAGCATTTCCGACAATGGCAACGATGATGACCCCGATGAATAACTCCGTCCATCCGAACTGCTCACCAAGCGTCTCAAACGTATGAACAAGACGTTCTGAAACAAAGGCAACAGCTACTGTGCTCAACAGTAAAACCATGATGGATTTCCGTTTGGTCCACTCGGGAATTTCTTCTTCCTCCACGGTTTCATCGCCGGATGCGAACACACCTCGATGAGTCACCAATTTGAAAAAAAGACCCGATAAATAGATCGCGATCAAAATGACTGAAACACCGATACTTAGTTGAAACGTTGTCGAAGGGTTCATAGTCATCGAAAAGACTTCCGGAATAACAAATGCAACTACGACTGCAAAAATCAGTAAACCGGAGTTATATCGGGAATCATGAAGACTGAAGTTCTGCTTTTTATATTTCAGACCACCTGCAAAAAATGATAGCCCCAGTACGAGAAGTAAGTTCCCGAGAACAGACCCCGTAAGCGAAGCTAAAACAATTCCGATAAGACCGGCTTTCAACGTAAAGATTGAAATGATCAATTCAACCGCATTCCCGAATGTCGCGTTCAAAAGCCCTCCAATCCTGGGGCCGCTTACGATCGCCAGACTTTCCGTAGCACGGCCAATAAAACCGGAGAGTCCTATAATTGTAATACAGCTCAACGCAAACATGATGAGATCAGACCAATTTAAAAAAGCACCCAAAGCGACGACGGGAACTCCTATGAAAACCACAATGGAAAAAATACGATTCAAGTCAATCCCCTCCTTCAATAACTATTTCAATTTTTCCACCTATCATTAAGTTCCCTACTGGTAAAAAAGGCAAACGCCCTACTTCACCATCCTGCATGCAATTTCTATTAACTTGAAAAAAATTCTTGTAAATGGATGCAATGTTGCGTATTATAAAAAATTATTATGCAACTTTGATAATGACAAACTTTTAAAAAGGAAGTGGCCTGATGAAGAATACAACAAAAGAAGACATTCGAAAATATGTGAAAGAAGATAATGTGAATTTTGTTCGTCTACAATTCACGGATATTCTCGGAATGATAAAGAACGTTGAAATTCCCATCAGCCAGCTTGAAAAAGCACTCGATAACAAAATGATGTTTGATGGCTCCTCAATTGAGGGTTTTGTGAGAATTGAAGAATCCGATATGTACTTAATCCCGGATTTAAATACATGGATGGTCTTTCCATGGCCATCTGGGACAGGAAAAGTAGCCCGTCTCATTTGTGATGTATCCCTAGCGAACGGAGAACCATTCCCAGGTGATCCAAGAGGAAACTTAAAGCGGATTCTCGCTGAAATGGAAGAGATGGGGTTCACTGACTTCAACTTAGGACCTGAACCTGAATTCTTCTTATTTAAATTAGACAGTAACGGCGAACCGACAATGGAATTGAACGACCATGGAGATTATTTCGATTTCGCTCCACTCGATCTTGGTGAAAACTGCAGACGGGATATAGTCCTCGAGTTGGAAGCACTCGGGTTTGAAGTCGAAGCATCTCATCACGAGGCAGCTCCAGGTCAGCACGAAATCGATTTTAAATATGCAGATGCCTTAAGAGCTTGTGACAATATCCAGACATTCAAACTGGTAGTGAAAACAATTGCACGAAAACACGGACTTCATGCTACGTTCATGCCAAAACCTATTTTCGGCGTCAATGGTTCTGGAATGCACTGTAACATTTCTTTGTTCAAAGATGGAGACAACGCTTTCTTCGACGAAAATGGCGAGCGCAAGTTAAGTAAGACCGCTTATCAGTTCATGGCGGGGGTCCTTGAACACGTTGAAGGCTTTACCGCCATCACGAACCCAACTGTCAATTCGTATAAACGCCTTGTACCTGGATATGAGGCGCCTTGCTACATTGCTTGGTCCGCACAGAACCGCAGCCCGCTTATCCGGATTCCGGCATCTCGCGGTTTGAGTACACGAATCGAAGTACGCTCTGTCGATTCAGTAGCCAATCCTTACTTAGCTCTGGCAGCGATTCTTAAGTCAGGTCTTGACGGGATCCGCCGTGACCTCGATCCCGGTAAACCATGTGATCGCAATATTTACGAGATGAATGCTGCAGAACTGGAAAGGGAAGGAATCGTCACCCTCCCTACTGATCTCGATCATGCCCTATTGGCGCTTGGTGAGGACACGATCATCCAAGAAGCGTTAGGCAGCCATATTTATGCAAATTACAAAGAGGCCAAGCAGCGCGAATGGGATAGCTACCGCATCACCGTTCATCCTTGGGAAATCGAACGCTATATGAAGATTTATTAATCAGGGACACACTCATATATATAAATAGCCGGACACTCTGAACCTTTCTCAGAGTGTCCGGCTGTTTTTGGTTAAGACTCTTTTGGAACATAGTTTCTTTTAATTTCTTCAAATTCCTTATCGGAACAAAGAACAAAGTGTTCAGGAGCAATCTCACGGAACTCCACATGGTCACCACCACTATAGTTGTGGTCCTTCGGATTGTATGGAGTACGGACCCGGGAACGCTCGTAAATCGGATCTGGAAGAGGGATTGCAGAAAGCAATGACTTCGTGTAAGCATGCATTGGATTACGGTACAACTCATCTGCGGGAGCCATTTCAACTAGTTTCCCGAAGTACATGACGCCAATACGGTCAGAAATGTACTTCACCATGGACAAATCATGTGCGATGAACAAATACGTCAAACCGCGCTCTTCTTGCAAATCCTTCAACAAATTGACGACTTGTGCTTGAATGGATACATCCAATGCAGAAATCGGCTCATCTGCAATGATGAATTCAGGATCGACAGCGAGTGCACGAGCAATCCCTATTCGCTGCCGTTGACCACCGGAGAACTCGTGTGGATAGCGTTCTGCGTGTTCGCGGTTCAAGCCAACCGTTTCAAGTAAATCGATCACCATGTCTTTACGCTCTTTTTTGGACTTCGCAAGTCCATGGACATCGATACCTTCTGCAATAATGTCCATAACCTTCATCCGGGGATTCAGGGAAGCATAGGGATCTTGGAAGATCATTTGCATCTTCCGATTAAAGTCCTTATTAGCAGCTTTGGTTTTCTTATCTTGGACGTTTACTCCATTAAAGAGGACTTCCCCATCAGTTGCATCATACAGCCGGATAATTGTGCGGCCTGTGGTAGACTTTCCGCATCCGGATTCTCCAACAAGACCGAATGTTTCACCACGGTTGATCGCGAAACTGATATCGTCAATCGCACGTACTTCGGAAGGCTTGCCTTCATTAAAATATTGTTTTAAATTTTTGACTTCGAGTATTACATCAGACATTACGCACGCCCTCCTGTTGCTTCATAGTATCTGCTGCCTGGAAAAGTACGCATGCGCTCTATGATTCCTGCTGGCGGCTCCACTTGAGGAGCTTGCGGATGCAATAACCAAGTTGCAGCATAATGGGTGTCGCTCACCTGGAAAAACGGAGGTGGCTGTTCCATATCGATTTTCAGAGCATACTCACTACGAAGAGCAAATGCATCCCCTTTAGGAGGATTCAACAAATCAGGCGGTGTTCCAGGTATTGCATACAGCTTCTCTTCATTCAGATCCATGGAAGGCATGGAACTTAAAAGCCCCCATGTATAAGGGTGTTGGGGATTATAGAAGATCTCATCGACCGTACCGATTTCAACGATCATTCCGCCATACATGACAGCGACGCGGTCTGCAACATTTGCAACCACCCCAAGATCGTGGGTGATAAAGATGATTGACGTATCAATCTTCTTTTGGATATCTTTCATCAGCTCCAAAATCTGGGCTTGAATCGTAACGTCCAATGCTGTTGTCGGCTCATCGGCAATCAGAATTTGCGGATTACATGCAAGCGCAATCGCAATGACAATACGTTGCCGCTGCCCCCCTGAAAACTGGTGAGGGTACATTTTGTACCGATTTTCCGCATTCGGGATTCCTACCATATTCAACAATTCAATCGCGACTTTTCGCGCTTTCTCTTTGCTGACTTTTTGGTGCTTCAAAATCGGTTCCATAATTTGTTTTCCGATTGTCATCGTTGGATTCAATGATGTCATCGGATCCTGGAAGATCATCGAAATGTCTTTCCCACGGATTTTCTGCATTTCCCGTTCAGGTAGTTTCGTCAAGTCTTTACCGTCAAATAGAATTTCTCCATTTTTGAATTCAGAGCTTGATTCAGGTAACAATCGCATAATGGATTTGGTCGTAACTGACTTACCAGACCCCGACTCTCCAACAATTGCAAGTGTTTCTCCTTTGTTCAAGTCGAAATTCACACCGCGAATCGCTTTCACTTCACCAGCAAACGTATGGAAGGAAAGCTCTAAATCTTTAACTTGTAATATTTTACTCATATCGCTTTCCTCCTATCAGTCTTTCATTTTCGGATCGAGTGCATCACGTAATCCATCACCAATCAGGTTAAAAGCAATCATCAGAATACTGATGACTAGAGATGGAAATAACAATACATATGGTTGGAACTCCATCACTTTGTAGCCGTCATTAATTAGTGTACCTAAAGAAGCATTTGGAGGTTGAAGCCCCAGTCCTATGAAACTCAGGAATGCTTCAAAGAAAATCGCATTTGGAATTGTAAACATAGTATTGATAACAATTATCCCCAATACGTTTGGCAAAAGGTGTTTCGAAATAATCTTAGAGTCTTTCGTTCCAAGGGTACGCGCTGCTAAAACAAATTCCTGGTTTTTATATTTCAGGATTTGGGCACGCACAATACGGGACATTCCGATCCAACCGGTAATGGATATAGCGATAATGATCGCAGCTAAACCAGGTTTCATAATCATCAGCATGAGAATAACTACAATCAATGTAGGAATCCCTATTAAGATTTCAACAATTCGCTGCATGATATCATCTGTTCGCCCGCCGAAGTAACCAGAAATCCCTCCGTAAATCACACCGATTACCATATCAATCATTGCCGCAACGAATGCGATTAGTAAGGAGATTTGTGTCCCTTCCCAAAGCCGTGTGAACAAATCACGACCCAGTCCATCCGTTCCAAACCAATAATACTCATCTACTTTTTTCAACTCATAGAGATTCACTTTTTTATCACCAAGATTTCCAACGCCATCCATGATACCAAGTTTTTCTATGCCTGGAATTTTAGGAGGAAGATTTGCGTGGCGGAGGTTCTGTGCAGCACTATCATGTCCATTTAAATGCGGACCGACTAAAGCCATGATGACTAGCAGAAACAGAACAACCATACTGACAATTGCGGCTTTGTTTTTACGTAAGCGAAGCCAAGCGTCTTGCCAAAAACTAAGACTAGGTTTCTCAATCCGCTCTGAATGGGAGCTATCAATTGTAATTCTCTCAAACTGGTCCTGGGATAATTGTTCTAGATTCTTATTCAATTGGTCCTGAGGTAATTGTTCTAGATTCTTATTCATCATGCTTTCCCTCCAGACAAGCGGATACGAGGGTCAATGACACCATAAAGAATATCCACAATGAAAATTACAACAATTAAGAATGCAGAGAAGAACAATGTAGTCCCCATAATTGTTGCGAAATCGTTTACCATGATTGATGAAACGAACTGTTCGCCAATTCCAGGAATAGCAAAGATTTTTTCTACCACAAGGGATCCTGTAACTAGCCCTGCTGCTACTGGTCCAAGAACTGTCACTAAAGGAATCAAAGCATTTCTAAAAGCATGTTTGAATGCAATTTCATAGCCATTCGCACCTTTGGCTTTAGCAAGCGTAATATAGTCAGAACTCATGACTTCAATCATCTCTGTCCGAATAAAACGAGCTGACAAAGCAAGTGGGCCCATCGCAAGTGCTAAGGAAGGAAGAATACTCGATTTCCATCCATCATTCCATAAACCGACCGGAAGTAAATGCCATTGCGAAGCAACATAATACTGTAGAATGGTTGCAAACACAAAGGAAGGAATAGAAATACCTAATATAGCAAAAAATGTACTTCCATAATCCCAGAAAGTATTTTGCTTTAAAGCCGCTAACATCCCAAGCAATATTCCTACAATTGTTCCAAACACCATCGCTTGCGCTCCAAGAATGAAAGAAGGTTTTATACGCTTAGCGAGAAGGTCATTAACACTTTTGCCTTTAAAGGCGAATGATGTACCGAGATCACCTTTCGCTAAGTTCTTCATGTAAATACCATATTGAACGGGTATCGGCTTATCAATTCCATACTTTTTCTCAACAATTGCTTTTTGCGAATCATTCAATTTACTGTAAGAAGCAATTGGTGAACCCGGCAAAGTCTGCATCAGGAAAAACGTTGCCGTTGCAATAAGAAACATCGTCATGAACATATATATAATTCGTTTACCAATATATTTGACCATGGTGCACCTCCATATCTATGTAATAAATATATATTAAACCGAATTATCGGTTTATTTCCAAAATGAAAGCACTTACAAATATTCAAAATAGTGATATTTATTAAAAAGAGAGTATATGGTGAACCCACCATATACTCCCCGTTATGCAGCTGCCGAACGTTTACTCTTTACCTGAAATGTACGCCCACTTGTAGCTGTAGTCAGCACCGAATGGGTGACTTACTAAACCTTTAAAGTATGGTTTTTCAAGGAAAATCAATCCACGCTGGTAAATTGGAGCGATTGCTGCTTCGTCCTCAAGAAGGAGTTTCTCAGCTTTCGCAAATGCTTCATAACGTTCTTTTGGTTTCAACGCAAGATCCGCTTTGGAATCAGCAATTAACTGATCATATTCTTTGTTAGAGAAAGACATCAAGTTATTTGTGCCATCTGTAACAAACAGGTCAAGGAATGAGATTGGGTCTTGGAAGTCCGGTCCCCAACCAGAAATTTGAATGTCGTAGTCTTGTTTTTCATCAAGTTCAAGACGTACAGCAAATGGAACTTCTTTCAACGAAATCTTCAAACCTTCAAGATTTGTTTCAAGTTGAGATTTGAAATATTCGTCCATTTTTTTAGAAGTCTCAGTGTCTCCACCTAGAATTTCCAGTTCAAGTTCTTGGACTCCGAGCTCTTCCAATCCTTTTTTCCAGAATTCTTGTGCTTCTTCAACATTATACGTTAAGTGATCTCCACTTAGATCGCGGAAATCTTTTTTATCTTCATCAAATGCAAAGTCTTTTGGCACCAGGAAGTTTGCAGGAATCGATCCGTTAGCAAGAACGACATCAGCAAGATCCTCTTTTTGGAAAGATTTAGCTAGTGCTTTACGAATATTTACATTAGCAAGCGGTGTTTCTTTACCATTTTTTTGCTGATTGAATTTCATGTAAAATACAGATGTTTCTGGCTGAGTTACAGCCTCTGGATCAGTGGAATATTGCATTGCTAAGTCACCAGACACGTTTGCACGGTCAAGTTTTCCATCTTGATACAGTTTGACTCCTGTAGCTGATTCTTTTACAACGTTAACATTGATTTGTGTAAGTTTAACGTTCTCAGCGTCCCAATACTGATCATTCTTCTTGTACACCCAGCTGTCGCTAGTTCCGTCCCAATCCGTAAGTACGAATGGTCCGTTATATAGAAGGCTATCAGAGTTAGTAGCGTATGTGTCACCTTTAGATGTTACAAATTCTTCTTTTTGCGGGTAGAATGTTCCGAAAGACATCAATGAAAGGAAATATGGAACTGGACGCTCAAGTGTCACTTCCAAAGTCTTTTCGTCTTTTGCAACGATTCCAAGTTCTTTCTTATCCATTTTACCTTCGCTGATCGCGGTTGCGTTCTTAACAGTACCAGACATCATGAATGGACCATATGGTGAACCAGTAGCGGGGTCGATTGCACGCTGCCAAGCAAATACGAAATCTGCTGCTGTAACAGGTGATCCATCAGACCATTTAGCATCCCGTAATTTAAAAGTGAATGTCAAGCCATCTTCACTAATTTCTGCTTCTTCAGCAGCCATTGCAGGTTCTGCAATATTTTCTTGGTTCAAACGGTAAAGACCTTCGTTAACATTGTTCAATACGTTGAATCCAACTGCGTCTTCAACAATTGCTGAGTCAACTGATGGGATTGCTGCAAGTTCTTCCAAGTTCAAGATCTGCTCGGCATCTGGCTCGCCGTCTTCTTTTTTAGGTGTCTCAGTTGCATTTCCATCTTTGTCATCACCTTTTGAAGCATCTTCCTTTTTATCATCCGTACCGCCACAAGCAGCAAGGAAGATACTTAGTACTAATGTCATTGCCATTAGTAACAACCATTTCGTGTTCTTCAAGGTCTAGCCCCCCTTTTTATAATTGTCTGAAGAATTAACACTATTTCATTATACAATTAATTTCTCTTAAGTCAAAGTGTTTTTGAAAAGAAATTTTACTAGACATAACCAATTGACGAGTATGAATTGTCAATGAATTGCGCCGGTAAGCGGTTTCTTAACGGTTTTTCTTTGTTAAACTTGTAATAATCATGTATTATACATAGTGAATATCACTAAGAATTAGAAAAAGAGGTTAGAAATTTGAAAAAAATCACGCTGTTGTTTTTATTTGGTCAACTTATTATTTTCATTCTATCTTTTCTCTCAAATGCAGGATTATCATTGTTGTCGTATATTAATACTTCTTTCTATGTAGGTGGCCTATTTCTCTTTGTAGGAGGAATTGTCTACATCTTCCGGACAGGTTCATTTGATTTTTTCAATAGCAGTATGAGAAAAGTATTGTCTTTCAAACATACTAAAGAAGATTTAGAAACCATGCGCACCCCTTCAGAAGTTTTTTCCATGAGTCCTAAAGTATTCTTCCATATTGGAATCCCGATCTTTCTGATGATGTTCCTGGCGATGGCTTTCTACTATAGTTGAACTTGCATCTCATGCCGTGTTTATGCACAATGAAATAGTGGTACAACTAGGTATGTGGGTAAGTAGCAGACGACAGTCAGAATGGAGTGGTTGTGGAATGGAGATTCTATTGTATGTAAGTGCAGCGATTGCCGCACTATCACTACTTCTCATCGCAGTATTCGTTATGATCACATTAAAAAGTGCAAAAGCGACGATGAATGAAGTATCCGAAACACTAACAAACATGCAAGGCAAGCTAAACGGGATTACCGATCAAGCAAACGAGCTACTTGCAAATACGAACCGTATTACGGAAGATGTAGAACGTAAAATGCAATCATTGAACAGTGTTTCGAAGACAGCTGAAAAATTGGACGATTCAACGGTACATATGAACAAGTCGTTTCAATCACTGTCTGAACAGATCAGTAATCCAGATCCGAAGCATAAGGACTTGATGCAGAAAGCGAATACCATTACGGGAATCATCGCAAGTATCTATTTCCGGGCTAAACGCGAAAAAGCAAAACAAACCAATGCTTCTTACTCTGCAAAACAGAGCGACCAAAAGAGAGGGCAACAGAATTTACTCCCCTCTCCCCAAAAAAGATTACCGGAACCGAAACAGAAAAACTAACTTAGAGGTGATGTAGATGGATTGGATGGGTATTGGTGTATTGGTCATCGGAATCGCCTTTGCAATTTTAGTCGTGATTCTGATCAAGCCACTCAAAAAGCTTGGAGACGTTATGGAGAACTTGAAACAGACAACTGAAAAGTTACCTAATGTTATGGATGACGTAACTGGACAAGCACAGCTCGTCCTGAATACGAGTAACGAAACGATTGGCAACGTGAATCAGCAAGTAAACGAAATCACGCCTCTCTTCAAGATTGTTGGAGATACAGGTGAAGCGGCGCGGTCACTCACACAAAGCGCTTTAAGCAAATCGAACACCCTGAAAGAGAATACCGCGAATGCAGCGAACTTGACACGACGCGAACGATATCAAGGGGTATATGGTTTCCTATCATTCCTCTTCTACCTTCAACAAAACAAAGAAGAGTTGAAATCTGAGGCAAAAACTCTTAAGAAATAAGCAGCTGGCCGGTGCAAATGAGCACCGGCTTTTTTATGTGTTGGTTACTCCATTCTTAGTATCTCAGTATTATATAGAACCAAAGGAAGCTCTCTATCACTTGAGTTTCAGTTCGTGATCCAGATCGTTATTGAAAAGAACGATCTACCCCCAAACAAAAAACGCCGGCGGCTGCCAGCGTTTTTTGTTACTTTTATAAATCTTTCTTTACATACTTACCGGACTTAGCAGCGACGGCTGCTTCCGCTTTCATCCGTTGAATGTCAACTGAACGCTGTTCCCCTTCACCGAGGAGGGTTTCCGGACGAGGATAGCTTGCCGATTTTTTCATCGCTACGCTCTTACGTATTGCAAAATAACCGAGAGCTGCTGTTCCATAGAGCCCGCCGATCGATTTGTTACGAGTGCTCTCGTCCACACCATCCACTTTGCGTTTCCCTGCATCTGTTACGTTATGAAGTGATGCTGTTAAATTACGAGTCGTATTTCCGACATCTCCGACAACTTCAAACACTGGAGTCAAGTTCCCTAATTTCTCATTCACATCCGCAAGTGTATCATTGGAATGACGGATCAGCTGTCCTGTTTCTCCCATTATGCCGTCTAGTTGGTCTGGAAGTTGTTCAAGCGTTTTGTTCACTCCGCCGAGTGTACCAGCAACACCATTCAACACCCGCGCTATGTAAATCGCAAGAATGAGAAAGGCTACTCCTATTAGGAGCACTCCAATTCCGGTTAAACTCATCTTCATCCCTCCATCATTTCGTCACATTTTCTGCTTTCTTCCATGTAGAGAAAAGGCTTGAAGCGAACTCAGCCAGCTGTATTGTCCCCACAAAAGGCTTCGTTCCAGGCAAGCCCGGTTGCTCAGCATAGTTTTTGACCATCCCATGAACACTCTCGGAAGCTGTGTATGCCGTATCTCCAAGGTTTTTAGCAGTTTCTGCTACGCTGTTCAAAGCATTTAATTTCAGTTGTACGTCAGTCGCTGAAGTTCTCGCCTCAACAATTGTCAATTCCAATTCTTTAATGGAGACATCAGCTTTATCTGCCATTCGGTTCGCCGTAGTTCCAACAGTTGTCAATAACCCGGAAATCCGAGTAAGGACTACACATAGATAAATTGCAAATATCGCGAACGATACAGCGAGTAAAAACACGCCAATATGGACAAGTGTCATTCAGCAATCCCTCCTTCCTACTTGTGTATACCACAAAACCTGCTGTAGTATGCATCATAATGATGTGAATCAGCTTAAATTCACGATTTTTGTCTATCTTCACCTAATTAGCTTACAATAAACAAAAAGGAGTTGAAAGTTAAATGAACATTCATGGGCAAAATGTTTTGGGAAGCCAAGTGGATTGTGAAACGAGATGTGCCCATTACCATAAAGAAATCGACCGAATCGCCATAAAGTTCTATTGCTGTGATCAGTATTTCCCCTGTTTTGAATGTCATGCACACTACGGCTGCAGTCAGCCAAAACAGTGGCCAAAAGATCGCTTTGACCAAAAAGCCATCCTTTGCGGAAGCTGCGGGCATGAACTGACTGTGGCACAGTACTTATCCTGTCAGTCCAACTGTCCTAATTGTCAAAGCGAATTTAATCCCGGATGCAGTTTACATGCGCATTTATATTTCGTAACAGATAATGACTCCTGACTGACAAGCATTCATGAACTGCCTCTAGTTGAAAAATCCGCTCGCAATGACCGTTTCAAAACTTTCCCGCTAGGATTTTTAGGCAGCTCATTTGAAAACTCCACATACTTTGGTGTTTTAAAGGATGACAACCGCTTTTTACAAAACTCAATGACCTCTTTTTCTTCTAATACCGTTCCTGTTTTCGGTATGATCACTGCTGTCACGGCTTCAATCCAATAAGGATCCGGAATGCTGATGACAGCCACTTCTGAGACACCCTCCATTTCATAGATGACTTCCTCCACCTCTCTGCTCGAAACGTTCACACCACCCGTATTGATCATATCTTTTTTGCGATCCACGATGGTTAGATAACCTTCTTCATCCATGACTCCCAAGTCGCCGCTATGAAACCATCCTCCACGGAAAGCTTCAGTTGTTTTTTCTGCATCGTGCAAGTATCCTTTCATCGCATGCGGGGTTCTATGAACAATCTCCCCTAGTTCCCCCCGTGGCACTTCCTCATCCTGATCGTTCACAATTCTAGTTTGCACATTCAGACTTGGCACCCCTGCTGAACCGAGTTTTCTGAGTTGGTCCACAGGCTGCAATGCTGTCGCAAGAGGTGCGACTTCCGTTTGACCGTAAAAATTCCAAAGTGAAGCATCAGGTAAACGTTCTTTTAGTTCCTTCAAAATCTCCATTGGCATAATGGCAGCGCCATAATAACATTTTTTCAAAGAAGATAAGTCCCTTTTATCGAAATCCGCATGGCGAAGAAGTGCGATCCACACGGTCGGAGGACAAAACAGTAACGTTGCCCGCTCTTCTTCAATTGTTTTTAAAATCGCCTCAGGGGTTGGTGCTTCCAGAATGATTCCGCTCGAACCTAAGTAAACACTAGGTCCAAGGAAAACGTGCAATTGCGCACTATGGTATAAAGGAAGCGCATGGATGACGATATCTTCATTACTCATTTTTCCGTCGATGATGCAGCTGACATATTCACTGATCAGACTTTTGTGACTGAGCATCACACCTTTAGGCCGCGATTCAGTACCACTCGTATATAATACATGCACAATATCGTCATCATCGATTTCAGTTTCCGGCAATGTGGAGGGTTGATCGGTACGAATGTTATGGATGGAAACCCATTGGTCTGGCACGCAATCATCTGTTTGCCCGATAATTACTTTTTGTGCCACTTTGTGATGTTTCAATGATCGATCCATGATTGCTGTGAATTCCATCGAAGCAAATACTGCACGTATCCGCGCATGTCCGAGGATATAACGAATTTCTTCTTCAGTTAGCATGTAATTGATAGGCACCATGATGGATCCGATACGGGCTAAAGCAAAGTTGAGGACGACAAAATCCAGACTGTTTCGAGTCATAACGGTGACAAAGTCACCCTTCTTCATGCCATTCGACAAAAGGCCGTGTGCAGTGCGATTCACTAACTCATTCAACTCTCCATAGGTGATGCGCTGACTTTTAAAAATGAGCGCTGGCTTTGTTGGATACCGCTCACTCGTTCTCAGCAGTAAATCACCTAACGTATTTCTTCGAACAGATTTCACATGATCGATAATATTTTCAACATTGGATTGACTGGTCATTAACATCCTCCTCCATTATGAATACTAATTATAATGATAATTCAGAAATATAACTAAAACAAGAGGAGAGGATACATTTAACAGCACCCTTCTCCTCTTGCGATTATCCATATGAATCGTGATGGTTGTGTCTCTAGAGTATTTGTTGCATCTCATTGTAAATCGATTGCTGACTCTCTTCTAAGATATCTGTCACCTATACTTATGACTAAAAGTACTGTGGTAATCCATTTCAATAGCAATAACTTTAAAAACAATTTGAATCCCTGTTGCATCACGCAAAATTCGAAGCTCGCAGTATTTGTTACACCTCAGAGGAATCCGAACACATTTCTTGCTATGCTGTTTACATTTCCTAGGAAACGTCTGTTGGCATATTCCATTTGGTCCGTTACTGTTTCACAGTTCCCCGAAACATTTGATATACCAAATTACAAGTGACTGTTGCACGAAATCATGTCGATTGCGTCTTCAGGATAAAAAACAGCCGGTGTCGGATGATCACGACACGGCTGCGTATTTGACACAGTTACTTTTCATTTTTATGCGTATCAGGGAAAGCGTCATTTGCCGAGACAAGTGGGATCGCTCGCAAAAATACTGCAACGATGGCGCCAGCTACCATGATACATGCAGCTACAAAGAAAGTCGTCGTAATCGCTTCGCTAAAGATCCCTTTAACCGTTCCTATCAGCTGTTCTGCAATTGGTTGAATATCCACTGGTAAACTCGCTTTTAACTCTTTCAGTCTCGGTGTATCCAATAGTATTTCAGGATTCATAAGCTGACCGATTTTACCTGCTTCTTCAGTAGGAAGAGAAGATAACATCCCCTCACTGTCCCCTGAAAACTGGGACATCATCTTCTTCGACATGATAGAATTCATCACAGCTCCAAAAATACCGATTCCAACCGTGTTTCCAAGTGATCGAAACAGTTGTGAGGATGCTGAGGCGACACCCAATTGTCGAAGGTCAACCGCATTTTGTACAGTGAGTGAAAACACTGGCATGCTGAGTCCAAGACCTATCCCAACAATACATAAATAGGTAATAAGCAATGCAACTGAGGTATGAATGGTAATGAAGCTCATCAGGAAGATACCAATCGCTCCAATAGCCAATCCTAAGACGGCTAGACCTTTATATTTCCCGGTTTTCGTCATATAACTTCCTGCAAACGTTGTCGCGAATACCATTGCAATAGACATCGGCATCATTATATACCCCGATCCGCTGGGAGAAATCCCTTTGACCCCCTGGATGAAGAACGGCGTATAAATCATGACTCCCATCATTCCTGCACCCAATAAAAAACCAGCAATGTTCGACATTGTTACGATATCATTCTTAAATAAGGTCAGTGGTAAGACAGGAGTTTTCACTTTACTTTCCGTAATGATGAACACAATTAACGAAAGTATAGTCAAACAGAATAGCCCCATGATTTGCCAAGAGCCCCAAGCATATTTCCCAACACCTTCTCCAGCTAAACTAAAGGCCATTAAGAGCGAAACAATTGTCACTGTTAAGAACAATGAACCCAAGTAATCGATGGACTCTCCTTCTCTAGGCGCAACTTTAGGGAACAATTTAGCGATCAACACGAAAGCCACGAGTCCAAGCGGTAAGAATATCCAAAAAACCCAGTGCCAATCAAGATGATCCACGATGTATCCGCCCATTAAGGGCCCGAGAACACTTGAAATCCCAAAAATCCCACTCATGGCACCCGTCCACTTCGCACGTTCTCTTGGCAAATACAAATCTCCCACCGCTGTAAATGCAGTGGACATGATGATTCCTCCACCGATTCCTGTAATCCCTCTAAAAACGATGAGCTGGAAAATGGTCGATGAGAATCCTGACAGAAATGCACCCACCATGAATATCGCGATACCCGCAAGAAGGAATGGTTTTCTGCCATAAATATCAGACAGCTTCCCAACAAGAATTGTGGCTACCGCCATAGTCAGCAAGTAAATCGTAATGACCCACGTGTAATAATCCATACCGCCAAGACGTGAGATGATACGCGGCATTGCGACACCGATAATCGTTTGGTTGATGGCTGAGAAAAACATTGCCGTCATGATCGCAATCATAATCGTCACTTTCTGTTTCGCTGTCAGATGGTTCATTTCTCATTTCCTTTCATTGTCGATATATTAGCAGCTGCCTGTTCAAACACTTCAATAATCATCGGCATTTGGTCTTCATTTATATGGCTAAAAGCCTCTGTCATCTTTGTTCGACCAACTGTTTGCAATTGGTGTAACATTGCCCTCCCTTCATCTGTTATTCCCAAGTAAACAATTCTCCGATCTTTTTTGTCACGAATTCGTGTTACATATCCATTATCAATGAGTTTGTCTGAAGCACCTGTCACAGCACCAGCTGTCAAACCAAGAATTTGAGCAATCTCCGACATTTTCATAGGACCTTTGCGTGCGAGTGTAAATACTAAATGAGACTGCGATCCTGGTAGATGTGATTCAAAAATCTGTTTCCACATCTTACTCATATCCCGAGTCACATTCCAAAACAATTCTTCAAACTTCACAAAATCTTTTGCGCTGCCTTCTGACATAGGGCACCTCCTTCAATCAAAAATACTTCAACGATTAAACATTTTAACAATTGAAGTATTAATCATTATAGGATTGCTTTTCAATTCCGTCAAGCATTCAAGTGGCTTTCAATGGAAAAGACCGTGCGTAAGCGGTATGATGTAAATACTAGAGTCTACTACATCGATTTATGGAAAGAAGGATTTAGTCATGAATGAAGCCGCCTTACAAAAAGATGCGATGCGCGTTCTAAAAGAGACAAGCCGCACGTTTTACATACCTATTAAATTATTGAACCCAACCCTTCGCAAAACGGTCGGTTCTGCATATCTATGTTTGCGTGCTATCGATGAAATCGAAGACCATGAACAGCTCGATCCCCCGAAAAAGTCAGCCTTACTCCGTGCTACCGCTGACCTTCTTCGGAATGGATTCAATGAAGCGGACTATGCCGAACTCTTATCCCCTGTAAAAGGTCAGTTGCCTGAAGTGACAATTCGTTTAGCGGATTGGCTGGCAGTGTGCCCGCCTGATCTATATGAAAATGTCCGTAACGTCACGGCAATCATGGCGGATGGTATGGCGAAATGGGTAGAAAAAGATTTTCAAATCGAAACAAAAGAAGACTTGGACGAATATACGTACTTCGTGGCAGGACTTGTCGGTGTCATGCTTTCAGATATTTGGGAGCAATACGATGGGACAATTACAGATCGAGAGTTAGCCATTGGATATGGTCGAGGTTTGCAAGCTGTCAATATGTTGCGCAACCAGGATGAAGACGCCGAACGGGGAGTCCGATTCTTACCCGACGGCTGGACACGTGAAGATTTGTTCGACTACGCTAGGGAAAACTTAGCGATGGCGGATGAATACATGAAGCAAATCCAGACAAAAAACATCGTTCTATTCTGCAAGATTCCTTTAGCACTTGCGAAAAAGACCTTATCTGCCCTCGAAAAAGGCGAAGAGAAAATGAAACGCGACGAAGTGAATGCCACTGTCGATGAAATTGTAAAAGAAACCACCTAAAAAGAGCAGCCGAGGCTGCTCTTTTGTTGTTTGCGGAAAGTTTGTTAGGGAGAATTGGTCTAATATCCACAATTCCGCTCATAAACTCGGTAATGTGATCATAACTCCAGAATTCCGCTCATAAACCCAGTAATGTGATCATAACCCCACGATTCCGCTCATAAAATCAGTATTGTGATCATAACTTCACATTTCCGCTCATAAACTCGGTAATGTGATCATAACTCCACGATTCCGCTCATAAAACCAGTAATGTAATCATAACTCCACGATTCCGCTCATAAACCCAGCAAATGATTATAACTCCGCGATTCATGATTATAAAATCTGAACATCTAATCATTCAACAACACATAACCATATTTATGAAAATTTCCTTCGATTGAGACCCTTTCCAAAGCTTTAATCCTTCCCAACACTAACAACGGCTTCTTATCTTAACGCCCAATACCAAGCGGCTTAAGTTTTCTCTCAATTTCTTTGCGTCGAGGTTCAAGAAAAGGCGGCAGCGCTAAAGATTCACCCATCGTTTCAAACGGCTCATCGGTGTCGAACCCCGGTCCATCCGTTGCAAGTTCAATCGTCAGACCGTTCGGATCCTTGATATAGACAGAACCGAAATAGAATCTGTCTATGAAACCGGAGTGAGGGACATTCATCTCATTCAGTCGGGCAATCCACTGTGAAAGCTCTTCCTTGTCTGCTGCGCGTAACGCAACATGATGAACACTCCCACGGCCAGGCCGTTCAGCAGGCAGGTCCGTTCGTTCTTCAATAATAAGTTCTGCACCCGTTCCACCTTCCCCAGTTGAATAAACGACCACATCTCGCTGACCATCTATAGCAGAAGGATAAGTGGCAACTGGTTTGAATCTCAGAACCTTCTCTATCAAATCCCCAGTCCAGACCCCATTCGCAACGGTCAACGTAACTGGTCCCAGTCCAACAATTCCGAACTCCTTAGGGATTTCATCATGAACTTGGGGCACTCCCCCTTCAACCCCCACATTTGTTTCATCCGAAACGAGCATGAGACGTTGTCCTTCAGGATCAGTGAAACGAATCGACTTGCGCCCTCTTCGTTCACTAATCGCTTCATGTTTCACTCCATATTTCTTAAATCGCTCGCTCCAAAATTGTAACGCTCCGTCAGAAGGCACTCGTAATGAAGTTAATGAGATACTATTCGTTCCTGCGTGTGTAGCACCCGCACGCGGGATTTCAAAAAACGTTAACTCCGTCCCTGGATTTCCTGCCTCGTCTGCATAGAACAAATGATACATGGATGGAGCATCCTGATTGACTGTCTTTTTCACAAGACGCATCCCCATGACTTCTGTATAAAAATAACAATTGTCTGCAGCATGTGCAGTGATTGCTGAAACGTGATGGATCCCTTTAAGTTCCATGAAATAACCTCCCTCTCTCGCCCTGAACATTACTCTTAATTAAAGATAATAATACGGTTGATTATAGAGAATTACAAATAAAACGAACTGCTAACGCAGCTCGTCTATTTTTTTACATTCGACTTTCTGAAGAAATTCTCTTATTTGTTGCCGTGACCGAAGAGGATACACTCTTTTTCCTTCTGCAGCATATCGATTCATCCGACTCCTCATATCCCCTTTTCGTCGTCTATACGTAGTTACGATGTACTTGAGGAATGCCCAGTCCAATTTTTCACGGCAATCTTTTCCCATATCAGGTCTCGTTTGCCTATGATATCGGATTCTTCGTTTAAAAACGCGAAACAAGCACAGATGCAAAGGGAGCTCCAAATAAATAATCGTATCCGCGTATTTTTCACGCACTGACACCGTTCTCGAATAGTTCCCTTCTATAATCCAGGTGGAACCTGCAATCGCATCCACTTGACGTTGTTCAAATACATCAGCAGAGACTTCTTGCCAACCCGGTTCAAAATACAAACTATCCAAATAAGTGACCGGATAATTGAGACTTTTCCCTAAGGCCCGAGCAAAAGTGGATTTTCCTGCCCCTGCAGAAACTCCCATCACTAAAATCCGACGCATAAGAACCTCCTCATTTAACGTTCAACTTGCTTTCGCTGAGCAAATGTAAAATCCCCATTGTGGAGGGTCAACTTTCGCTGTTCAATCCACGCAATCTTCGTAAACAGTTTCTGCAAGAAATACCGATCGTGACTCACCGCAACGATTGTACCCTCGAAGCGCTCAAGCGTATCTTCAAGAACTTCCCGACTCTCTATATCCAAATGATTTGTCGGTTCATCCAAAATAAGCAAGTTGATGTTTTGCTGCATAAGCTGAGCGAGACGGAGCCGCATTTTTTCTCCGCCGCTCAAATCTTTCACTTTTTTAAATACATCATGACCGTAAAACAGGAACTGCGCGAGAATATGACGGGCATCGGGTTCAGTCACCGAAAGTTCTTCGCGAAAAGCATCGATCAAACGCATTTCATCATTCAACGTATCAAATTGCTGTGCTAAGTACCCGATTGTGACATTGCTTCCTATGTGAATTCGACCTTCAGACGGAGCTATTTGGTGCAACATCATTTTTAATAATGTGGATTTCCCTGTACCGTTATTTCCAACTATCGCTAACCGATCTTGCCAGTAGACAGACATCGAAATCCCATCAAAAATCGGTGTCTGATCGATTGAATACCGATGACGTAGTTGTTCAATACGCACGACTTCTTTCCCGCTGCGTTCACTCGCTTCTAACCGCAGTCGCATCGCTTTCTCCGTTTTCGGCTTTTTGACAACTTCTATTCTCGCAAGCATCTTCTCCATCGACTTCGCCTTTCGGAAAAGATCCGGATTGGGCGGCGAGGCTTCGTTCGCCCATTGACGAAGACGCCGGATCGCTTCCTTGATTTTCCCGATTTTCTTTTGCTGCTCTTTGTACTCGGAAAATTGCTGTTCCAATCGAGCCTCTCGATTCAATAGAAAGGCATCATAATTTCCGTGACTCACCCAGCATTGTCCATCTTCTAGTTCAATGACCTTATCCACTACACGGTTCATGAATTGACGGTCGTGGGAAACGAGAATAACGGTTCCTGGAAACTGTTGGATGTGCTGTTCCAGCCATTCGATTGCAGATAGATCCAGATGATTCGTCGGTTCATCCAATAGGAGGATATCTGGATTTTTCAGTAAGATTTGCCCCAACATCACTTTTGTTTTTTCTCCGCCGCTTAACGCATCAAACTCCTGCTGAAAAAAGGGAGTGATCCCTAAACCGTTTGCTATGCTCGCAAGCTTGGAGTCCATCTCGTAACCGCCAAGTTCCATAAACGTCTCTTGCAGGTTTCCATACTGAATGAGAATCCGGTCCGTAACTTCTATTTCCATTTGCAATTCCAGTTCTTTCATGCGACGTTCAATTTCTAACAGCTCATGAAACGCTTCTAACAAAACATCTTTAACAACATGACCCGGGTATGAAGGAATCTGATGCAAGTATCCGATGTGACTATCCTTAGCTTGAATAATGCGACCTTCGTCTGGAGATTCTAAACGCGCAAGCAAGCTTAATAATGTCGTTTTCCCGCACCCGTTACGTCCGACAAGTGCCACATGTTCTCCGGATTTCACTTCCATCGTAAGATGCTCGAGTATAATTGTACCGCCAAAAGATTTTGTGAGATTTTCCGCTTTTATATGCATTGTGAGTGCCTCCAGGAGCGCACTGATTCCAGGCAAACAAAAAAGACCGCCCGTTAACAAGCAGTCTTTTCGTGAAAAGAGTGAAGTTAATCAGTTGCGCTTTGATTTTTTGGGTTTTCTAAAAAAGGACATACGTATCCCGTTCTCCAAAAAATCATAAGTAATGACACGTGCAATATAAGTCGGGGTATCCACTTGAACACATGCCTGCGCTACTGAATTCTTCATTCCTTTCACCTCCGTTCTGATTAATTGTTTACAGTCTAACATGTTATTGATTGATTTGCAAGAATACTCTTCGTATTGAATACTACGTTGCTTAAAACTTATGGACTGGCACTATTCGTCAGCTCAGACCTACACACAGGTCCTACCTACTTGAAGAACATACACAAAATACTCGGTGACAGGTGGACAGTTGTATTTATAAGGAGTACTGCTTTTCATACTTGACTGGTCGGTTTCGGTCTTTAAATAAACCGATGCATAGTATACGGTACGGAGGAGGATTGCAATGGCTGTGATGAAAACGAATGAATGGCTGACGGAACATTACCAAAATCCTATTGAACTGTGTAGTAAGTTGAAACCATTGTTCCCTGGTGTTTCCGCAAAAGAAATAGTTGATTATTTCCGGTTACATGGTATGTACCTTGAACACACTACAAGCGGTTTTTCACTTGTAGAAACGATGATCCAAAACAACATTTGGACAATTGTGGAGAAAGAGCACCGGGCACTTCAAAAGAAATGGAAAGGTCCTGATGTTCCCATTATTATTTTGCCCTCGAATACAACGGATAAGAAGCTAATGAAGGAAACGAATGGAAAAGCAGGCTTAGCATTTGCAGATAAGCTATTTCTCTTTGCACCTGCAACGATTTCAGAACAAGAATTGAAAGCGCTTCTCATCCACGAATACAATCACGTCTGTCGGCTCTGGCATACAAAAAAAGACGAGAAATCTTATACGTTATTGGACTCGATTATATTAGAAGGCCTAGCGGAGCATGCAGTTCGTGAGAGACTTGGTGAAGCCTACACCGCTTCCTGGACAAAATTACACTCCAAGGGAAAGCTCGAAAAGATCTGGAGAAAAATCATTTCACCCCAAAAGGAACTATTGAAATCTCATCCATTACACAATCAGTATCTGTTCGGATGGAATGGCCATCCTCGAATGGCTGGTTATTGCGTTGGCTATTATTTAGTTGGCAGCTACCTGAATACGAATGGCGTATGTATATCCGATATTTTGAGCGTAAACGCGGAGGTCATTTCAAACCCTCCTCAATCAGGATAACCAATCCCCCAATAAAACCAGGATGACAGCACCCCATGTTATCAAGTGCTGCCTCCTCAATCCGCCATCAGTAGATCACCAAAAGAAGAACGGAATCAACGCAAGCGTCGCAATGGCTCCTATTGCAATGCCTAATCCAAACCCTCTTCCTCTATAGCTATAACCGCCGAATCCATAGCCAAATCCGCCCAAATTTCTACCGCCATTCAACGGTTGTAAATATACGTGTCGATTATCCACGTGCTGAATAATTCCACGATGTTCGTTACCATCTTTTGTTCGGATCACCACCGCTTTTCCGCGATGACGGTTACACTGTTGTTGCATATTTTCCAACGCCATATTGCACCCTCCCATCTGAGTCAACCTACATCAGTATATGAATGCCAAGCATCCTGCACGGAGGACAACACCCAAAAAATCATTAATTGTGTGAATGTCACAGGCACGGATACTCAAGCTGCATACTCTATCAACATAGGCAACGTGGAGGTGGGATGAAACAGTCTTAGGAGCCGATCACTGGAAGTGCTTATGAGGTGAAGTTGACAACATACAATCTCGCTGATGGGAGGTGACAAAATGGGATACGGATATAACCCTTGTGGCTATGGCGGATACGCTGACTATTGTGGTCCAGGTGGGAATGGTGGAAACGGTGGCGGCCGCGGTTTCGCGCTATTAGTTGTTCTATTCATTCTGCTAATTATCATCGGCGCTTCTTATGTTTCAAATAACAATGACAACTGCAAGACTAATAAACACGACTGCTAAGCAACTGACAGACTGAGCCCTATTGGTTTTCATAACAATGGGTTTCAGTCTGTTAACGTTTTAACCATTCAAATGCCCCTTTTAGATTTCCGCTCACTTGCCACGGAAAACAGCGTTCATGAGTAAGAAGCGGACGTTCGATAAGCTATTGTAAAATTCATGAAATCCACTATATTTTAACAACTCTATAGGGTAAGATAAGTAAGGAACAGGTAAATAACATTGCACTATATCTTTTAACATGAAGGGCTGGAAAATTATGAACCCACAATTGAAAGAATTGCTTCGAGCTGAAAGATGTGTGCATATCCTCTATTCCTATAAAACAGACGAAAATTATATACGGCAAGCAGTCAAATTCATCCAGGATGGAATAAAAGCTAAAGATTACATAGTATTCATTGAAAACGAGCGTCTGTATCCTCGGATTTATAAAGAATTGGAAAAAATTTATACAGAAGAAGAATTGAAATATATGCATCATGTGAAAAATTTCGATTTCTACAACTCGAGTGGCAGTTATCATCCCCCAGCAATTGTTGAGTACTTCAATAAGACGGTAAAACCTTATGTAACCGACAATATTGCATTTAGATCATGGGCCCACGTGGAATGGGCAACGATGGAAGACCCTTTGAAGCTCGTCGAAGAATTGGAGCAGCAGATCGACAACGCTGTGAACCAACTAGCATTTCCTTTGATATGCGCGTATCACATGGATAGAATGCCAGAGTATCTTTCAAAAATATTAAAAGAAACACATCCCTATTTGTTAAGTGATGATGACTTCACAGGTTCAGAACACTACAAAAGTCTTTCCGGTGAATAACCCTAAGATTCCCGGAGAACATTATCGTTGTGTTCTCTCCTTTTGTTATTAACGATGAACCTTAAAGAGTACACCTATTACAAACCTACTGAACTTAGTAGGTTTAAGTCTCTCTAAAGTTAGGACCTTTATGTATCTGTTCTGAAACATTTTTTCCGGTAGTACCTTGCAATGAACACTACTGCATGCTATCCTAAAACAACAGTACATCATTTGAATCAGTACTACACATTATATAGTAGTGAAAGGAGTGAGTTTTTGTGAATATCCAGTTCAAGAAAGGTGTACTGAATCTATGTGTATTAGTACTTCTTGACAAACAGGATCGCTATGGCTACGAATTGGTACAAAAGATTTCCGATCAAATTGCGATCTCAGAAGGTTCCGTCTATCCCCTGTTACGCCGATTAACAAAAGAAGGGTATTTCACGACATACCTAAAAGAATCCACAGAAGGTCCTCCACGCAAATACTACACACTTACGGACACCGGACGGGAATATCTTCACGAACAATTAGAAGAATGGAAGCATTTTTCAATGGGCGTCAATACACTTATTAAGGAGGGGTTCAACAATGACTGAACAACAATACATTACTACTCTTGAAGGGCTGTTAAGCAGGCTCCCTATTGAAGAGCGCCAGGACATCGTACAGGATATTCGGGAATACTTCGTCGACGGCCGGGAAGACGGTAAAACAGACGATGAAATCTCAAGTTCATTAGGGTCTCCGAGCTCCATTGCCGACGAACTTCTGACATCTTATCCCGAGCCGAGTAAAGCTGTTCAGACGAACGCTGGTGCCGAAATCATCCACATCCAAGAGGACACGTTCAAAGACGTCTCCATTGAAGTGCAACACGGCGTCCTCCTTCTATCCCCTTCTGACAATCACGTCACGACAGTGGAACTGTTGGGCAGCAATGACAAATTAAAATTATCTGCTGAGGTAAATGGGAATACACTTGTTGTCAAGCTGAAAAGTCTTCGCCCCAGGTTCATCATGTTCAGCTTCTCTATGAAAAGCGTGGTGTTGAAAGTTTCGATTCCAAAAAAACTCTATGATGCCATCTCCCTGAAAACGGACAACGGAAGAATCTGTGCTGAAAAACTGCTCAGTCAATCTCTTCACGTCATTTCAGACAACGGACGGATTGACTTGAGCGAAGTTGCGACTCGTGTACTTGAAACAAAAACGGACAACGGGCGCATTGAAGTTACGAATACACAAGCAGACCGGATTTTTTCAAAAACCGATAATGGACGAATTGAAATGAGATATGTCGAAGCCGATTCTATTGCCGTAGAAACCGATAACGGGCGTATCGAGCTGAGCCACGTGAATGGAAACATTGTCGGCGAAACTGACAATGGACGGATAACACTCATCACCAATAGCTTAGATCGCAACATCGAAATGCAAACTGACAACGGCAGCATACAGATTCAAACGGATGAAAAGCCGACAAATGTTACCATCCACACAAAAACCGCTCATGGGCGAGTGGACGTATTCGGAGAAAACAATTCACGCAGCGTCTTCGGAGCAGGTGAACATTCCATCCGTCTAAAATCAGACAATGGAAGAATTACGATTCAATAAGTTGGCTTGTCGAATGGAAATGAAAAAACAGAGATGACAAGTCTCTGTTTTTTTGCATGGGATATGTAAGGCATTCCTACTCAGGATAACTGCATAGCTCGAACAAAGTTCCTTCCGTAGATGCGGGGTTGATGTAAATAAGACGTCGCCCTCGTGTATTCGTGCGCAGCGTGTCTTCAAGGAAACGGATGCCATTGTCCCTTGCTTCGCGTATCGCCAAATCTAAATCATCGACTCGATACGCAACATGATGAACGCCCTTTCCTTTTTGCTTGATGAACCGTGCGATCGGAGAATTCCGATTCGTCGGTTCCAGCAATTCGATGGTTTGCCCATTGGTTTTCACAACCGCTACGTGCACTTCCACGCCAGGCACCTCACTCGTATACCGATCCTCCAATGATCCCTTCAAAACTTCCAAGTAAAAAGGAAGCGCTTCTTCAATACTTCTGACCGCAATGCCGATATGATCGAGTTCATAATCCATAGTGCTCCTCCTTCAAAATCCTTCTATTTTCACTGGACTGAATTTCATTCCGACGTTGTTTTTTGAAATCGATTTCCAGTATTCATGTAGACAATCATAAAAAAGACAGTGCTTAAGAACAACGCCAATCCTGCATACAAAAGCCAAGTTTCATCCAAAAAATCACTAAGCCCCCAAAGAACCATACTGAGCGAGAAAACGTACATCATCTTGCCCATGAACTTACACAGCCGGATCCTATCGTATTGTTCTTTTTCTTCCTTGGTCATCGTATTATAACCTGCTATAAGCGATGCTCCTTTTCCTTTTAAGAAAAGAGTTCCCAAACCGAAAAATACAATAATCGTTAACGCCAGAATAATCATCTAAATACACCTTCCTTACTCATAAACTCATTTCTTGAACGTTGTTTTCAACACATACACGAGATCGTAGTTGTCCAACTCCTCCATATGACCCTCGGGATCATCATAGAACGCAGTGGTCAATGAGTCCATCTCATTTTCCTTAGAAAAGCATATCACTGCAAGTATGAGTTCATCTCCTACGGACTTTGCTTCTCCCGGAAATGCACTGGAGGAACTTGACATTGCATCAAAGCCTTTAGGTTGTTCGTCAAGGTTTTGCCCTGAGCTGCTCCCTTCTTTGTCTCCGATCCAACATCTAGTACAGTTTTATCGAATTTTGAAACCGGTCTTTGCATGGAGAAAATAATTGTTCCTTTGTTACGAATGGATGAACTGAGAGATGAAACTGGGTGATCGGCTAAGCTTCCTTTTTCATACTTTTCTACCCATACCGTTGCCTCTTTGAATTCTTCATTCACTTTGAAATCGAACATATAGCCATGATCTGTGTTCATTTGAAGGATTGCTCGTTCACGATCCGTTACATCCGAAACGGAGAGGATATTGGTTTTTTCCTTGGTTTCGGAACACCCCGCCAGGATAACGATTAAAGTGAGCAAAAGGAATAATTGTTTTTTCACGAGGCACCTCTGCCAATATTGGTCTGATTTTCCATGAATCCATTATTCATTATTCAAGATTCGTCTCAGCGTACAGGATCTTGTGATCAACGGAATTAGGAGAATATCTGACTTCTTTGCTTCGCTGGACTATCGAAAGAAGTCACCTAAATAAGACATTATCATCATTCTTTTTCAGTACTTCAAGCTTCATGAACCCTAAACCTATCTGCTTTCCACTATCCGCCTTACAAAGTCCTCTTTGAATCTTGTATAGTCGTTCATATCCCCGTTGCCTTTCGACAAATAACTCAACTTCAGCCTTTCGTATTCCTTAGCTAGAGATTCTGAAGCATTCAGATGATCTCTAAATGACAGAAGATCATTCCACTTTTGACCTTCATACTTAACTAAATGAATAATATGCGTTTTCTTATCCAGTTTTCCATTATCCAAAAACTTTGCGAGTACGACTTCGTTTTCTAATGCGACTTGGAGCCGGTAAAATTGTATGGATTTCAAACTTCTCAACAATTCAACAGAAACCATGTGGATATCGTCCACTCCAAGCGCGATATCGATCATCGGTTTTGCTTTGATGCCTTTAATGGATGTACTGCCGATATGTTCTATCTGATCGAACCTCAAGCCCGTGGCTTCATGGACTGCCTGACGAGTCTTCTGGAATTCCTCTTGCCATCCAACCTGATGCTCCACAATATGAATTTCCCCTTGAACTAATCCTAAAATCATAGCAATTCCTCCTCAATAGTAACCGGAAAACTGGATCATTCATGCTTAAAACCCATCCCTTGTTCTTTCAGTGCTGCCTTTAGTTTAGGAATAGAAGCAGGACCTAGTCCATGAAACTGTAAGAGTTCTTTCTCTGTGTACGTGGCGAGAACCTGAAGTGAATGAATTCCATTATTCTCTAATGCACGTCTTGCTGGTGCTGCAAGATTAGAAACGAACCCGTTTTCAGGTTTTCTTTCCTCTTCACAAACAGGACAAGTCGGACAATCACTTTTCTTAGCATACCGATGCCCCTGCGTGCACACTTTTATATCTTTATCATCTCTCGTCATGTCTTTTCCTTTCATTCGCTATAATTTAAAACCGGATTTCACCGTTACCTTTGCTTCAACTTCAGAGCCAATCGAATCCGATCTCTGCACTGAATCCCATTCTCAAAAATCTCTTCAGGATAATGAATGATAAAATGATTTGTGTCGATACCTACCATCCGGAATCCACACTTTTGATAAAGCGCCAACTGTCCGATACTTGAGTTCCCTGTCGCGACATGGATTGTGGTGTGTCCTTGGTGCTTAGCCAGTTGGATTGCATCCAATACGAGTTCCTTACCAATTCCTCTTCCCTGCAAATCTTCTGTTACCGCAATATTCATGATTTCCACATTTCCAGGAGCTGTCTGAAATAATACATAGGCACCGATGATCCGATGTTCGATTTCTGCTACAAAGCAATCCCCTTTCGCGAGGTACGCTTCAATTTTTTGTTTCGATGGATCCGCCAATACCAATAAATCCATTGGTGGATTTTCATCAGCTTTCAGTTTTCGGATTTCCATATTTCATCACCTTCGAAAATTAGTTTAAGCTGGCCAATCTACTAATGAAACACACTTACGCCATTGCATCATATGAGTTTGGACATATAATACTCATCAACATAATTACCATCGATATTAAGCGAATTTCGCTTCGTCCCCTCAATTGTAAACTTCATTTTCTTATACAACCGGATGCCTGCTTCGTTAGGCTGTGCGACAGTCAATTCCATTCGATGAATGTTTTGTTGTTTAGCCCATTTTTCAAGGGCTTCAAATAGTTCGGTTCCAATCCCTTGTCCTCGATAGCCTGTTAAAATCCCCACTACGAGATAGACTGTATGTTTCGTTCTATTGGAACTTCCTCCGATTGCCATGAGGTATCCTACGAGCTTGCCATCTGATTCCGCTACAATTAGGGTAGATCCATTTTCACCATTCATCGCAAGGATTCTTGATTGGAGCTGTTCACTGGTAACGCTCCTTTCCCCCGGACCAAACAGCATGTATTGCGAATCATTTTCAACTTGTTGAATTAAATGACACAACTGTTTTGCATCTTCGAGCCTTACTCGTCTGATTTTCATTCCCCTTCCCCCATTTCTTCATCTTTTGTGAAAATTGACTTAAAAGATAATCGCAAAATGCCCCTTAATTCCTCATTCCTGCAAACGATGACCAGCTCTTCTTGATCAATTTGCAGGAGATGGTTTTCATCGTAAAACCCTATATATAAATCTCTCCTGCACCTTAGTAGTGAGTTTGCATAGTGTATGGTTTCTTCAACGCTTACATCCGAAATCGTTACGTACGTCAATGTGTCTTCAAACTCATCAGTTTTTTTAAGTCTTCCTTCCAATTTGTAATGATGAATGAGCGACCTAAAGATCCCTTTGAAAATCGAAAAGAGTTAGTTTGAAAATGAAGCCGGTATGAATACAGAAACATGGAATCGATTTGGAAATCTGTTTTAAATAACTCGGAAGTCAAATACCTCAAGAAGGATGGATGGTGTAAAAAACGGAACGGTATGACTATTATTCTTCTTTCAGTTACTTGAAAATATGCAGGTTGTGCTGCAGAAAAAACTACTCTGAAAATTATCTTTAGTCTTTTCAATTATTTTGCCGCCTTCTTAAATTTCTTTAGTATGATATCCGTTGTCAGTGGATAGCGCATAGTTCATCAATTGAAACTGCAAGTTGTTCTCGCGTCACTCGCGTCATATAATGTTCACGTAAGAAAATTCAAGTACGTCATCACTTGTGAGATCTCGATGCTACCTATATATTCGCTTAAAGACAAAACAGTGCTTCTCAAATTCAAACCGATATTTGCGTAACATAATGGTATTAACCCGAATCTGTTGATTATTCCATTAAACCCAATAAAATTTTCCATGACATCGACCCACTGACTTATTCAACGTTGCAGAGGTTTTCACTTAAATAAAAAAAGCATTTCTAGATTCAATAACTCAATATTAATAAAAAGCAAAATAAGCATGTTTTTCCGATTAAGACACAATATGTACATAGACTATGGACTTGGTAATGTGATCCGTGATTTGAACAGGTTTCAATATAGAGTGATCATCAATTAAGCAATCGCACACATTAGTGAAAGAATAGTAATGATTGTGTACTCAGTTTAATGGAAAATATTCATCCATTTCATATAGTTCGAAATAATCTTCATGAATAACAATAGAGATAATAGTATTTCCTTTTCTAAAGAAATTGGCGTGTCCCATTTGTTCTTCTTTCAACACTTCCCAACCCCAAGTATTAATTTCTTCAAAATAATCACTGGGTGGATAAAGTCCTTGTTCTCCTCCGATATTCTTCAACCTATATTTTTCACCCTTTTTAATATAAGGATTGTCAAATTGTACTTTGCTTGATTCAGCTTTAGCTGGAACAGGAAAATCTTGATTTATTCCTGCTTTTTCATAACTTATAATTTCATTATAGGAAGATGAACAACCGACCAAACACAACAACAATAGGCATATATTAAATAATCCGATTTTATTAATATCCATAATTCTCTCCTAAAAGGAATGTAACATCGTTCAATATGATTTCTTTAAGTTCTTGTTCAATATCCATGAAATCTCCCCCAGGATCCGAGTTCTTGAATAAAATATATACAGGATATAAACTGATTTATCCTTAGGTCTGTTTAATACGCCTAACCCCTATGTTAACCAATTCCAACGCGATTAACATCACTCCGAAAAGTAGCACGACTGCAAATCCAAGCATTCCTTGAATGGCCATCCAGCCTACCGTGAACGCCATGAAAAAAAGGAAATAGGCCGCGCCGGTGAGTATAAGGATAAAAGCTACATGAAAGAGTTTGACTCGTTGAATACTAACCGCTAAAAGCCTTGAGAGCACCAGGAGGTCAATAAGCCAGTACATGTGAAATGATCCCCAACGAATTTCCATGCGACATTGTCCTTCATCCCCCAAATGTTGTGTCACAGGAAGTTACACGTCCCTCTGGACAGATAGTTCTAGTTATCCGCCATTCAACTTCTTCATTTTGCTGCGTATGAATTACTTCATCTGTTCCATTACATTATCTTGAATCATGACGACATTTGTCTTCAATATACTTTCTGGATAGTCATGGTCGATACACTCATTCCAATACTCTAAATGTTTCGTGTCGATAAAACCATCAGAGAAAACGACCTCTTCGGCGCGGATGCCTTGATAAGAGACCCAGTACAAATAGAGTACACCTTGTATCGTTTCTTCAAAAATGGACTCTACATACATTTTTTCACCAGGCAGTGTTTTTTTAACTTCTTCCAAATGGGCTTGCAGGAATTCCATCCATTCCCTTGCTTTCGCCTCTTTACCTGAGATTACTCGAAAGCGTTCTAATTCTACGTGAAGTGTTTTCATATAGTATTCCCCATTTCTTTTGTTATCTGTAAACTATTCGGCACACTTCATTGCATTAGCCCATATGAATTTGCGGCGATGATCGAGAGAATGAAAGCGGAAAGAACCGCCATTACGATGAGAGTCACAATGTATTGATTTTTTCTCGGTGCGTACTTTTTTTCCATATAGGCTGTAAACAGTTCGAGCACCACTGTAGTAAGTAGTTGATATAAAAGGAAGTACGTGAACCAAGTCGACTTGACAGGGTTACTTGATAGAATTAGGTAACTCATTATTACTAATCCAACCATTAACACCCCTTTCAGGATCCATTCAATTTTGAGATGTTTCTCATTTACTTACTGATTTGACCAAAATTTTTTCTTTTCAGTTTCCAGCATTTTTCTAGCGATGAATTCCGTCAGGTACAAAACGAAGTAAAACCCTAATAATACTAGAACTAACTTTAAATAGAAATGATCTATGTCCATCTCTCCTACTCCTACCTTTTTTGCAGGTACTATTCAGTCAACGGTGCTGTCGATGACAACCTAGATATCTTTCGACTTTTATTCCCCCGCAATCCTACTACTTTTCTTCTGGATGAATAGGAGAATGAACCAACAAAAAAAGGCGATAGTTACAAAGGACAACAAGACTATGTAAGGAGAAAAAGACGCACCAAATACAACTTGACTTTGCAGATTATCCAACTGCCTCCAGGCCGTTTCAATATTCGGCCGATAGATAAGCGTTTGGATGAAACCTAACAACAACGTTCCAAAGATATATATTATATGGATTAAGAATGAAGCTGAAACTGCTTGTGCAATAATTTTCACATACTCACCTCCCGCCATTACAGGATTTGAATCCGAACTCATTCCAGAGCCGATTCACTTCTAACAACTTCTCATTCTCAAAGGTCATCCTATACGCATCAGGCATCGCCAAGTTGTTCCAAAATCCGAAGTCATAACGGTCATCAAAATAATTCATGATGAGTGCCATGATATTGCCGTGTGTTCCGACTATGATGGTTTTTCCTTTATACAGGTCGAGTACGTTTAATGTCGCCTTGACTCCCCGTTGTTGCGCCACTTCATTCGACTCTCCCCCATCCCAAGAGAAGGTAGGATTCTCCCACACGTCCCTAATTGCAGCATCGAAATCTTCAACTGGCTGATCAGACAATTTCCGTTCCTTGAACCCAAGGTCTATCACAACACCCATATCGAAAAACTCAGCAATTCCTTCGACCGTTTGAATAGCCCTTTTATATGGACTTGAAATGACTACATCAATTGATTCCTCCTTGAACATTTCGCTAATAATCGCTGCATCAGAAAAGCCTTTACTGGATAAGGTTCTTCCTAATTCATCAGAGGTATGTGTCGAATGAGCATGTCGTACAAATATAAGTTTAGTTTGCAAACCTTGTTCTCCTTTGAAAAGTTTTTGTATTTCTCATTTAATAGTTTTTATGTTCAAATCG
Organism: Sporosarcina gallistercoris; assembly: GCF_050459885.1. Lineage (GTDB taxonomy): Bacteria > Bacillota > Bacilli > Bacillales_A > Planococcaceae > Sporosarcina > Sporosarcina gallistercoris_A. The sequence goes on along the minus strand of NZ_JBCMNO010000005.1, from coordinate 291,726 downwards.
AAATCATGAGTACCATTATCGAATCGAGGCGAATCAGAGAAACAATGTTTTAAAGTTTAGCCAGCTCACGTCAACTGCTTCTAACTGACATCTATCCACCAAAATTCTCCCATTTTTTATTCTATCAGAGTATTTAGATTGCACAAATATTTTTCGCGTTTTAAGAAAAATGTCCCTAGTTGATTTACTGAAGAGAGAACGAAGATAATATCAGTTTCTACTGGGGGTTTCTTTCCGGTTTAGTGTTTGTTCACTGATTTGAAGTAAGTGAATCAGGCTTCGCAAAAATATAAAAGGGAATCACGATTTTTTGAGTGGTATTTCGAGAGTGAGACATTAACCTCAGCCTTCCATTTTAAACTTACTTAAACGAAAAAAAGAGCTCTTAAAAAATAATAGAGAGCTCTTTTGAAGAGTGGATTCAATAAGATAAATAGTAGTCTGGTCTTTATAGAGCATTTACTCCCGGTCAGCTGAACCATCCAAAGAACTTTGTATAAATGATTATCGGAGCCATAACAATAATAAGCCCTAATTCAATGAGCGTCGGGATGTATTCATTTTCATTCTCAGCATATTTTTTCTGCATCGTAACTCTCACCAATTCCAACACGATAGAGTTAAAAAACATGTAAGAAAGAACGAGTACTAGCAATGTATCGGTTCCAGTTTCATCTGAATACATAGGGATTGCAAACAAAATGAAACCTGAAACTAGAATAATCCGTACTATCCAATCCAGTTTTTTGTGCATATCATTCACATAGTTGTTTGTAAAATAATTCTGTTTTCCAAGTTTAAAGTATGTGCGTAATAACTTATTTAGAAAATAGAACACTAACGAAACACCTATGACTACTATGATTAGTTTGGCAGCCAAATTGTCCATACTCTCTTCCTCTCCTCAATTTATATTCTCCATACCCCTCCCAACTTATTGAATAATCAACATATTATGCTCATCGAACTCCCAATCAGCGCCATAAGCAACTTCCCAATAGTAACCGTCCGGATCAATGAAATATCCTCCATACCCACCCCATGAAAGTGTTTGTGGAGGTTTGATAACTTGTGCTCCCACTTCTTTCACTTTATTAAATATGTCGTCCACTTCATCAATAGTTTTCCCATTATATGCAAGTGTGAAGCCGGGAAATCCTCCGGATGAAATTGCAGGTGGATTCTTCTCATTTATATCTTTAGCTAGCTGCTCCAAAGGAAACAACTCGAGTTTAGATCCTTCATTTTTAAAGAAAACGATGACCGGTTTTTCTTCATCTCCCATCACCGAGGCTTCAAAACCAATCTCTTCATAGAATTTCAATGACTTACAAATGTCTCTAACCCCTAATGCGATCAGATTGATACGGTTCATTTATCATCCATCCTCTCAACTATTTCTTCTTGCACAATCAATGGCATTCAAAAGTTGTAAGGATCTCACCCTTTGTTTTCATGCCTATTTCAGTTTCTTCAAAAGCTTAACGTATTCACCATACTGGTCTGCCCCGATAAATAAGACTTCAGTAAACCCATTCTTTTCATATAAGTGTCGAGCATGCATATTGTCCGTATCCACACCAAGCGTTACTTCCTCATAACCAAGCTGCAAAGCATAGTCAGTTAGATATTGCAGCAACATTCCACCGATTCCTCGATTGTGATACTCCTCTTTCACAATCATACGAGAAAGATAAATCCGCTTATTTGGTATCGTATAATGTGGATCTGTATTCTTGAAAACCAACGAACCTTCACCTATAAAGGTATTTTCTTTAATACAAATAAAAGTAACTCGGTTACCACTTACCAGCTCTTCATAGAACGTTTCCGCCATTTTCGGCTGTTTGTCCATATCCCAAATGTTGCTGCATTTATTGTATTCTTCGAAATCCAGTTTCTTTATTTTGTACGGTTCCATCTATCATCCCTCACTTAGTATTGTTTTGGATAATGTTATCTCTTTACACACACTATATCTTGTCCCGTTAACTCATCTCTGCTACAAGGTATTGGTTCTTAGTGATAAACTATAGGTTACTTTTAACAAATCCAATCCGCTTCCTGAACAAGACTCCTAACTATTTAATTTGCATGAAGCTTGTCCATAAAAAGTCTTCACCGAATAGATCCTTTTCTTGCTTTTGTTTTCTCATCTTTCTAAACTCCAAAATATCGAAATCTTTTTTAAATATGTTCTTTAAACGTTCTTCTGAATAACCGATTCCGCCTTTCAAACTTTTTTCTTTATAGACATCCCAATCAGGTGTATCCGACGCACCATCTGTATTGAAGCAAACAATCCCGTAATATCCTTCTTTTCTCAATGCTTTTTTTATTATCTCTAAATAAGTTAAACGACGATGTGGCGCTAAATGATGAAACATCCCACAATCATAAATAAAATCGAATGAATATGGTTCAAATTCGAAATCAAATAAGGACACACAATGAAATTCAAGATTTACTCCTTCTTCATCCGCTCTTTCTTTTGCCCATTCTATCGCTTTACTTGAAAGATCTAAAGCACTCACACTGCACCCCTGCTTAGCCATATAAATAGAGTTCCTCCCAGGACCGGCTCCTAATTCCAAAACTTTTTTTGGCGAAAATCCTTTACTGAAATATTCAGCCAAATTCTCGTCCGGTCCTTTCACCTTGAAAAACGGAATACTTTTAGTTCTGTCTGCATAAAAGTCCTCCCAAAATTGTTTAGGTTCCCGAAGTTCATCATCTAACATTTCTAATAAACCTTCATAATTCAATATACTTTTCCCCATAATTGCACCCCCAATTTAACTAACCTACATACCTCTCTCTTTTGTCTTGTTCTCTGTACAAGAATTGAATTCAATACGCTTACTAGCCACCATTGTGCGCCACTATGAAATGGTAAATAGAAAAACCTCTTTAGACAATTCTATCCAAAGAGGTTAATTTTAGCAATTTGTAGTTAGAAAGAAAGGTTGATCAAATCAATGCGAACTATCGCGATAATACGTCAAAAGAAAAAAGCATGCTTTGAAAAAAGACTAATCAAAACACGCTTTTAAAGTATTTAAATGGAATTACCATTTTAAAAAGGATAGATCATTTTTGTAAACTTTATTCAATTGACTTACAACGACCTGATCCTTTGTTAAGTTACCTTTAATCATTCTTCAGATTTGTGGAAGCTAAAAACTCAAGCATTTACCTGTAGTATAATCTTCCCGATATTGCGGTTCTCTTCCATATGAGGATGAGCTTTTCTAACCATTTCTAAAGGGTATTTAGTATCAATAACAGGTACTATATTTTTTCGTTCAATGTAAGGAATTACGTTCTCTACAAATTCTTTAGTTAGACGAGCTTTGTATTCGTCACTTCTTGGGGTTAATAATGTCCCTGTTAATTGGATGCACTTTGACATCAAACTAAATAAGTTCAACTTTTCCAGTTCACTTCCACCCAGTATTCCGATAAGAACCCATCGACCTTCGTTCTTAATACTGGCTAAATTTTTCTCCCAGTAATCAGCACCAATAAAGTCTAAAATCAGATCTACTCCTTTACCGTTTGTTGCTCTTAGAACCTCTTCATCAAATGACTGCTCCTTGTAATTTATAAGGACGTCTGCTCCAAGTTTTTGGCAAAAATCGAGTTTACTTTTAGAGCCAGCCGTAACAATCACTTTAGCATTACAAAGTTTTTTTGCTAATTGAATGGCTGCTGTTCCAACTCCGCTTGCACCTGCATGAATTAATACTGTTTCCTGTTTTTGCAGTTTACCGATCCAAAATAATGTTTGATAGGCAGTGAGGAACACTTCAGGAATCGCTGCAGCCTCTTCAAACGATAAGGAATCGGGAATTTTCATCGCTCGATCTGCTGGCATGACAGCAAACTCTGCATAACCACCCCCATTAACAAGTCCCATCACTCTCTCTCCAACTGAAAAGGGACTAACACCATTAACTTCAACAACAATTCCAGAAATTTCTACGCCTAAAATAGGATTTTGAGCATACCCTACTTTCCCTTCACGGGTAATTATATCTGTACGATTTATCGCTGCTGCATGAACACGTATAAGTAACTCCCCTTCTTTTGGTTGTGGGATATCAACTTCAACAAGCTCTAGTTGTTCCGGACCACCTGGTTTTTTTACAATTACAGCTTTCATAAATAACACTTCCTTTAAAATAATACTCTTAGACAAGAATCCAAGAGAAAAAAATCGCACCGTTTTTTTTTACGGTGCGACTTTATTTTATACATTTCATCTTTTATCATACATCGTAACTTCATTTCAAAGCCCGACAATTTTTCAGGCTTCCTTATTCCACCGTCACACTCTTGGCTAAATTTCGCGGCTTATCCACATCACAACCTCGCTGCAATGATGCATAATAGCTCAACAACTGAAGCGGAATAACTGTTACTAGCGGCGTTAACAGCTCGTGGACGTGAGGCAATACAAGTCGATCATCCGGTTCGTTATCGCCTTCCATGGAGATGATACAGGCGTGCGCGCCACGTGCTGTGACTTCTTTAACATTGCCTCGTAGATTCGGGCTGACACTTGGTTGAGTCGCGAGTGCAATGACGGGAGTGCCTTCTTCAATCAGAGCAATCGTACCATGCTTAAGTTCACCGCCTGCAAAACCTTCTGCTTGGATATAGGAGATTTCCTTCAGCTTCAACGCCCCTTCTAAACTTACGTAATAATCGAGATTACGTCCGATGAAAAAGGCATTACGCTTATCCGTCAACAATTCTAGAGCGATTTGTTCCATCTCTTCTTTAGCATCCACCAACGTTTGAATCGCATTCGCTGCAATTGCTAACTCTTTTTTCAAGTCCAGCTTTTTCTCTCCCCCACATAATGCATAAGCCGTAATCGCAAGTACTGCAAGTTGAGCGGTATATGCTTTCGTAGAAGCGACTGCGATTTCTGGTCCTGCATGCAACAATAACGTATGGTCCGCTTCACGCGACAGCGTAGAGCCTGGCACATTGGTCATTGTGATTGTTGGATATCCGAGTGCTTTCACTTTCACTAGCACTTGACGGCTATCTGCTGTTTCACCCGACTGTGTAATGAACAGGAACAATGGTTTTTTTGAAAGAAGCGGCATATTATATCCGAATTCGCTGGAAATATGGACTTCTACAGGTAAACCAGCTAGTTTCTCAAAATATTCTTTACCGATCAAGCCGGCATGATAACTTGTTCCTGCCGCGATAATGTAAAGACGATCAGCATGTTGAAATGCTTGCTTAATATACGGGTCAATATCCAACATACCTTCTTCATTGCTGTAGGCATCGATAATCTTACGCATTACACCTGGCTGCTCATCAATTTCTTTCAACATGTAATGAGGATACGTCCCTTTTTCAATATCACTCATATCGAGTTCAGCTGTATAAGGAGCCCGCTCGATTTTGTCCCCATCCAGTGTTTCGATAATAATGCCATCTTTACCAAGCAAAACAACTTCGCCATCATGCAGCTCAATGAATTGATCAGTCACTTGAAGCATCGCCATAGCGTCAGATGCGACAACATTGCATTCACCGCTTACTCCGACTAGTAATGGACTCCGGTTTTTCGCAACAAATATCGTATCCGGATCTAATTCGTCTAACATCGCAATCGCATATGATCCATGCAATAATGATAAAGCTTTACGGAACGCTTCATCTGTTGTCATTCCAGAGTTAGCAAAGTGCTCAATCAGTTGGACAATGACCTCCGTATCCGTTTCAGAAGTGAAGTGGACATCTTGCAAATATTCACGTGTCAATTTTTCATAGTTTTCAATGACCCCATTATGGACCAATGTAAAACGTCCAGATGCACTCTTATGTGGATGTGAGTTTTTTTGATCAGGTACACCATGTGTCGCCCAGCGCGTATGGCCGATCCCGACGTGTGCATCGATTTCTTCGGGTAGTGCGTTTCTTAAATCTGCAATACGTCCTTTTTCCTTGAACATTTGGACGCCAACTGATGTATGGAAAGCTATGCCTGCAGAGTCGTATCCTCTGTATTCAAGCTTCTCCAGCCCTTTCAGTAATACCTCTTCTGCTTGGTTCTTTCCGTTATATCCAACAATTCCGCACATAATTGTTCCTCCGCATCAGGCAGTCCGGATGCAGAACCGATTCGGTCGGTCAGTCAGTTCTTGCCCGGACTGGCCATTAAATTTGTATGATACCTGCTAAATCCCTTTTGTGTCACCGAGTTACCTCCGTGTTTTAGGGACTGCATGTGATCGGGTATCTGCGATCAGGAGGCATCCGCCGAATGTTCGATGAACCTCCACCTCGTCTGCCGAGAATCTGTGCGATTTTCTTGGCACTGGCGCTTTGATTGGTTTCCATTATTTTACGTGCCTTCTGCTCTCCTTTTTGCACGGACTCAAATACCGTCGTTGTTAACTATAGCGAATCTAGTTTTCCTCTGTCAAATGACAAATCGTTCTGAATAGAGAAAACTAGATTCTCATAATGCCATAAGCCTGCGTAATACATAAGAAAAAGCTGCCGCAGAATTCAGTATGCACTGAATTTCTGGACAGCTACAACGTTTTAATTAGTATGCTAAACCGAACAATCCCTTGATGTGAGTCAAGTAGCGGATGTTACTTGCTTCTTTCATCAATGAAGCCGGCATTCCCTTAAGGGATGTATTGTTTCCACCTATTGATGCAACAGCGTCTTTACGGCCAAGGCTTGCAAGTGTACCGGAATTTACTGGATTGAACACTTCCATAGACTTGCCTGTAAGCAATGCATACACATTGTAGCCAACAAGTTCACCCATCTGCCAAGCGTTTTGTGCAGTTGGTGCGTATGGACGTGCTCCCTCTTCTGCCGGGAACGCAACCGCGCTATCTCCTACAACAAATACATCAGGATGAGATTTAGATTGCAGGAATTCGTTTACTGTTGCACGCCCACGGTCGACTTCAATACCAGATTCTCCAACGAGCGGATTGCCTGTAACGCCACCTGTCCAAACGAATGTGTTCGCTTTGATGACACGGCCGTCTTTCAATGAAATTTCGTTCCCTTCGACGTTTGTGACAGGAAGTCCGATCAAGAATTCAACGCCGCGTTTTGCAAGGCTTTCTGTTGCACGCTCGATCAAGTGATCAGGAAGTACTGGAAGGATTTTCGGACCTGCTTCAACCAACATGATCTTCAAGTCAGCAGGGTTTACACCATGCTCCCGTGCGATCTTCGGCATGTTGTCTACGATTTCACCAACAAGCTCAACGCCTGTCAAACCGCCGCCGCCAATCAGAATCGTAGCGTCTGCTTCGTCATGGGAAGTTGCATAAGCCTTAATGCGATCGACAATATGCTTGTAGATTGCGTTTGCTTCACTCGCGGATTTAAGGACCATACTATTTTCTTCAAGCCCAGGAATTCCGAAGTATGCCGTCTTACTACCAAGCCCCACTACAAGTGCATCATAAGTAAGCGTCTCTCCGCCAGCCAAATTCACTTTTTTCGTGTTTACGTCAAAGTTTTCAACTGTTGCTACTTTCAAATCCACCCCTTTACCAGCAAGAAGTTTCTCGAGAGAAAGTGCAACCGCACCTTCACTCGTAGTGCCTCCGGCTAAACGGTGAAGTTCTGTAATAATTTGGTGAGTCGGTGTCTGGTTGACAAGTGTGATCGTTGCATCACTTTCTGACAGGAAGTTACGAGCATTTAGCGCTGTCAAAAGACCGCCATAACCTGCTCCTAAAATAACGATGTGTTTGGTCATTGTCTAGTCCCCTTCTACTAATAGTTAGTTGAAATTATTTTGTATGGTTCTTTTGTCCCGCAATTTCCAGATAAGCACTCAAGAAACGGAAGATGCGTTGCGCTTCAGGGTCTTTGATCATTTTCATCAGGCCGAACAAGCCGATTGTTTCCGTATTTTTCTCTGCAAGATCTTTTGCTTCGATGACTGTCGCTGCCATGTTTTTAGCAGAATCTTTTACAGGGCCTACGATTTCTTTCATGAATTCCGATGTATCATTCAACAATACTTCGTCTGTCGCAACTGCTTTTGCAACATCATACGATTTTGTCATTAAGTCAACTAGCTCGGTTAACTGCGGAAGTTTTTCTACAAGAGCCGTTAAGGATTCTTGAACTTCTGGTTTCAGCAACTGGTCAAGGATGTCTTGTTTTTGATTGGAAGGTAGTTGTGTGCCTTCTGTAGCAATGTTTGCTGCTTCTTCAGGATTGAGCGGCGTAGTCATGTGCAAATCCCCTTTTTTAGTTTAATTTATTTTGTTCTGTTAGTAGGTAGACTATGTGCGGAATAATTCGTAAAACTTTAACAAATCCGCATGTCATAATCTCCTAAACTGATTACCATCAAGTCACTATACGCTTCTTTTTGACATACTTCAAGTTTTTAGTTTGGCATTTAATTAATATTTATTTTATATGAATAGGGTTGGATGTCTTGTACATCCTATTCTAAAAAGGAGGTGCTTGAAATGGCACAAAGGATTCGATGTGAAGTGAATAATTGTAAATTTTGGTCTGAAGGGAACAAGTGTGAAGCGGATGAAATTTATGTCGTGAGTAAAAAGGGAAATCATGCGAAATCCAGTAGCGAGACAGACTGTAAAACGTTCATTCCACAAGTGTAGAAAGTGAACTGTTTTAACTTTTAATCATTCTATTGTACAATGATGAAGAGAATCGTTATGCGGTTCATCACTTCATCGGAGGTTTGACTAGTACATGAAAAAAATTGCGGCAGCGTTTTTAGCAATCACGCTTATTCTTTCACCGATTGGAACCATCGTATTCAACGACCATTCGCCATCGGCTGAAGCGAAGGGCTACAAATCCGGCAAAAAAGGATTTACACCTAACCAAAATAATTTCAACAAACCAGCAGTCGATAAAAAGAAGGACAATACTTCTTTTACTAAAAACAATGGTTCGCAAACAGCAAAGCCTAAATCAGGCGGAATGATGAAAGGGTTAATGTTAGGTGGACTAGCGGGACTCCTTTTTGGCAGCCTGTTTGCTAATATGGGCGTGCTTGGTTCCATTTTAGGATTACTCGTTAATGTATTTGCGATTATCGCTGTAATCGGTGCGGTCCGAATGATTTATCTCTATTTCAAGAAAAAGAAACAGGATAAAGATGACATGCATCGGTGGCAGAACTAATGATTGAGGAACAGGATATCATTAATTCCATTTGCTTGTATCAGGCAAAACACAAGTTCGTTCCAGCAGATCAAGTCGAAGTTGAACTGTTTTATGATGATGCCGAAGGATTCTATGCGGAAGCTTTTGTCAATGGGATGACGGTCACCATGAATACATTTGATATGACTCAAGCATTACGGATGTGGATTGAAGAACAACTCCATCAAGATCCTTATGCTACGGGTGTAAAATTCCTATTGGATGATGAACGGGGAATAATCGCTTCCCTTATGTAAGTCATTAAAAATGGACAACCTGATTACTAGGTTGTCCATTTTTTTGTCACTTAATGACTCCACATACAATTCGGTCTCCGGAATCTCCGGATGGTTGAGTTTCACCATCATCTTCTCCAGCATGGATAACGAGTGCTGTTCCTGAATCTTGGAACAAAGAATTTGGCTGCCCTTTTTCCAATGTTACATGTTTAGCAGTGAACTCGTCATCTACTGACCCGTCTTTCCCTACTTCTAAATTGGGCATATCACCCGCATGCGGGCCGCCCTCCGTTTCCAGTCCGTGCTTCTTCTCATCCGGGTTAAAATGATCCCCTGCTGATTTGAAATCCGGCGCTTCACAAACACCAGTTTCATGGAAGTGGAAACCATGGCTGCCTTCAGGTAGTCCTTCTGCCTTTACATGTACTCTAACCCCTTCTTCCGTTTCTTCCAATTCAGCTGTGCCAGTTGTTTGACCTTTTGAATCTTTCAAATCCACAAGTACAGTGAATGGTTCAGACTGCATCTTTTTTTCGGTTTTTGACACTTTAATATCATCGTTTTTTTCTTGTCCTGGCGTGGCCTGTTCTGATTTTTCATCAGCTCCGCATGCTGCCATGGCTAGCATAAATGCTAAGGATGGTAAAATCATAATGTTTTTTTTCATTTTTTCCCCCCTCAGTTCAATCTATAGTAGTCTCTTTCACTAAGGTGACCTATTTAAACATTTATCCCGAAACAAACAAAAAAAACGAATCCCTCTTACATTATAAGGGATTCGTTTCCATAAATTTTTCAGTCTACTTTCAAGTAACTTGTAACAAACGATGGCCGTGAAAAGATATTCGGCTTCTTGTCAATTCCTTCGTCTGTTCCGCGTTTTTTGTGAGCGTCGGCATAAGCCTGGGAAGTTTGCCACGCTTTAAAAGACGCCTCATCCTGCCACATAGTCAAGATGACGTACGTATCGCTTTCTAATGGCCTAAGTACGCGGATTGCAGAGAATCCATCAGTATCTTCTATCTGCCGGGCACGTCCCATGAACCGTTGTTCGAAGGTTTCTCTTCCCTCTGGTGTGACAGGGATATTATTGAAAACCGCAAAGTTCCCATTCACAATGTCTCCTGAAGCATCAAGAACTGTATAGGAATCCGCTTCAGCAAAACCTGCTGACCCATCGTTTTCCTGGATAAGTACAGCTTCATTTCCAAGTTCCATCAGAACAAGTTGTTCCGATGTCAAACTTTCTTTAATCGATCTCAATTCTGTTAAATCTCCGTACGTTACATGAATATTCATATGCTGTCCCCTATCTGACTGAATGAAAAGCTGCAGTTTAATAAGCAAAGCCGGCAGAAATCACCTGCCGGCTCCATTCACATCATTTGTTCAATGCCATGCTTGTTTACTGCGTTCTTTGACTGTGATTATGGCCGATGAGCCTGCTAAAATTGTAATTACAAGCGTCCCCGCTATCAGACCGTCCATGAAAACTCCAGAGAAATTACTTGCTGTCAGCGCTGCTGATGCAATGCCGCAGACAATGGCAGCAAAAATGATTTTTTTCATAGCACTCACCTTTCCCATGCTCACAGACTTCCCGTAGTGGACCGCATGGCGATTATGTAGTCATTGAGATTGTTTCTCAATTCTATCATAAAACATCAGATAGGGAATCGCAACAATAATACATAATCCTATGCAAACTTATTGAGGTTATGTGTCAAAAACGAAACAAGTTTTCCGAGGAAGCCAGGGAATTCTTGTTTCGTTTTCTGTCGCTCATTAAATCATCTTTAACAAAGCCTGTTCCCCTGTCATCCCAGCCTCTATTCCCCATTCTTCCGCTTCGAAAGTCACTGATTCAAGCGGAGCCGCCAGTAATTCTTCAATCGTTTTCACGCCTGTGGCGCGGCCTGCCACAATACGGCGATCTGACAACAGCCGATTCAAAAGCCCCACATCAAGTGCGCCACACATAATATAGCCGTTTTCGTTAGAAACGGTCAGTAATGTGGTTTTAGGAAGTGAAACGGATACAGCAGTAAAACTGTGCCCTTCAATCTGCACTGTAGTAACGGTAACCAACCCATCCTCCCCTTTCCCTTTATAAGTATGGCGCACGAGCCCCTGCCGTGACTAAAATCAGTCAGTCATACCCATACTTTTAAAAAGGAGGAGGACAAATGGCGAAACGTAATGTGGATGGCGAAAAGAAGAAAAAGCCCCCTTCGATGCCAGGCCGCGAAGAATTCTCAGCTGATTATTCTACTTACGGCGAAAAACGGGAAGCACTTAAAGATCTTTTCAGAAAATCCGAGAGAGAAAAGAGAAAGTGAAAATCACCCTGCTGTCATGTTCCACAGCAGGGTGATTCAATATTATGTGATGGATTGCCCTTCCCGACGGAAGAAGCCGAAAATGCCTACTGTCTGCACGATATTCGCAAATGCATTCGGATCGACTTCGTTAATAATTTTCTCTAGATCATAGAGTTCATATCGAGTTATGACTAAATACATCATATTCTTTTCTTCTTTCGTATAGCCGCCCTTAGCAGGCAAGATCGTAATACCGCGCACCATCTGCTTGTGAATCGCCTCTTGCAGCTCGTCTGCTTTCCTTGTAACAATCATAGCAGTCACTTTCTCGTGACGTGTATGGATCGCATCGATTACAGCTGTGGAAACGTATAGCGCAACCATCGTATACAGTGCATTTTCCGGTTCGTACAAAAAACCTGCTGCCACAATAATGATGCCGTTCAGAAGCAAAAAATAGGTCCCTATCGGCTTATCCTGTAAGCGGGACAATACCATCGCAACGATATCCATACCACCCGTTGAAGCACCTAGTTTCAACGAAATCCCGACGCCAACCCCACCGATTACACCTCCGAAAACAGCATTGAGGATAATGTCATTCGAAAGAGACATGACGGGAAGGATTCCCATAAAAATCGTCGTGAAGATAACAGAAACGATACTGTAGATGGTGAAGCCTTTTCCGACCTTAAACCATCCTAGTATGAATACTGGAACGTTCAATGCCAAAAGCAGAACACCGGTAGATACAGTAATTCCTGCAAAGTCTAAGAGTACACTGGATAACAATTGTGCAATCCCGGCAAAACCACTCGCGTAAACGTTCGCATTAATAAGAAACAAGTTCAGTGATACCGCGAGTAATAGAGCGCCTAAAATAACAGTCACGATTCGTTTTGCTTCAATAAAAAACATCTTACATCTCCTTTCGCACCATCGTGTTCTTATTATCGTATTAGAAAGAACAAAAAAAGTCCTGTCTGACGGAGAAGACAAGGACAGTCCGTCACACCCTCAACTGAAAGGTGAGTTATGCATGCATCCATTCATTTGCTATTATAACTAGCATACCCTCTGTATGCAATCACATTCAGATTCAATTAAAACCGCATTTTAGTATTGCAAAAAATTGAATTCCATCGTATGCTTCATTAGTTAGAGACTAATAATTCATTTATGAAAACATTTCTTGTAGAAATACGTCCTATTCCCGAAGCAATAAACCGCATATATGCGGAACCAACTACAGGTGGTGGCACTATGAACCGTTCTGATCGCAGAACTCGTAAAAAAAAGAAAAAAATGTGGATAACCTTACTCATATTATTTCTATTAATCGGCGGAGCAGCTTATTTTTGGTTTGATCAGTTCAAAGCTGGACAATCCTTAGCCGGCGAAAAACCGGGCAATGGCGAGGAAGATATTTTTAACGCTCCAGAACCTCAATACGGAGAAATCAATATCTTGCTTTTAGGGTCCGATGCCCGTCCCGACAACGATGAAGGACGCTCTGACTCATTAATGATCGGACATTATAACCAAGAAACGGAAGAATTGAAGACAGTTTCAGTCATGCGTGATATTTACGTCGAAATTCCTGGACATGGAAAACATAAGATGAATGCCGCCTACTCTTTAGGAGGGCCAGAACTTGTCCGCCAAACCATAAAAGACAACTTCGGAATAGACATTCATTATTATGCAGAAGTTGATTTTGACGGATTCCCAAAAATGGTCGATGTCCTGGCGCCCGATGGCATCGAAGTAGATATCCCATACCGGATGTCGCATGGTATCAATATGACGCTAGAACCTGGTATCCAAAGACTGCACGGTAAAGAGCTTCTAGGCTACGTAAGATTCCGGCATGATAGTAAGAGTGATTTTGGACGTGTAGAGCGGCAACAAGAAGCCCTCTCAAAATTGAAATCCGAAGCTGCCAGTCTTCATAGCTTATTGAGTTTTCCTAAATTACTTGGAATGGCCGATAGTTACGTAAAAACGAATATAGACAAGAAAACAATGCTTTCAATAGGGAAAGGGCTAATAAATAATAAGGACTCAGGTATCGAGTCGATGCGTCTGCCTATTGACGGATCCTATGAAGATCAGCGTATTCCAGGTGTAGGAGCTGTGCTGTCAATCGATTTCGAAGAAAACACACAAGCTCTCAATGACTTTCTATCATCAGATTCCAGAACTTCGACTCCTACCGACAAAAACATCGAGATCAATAACGACACTGAATAAGCAAGTGCATTGTAAAAGACGTTCAGCCATATTCGGCTGAACGTCTTTTTAGCGTGTCATTGTTTGAATAATTTCAGTATGTTGAGGGAACTGTTCCACTAGCTCTTCTTCAGTGAACAATTTAAAATCCTCAAAATCGAAACCTGGGGCTACCATACAGCCTACGAGTGCATAGTCTCCATCTTCAATCATGGATGATCCGAAAATAGATCCTGCTGGAACGAGTAGTTGCGGTCTTTCCCCTTGCTCAATATCCAATCCTAGTTTCACAGCTGAATAGTCGCCATCCGGTGAAATCATATGGACAGTTAACGCATTTCCGTCGTGATAATACCACAGTTCATCTGATTGGAGCTGATGAAAGTGGGAAACTTCTCCATCCGCTAACATGAAGTAAATGCTCGTATAGAGGGGTCTTTTACCACGAGAAGTCTCGATTGTGCTATCTGCAGCAAACGAACTGGCAAAGCTGCCACCTTCCGGATGGGGTTCAAGCTGTAAGTGTCGTATCCAATACGCTGCATCCTGTCTCAAGTCTTATTCCTCCTCATTAGGTAGATAACGTCTGCGCCAGTTGGAGCGTTCTTTTGTCATAACTAGCTGTTCCAAAGTTTCATCCCATTGATCCGTATACGTGTTCCATATCCTTGCATATAGGGCGTCCTGATCCATATTGTGGATGTGAAACTCAAAACAGGGGATTTGAACCTGTCCGACCTTTTCAATTTTCAGCACCTGTTCCACAACTCTCTGCCACTCAGACGTATTGTCCTGTTCCACTAATTCAGTTAGCTGATTGCGGACAAATTCAGTGGTCAGACCCTTTGTAGACCAGCTACTGGGATCTTCTTCATAACGGAATGGCTCCTGCCTTTCCATAAATTGTTGAGGTCTTTCCGCTTCCAGGAATTCATTGTGCAGCGGACTGACTAACAGGACAGCTTCTTCGGTTTGTATCTCATGCAGAAGCATCCCTGTTGTTAATTGGGTAACCCCTAATTCCGTAACTGACCAGACGTCTTTTTTCACTACAAGCCCTGCACCTTCCATCATCGAAAGGAGATCTTCAACAAATAATAATTCGACTCCGAGTACTTGGGCAAGTTCTTCGGGGTGCTCTATGCTTAGTTGCTGCAAAGTCATCAACATCATTTTCATCAGGACATCCATTTTAGTTTTCGTTACGGTCTCGTAGGAAATGAGCACTTTTTGTGCTGTAAGGGTCCATGACAATTCCGACAGAACTTTGTTATCCAATGACTGCTGTAATTCTTTTTGCAACCTTTTTTTCAGCTCGTCCACGGTGAGGTTCCCCTCCTTTCATTATGTGACTGGCTGGGTAAGTGAACGGATGCCCCCTTGTCTGCTGATTTCATCGTATAGGTGTTGGTACATGTTACGCGTCGTTTTCGATTTGGGTCTGTTGAGGAACATGTCTGAACTTCCGACGATCATCAACAACTCTTTTGCACGAGAAAGTGCTACATTGAGTCTTCTGTAGTCTTTTGCAAACCCGATTTCACCGCTTGCTTCTCCATGATTCCGAACAAAACTGACGATGATAATATCCATTTCCATTCCTTGGAATTTATCGACTGAACCGGTGCGGAAAACCAAACGGTCCGTTTGAAGATCTTCTTGAATCAGCTGATTAATGCGTTTAACTTGCTCTCCATAGAAACTGATCACACCGACTTGTTTCTTCGTATCCACTGGAAGTTTCCCTTGAGTAATCGCCTTTGCTGTAGCTTGGTCCAGGTCTTGTACAATTTTTCGAATGGTGGTCAGTTCACTATCGTTGTATCTGCTAGTACCGCCTTTTGGTTTCGCTTCATAGAAATCGGGCGTATTCGGTTGATCTATCCAAAGCAGATGATCCCTTTGTCCAATCAGATCGGTTTCAAGATGATGGGCCCGTGCTGCATCCGAATCAGGGAGCCCGCAAATGAGCTCATAGCCATTTTCGTTATAGAACGGGGTTATGGACTTCATGATGCGCTCGTGCATTCTGTACTGAATACCTAACATCGTCTTATTTTGTTTCGGCAGCGTCCTGAACAGACGTTCAAAGAGCGATTCTTTCAACAAACGCTCCATATCTTTTTTCTGTTCATCGTCGGGCATTTCCTCTAAAAATTCTTCCATTGTTTCTTGTCCTACTAGGGGTGGCAGCTGATGATGGTCACCTACGAGCACGATCTTTTTCCCTTTCAGCATCGGGAGCAACAATTCAGGCGGTGTGGCTTTTGAAACTTCGTCTATAATAACTAAATCGAAGACTGGATATTCTTCTGCAAATTCTTTGCGTGCAGAAGCGACACACGTAGTACCAATTACATTTGCGTGTTTGACATAAAGTTTCCGTATTTCATCCAAGTCATATGGGCTTGCTTCAGTCAGCATCTGATGCCACATTCTTTGCACAGATTGGATGGCCGGAATGTTCAAGAGTTGCTTACTTACAAGCTCTAACTGTCGTGCCACCTCCGAAAGAGCTCGGTCGTTTTCTTTTAACAGCGGTGCGGGATCGTTGAGTAACGACTGTTTGAGTGTCTCCTCTAATGTCTGCCGCTCTCTAAGCATTCCTTCAAGCGCATTCAGTTGCTCACTTTGTTCACTCTCCAAGATTGAGTTAGCTTGGATTGCAGCTTGAATCATTCCCTTTTGTTCGCGGACATTTTCAAGTTGCAGCTCGGTTACTTTTAAGGATTTCTCCGCTTCAAGTGTATCCTCTATGGTTTTGGAAAGAGCTGCAAGTGACACTTCACCCTCGCTAATAGCTGCAGCTAAGGCATCAGGTGAAGAAGACTCATCTCTCAGGTGTTGTACTTCTGACAATTGCCCGTTCAACCGATCGGAACTGCTTTGCATATCTTTCTGTTTTGTTGTTAAAAGTGAAAGGTTTTTACTGAAGACATCATTTACACTCTTTTTAATGTCTTCGAACAACAAAGTCGTGGATTGCGCTTCTAACAAAAACGCGGAAATGAAGTTTTTCCGTTCATGAAGCAAACCAACCGCTTTTGTTAAGTTTTCCAGACAATCATAAGATTCCACTGAAAAAGACGTTGTGCTTAATATCTTTTTCACATTCGGCTGAACTAAATAACGACCCACACGGCTTACCGTTTCGTGGATTGACTGTAAGGTGTGGCGATTCCGGAAACCCTTTGGAACGCGAATACGATTGTGGAACTGATGCTCTTCCAAGATGTTTGTAACGGTAGTGATTGCTTTTTCGACCCTGACAATCGTATCCGACCATGCTGAAAAGCTTTCTTCACCGCCCACTTCTTGAATTCGGTCAATTTGGCGGATCAACTCAGTCATCTTGAAATCCAGATCGGGTGAAGGGACAAAGTTCACTTCATCCAAAAGATCTTTTAAATCATTCAATTTCCCAATATTCTTCAACTTATCGAGAGCTGTTTGATAAGTTTCCATCTGTACGGAAGTATCACTAATGGCAGCCTGCAACTCATTTACTTGAGCAACCATTTCCGATAACGAGCGGCTCGTTTTAAGTAGGTCGATTCTTTCTTTCACTTCAGCGCGTTCACGTTCCAGGTTACTCAGGTCCGCAGTTGAAAATTCGATCATTAACTTCTCCAAGCGGTTTATTTCACTATTCGTTTCGATTCGCTTTCCTTCGGAAGTTTTTATCGCTGCTTTGTTTTTCTCAACTGCTAGTTGAAGTTCGTGTTTTTGACGCTTCCCTTCTTTTATTTCCTCTTGAACTGAAAGGAGTCTTTCTTTGTCATTGTTCCAAAGCTGCAGTTGCTCTAGCAACTCCGATTTCCGAGCGAGAAGAATTCCGTTTTTTTGTTTGCATGCTTCTTCTTCTAAGCGAAGCGTTTCTTCAAGCTGACTGTGTTGAGCAAGTTGCGTTTCCATCGCTTCTAACGTTTGAGTGCGCCAGTGCTCCGCCACGTTTTCTTCAATGAATTTACGACCTTCCTCTTCTATGCTTTCGGTCCTGCCGTAACGCAAAATACGGATGTCTTGATTGTGGAGCAATCTGCCTAAAGCATTGTCTACCGCGAGATTCGCTTGAGAGGCGACGAGCGTCCGTAAGCCCGCCTTTACTGCCTGATTACAAATTTCGGAGATTACCGTAGTCTTCCCTGTCCCGGGTGGACCTTGTATGACGTACAAGTCACTTGCATTCATGGCTCCGGTGACTGCTTCCTGTTGGAAATCATTCAATGAGGTTTCAAACTCAAGGGGTTCCCTGCGATTCGTTATTTTTACAACAGGGCGTTCTTCAAATAAGATTTTTTCCAAGTTGGCATTCGCTGCCAATCCATCTTGCAGATCTTTGAACCCTCTTCTAAGTCTTCTTACTTGGCTTAGTTCTGCAAAGTTACTGAAGACGATCGACTCGAATTCTTGTCCTTGAAAACCGGTTTTACGTGCACTACGGATGGCTTTGCCCTTTAGTTCTATATCAACACGATTCGTTTTCTTATCTGCATTAATGACATTTCCTAGTTCATAAGTCCCTCCAGCGAACTTAGCTGAAAACCCTATTATGGTTCTCCAAGCCTTGCCTGGCAGACCATCAATCCGGATAGATGCTTGGTTGAAATCTTCACTCAGTGTAACCGATTTTACACGTGCGTGAAGATCTTCAACATCCGCGTTCTTTTCCATAATACGCAAATAACCTTCCCAGCCGCCAATTCGTTTTTTTACATACTCCGAACGTTCTTCTGCAACCGGAAGTTCACGTAAGAGTGTTGCAAAATCGATGGGCATGGGAATTCCGGAACTCTTTCCTAACTTGAATTTGACAGTTGCCCGCAACCGTCGATTCGTTGCTACAGGTTCCCGTTTCCCTCTTACATGAAATCCTGTGGCAAGGAACCCATCATTCTTCACAATGCATTCTAAGACAGGAACGCGTCCGTCTAACCTTTCATTCAGTTTCGGGTTTCCTTCAGGATCGAAGAAAAATGAAAAAGCTTGGTTGCCTTGCTGATTTCCAGGTCTTTTTTCGATATGTACAGAGAATGATTTTTGCATAGCAAAAAAAGCGTATTCGTCTTTGGCGATTTTTTCAATCCCATTACGAGCGCTCGTTGTCATAGTCAATTCACATTTTACCGTCTCTTTAAAAATATCTCGGTTCATGGCCTTCACTTCTTTCGGTCCGTAAAAAAAGGTCAGCCATTCTAAAATGGCTGAACCTGTTCTTATTAATCATCTACCTTCATTATAAACGAAAACGCAATTTGCTGCGAGTGCGAAAAGACATGTCATGAAGGTTCAGTTTCATCTCAGATGTAGTCCCGTCAGATATCAAAGTGGGATTTGTTTTTTTCCATGTCTTGCAATGTGAGGACTTCCCGGCTGAAGGTGTCTAATGAATCAAGCTGAATATTGAGTTGTTCCAATTCTCCGCTGTCGTAAACTGGTTCCTCCCAATAGGTTGCATCCGTTGTCGACGAAGCAAGTAAACGGATCATTTGCATGGTGTTTCCGCCTGCAGTATCTTCATCGGAAACAATTTCTTCTTCAGGTGTGTAATCGGATTGGTTCACATACAGCGTCTTGCGATCTCCCTGAAATTGAGAAGCTAGTTTCACAAACTCTTCTAAGGACTCTGGCTGATTCATAACGCTACCTCCTTTATGTATTACTAGAAGTCTTCCCTTCTAGCCGGAGGTTGTAAACAAGATACTTGTCTAAGGGAGCGATTTTTTATAGATAACTGAATGCAGTTTAGTTTTTGGTTCCTAATTGTATGTCTTTTTATTGGGTTACCCATTTTGTTAGCGCTTTGATTTGGTTCATAATCACATTTTCTGATCTATGAGCACGCGTGCATCTCTACGACGATAAATTCCTCAGTCACCAGAACCCTTGTCGGCCGAAGCACAATCCCCCGCTGTTTTCATCTTAAAAAAAGCGGTTGAGGATATCAGTATTCACTGAACCCCTCAACCGCTTCATTGGAATTTTTGTACTATCATCACCTTAAGTGAAATCGCGTTCAATCTTTTCTTCCCACTTTTTGTGGAACACTTCTTCCTCGTTTTCCCATGCTTTCAATTCATTCATGATATAATAATTGGTTTCATCAGCTGTCATCGTACTTTTTGTCTCTAAATAGGTTTGCCAACCATCTTTCCCAACGCTCAATGTCCAGTCGCAATCTACACGGGCGCTGAGAGGATCATTTTCTTGGATGGTGTAGACATTGCGATTAGTACTTCCGTATTCAATTCCATTAACGTGCAATTTGCGCTTTCCTTCATCTGAGAAGTCATCTAAAATCCAAGCACCGGTTGCTACATCATGCTTTACTTCACGTGTACGCCCGGCTTCACGCATAATGTCTTTCTCTAAGACGGGCGCTGTTTCCGCTTGAGCAAAAGGTAATAATGTGTTGTCCAGATCTTTAGGGTTTCTAATTGGTAAGATCAGTGAAGTTTCTTCACTTGTTTCTACAGTAAAGGTCACCGCTTCAGGGAATGGCCAAATGTGCGGCCAATAGTTTGGTGAGACTGCAAGCTGCCAATGGTGGCCTTTTTGCAGTGTATGCCCGATGACGTTCATTTTTACGGCTATGTCGTATGGTTTTCCTGGTTCCAAATAACTTGGGGTCTCGTCGCTTTCGCGGTGAGTTAGATTCAACACGCCCCATGTGACTCTCGTAGAAGAACCATCAGGTGCCACATCATTAAGGCGAACCACAAGGTGGGCAGCTTTTTTATCCGATGTGATTCTGCAGCGGAATTCGGGTTCCCCTAGAATTGCCTGGTCTTCTATAACAGGTGCTGCATCGAAAACAACTGCCATCCCGTTTTCAATTCGCTGGTCTGCCGGCAAATCTCCTGGCTGGCCGAATGGACAGAAAACACCTGCATACAATCCGTGTTGTTGAACGGACGATACGATTACCTCTTTACCTTCGGCTGTTTCACTTAAGTTCTTGCCATTCAAAAACAGTTGCTTCTCCACTACATCCGCAGGCGGCCATTGTTGTTCGGCAACCCAGTGACCAGGACGATATGAATAGTCTGTTTGCGGAGGCACGCTGTCTTGCATATAGACACGAACCATCGGCTCCTCCATGATGCCTGTCTTCTCTCCTTTTAACCACTCATCCCACCAACGGACAGCTTCTTGCAAAAATCCTATTTGCGGACCGGGTACAGCCATTTCAGGGTACTCATGCGCCCATGGGCCAATCAATCCTTTTTTGGGTCCATTTAAACCGGTTAATAACCTAGGAATTGCATTGGTATATCCGTCTGCCCAGCCACCAACTGCAAAGACCGGGATGGTCACATCCTCATAGTTCTCGATCACAGAGCCGTGTTTCCAATAAGAATCATATCGCTGATGTCTTACCCATTCTTCTACATACGGCGGCGTCAATTCCATTCGCTCCAGCCAGTTTGCTCTCCACGAATCTCCTCGCACTTCCGGGAATTGCGGACGGGCATTATAGGCAAACATTGTACTTGCCCACCAAAGCATATCGGATGCAAGCATCGCACCACCTTTGTAGTGGACATCATCTGCATAACGATCATCTGTCGAACATAAGGTGATAATCGCTTTCAACGATGGATGCTGACGCGCGGCAACCTGGAGCCCATTGAAGCCACCCCATGATTTGCCAATCATCCCGATGCTGCCTGTTGACCACGGTTGTTTGGTAATCCAATCCAATACTTCCAATGCGTCATCCTGTTCTTGCTTTAAGTATTCATCATACAAAATGCCATCCGAATCACCCGTTCCACGGATATCCACACGAATGCTCGCGTAACCGTGACCCGCAAAGTATGGGTGGCGCAAAGAATCACGCAGTGCGGTGAATTCGTTCTTACGGTAAGGCAAGTACTCAAGAACTGCCGGTACAGGTCTGATTTCTGCATCTTCCGGCAGCCAGATGTGTGCAGCCAATTGTGTACCGTCAGAAAGCGGAATCATGACGTTCGCCAATTCTTTTGTTTTTTCCGGGAATGTTGTGCGGATAGTTCGATTTGTTTCTCTTACGTTAAATACCATGAGTGATGCCTCCAATTATTTGTTTAAATTTTCATTCGGGAAATCTTCACGCAGCCACCTTATAAGTGAAACAAGAAGCAGTAAGTAGATGACGAAAATCGGTACTGCTACAACCACTGCCGAAGTCTGGATAACACGAAGACCTCCAACTAGAAGCAATGATATGGAAAGAACCGCAAGTATTGCACCCCAAACCATACGGTGCCAACGGGCAGGATCCTCTCCAGGCTGCAGTTCTTTCGTCGCAACAGCGGCTAAAATGTACGTTGCAGAGTCCATAGAAGTCGATAAGAACACAACACCCACGATTACAAAGAATGGCAGCACGATGACATCCAGCGGTAAAGAACGGAGAATTTCCACTACAGCTGCCGGTCCACTTTGTTCGGTCAGAGTTTTTGCGACATCGGAAACTCCTTGTAACTGTAAGTTCATAGAGTAACCGCCGAAGACCATGAAGTAGATCCAACCACCAATTGAACCCCACAACAGCATGTGGGTGATCAGTTCACGCAACGTACGCCCTTTGGAAATTCGGGCGACGAATAATCCCATAAACATAGCGGTTGCCGCAAACCAGGCCCAATAGAATACTGTCCAGCCTTGTGGGAATCCACCTTTGGATATTGGATCCGTGTGGAAACTCATAAAGGTGAAGTTTTGAAGCATCAGTCCAAAACTATTCGAGAAATACGTGAGTATAAACGAAGTAGGTCCTGCGATGAAAACAAAGAGTGCAAGGGCAACTGCTAAATAGATATTAATATCACTTAGTCTTCGAATCCCTTTTTGCAAGCCAAGAAAAGCACTCGCAGAGTAAATTACCGTAATGAGTATAACGATAACGGCATCCATTCCAATAGTTGGTTCAATGGATAGTATCGATCCTACTACTGCAGAGACCATTGGCACACCAAGCCCCAATGAAGTCCCAAGTCCACCGACTAAACTCCAAATGACTAGTACGTCAATAAGTTTTGCAACCCATCCATCTGCGTATTTACCAAGTGCACCGCTAAGAGCTGTACTGATTTTAAGAGATGGTCGTTTTTTTACGTAATAGGAGTATGCAATCACCACGGTGGGAAACGCATAGAGTGACCATGCAGAAATTCCCCAATGGAACAGACCATATGTCAGCGACCATTCAGCTGCTTCATTTGAACCTGGTTCAATTCCAAATGGCGGACCTGAAAAGTAGGAAATAGGTTCAATCATAGACCAATACATGATGCTGGTTCCCATTCCGGCTGTAAACAGCATCGCGCCCCAACTGAAACTGGAGAATTCCGGTTTCCCCTCGCCCAATTTAATGCGGCCGAATTTACTAAAAGCCAGCCAAATCAGAAATACGAATAGCCCAAAAGTTAAAAACTGGAATGCCCAATCCATTCTAAACGTTATGAACGTCATCACGTTGTCCAAGACCGGTTCGGCACTTTTCCTATAAATTACAAGCAGCACAGTTACCAATAATATGAACACAATCGATGTCCAAAACACGAATGGATCTAGTTTCGTTTTCCGCATCCTTCAACCCCCTTTTATTGTTTCACAAACGCAACTTTGATAACGCTTTCATATAATCTTTTCACTATGTAATTGATAAAGTCTATGAAGTCATAAAAGTTTGCGAAATCTTCATTATTAATTTATAATCATGATTATCTTGTGAACGTGTTTATAATATCAGAATACATTCAGTTGTTCAAGTTACATGTATAGTGAATAAACTGGTAGTATTGTACATATCGGCTTATAACAGAAAAGCGAGGCGCTTTAAATGGATAAGAAAAAGCTTCAAAAGAGCAGAATGTGGAAGTACTTTGTCGAGGCGGCAACTGATATCATTGAAGAAGAAGGTGCGAAGGCGGTTACAATCCGGAAAGTAGCTGATCGTGCAGGTTACAATAGTGCAACCATTTATAACTACTTCGAAGAGTTTTCACACTTGTTATTTTTTGCATCGATGAGATTGTTGAAGGAGTATACGGTTGAGGTAACAAAGCGCATGAACGGCAAATCTTGTCCATTAGATCAATATGAAACGGCTTGGGAATGTTTTTGTGAATATTCGTTCAAGCAGCCGGATATTTTCTTCTCCGTTTTCATACGCGATTTAGGTGATAACCCCGATCATTTATTGGAGAAGTATTACGAATTCTATCCATCGGATTTAGTAGACGTCCCTGCAGAAATCAGATCGAGCTTACTTGAACAAAATGTTGTAAATAGAGGCAATCCCATATTAAAGAGGGCTGCAGAGCAAGGCAAACTAGACCCGGATAAAATTGAATCCCTCAACGAAGTCACCATCCTAATCTGGCAAGGGATGCTCATGAATTTCCTTAATAATCGGATTGAAGCGACACCAGAAGAAGCCGCTTCCCGGACCATGCATTATGTATCGGAAATCATTAATCGATTGAAAAATTAAACCGTACTAAAAGCCATGCAATCCATCGCATGGCTTTTAGTACGGTTGTTCATCTGTTTTCGGCTTCATTAAGGAATTGGGAAGTTTAGTGGTTTTGCTATCCTTTACGGAATACAGAAAATTCAAAATAGATTCTCTTATTCTAAGCCATCTAGCGGCGGTTTCAATCTGATTAATTGAATTGGCGATTCCAATCCATGAAGTGTCGTCGTGAACTCTGAGACGGCTCCTAATCCTTCTTCAATCTGCATCTCTTCGAACAGTTTCCGCTCCAATACGATATCTCCCCCGACGCTCTGCTGTTGGACTCGAGCTGCCATGTTAACAGTTCTTCCAAAGTAATCCAGCACGCCATTTGCATTGACCGCTATTACAGGGCCTTCATGTAAACCGACCTTTATTGTGACCGGGTTACTTAATATTTTGTTCAGTGCCGAAACAGATGATTGGATCTCGACCGCCGCAGACAGTGCATGAAAGCTGGAAGCGAATGACGCCATGATCGAATCACCAATTGTTTTTACAATGGTTCCTTCATAGTTACGTATTATGCTTCCCAGCGACGTGAAATGTTTTTGGACATCGCTATATGCGCTGGCATCACCGACACGTTCATACAATTGAGTCGAATCTTTCAAATCTGTAAACAGAATGGTTAACTTACCTACCCCGATTTGCATGCCTGGGGCAAGGACTTCAGCTGGTAGTAAATCACGGAACAATTGAAGTGAGGTTACTTCGCGGGCTGTAAGTGCATTTGCATCCCATTGCGTTTCCTCAAATGCCACGATCTGCTCTTTATCACTTTCATTGACTAATGAAATGTTGCTGCTTTGAATAAGAAACGGTTCGACTAGTCCATCCGGCTGAATATGGAGTTGGGAATACTTACTATCCGGTTCATAAGTGAAGGGGACTTTAAAGTTATTTTTCACTACTCTCACTTGCAGTTCTTTAGAAATTCGGGTCCATGGGATAGAAATTGTTGTATGAGGCGGAACCCTAAACTGCCCTAAAGTGTGAGGCGAATTGGTGGGCCCGTTTATGCAAAATATTTCTTTGTTCGTTTTACGTATCGCCCCATTCACTTGAAAGGTCATTTCTACATAGTTTTCAAAATCGAGCTCATAGTCTATTCCACACAGATCACAGTGAACCGTGTTCTTCACATCTTTCAAGAAAGAGGCGTGATCTTTAGCGACTCTGCAGTTCGGACACATTAAACTCCACTCATAATCCAGAACTCCGGCTTCACTCGCAAACAAAAAGAGACGAACTGTTTGTTTCTTAGAAAATCCATGTTCTTTTGCCCAACGATAGGGCTGAATAGCTGTCACTGCTTCATCCGATGCCATACGAATGGTCCTGATGAGAGCATTCACAAGGCCCGGCTCAAGAGACAACTCCTTCAAGTGGTTCTCTGCATCTAGTAAAAGTCGTTCATTGACTTGGATGGATTTTTGTTCTTTTACTGACAGCAGCTCTTCCTTTGTTACTGCAGCTTCATTGACATAAGTGAAGGTTTGATAGAGCTGGGGGATGATTCCTTTCATTAACGCCACTTTGCCAATAAGTGAACGGTATTCGAACACTCCAGTCAACATAATATTCGTTTCGAGTTCGCTCACTTTCTCAAGTGACACTTTCCAAATGACACGTTCGACAGGTCCTTTTGTATAATTACGTTCAACGGAATAGAAGGAGTTCCGCACCCACTCGAAGACGTTTTCATCCCACTCGATCTCCAACAAACCGAAAGCTTTCCCTTTTGCTTTACGGACGAGACGCTGAGACCTAGTCGTAAACGGTGCAAAGTTGACTGGAAACAATCCAATGTATCGGTTCAAGCGGTTGGTATCGGAAACAATTTCCCACACCTCTTCAAGCGGCCGGTTCACTAGACGAGTTTCTTCTATAGAGATGATTTTTGCCATCTTTCCCTCACATCCTGTCGGTATAACGATCACGAATTGCGACAAAGTCATCTAAATGTCCAAGAAATAAATCAACGAGTGTAGGATCAAATTGTTTGCCTCGCTGTCCAGAAATATACGCTACAATATCCTCGAGTGGCCAAGCCTTCTTATACACCCGATCACTTCCGAGTGCGTCAAATACATCTGCGATTGCTGTAATTCTTCCGTATATATGAATCTGTTCTTGTTTCAATCCTCTGGGATATCCCCCGCCATCCCATCTTTCATGATGTTCATAAGCAATGATTGCAGCTGTCTTTAACAATTCACGATCCGACTTCCGGAAAACATTATATCCAATCACCGTATGCAACTTCATTTTTTCAAATTCTTCGGACGTTAACTTACCAGGTTTCAGGAGTATTGAATCAGGTGTTGCCACTTTACCGATGTCGTGCATAGGAGATGCGTAGCGAAGCTGCAATGCCTGTGGTTCTGAAATACCTGCAAGCTTGGCCAACTTATAGGAGTAGGCCGCGACACGTCTGACATGATTGCCTGTCTCTTGTGATCGACTCTCCCCTATTTCCCCCATGGTTTCTATCATTTCTTTTTGAGTTTCCAATAATTCGTTATGTAAGATAAAGGAATCCAGTGATTTTCCGGCGTACGTAGAGGCGAAAGTTAACAACTCTTCATCTTTTTTTGTAAAGAAGGACTCCCCAAGTTTATTGATAGCCTGAAAGGCTCCGATTATCTTACCCTCTTGGTTTTTGAATGGGATGCAAAGTATAGATTGGGTGCGATAACCCGTTTCCCTATCGACAGCTGTATTGAAACGCTCATCTGAATATGCATTTTCCACATTAATAATCGTTCCTGTTTGTATGCTTTCACCTACAAAACCGCTTGTATCGGATATGGTAATCCGTTCTACTCCATGTCCTGCTACTGTCCAAACGCTATTCTTTGAAGATTCATGCAGCCAAACTGTACAGCGATCTGCTTGAACTAGCTTTGTGCCTAAATCCGCTAGCAATAAAAGCATTTTAGTGATATCTGTTTCTGTAGACATTTTACCCATATATTCAAAAATCGTGGATAACAGTATATCCGACTTCGGAAATCCAGAGGATTGAGGAGTTGATGATGTAAATAAATTATCCATTTTAATAAATCCTTCCTAAAAAACTGTTGTAACACTTCTTTCTGTTTGTCATAATAGTAGCATGAATCATCTACAAAAACACAACTAAAGTCATTATTTATATCTTAAAATCAGTAAAACGGAGGTAGCGGAGTGACATTGTTCTCATATTTGATCGTAGGCCATCTGATTGGCGATTATTTACTGCAAACGAGTTGGATGGCTGCTGGAAAAGCAACAAAATGGGCACCTCTCTTCGCGCATTGCTTCGTTTATACATCGGTTGTTAGCGGTGCATTTTTAATGGATTCTGGCATGATTCCTATAATTGTAGTCATTTCTTTTTTTGTGAGCCATGTTATTTTGGACCGCAGATGTTTTGTCGCTTGGTGGGCAAAGACGGTCATGGGGCTAAAAGACGGAGAGCCTGCATGGTTACTTATTATAGCTGACCAAGTTTTTCATATTTTCATCCTTGCCGTCATTGCACATATTTGGCAGTAACAAAAAAAGAAGCAGATTCAAGTTCCTCTGCTTCTTTTTGTTTTGGAATTCAACTGGAATTCAACTTATTCAATCAATTGCTTTACGAGCTTTTTGTTGCGTTCTTTAAAGACTTCGTTGTGCGAGCTAACCATGCCTGCTTGGGATGCTTTTGGATCTAAATACACTTTAGCACTATTGACAGCGTTTGCTGCGTCTTGGAATGCGCCCGCAATCAGATTGACTTTGCTCTCATGGAAAAGGACATCACCCGCCGCAAATATCCCATGAACCGAAGTCCCGCTTAACGGAGTCCCTGCAATCCTATGGTCCTTTGTTAGCTCGAGTTTCGCTTCACTTCCTCCTATTAAAGATGTATCCACTTCATATCCATGATTGATCACCACTTCGTCAACTTCCAACAGTAACCCGGATTCCTCCAAGCAATGTTTTAGCTCCACTTTTTCAATAGTATGATGATCATCCGATGCGATCAGTTTGTCGATCCGGGTATTGAAATGGCACACTACTCTGCTTTGAAGTAATTGTTGAACTTGTGCTTCATGACCGTTCAAATCACATTTCCTATAGGTTAGTATCACTTTTTCAGCAATAGGCTCGAGTTCGTTTGCCCAGTCGATTGCAGCATTTCCTCCACCCGAAATCAGGACCCGTTTGCCTTTGAAATGTTGAAGTGATTTCACGGTGTAGTGTAGATTGGAGACTTCGAACCGCTCTGCACCTTCAATTTCCACCTTTTGTGGCTTCAGGATGCCACTGCCTACTGCAAGAATGACTGTTCTACTAAAATGCTTAGTACCTGAAGAACCCGTCAGGACAAAGGTCCCGTCTTCAAGCTTTACAATGCTTGTCACTTTTTCGTTTAGAACAACCTCGGGATTGAAGGTCATGCCTTGCTCCACTAACTTGCCAATCATCTCGGCGGCAGGTGCTGGTGTGACGCCACCAATATCCCAAATCATTTTTTCCTGATATACATGCAGTTTTCCGCCAAGTTCCGGTTGAAATTCGATGATTTTAGCAGACATTCCACGTAATCCACTATAAAAAGCAGCATATAACCCTGCTGGCCCCCCACCGATAATTGTAACATCTACGAGTGTTGGTTCAGACATCCTTCATCCCCCTAAATTTATATTTGACTTCCTTGTAATCACTCTTTATAGTAGCATTATACCGATAATGAGAATCATTATCAATGATTATCGTGTATTAAAGATTGGAGTGCTTAAAATGGTACGCTTGGCGACTGAGAATTTACAGATTGCTTACGGTGATCAGCTCATTGTGGATGACTTATCCATCACAATTCCGCACCAGAAAATAACCGCAATCATCGGCGCAAATGGATGTGGGAAGTCGACTTTCTTGAAAGGGATGACTCGCCTCATTCCCCGCCATTCTGGGAAGGTATTGCTGGACGGGGAGGATATTGCCAATCATAGGACGAAAGCGCTTGCTCGTGAAATGGCCATTCTTCCACAAACACAAGAAGCAGCGAATGGTCTAACTGTAGGCGAACTCGTTTCTTATGGCAGATTCCCGTATCAAACAGGACTAGGACGGTTATCCGCAAATGATTATCATGTCATTAATTGGGCGCTTTCCGTTACAAGTACCCATTCATTTCGTGATCGTCAAGTGGATGCTCTTTCTGGGGGACAGCGTCAGCGCGTGTGGATTGCAATGGCGCTTGCTCAAGAAACGGAAATCATTTTTCTTGACGAGCCGACAACGTATCTCGATATGGCACATCAATTGGAAGTTCTTGAACTGTTGCAGAAATTGAATGTTGAGGAGGAACGGACCATCATCATGGTGTTGCATGATTTGAATCAGGCAGCCCGCTTTGCCGATTATATAATTGCCATGAAGGATGGAAAGGTGATAAAAGCGGGTTTTTCGGAGGAAGTGATCGAAACGTCAATTTTGCGTGAAGTTTTTAGGATTGACGCAGAAATTGGAACGGATCCGAGAAGCGGTAAACCGATGTGTATTACATACGATCTATTAAAAGGAGATTACTGACATGAAAAAAACACTTCTATTCTGTTCACTTGCACTGGTTCTCATACTTGGAGCATGCTCTTCAAAAAATGATGCGGATTCAAAAGGAGCGGCAAAAGATGAACCAGCAAAAGAAGCAGGGACGATAACATATGAATCTGAAAATGGTCCCATTGAAGTTCCCGCAAATCCTGAGCGTGTTGTTGTCTTGTCTACATATGCAGGTCATGTCGCAGCTCTAGATGTTCCAATTGTAGGTGTGGACTCTTGGTCAAAGACGAATCCGCGCTTTGACAAGTATTTGAAAGACTCTGTAGAAGTGACGGACGAAGATTTAGAAAAGATCATTGAATTGGAACCGGATTTGATCATCGGGTTATCGACTATGAATAATATTGATCGGTTGAAAGAGATTGCTCCAGTGGTTACGTATACTTACGGTAAAGTGGATTATTTGACACAACAAGTTGAAATCGGTAAGTTACTGAACAAAGAAGATGAAGCTCAGGCCTGGGTCACTGATTTCAAAGCCCGCGCGAAAGATGCAGGGGAAGATATCCAGGCGAAAATCGGGAAGGATAAGACTGTTTCCGTTATTGAAAACTTTGACAAGCAGCTCTATGTATATGGCGATAACTGGGCACGTGGTACTGAAATCCTTTATCAGGAAATGAATCTGCCCATGCCTGAAAAAGTGAAAGCAGATGCATTGAAAGAAGGTTATTTCGCTCTTTCAACCGAAGTGCTTCCTGACTATATGGGAGACTATGTCATTTTAAGCAGGAACAGTGATGGGGACAATTCGTTTATGGAAACAGAAACCTATAAGAATACCCAAGCGGTGAAAGATGGTCATGTATTTGAAGCTGAAGCAAGTGAATTCTACTTTAATGACCCTTTGACACTGGAGTACCAGCTTGAGTTTTTCAAAGAAAACTTTTTAAAGTAATCGTTATTCAAGAAGGATTCTTTCACCTTGAAAGAATCCTTTTCTTTTGCGAAAGGAGGACTTGACAATGAATCTGCGAAACATTCCATTTTCCATTCAATTCGGGATTGCTTGTATTGGATTGGTTGTGTCCCTACTGCTGGCAATGAAACTCGGCGCAGCCACTATTCCCTTTTCTGATGTTTGGCTTTCGATAATCGGCGATACAAGTAAAAATAGCCTGATATTGCGCGAAATCCGTTTTCCACGTGAACTTGCTGCACTATTAGTCGGTTCCGCATTAGCTGTTTCAGGTGCCATCATGCAAGGGATGACTAGAAATCCTCTAGCTGATCCCGGTTTGCTTGGCTTAACTGCCGGAGCCAATGCTGGTCTTGCGATTGCAATCGCGCTCGCACCTTCCCTCAATTATTATGGAATCATGATTGCTTGTTTTGTAGGGGCAGCTGTTGGAGCATTAGTGGTCTTTGGCATCGCCTCTGCAAAACGCGGCGGCTTCTCCCCATTCCGGCTTGTGTTGGCAGGAGCTGCAGTGTCGACGTTCTTTTTTGCGGTTGCCGAGGGTGTCGGAATCTACTTCAAAGTGTCTAAGGACATTTCAATGTGGACAGCTGGCGGTGTGATTGGGACAACTTGGTCCCAACTTCAAATCATTGCGCCGGTGATTATTATGGGGATCGGAATCTCCCTCGTATTGTCGAAACAATTGACCTTGTTAAGTTTAAACGAGGATGTCGCGATAGGATTAGGACAGCATACCATGAAGATTAAAGTGATCCTCTTGGTACTCATCATTATTTTAGCTGGTTCTGCTGTTGCTCTAGTCGGAAATCTGGCATTCGTCGGCCTTATGATCCCTCATATCGTCCGTGCAATTGTCGGCACTGACTATCGCTACATATTGCCTATGTCTGCTGTTGGTGGCGGTGCTTTCATGCTGCTTGCGGACACGTTAGGACGGACGATGAATGCGCCCTATGAAACACCCGTAGCCGCACTTGTTGCAGTGATGGGTTTGCCATTTTTTCTCATTATCGTCCGTAAAGGAGGACGATCGTTCTCATGATTCAATCTCACATAGTGAAAAAGCAGCGTCTCTTACTAATTATTTTCAGCATCTTGACACTTGTGACCGCAATTGCGGCCATTACACTTGGCCCCGCGTCTATAGACCCTAGTCGCATCTTCCCAGCGCTTTTTGGGAACGGTACCTTCAAAGAGGAATTTGTATTATTTTCAATTCGTCTTCCCCGTATCATTATTACATTTTTAGCAGGAGCAGCCCTTGCGCTTT
This sequence comes from Sporosarcina gallistercoris, assembly GCF_050459885.1. Taxonomy (GTDB): domain Bacteria; phylum Bacillota; class Bacilli; order Bacillales_A; family Planococcaceae; genus Sporosarcina; species Sporosarcina gallistercoris_A. The sequence goes on along the minus strand of NZ_JBCMNO010000005.1, from coordinate 259,430 downwards.
CAGGGTCGATCCTACAAGGGATCACACGGAATGACTTAGCGGATCCCGGAATTATCGGCATTAACGCAGGAGCAGGCACTTCTATTGCGATCTTCTTTTTGTTTGTACCTGTTGAGGCGGGTTCCTTTGTGTATGTAATGCCGATTGTCGGATTGGTTGGGGCACTTGTAACCGCATTCCTCATTTACCTTTTTGCTTACGATAAAAAAACTGGAATGCAGCCGGTACGATTGGTATTAACAGGGGTAGGCTTCTCTCTAGCACTATCGGGAGTCATGATTGTTCTCACTTCTTCAGCGGATCGCAACAAAGTGGATTTCATTGCGAAATGGTTAGCAGGAAATATTTGGGGGTCGGATTGGCCGTTTGTCATCGCACTATTGCCTTGGTTACTCATTCTTGTACCGTTCGCGTTATTTAAAGCGAACAAGCTGAATGCATTAGGTTTAAGTGAATCCGTAGCCATTGGTATTGGGGTTTCTGTTGAGCGGGAGCGTATTATTCTTCTCGTTACTGCAGTCGCGCTCGCAGCTTCGGCAGTTTCCGTAACTGGAGGCATCGCTTTCATCGGACTGATGGCACCACATATCGCAAAGTCCTTGATCGGTCCACGCAGTCAGCTCTTTCTTCCAATCGCGCTGTTACTTGGCGGCTGGTTGTTGTTACTCTCGGATACGATCGGCAGAAACATTTCGAACGCAGGGATTATACCAGCGGGATTAGTCGTCTCGGTAATCGGTGCTCCCTACTTCATCTATTTATTGTTACGGAAATGAGAAAAACACGATCCCCGTTTTGAGGATCGTGTTTTTTAGTAAGCGTTAGCGTAATTTAGTTGCGCCACCGTCAACCATGATGGTTTGTCCAGTAATATACGATGCATCTTCGCTCGCAAGGAAGACAGCAACTCTACCGATATCGCCTTCCAGTTCGCCAAGACGACGCATCGGGATGTTATTGATCATTTTGTCGAATGCTTCAGGCTGGTCTTTTTTCCACTGCTGAATACCAGGTGAATTTGCAATTGGTGAAATCAGGTTTACGTTGATGCCGAACTGACCCCATTCGTTTGCAGCTACACGAGTAATAGCACGGATCGCTTCTTTTGCTGCCGCGTATGTTGCTTGCATGACATCTCCGTTAATACCGGCACCTGATGAGAAATTGATAATTGACCCTTCACTCTTCTTCAAATGCGGATAGGCAGCTTGCATCAAGTAGAATGTCGGATAGAATCCTGTGTTAAATGAGAAGTCCATATCCGCTTGTGTTGCGTCTGCCAACAATACTTGACGTGATGCGTGAGCATTATTAACAAGGATATCCAGTTTGCCATATTTTTTAACGACAGTTTCGATAATATCCTTCAGCTTTTCGCGTTCTGTTAGATCGGCTTGGATGAACATGCTTTCAGGTTGAAATTCCTGAAGTTCTTTCACCATTGCTTCCCCAGTTTCAGCATTCAAGTCGACGATAGCAACCGTTGCGCCTTCTTTAACGTATGCTTTTGCCATACCACTTCCGATACCACCGGCACCGCCTGTAATTACTGCTACTTTTCCATCTAATTTACCCATAAGTATCACTCCTTTTCATCACTACTAGTTTAACACTTAAAGAGTAGTAAAGAAACATTCCTGTTTCACTTCGTTCTCTAGAGTCCTGATTTCCTGAAAAGAACTAGAACTCTTGGTTGTAATCACTTACCGCTGAATAATTTAAAGGTGAATCTGCTTAGCTTCTTGATAAAACAAGGTCTTTTTTGTTATGCTTGTACAGTATGATTTGCGGAATAATAATGAACTGAGCAGGAAGGAGATGCATGTATCGAATAGGAGGAATTGTATGAAATCAGTATATGAACAAACTGATGGTTATAACGAAGAAACAGAAGAACTTGAAAGCGACTATTCACTTGACAGAGTCCCTCGTGAAGAACGTACGAAGAGTTGGTTAAGCATCACCAACATTACATTCGGAATCGCCACCGCCATTTTTTACTTCCAGATGGGAAGTGTCATGGCTCTCTCTTATGGGGCAGCAAATGCTATGATTTCTTCAGCATACGCAATCATCGTTGCAGGGATATTAGGTACAGTTATCGCCTATTTGTCTGCTAAATCCGGGATGAATGTGAATCTCTTGTCACGAGGTGGCGGCTTTGGATATATCGGTTCCTCGCTTACCTCACTGATTTACGCATCCAACTTTATCATGTATTGCGCGTTTGAAGGTTTGATTTTAGTATCTGCAGTTCACCACTTTTTCCCTACCCTCCCTAAGTGGATTCTCATCATCGTATTCGGATCAATTGTCATCCCCTTGAATTGGTTCGGAATTGAACAGCTTGATAAATTGCAGAAGTGGTCCATGCCTATATTTGTTGTGTTTTTACTCACTGCAGTCATCATCTCGTTTTACAAACCTGCAGTGTACACCGGAGCCATCTTTTCCTACATGCCTGACGGTGTCACACTAGGCGGAACCGCGTTGCTTATGTGTATCGGTATGCATAATGGAATCATGGGTTTGACAGCACTCCTCGCTTCAGACTATGCGCGCTTTATGAAGCCTAAAGACATAAAGCTCGGCTCATTAATGGTTGGATTCATCCCTCAGATTTTTTGTTTTGGTGTAATGGGTGGTTTAGGCATCTGGTTCGGTGTTCGTTTTATGGAACCTGATCCCGGTGTTTATATTGTTCTGTTGCTCGGGATTGGAGGTGCATTGTTCACAATGCTCACTCAATTACGCATTAATGTAACGAATATTTACAGCAGCTCATTATCGCTTTCCAACTTTTTTGAAAATATGTTCCGGTTCACTCCAGGACGACGTTTCTGGGTAGTCATTTCCGGGATCAGCGCCATATTACTCATGCTTGGAAATATTGTCGATCATTTGAGTACAATGATGACGTTCCAAGGGGTCTTTTTACTTTCTTGGGCCGCAATTCTCGTAACTGACGCATTGGTCGTCAAAAAATGGCTGAAGATCGGACCCAACTATTACGTAGCACGTCAAGAATATTTATATCGCTGGAATCCAGTTGGTGTCATTTCACTTTTGGTTGCTAGCTTGCTTGGAACGCTCGCTGCGCTCGGTTTTATGGGCGTTTTCCTAGAGTCGACTGCAGCATTTTTCGCAGCTGTTTTAGCTGCAATCCTTACTGTTGTGCTCGCCAAAGTCACTAAAGGAAAGTATTACTTGCTTCATGAACCTGACAATATCCATGAACAGGATCGTTTAGCTTAACCTAACTTAATTAAAAACTGCCTGTCAGTACTGATTTTTCCGCAATCATTAAAAGGGGATGTTGCGGCATTCCCCTTTTTTCTTTTTTTACATTTCAGCTTCTTTGACCCAATGGTTGTGTCTGTTCATTCCCTACAAGTAACTTATACGGATCAAATAATAATTCCATGGGATTATGATGATTGGACCTTGAGAAGTATCCATCACATTTGTCACCTTGTTACCAACCTTATCTATTATAAAAGCACTAAATCCTGAGTAAGTTTGGATGAAAAGAAAATACATATATGAAAAAGGACGCCCGCTCTGAACTGAGCGGGCGTCCTTTTTCATGCATTCATGTTATTAGGTACAATTAATGAATTTGACGCGCGTTGTGTCTCTCTGCGGTTTTGTAGGCATCATACATTCCCCATATCCAAACAATCGGATAGGTGACAAACCCGATCAATATAAACATAAGAAGTGAATTGATGATTTGCACTCCGATTAGAATAAGACCTTTTAAAATTTGTCCATTATAAATCTGTCCGACACCAGTCCAAAAAAAACTGAGTATTGCTGCTAATCCTGGGCTTTTCATCATAGTGTATTTCCTCCTCCCTTTAAAAAAATATGCCGATCACTGCAAGTGCCGCTACAATCCAGAAGCCACAGACGGAAATCGTATCCCCTGAAATCAGGGGCTTCTTTTGTAAGAAGTCAATTGCCTGAATGTCTTTCTTCAGTTCGTTGATTTCATCTTCAAGCGCTCTTACTTTAGTTGTAAGAGTATGCACCTCGTCAGATACGGCATTCGGATAACGTTCCGTTTCCAACTTCTGCAATGAATTTCCTTCCACCTTAACACATCTCCCATCAGATAGACATCGATACACCTGTTAGAAGTATATCAAGTATACTGTTGAGTAGATATAGTATTTCGTCATGGCTTTCTATTTTCTACGTTACAATGGGAGATGGAGGGGTGAATAAACGCTTTCACTGCTAATTCCTGACTGCTTAGAGAGGTGTGGACATATGAACTATGATGAGAAAGAGGAAATTAACCAAACAGATAAATCTCCAACCACAGAGGAAGAGGCTTCGGAAGCCGAAAATATTGACAGCGATGATGTTGTGGACAAACATGAGCTTACACTGGAAGAAATCGAACAAGAGGAATTTCACCAACTTGTTTTGGAAGCTCAACGGGAAGCTCTTGAAAAAGAAGCTTTCCTTCGGAACAATCCGCATGCAAGAAAACGCCGGGTACCCAAATGGATCGTGTGGCTTATGGCAGCAGTATTACTATTCCAGCCGGTTGCTTTCATTTTCGACATCTACTCGTTACCCGCAATCGATTTCTTGAAAACTTCTGCAAAGTTGTCTAAACGTGAGGACATCACAAAATGGAAACAATCCGTTGCTGTCGTTTTAACGGAAGATGGTAAGGGAACCGGCTTTTCTGTTTCTCCGGATGGTTTAGTCGTTACTAACAATCATGTCGTTGAAAATACAAAGCAAATTACAGTATCTTTTGAAAAACACGGTCGCTTTTCAGCGACACTCGTTGCACAGGATTCCGTGAATGATTTAGCTATTTTACAAATAAAAAATCCTCCAGACATTCCGTCTCTTAAACTAGCGGAATCGCCCATTTTCACTCCAGAAAGCAAAGTACGGTTCATTGGAAATCCACTGAACTTTTTCGGGATTGCAAACGAAGGTAAACTGATTGGGGAAAGTGCATGGGCAGGGCGAGAGGCGCCGATTATTTTGTTGGATGCACCAATCTACAGAGGCAATAGTGGCAGCCCTGTCTTTCAGGATGAAGAAGTGATCGGCGTCGTATTCGCAATCACAGAATTGGACACCTACGGAAAAGTCGGGATGTTCATACGGTCGAACGAAGTGTTGGAATTATTGAAGGAAGTCAAATAAAAAGTCCGGAAACCATAAGGGTGTCCGGACTTTCTGGCACTATTTCTTTTTTCGATTGTCTTTGTTTTTTGTAGCATTATCCGCTTTCTTGAACTCGTTCGCATACTCGACTTCTTGAGCAGAAGAAAGGTTGTTGTTTTCCTCAGACATCATTTGATACGGCTCTTTCTTTTTCGACATTTGAAATCCTCCTTCAAAAACCAATGTACAGGTAGTTTCCCCAAGATGTCACTTTCCCTGCATATCGGATTATTGCCGCTTGAACTCCGGTTCCAGACGTTCCATGAACTCCTCAAGAGCACTGTAGCCTTGCTGTTTCAAATACCAGTTATTTGCTGCTGCTTCAATAAGTCCTGCTACATCACGGCCCGGCTGCAATTGAATTTGGATGTATGGTATGGGAACGCCCATGTATTCTGTAAACTTCTCGTCCAATTCGAGTTCATTGTTCAGTGAGTTGTCTTTCCACTCCGTCAATTCAATGTCCAGCGCGATTCTCGTCTCTTCTTGAAACGCCGCACGTCCGTATAACCGGACAACGTTCATTAAACCGATACTCCTAAGCGCCAAAAACTCTCTGTTCGTTTGGTTGTGTGTGCCGAGTAAAGTTTGGGGACTCAATTTTCTCAATACAACGATGTCATCCGCTACGAGCCGGTGTCCTCTACCGATCAGCGTATGAGCGGTTTCACTTTTTCCTACCCCGGATTTACCTCGAAGTAATACCCCGATTCCTGAAACATTGACGATCACTCCATGGATTGCTATTTCTTCTGCCATCGAGCTAATGACGAACGCATCCAGCTTTGCACTCGCCACACCCATCGTGTCTGGAGTCCTTAAGACAGGAATCCCATTTTCCGTACAATAGGTGTGCAAACCATAAGGCTGTTCCTGATTGGACGTAATGAGAATACAAGGCGGATCGTATTCGACAAGATTTGAAATCCTGCATTTGCATTCATCATCGGTAAGTGTATGTAAATAGTTGACTTCGTTTTTACCTAGTATTTGGATATGCCCTTTCGCAATGAAGTCAAACGTATCCATGAACTCCAATCCAGGACGACGTACTTTTGTTTTTTTCAACGGCCTCTCCAAATGGGCGTTTCCGGATAGAATTTCAAATGAAAATTGGTGTACAATGTCTTGTACGGTTAGCTGTTTCATGAAGGAACACCTTTCCTGAACGGGTTATTTAGTTACAGTTTATCATAAATAATTTGCAAATGCAGTGCGATGTCATACTATCCAAAATACAAGTTCATGACTCTTTATAAACCTATAAAAAGAATTTTCAACAATAGGTTTAAGAGCCTTTGCTTCGGGTAAAGATGATTACAAGGCGAAATCCATAATCGCGCTCGACGCTTACATGGAGAAATGCACAGCCTTGGCGGAAAATTTGCTGTACTGACGAAGCAACCCCGTAATTAGAGTTACGCGTGTTTGTAACACCAGTAAAGAAGTAGGTTTTTTGTGCAAGTGCTAAATGAACAACCGTTTCTCTTTGAGTCACCGAACTTCATGAAGAGGAATGTGTGCAAGAAGAGTGTGCAGTTTGCTTTCGATTTACCCGTCAGCTACATGCAACTAGTAAAATTAAATTTTCCGCGAATGAAGAGGCGTCCGTTTTTTGGACGCCTCTTCTTCACTTTTTAAAAGCTGGAATCTTGCTTCACTCTAATTTTTTCATAAAAAACTTTCTACCTACTCGTTCCACTAGACTTGGAGCTAATGCGTGGATTTTGCTCGTAACCCCCATCACGCGGGGCACATCTACTTGCCGTCTAGGCTGATGTACCGTCCTAACAACCATCTCCGCTACTTCCTCTACAGAAAGCAAGTGTTTACCGACTGCGCCTCTGTAGGTGCCACTATCATCCGCGTTGTCCAAAAAGGGAGTATCGATTGGACCTGGATGAATAACAGATACATCGATTCCGAATGGGGCAACCTCCATACGCAACGCATCGGTATATCCAATCAGTGCATGTTTCGTCGCTGCATAGACAGCAGCTTTTGGTGTTGCCACTTTTCCTGCTTGTGATCCTATGTAGATAAAATGACCCTTTTTCCGTTTCATCCATATCGGCAGAATTCGCTGTGTCAGCTGGATGGGTGCTGTTACATTCACTGTAAACATTTGCTCCACATGGCTGTCTTCAGTCTCGTGAGCGAGTGCAAACTTTGCCACTCCTGCAGAAAAAATGATCACGTCCGGTAAAGTCATTTCACTGATAAGACGATCCGCCGCACCTTCACTGGATAGATCCAGTTGAATCGTTTCAGCTCCCAACTCCTTGAGCTTAGCCAGCATCATCTCTGAACGCCCATTCACTTGGACACGGTGACCTTCTGAAAGGAGTCTTACTGAAGTTTCATATCCCACTCCACTTGTCCCGCCAGTTATTAATATCGTTTTATGCTTGCTCATACATATGAATTCCTTGTACATCAGTTTTTCTAAAAATGAGGCCAAGATCCATTAAGTAATCCATTTGACCCAAGGTCTCCGAGAGCGTCAGTCCGAGCTCCCTCTTGTATGCTGCGGGGAATAACTGCACTGTCAGTTCAAAGACGGACCGGGGCCCATCATTCAGCATCTCGTACACTTTCATTGCCCGCTCATGCTGTTTCTGAAGCCGCTTCCCGATCAGTTCGTGGACATCGGTGACCGGCATGCCATGTCCACTGAGCACCTTATCGACAGGGAGTTCCAACAGGCGTTTTAAAGATGCATTGTATTGCAGCATGGTTTTAGGTCGCGCATATTCAGGACTCTTCGGAGGTTCTACAAGTGGATTGGAAGAAACCTTTTCCAGCAGCAAGTCACCACCGATGAGTTCGTTCCGATCCGGATTCCAAAAGGACAAATGACTTTGCGCATGCCCTAGTGTTTCAAGAACCGTCCATCCTGTATGTCCCGGCAGTTCGTCTCCTTCTTTTAAAAGATGATCGAGGGGTCGTTCTGCCATGAAATCAGCTGCCCGTTTCATCTTTCCTACAATGCCTAACGCTTTTTCAGGCACCCCTTGCTCTTTAAACCGCTCCATATAAAAATGATCGTGGAATTTTAAAAATTCCGGATCTCTCGTGAGCCAGAGATTATTGTATTCATGTCCATAAAGGATCGCATTCGGGAATCCATCCGCCCAGCCTGAATGATCCGGATGATGGTGTGTGAGAATCACTTGCTCGATATCCTCCAACGAATATCCGAAACCTTTAAGCCCGGTTTTGATCGCTTCGAGCGCTTCTGGTGTTCTAGGTCCTGCATCGAATAGACTCAGTGTATCGCCCTTCACTAAAAATGCATTCACATCTCCCACCGCATACGGCGTTGGAATCGTCAGTTGTTGAATCATGGTTTTGCCTCCAATATTGAATCGCTATTCAGTCCATTGTACATGCTTTGTATAGATTCGTCATGTCTTGATGACTGAATCATCAGTTGACTTATTCGGATAATCGCATAAACTGATTGAATACACATATCTGAGAAAAGAGGGGATTCCATGGAAAAAATCGTATTTGTTGGTGCCGGTTCGATGGCTGAAGCAGTAATTGCTGGAATTTGCAAACAAGGAACCGTTAAGCCTGCTAATGTTTTCGTAATGAATCGTGCTGACGAAGCGCGACTTCAACTGTTACAGAAGACGTATGGCATATCAATTGTGAGTCCGGACAAAAAAGAGCTCCAAACAGCGGATTTAGTAGTATTGGCCACTAAGCCGAAAGATGTTCATACAGCAATGGAACAGATTTCCCCTTCGCTTAACAAACATGCAGTGATTCTTTCCGTACTCGCCGGCGTGTCAATCGCCACCATCGAATCAGGACTAGGTATGCACTCAATTGCCCGTTCTATGCCAAACACATCTGCAGCTATTGGTAAATCAGCCACTGGTGTAAGCTGGAATTCTTCAATTAAGTCCGATGAAAAACTGGACGTCCTCACTCTGTTAGGCTCTATTGGTATCGTGGCGGAAGTTGATGAGGAAGATTTACATGCGGTTACTGCTCTTTCAGGAAGCGGACCTGCCTATATTTACTATTTAGCAGAAGCGTTGGAGACGGCTGCGATACGCGCAGGTATAGAACAACCGATTGCGCGTGACCTCATTATTCAAACGATCGAGGGTGCCGCTTGCATGCTACGTCAAACTCAAGATGAGCCAGCACTCTTGCGAGAGAATGTGACCAGTCCTGGCGGCACGACGGAAGCAGGTCTGCAGGCCCTTACTTCAGCCGGGTTCCACGAAGCGGTTTTCAGCTGCATCGAACAGGCTGAAAAGCGCTCGCGGGAACTAGGTTCTCATAAAGTCAAAAACAGTACGAGTTCTTCCTGAAGGATTTCTTTCACTTTTTTGCTATAGTAGAGTCATTCACGAAAAGGAGTGACTCGGAAATGGCCAAATTATTTGAACCGTATACGATTCGAAATCTTACATTGAAAAATAGAATAGCAATGGCTCCGATGTGTATGTATTCTTCTGATAAGGAAGACGGAAAAGTTGAAGATTGGCATCGCGTCCATTATGGCTCAAGAGCTGTCGGCCAATCAGGGTTGATCATTCTGGAAGCTACAGCCGTTCAGCCACAAGGACGCATTAGCGCACAAGACCTTGGAATTTGGGATGACGCCCATATTGAAGGTTTGACTGAACTGACACGTCTAATTAAGCAGCATGGCACAGCAGCGGGTATCCAGCTTGCTCATGCTGGCAGAAAAGCGACTGTGGATGGTGATATCCAAGCACCAAGTGCTATTGCATTTAGTGATGAATATAAAACACCTGTGGCAATGAGCAAGGAAGAGATTACTGAAACCGTAAACGCATTTGCGGTAGCTGCCAATCGAGCTGCTGATGCAGGTTTCGATCTACTCGAGCTTCATGGTGCCCATGGGTATCTCATAAATGAATTTCTGTCCCCCCTCTCCAATCATCGCATAGACGAATACGGCGGAAGCGCAGAAAACCGCTATCGTTTCCTACGTGAAATCATCGATGCAGTCAGGGATACATGGGAAGGTCCATTATTTGTCCGGATATCTGCAGAGGACTATACTGAAGGCGGCATGACTTCAGAGCAATACGTTGAAATGGCGAAGTGGATGAAGGATCAAGGAGTCGACTTGATCGATGTGAGTTCCGGAGCAGTTGTACCTGCAAAAATCAATCCGTTCCCTGGTTACCAAGTCCCCTATTCAGAAACGATCCGGACAGGTGCAGAGATTGCAACTGGGGCTGTAGGGTTGATCACTTCAGGTTTGCAAGCTGAGGAAATCCTCGGAAATGACCGTGCTGATCTCATTCTAATCGGCAGAGAACTGCTGCGAGACGCGTATTGGCCATACCAAGCTGCCCGTGAACTGCATACAGAAATAGAGTCCCCTGTGCAATATGGCAGAGCCTGGACGTTTTGATAGGACTTCCATCTTGTAATAATTGTCAAGTTGAATTTTCAGCAGGATGTCCAAGTTATTAAAATTAGAGTTAGGCATAGAGTAAACTAAGGAAAAGACCGCTAATCCATCTGAATTAGCGGTCTTTCCGATCCTTGAAAACAGATGCATGGCAATGCTAACCTATTCTTTGTTCTTGACACTTCCTGATTCACTATAAAATAATAAGTGACCTATCTAGCGAGTGTTCGATAGAAAACGTTTTAAACTGATGAGAGTCAGAAAAACTCTTCAACGTGTACTATCTAAATATTTCAAGTGATTTTCTCCGCCAACTCTAATAGGATTCCCTCTGGACCGCGAACGTAGCATAACTTATAACTTCCGCCATATCGCTCTATCCCACCGAAAATTTCCACTCCATCATTTTTCAGTTTCGCAACAATAGTTTCAATATCTTCAACATTTAAGCAAATATGCCGGATGCCCAATGTATTTGCAAAAGTTTGCTGAATCCCTTTTTGATCTGAAGGCGTATAAAACTTGACTAGCTCAATCCAGGCGTCACCATCCGGCATCCCCAGCCCTACACAAGACGTTTTAACATTTTTAAGCCCAACAATTCTGTCCAGCTGTTCTCCTTCCATTTCCCATTCCGCCTGTACTTCCAGTCCTAACTCAAGAAAAAACGCTTTTGCTTGTAAAAGATCATTCACATTAATGCTCACATGATCTATTCTATTGATCTTCATTACTCCTACCTCCAATGTTCCGATTATTTTTCGTTACCTGATTTCAAATAAGGTTCGGTAGGAATCCTAATTCTCTTAAACCAGGTAAATATCCTCCTTTAACCATTTTGCACCGTAAGTTTGTATGAAGCTACTTGAAGTATAGTATCTCCTAATACCTTTTCTATAAAAATGAACCTCTTTCCAATTTCCAGTTCGGAGAATATTATTATCACATCAATTTCACTATGTAAAATAAATCCAACATGCTTCCATAAAACAAAAAAGCACCGCTCTATGCGATGCTCATCCATTCTATGATTTGGTGTAAATTCGCTGGTTACTCCCACTCTTCAACCACTCGAGTGAATGGGCGTTCTTAAAGGAATATTTTTTTTAATTACAACGTGAATTTCATTAAACCCTCAGATTTGTATTTTCTCGAAAAACTTCAGACTGTTTCTAATAGATCCGACTTTGCCTCTGACAAAGGGGAAATCCATTGATATCCTGAATCATATAAAGATCATACTTTTTTAAAGCGAATTGTGCTTGATATAAGTATTCAATTACATGAAGTTGCCCATCGATGACCCCGCACAATATCCCCGATGTCCCTTGACCATTAGTTAATGAAATTCCAACAGGCTGGTTAATCAAAGATCCTATTTTATAATGCCATTGCAAAGTCATCGCCTCCTATACTATCTTATTGTAAATGGAGGTCAGTAGTGTTTGTCTATCATCCCGAAAGTGTTTACCTGAAGTGACCTTTTCAATTCTTGGTCGCTGTCTTTTAACTATATACATATTTTTTCAATGGACATTCATTACTATAAACAAAGTTCTAGATTCTCTCGAAAGGGTTGGTTATTTCTTGAAATTACTTTCAATAACCTCTCCATTAAGTAGTGAATACTGCGCAAAGTCGCTTGCTACAAAGACGTTTGGAAAGATCTCTTGCCCTTCTTTTCTAAATGCGTCGATATCTCCTGGAAGAAAACGAGAGCTAATATGTGTCGCTACGAGCGCTTTGGCCTTCGCCGTTTTCACGATTGCTGCTGCTTGCTGAATAGTGGAATGGCCGAAGTCTTTTGCCAGTTGACCGGTTTCTTCATTAAAAGTCGCTTCATGTACGACTACATCTGCATTCAGGGAGAGCTCCACTGACGCTTCGCAGACGCTGGTGTCCCCTAGAATCGTCACCACAAATCCTGCTTTCGGCTCACCAATGACAGAAGCGCTTGTCACAGTAGTTCCATCTTCCAGTGTAACATCGCATCCATTTTTCAATTGTTGAAGCAGCGGACCTTTCGGCACTCCAGATTCAGTCGCTTTGTCGATCAATAGCTTTCCAGGCAATGGTTTTTGAACAATCCTAAAACCAAAACAAGGGATGACATGGGACAGCTCCCGTGCCGTGATGATATATTCATCATCCTCGAAGACGACACCTTCTTCAATTTCGTGAATCCTTAACGGGTATGTAAGATGTGTCTTAGTGAGACGCAATGTCGTGTGGATCCACTCTTCAATTCCTGGAGGTCCATAGATATCCAGAGGACTGTCTCCTCCTAAAAACGATCGGGAACCGATAAATCCAGGGATTCCAAATAGATGATCTCCGTGTAAATGGGTGATGAAGATCTTAGTCACTTTACGCGGCTTCAGCGTTGTGTGGAGCATTTGATGCTGGGTTGCTTCTCCACAGTCGAACATCCAATAGCCTCGTTCTTCGGAAGACAAATTCAATACAATTGAAGTCGTATTCCGTAATTTTGAAGGCATCCCCGCCCCCGTACCTAAAAATTGTAAATCCATCACAAATACCTCCTTTCTATTGTTTCCCTTTTTGAATTGTACCTGGTCCAAACTGTTCGTTCATACGTGCCACCAGTTTTTGCATGGATACTTCTTTTTCATGACGTTCAAAATTATCGAAAGATAGCTGCTCATGCAATTCTTCAAACGGAATGACATTGGAAAGTGTAATCCCGAGTAAGCGGATTGGTTCTCCATCCCAGTGAAGCCGAAACAATTGTTCGGCTTCTGAATAAATCTCATGCGCTTGATACAACGGATTTAAAACGGTTTTGCTTCTGGACTGGTTGCGCCATGCTGCCGTGCGGGTTTGGATAGAGATGACAGTACCCGCCAGCTGTTTGGCTTCCAAACGATCCGCCACTTTGTCTGCGAGTTCTTGAAAGACCACGAGACAGGAATCCATTTCGGTTTCATCTATCGCTAACGTTGTTGAGCTCCCGACACTTTTGCGTTCTTCGGAAGCTTCTGGATCTACAATTCGATCATCTGCTCCGTTTGCCCGCTCCTTCAATTTCAATCCTCTTTTACCAAGAGTCAGTTTCACTGTGAGATCATCTGCAGTCGCGAGGTCCCCGATTGTATGAATATCTGCCTGAGCAAGCTTTTCGGCACTGCTTTTACCGATTCCATGCATTTCAAGTACGGAAAGCGGCCATAATAGATTCGACACTTCACGTTTCCTAAGAATAGTGATTCCCATCGGTTTTTTCATGTCAGATGCGGTTTTAGCTAAAAACTTGTTTGGCGCAATTCCGATTGAACAGGGCAGATCCAATTCACGCAGTATTCTCTCTTGCATCCCCTTGGCAATCCCCAACGCATCCTCCAGCCCGCCAATATCAGTAATATCGATGTATGCTTCATCAATCGAGACCGGCTCCACTAAATCTGTATATGTCCTTAATATATCGAACACAGCTTGCGACGCTTGTCTGTACTTTTCAAAGTCCGGCGGTATGAGAACAAGCTCCGGGCACACCCGCTTCGCTTCTCCGACAGTCATTGTCGTATAGACACCAAATGCGCGGGCTTCGTATGAGCATGTCACAAGAATCCCCCGTCGTGCCTTGGGGTTTCCTGCTACGGCGAGTGCAAGACCTTTCAAATCCGGATTATGAGCTTGTTCAACAGATGCAAAGAAACAATTCATATCTAAATGCAGAATGACTCTACGCCTGTTGTGTTCTTTGCGATCCATGTACTCACCTCTCTAACTTCAAGAAAAACCGGGCAGCGTACTCCCCGGTTTCATCAATTACACGTTTTCTGAAACTTTCTGGTCCACATACTCCGTAATGTCATCCATTCCTGCAAGCGTATTTGAAAGAATGGTCGGATCAATCATCGTAATGACCCGGTTTTCCAAATTAGCTACAGACGAGAAATATGGTGTCTTGGAATACGCCATTAATGCTTTAGAAGTGAGTGTGTCCGCTGCAATATCAAGAATTTCTTTGGCTTCCAATACAAGCAAGCCGAAGTATACACCTTCCGTTTGGACAACAACCACTTTAGCATTCGGGTCATCTTTCGCGGAGTTGCCGTAAAGAATTTGTTGGAAATCCAAGATAGGAACGAGCTCGCCCCGAATTTTCATTAATCCTAAAAGGTATTCCGGTAAATGCGGAATCGGATTCACTTGTTGGAGTTCCTCAATGGAAACAGTTTGTTCGACTGGGATGGCATATTCTTCATTGCCACATCGAACGACAATCGCTTTCGTGCTCTCCATATTATTGAACCTGCTTTCTGCGGTTCGTCACAGTACGCACAATTTCAAGCAGTAAATCCGCTAATTTGTTAAGCTCTTCAACAGGCATCCGTTCGTTTTTCGTATGAATTTCTTCATAGCCTACAGACAAAGTGACTGTCGGATATCCGTGTCCATTAAAGATATTTCCATCACTGCCGCCGCCACTTGTCTTCAGTTCCGGTGTACGTCCAATTGCACGGATGGCTTCGGCAGCTACTTGGACCACTTCATCATTTTCATCAAAATGGAATCCAGGTGACATGAGCTGAACATCCGTTTCAGCAGAGCCACCCATTTTTTCTGCCGTTTCGGCAAAGGCTTTCACCATGTGCTCAGTCTGTATTTGTAATTTTTCATAGTTGATAGAACGTGCTTCTGAAACGATGTTGACCTCATCACAAACAATATTTGTCGCTTGTCCTCCGGTAAACATTCCAATGTTAGCGGTGGTCTCAGAGTCAATTCTTCCAAGTTTCATGGCTGCGACCGATTTTGCAGCAATTGTAATTGCTGAAACGCCTTTTTCAGGTTCTACTCCTGCGTGTGCAGTGCGACCATGAATAACCGTCTTCAACTTCGCATTATATGGAGCTGCTGTAACGATTCCGCCAACTTTTCCATCACTGTCAACTGCATATCCGTATTTCGCCTTCATAAGGGTCCTATCAATTTCACGCGCCCCAACTAGTCCGCTTTCTTCCCCTGCCGTAATGATGAATTGAAGATCCCCATGCGCTTCTCCACTCTCTTTAAGTGTCCGCATCATCTCGAACAAGGCAGCAAGTCCTGCTTTGTCGTCTGAACCAAGAATCGTTTCTCCCGCTGAGTAGATATAACCATCTTCTTTTAAGACAGGTTCAATCCCTACACCAGGCGTAACTGTATC
Source organism: Sporosarcina gallistercoris (assembly GCF_050459885.1). Classification (GTDB taxonomy): domain Bacteria; phylum Bacillota; class Bacilli; order Bacillales_A; family Planococcaceae; genus Sporosarcina; species Sporosarcina gallistercoris_A. The sequence continues at coordinate 243,648 of NZ_JBCMNO010000005.1, read as the reverse complement.
CATATGACACGTGAAGTAGATGGGATCAGCTTCTGTTACAGACCCTTTCATCGTTGCGATTAAATTCCCTGCACCGTGGCCCGTACGTTCTTTCGAGTCGTCTTCGAAGACATCGAAGCCCATCTGCTCCATTTTCTCTTTCAAAACACCAACAATCTGTTCTTCGTGTTTCGTTTCAGAGTCGATCTTCACTAATTCAAAAAATTCGTCTAGCATGCGTTCGTAATTCATAGAATCTCTCCTCTTATAACGGCATATTGCCATGCTTCTTTTTAGGACGTTGTTCTCTTTTATTTCTCATCATGTCAAGTGCTTGTATGAGTTTAATGCGTGTTTCTCGCGGGTCAATGACATCATCGACCATTCCGTTTGCAGCAGCGGCATATGGATTGGAGAACTTATCCCGATATTCTGCAATTTTTGCAGCTCGGGTCGCTTCTGGATCTTCACTGCCAGCGATGTCGCGAGCGAAAATGATATTCGCAGCACCTTCCGCCCCCATGACAGCAATTTCTGCATTCGGCCACGCGAATACAAGGTCTGCACCAATCGCTTTGGAATTCAGGGCAACATACGCTCCTCCGAAAGCTTTACGCAATATTACCGTAATCTTTGGAACTGTCGCTTCCGAATAGGAATACAAGATCTTTGCTCCATGACGGATTATACCGCCATGCTCCTGTTTCACTCCTGGGAAGAATCCAGTCACATCTTCAAATGTAATCAGGGGTATGTTAAAAGAATCACACGTGCGTATGAACCTTGAAATTTTATCGGAAGAATCGATATCCAAGCCGCCCGCCATCACTTTGGGCTGATTGCAAACAAATCCGACGGTTTCTCCTTTGATTCTTGCAAATCCTACGACTGCATTACGCGCAAATTCTTTCTGAACTTCCATGAAGGAGTCCGGATCGGCAATTTGTTCGACGACTTTCCGGACATCGTAAGGTCGGATTGTTTCGTAAGGTACGACATCCGCTAAGTCAGGACGATAGTCATCATGATCACTAATCGGTTGAACGGGAGTTTTTTCTTCATTATTCTGAGGTAAGTACGTCAGTAATCGACGGACATCTTGAAGGACTGTCTGCTCGTCCGCTCCTCGGAAGTGGGCATTTCCGCTGATAGCGTTATGCACTTTTGAGCCACCCAAGTCCTCGGATGAAATTTTTTCTCCCGTGACGGTCTCTATGACTTTCGGTCCTGTTATGAACATTTGACTTGTCTCATCCGTCATAAATACAAAATCTGTGATTGCTGGTGAGTAGACGGCACCGCCAGCACATGGACCTAAAATAACGGAGATTTGCGGAATCACTCCTGAGTAAATGGAATTACGATAGAAAATCTCGCCATAGCCATCCAGCGAGACGACCCCCTCTTGAATACGGGCACCACCAGAATCGTTCAATCCTATAAAGGGAGCACCATTCTTAGCTGCGAGATCCATGACGTTCGCAATTTTCATGGCATGCATTTCACCGAGCGCTCCGCCGAAAACAGTAAAGTCCTGTGAGAATAAGTAAATCGGACGTCCATTCACTTTTCCATATCCCGTTACGACTCCATCTCCTGGCCCTTCCAACTTGTCCATTCCAAAATCCCGTGTCCGATGAGCTACAAATGGGCTCAATTCCACGAAAGTTCCTTTGTCGACAAGCAAATCGATGCGTTCCCGTGCAGTTAACTTACCCTTTTCATGTTGACGGGCAATTCGTTCATCGCCGCCCCCCAGCTCAATCTTACGTTTTTTATCATAAAGTTCATTGATTTTTTCGTAAATATCCACCTTACTCATCCCCCAATGAGCGTTTGGCACATAGTTCATAAAGAACACCAAACGAAGATTTTGGATGCAGGAATGCAACTTCCGCTCCCCCTGCACCTATTTTCGGTTCGTCTTGAAGTAACCGGACGCCGTTCCTCTTCAATTCTTCCATTCGCTGACGGATATCACTCACACCAAAAGCAATATGATGGACACCTTCGCCGCGTTTTTCCAGGAAGCTTGCAATGGCGCCTTCGTTACCGATCGGCTCCAGCAACTCAAGCTTGATGTTTCCGGCATCTAGAAATGCTACCGTCACGTGCTGCTGAGGTACTTGTTCAACGCCTAATAGTTTCAAGCCAAGTGTATGTATATAATAATCCATTGAATCGTCCAGACTTTTAACCGCAATTCCGATATGGTCAACTTTTTCCACGATTCCACCCCTTTTCTATTGTACCTGCTCCTAAAATATTGTGCCACCTGTTGAGAATTCTGCGGATTCTGTTAAACTAATTGTATCAAACCAATTAAGGGGTTTTTGCACATGAGCAATAAAAAAGTTCAAAAAACGATTGTCATCATCATGATCGTCGCTATGGTTGCTTCCACTGTATTGTTCGGTCTCAGTACACTATTTTAATAGAAGACATGAAAATGCAGGCCGGCATCAGTCATACTGATGCCGGCCTGTTTTTTATAGTTCTTCGCAATACTGTTCAAACTGCTCTTGCAAGTTTGTCACAACAGACATTGGATCATGGCCTTCAATTTCGTGACGTCCGACTTCAGCAACCATTTGTCCGTCTTTCATCAAAACAAATGATGGAGACGAAGGTAAGTGGTAATCCCCAAAGTGCATACGTGCTTGTGCAGTCGCTTCTTTGTCTTGTCCCGCAAATACCGTTACCAAGTAATCCGGACGCTTATCGTAATGGATTGCATGAAGTGCTGCAGGGCGTGCAATACCGCCTGCGCAACCACATACCGAATTCACCATCACAAGAGTCGTTCCTTCACGTTTGAATGCACTTTCAACATCATCCGCTGTTTTCAATTGCTCATAGCCGCCCGCTTCCAATTCTCCGCGAGCTTGGCTAGTTATATCGTCCATATAAAAATTAAAATCCATCGACATCGTGTTATCCCCCTTTGGTGCATGATATACCTATCATACCAGTTTACGAGTGGGTTGAAAACTGTTCAGCAATTCCACATGTTTTAGTACATACGACAGCCTCGTCACTCATTGGGTCACTCATTGGTTTTGCTCATCAAATAATTGCTTTACGGCCCCAGCAACAGTGATTTCATCATTCAAAAGTTTTACTTCCAACTCGGCGACTTGCTGCTTACGGCCTGGTGCACTGTAGAATGAATCAACCAAGTGATCATTGATCATCGAGTAAAACCAACTCCGTGTTTGGGATTGCCGTCTTTCTGTCCAATAATCCGACTGTTTCATCACAGTTTTAAACTCTTGGATCATTTCCCATGTTTCCGACAATCCTGTTTCCTTTGTGGAGGATACAGGTAACGCGTGCGTTGTCCAGCCAGGAGAAGCAGGCTGAAGGAAATGTGCAAGCTGACGATAATCCCGAACCGTTTTCTTTGCAAGTCTTTCGTTTTCTCCATCCGCTTTATGGACGATGATTCCATCCGCAAGCTCCATGATCCCTTTTTTCATCCCTTGAAGTTCGTCACCAGCTCCTGTTAAGGCGAGCAGAAGAAAAAAGTCGGTCATTTCGCGCACTGCTGTTTCGGACTGTCCTACGCCGACAGTTTCGACAAGAATGACATCATATCCCGCTGCTTCGCATAATAGCATCGTTTCACGCGTTTTCCGATGAACCCCGCCAAGAGTCCCAGCAGTGGGCGATGGTCGGATGAACGCTTGCGGATCCCGTGCCAGAAGTTCCATCCGTGTCTTATCTCCAAGAATACTTCCACCCGTAATGGAGGAACTCGGATCGACTGCTAGAACAGCCACTTTATGACCGGCTTTTGTCAGCATGAGACCGAACGCTTCGATAAATGTACTTTTCCCCGCTCCTGGCACGCCTGTAATACCGATACGGATGCTGTTTCCCGTTTTGGATAACACTCTGCGCAGCAGTTCCTGACCAGCAGGTTTGTCATGAATGGCGACACTTTCAAGAAGAGTTATCCCTTTTGCGAGGCTCAACCGAGATCCTTCAGTTATTCCCCGCTCCAGCTCATCAATATCAATCGGTGCTTTGTTGCGTTTAAACTTTTTCCTTTGTATAGGCTTCATGCCATCATGGGACGAGTGCAGACCTTCCATCACGTTGAGCGCGGTTTCTTCCCGCACGTCCTCATCACGCCCGCTCACTCCATCACTTCCTCATATCCTAGTTGGCGATAGATTTCCTCAATCACTTTTTGGGCGGCTACCGGAATTACGGTTCCTGGTCCGAAAATAGCGGCTGCCCCATTTTCCCTAAGGAATGCATAATCCTGTGCCGGGATGACACCACCTACAATAACCAAAATATCAGGTCTCCCTATTTTCGCTAATTCCGCACGTAGGGCGGGAACGAGCGTTTTGTGACCCGCTGCAAGTGAACTTACGCCAATGACATGGACATCGTTCTCAGCTGCTTGCAATGCTGTTTCTTCAGGAGTTTGAAATAGCGGTCCGATGTCCACATCGAATCCTAGATCCGCGAAGGAAGATGCGATCACTTTTGCACCGCGGTCATGTCCATCTTGTCCCATTTTTGCGACCAGGATCCTCGGACGGCGACCTTCGTTTTCCAGAAACTCATCAGTCATCGCTTTCACTTCATCGATTTCTTCCGAGTTGGAGAAGTTTTGACTGTACACGCCGCTCACTGAACGGATGACTGCTTTGTGTCTGCCTGACACTTCTTCTATCGCATCTGAAATCTCTCCGATTGTCGCACGTACTCTCGCCGCATTCACTGCAAGTTCAAGCAAGTTACCAGTTCCCTCTTTTGCACTTTTAGTGAGTTGTTTAAGAGCTTGGGCGACCAGCTGTTCATCCCGTTCCGCTTTCATGCGGACGATGCGGTCAATCTGCTTTTGACGTACTACCGTATTATCAATATCTAGAATATCGATCGGTTCTTCCTCGTCTAATCGATACTTGTTCACTCCGACAATCGTTTCACTTTTCGAGTCGATTTTCGCTTGGCGTTTGGCGGCTGCCTCTTCGATCTTCATCTTCGGAAGACCTGTTTCTATCGCTTTTGCCATCCCTCCAAGTTCTTCGATTTCTTCAATGAGTTCCCAAGCTTTTTCAACAAGCTCGTTGGTAAGCGACTCGACATAGTACGACCCTCCCCAAGGATCGATCGTCTTCGTCATCATCGTCTCTTCCTGCAAGAAGAGCTGAGTATTCCTAGCGATTCGCGCCGAGAAATCAGTTGGCAATGCAATTGCCTCGTCTAAGGCGTTCGTGTGTAAAGACTGTGTATGCCCCATCGCAGCAGCATTCGCTTCTATTAATGTGCGCGTGACGTTATTGAAGGGATCTTGCTCCGTCAAGCTCCACCCTGATGTTTGGGAGTGGGTTCTAAGCGCCAAAGACTTCGAGTTCTTCGGGTCAAATGTTTTCATCATTTTTGCCCAAATGATTCGTGCTGCTCGCATTTTGGCGATTTCCATGAAATAGTTCATTCCGATTGCCCAGAAGAAAGACAAACGGGGAGCAAAAGAGTCAATGTCAATTCCAGCTTTCAGTCCTGTACGTACATACTCCAAACCGTCAGCAAGCGTATAAGCCAATTCAATATCTGCAGTTGCTCCCGCTTCTTGCATATGATAACCAGAAATCGAGATGGAGTTGAATTTCGGCATGTTTTTCGATGTATAGTCAAAGATATCTGCGATGATCCGCATCGACATCTCAGGAGGGAAAATGTACGTATTGCGGACCATGTATTCCTTTAAGATATCATTTTGAATCGTCCCTGCAAGTTGGTCAGGTGTAACGCCCTGTTCTTCTGCTGCCACAATATAAAACGCCATAATCGGAAGGACCGCGCCGTTCATCGTCATCGATACCGACATCTGATCTAGCGGAATTCCGTCGAATAAGATTTTCATATCTTCAACAGAGTCAATTGCGACACCAGCTTTACCAACGTCACCTGTCACCCGCGGGTGATCTGAATCGTAGCCGCGGTGAGTCGCTAAATCAAACGCGACGGATAGCCCTTTTTGCCCCATCGCAAGGTTCCTTCGGTAAAACGCGTTACTCTCTTCGGCTGTTGAAAAACCCGCATATTGTCGAACGGTCCATGGTCGAGCTACATACATCGTTGGATACGGGCCTCGAGTATTAGGGGCGAGTCCAGGGTAATCCCCTAAGTGAGCGAGTCCTTTGCTATCCTCATGGGTATAAAGCGATTTAACCGGTATTCCTTCATTCGTCAGAAACGATTCATTGGATCCGTTTTGATAAGACCCGTGTTCCTTCAGTACCCGATCAATTTCTACTTTGCTGAAATCAGGCTTCTTCATGCGCTTTCGCCTCCTTTCCAACGATTGAGAATTTGAGTGAGTTTTTCTACCCGGTTTTGCCCATTGAATACAAAACCATCAAGTCCACCTGCCAGCCAATGGCTCATCACTTCTTCCTCCACAAGACCTGCGGCATCCATTAGAACTCCTGCCGGCTTATTTGAAATGAGATCCGGAACCACCTCCATAGTCATATCGGGGGAAGCACATACAATCACGTAGTCTGGTTTTTCACTATCCAGCCATTCAAGAGCCGACGCAGCGTCTTCGAACGACGGACTTTGTTTAGCCGACAGTCCGCCTGTTGCCAAAAACCCAGTTGCAAAATCTGCGCGAGGTTTGTAGGATTTCAAACTACCGAATACGAGTAGCCGAATATCAATCTGCTGTTCAGCACTTTTTTTCCGCAACTCCTCGAATGGGTAGGCTGGGCGAGACGTCTCGATCCTGGGTGGGTTCTCGTTTAGCTCAGGATTCCCAGCACTAGCATAGACGTTTGTTCCTATCAGTGAAGTCAATCCAATTGAAGCATTCTCTTGCCGTTTACTCACAAGCTCTTGCAGTTTGCCGGAATTCAGAAAAGCGTCTCTTCCGCCACTGTCCTCAATTTCAAGAAATAGCTTCCATGATTTACGGACCAATTCTTCCGTCAGTTGTTCGATAAAGTACGAGCCGCCTCCAGGGTCGATTACTTTGTCAGCATGGGTTTCCTCACGGATAATCAGTTGTGAATTCCTGGCATAACGCAGCGATTGTGCCGTTTCTGCAGTCAATTCGTTATAAGGATACACTGTCAGCCAGTCGACTCCCCCTAATACCGCTGAAAACGCGCTGTTTCCGGCGCGCAACAAATTTACATAGGGATCGATTTTAGAAAACGACCGCAGTGAAGTTACTCCCATCAAAGGCACTGGAGGTAGCTCTTTCTCATCATAGGCGATGCAGAACAGTTGCCATAAAGTACGGAACGCTCTAAATTTTGAGATTTCCATAAAGAAATGGGTGTCTGCCGGGAATCTGAAAAAGATTTGGCTACTAAATCGAGCGAACGATTCCGATTCGGCCGCAAGTACCGAAGCTTCCGATAACGCAAAAGCAAGTTCAGTAACACTATCCGCGCCATCCATATGAATGGGTTCCATATCGATACCTAGGGTTCGGACATATCGATATCCAGATGGCAATTGGATCGCAGGGGAAAGCACTAAACCTGTGACAGCGTCACGTTCATCTGAAGGAATCCCATCAAATACTTGCGTCAATCGATCTTGGGGATCGATATGAAGGAAAGCGATCGGATGCTTCTTCATTAATTCTGCAAGGCGATGCAGCGATACGTCATCCCAAGCAATCGGAATTCTGCCATCTATATAGATCGCTTCGTTCCCTTTTTCAAGACTGTCCGTCATCGAAGCAAGCCATTCCGAGCCAGTCTGTCCGATTGTCGGCTGGGCGCATATCCAATTGCTATGACTTGGCCGTATAGGGTATGTCTCTTCTTCCAAATCAGAATAGAGCGGTGCGAGTGTGATACCTTCCAGCGTTTCCGTCATCAGCGATTCCACGGATCTCCCTTTTAATGAATGCTCCGCAATTTTTTCCCATTCTTTTCTACCTGGAAGCTCGAAGCGTTGTTGCATCATGTTATGTATGTCAGAATTGCTCATTTGAAATCCCTCCTTGAGTAACTGTCTACCTCATAGTGTACCTGAAATGGATTCTACTTGAAAAGAACACCCCCACGTCCATTCTTTCTATGGCCGAGGGGGTTGCTGGTCCTAACTTAGTAGACGGATGTTGTTTCTGATGAGACGTTTTCCAGTATTTCTTTTACGCGAGCCAAGAAATGACCTGCTACGAGACCGTCTAATACACGATGGTCCAATGATAGACATAGGTTCACCATATCCCGAACGCCAATCATACCGTTGTCCATGACGACCGGACGTTTTACAATGGATTCCACTTGAAGAATTGCAGCTTGTGGGTGATTGATGATACCCATTGATTGGACAGAGCCGAATGATCCAGTATTGTTGACAGTGAACGTACCACCCTGCATTTCCTGAGATTTCAGTTTGCCAGAACGTACTTTTCCGGCAAGTTCAGTAATCTCACGTCCAATGCCTTTAATTGTTTTTTCATCTGCTTGCTGAATAACTGGTACATACAGTGCTTCGTCAGTTGCAACAGCGATCGAAATATTAATGTCTTTTTTCTGGACGATTTTGTCGCCAGCCCACATTGAATTCATCATTGGGAATTCTTTCAGTGCTTGTGAAACGGCTTTGACGAAAAATGCGAAGTACGTCAAGTTGAATCCTTCTTTTTGCTTGAATTCAGCTTTCAACGAATCGCGGTATTTCACCATTTCCGTAACGTCGACTTCAATCATCGTCCAAGCATGTGGAGCTTCGTGTTTAGACTTCAGCATGTTGTTAGCGATTGCGCGTCTGACGCCAGTAATCGGAATTTCAATGTCACCAGGCGCAACAGGTACATTGACAGCGCTCTGGGCAGACGTGCTTGGAGCGGGTGCTGTTGCAGGAGCAGCCTGTTTCACTTCAGGTTGTGCTGAGCTTTCAGTTGCAGCTGGTTTAGATTGCGGCTTTTCACCACTGTCAATGATCGCTTGAATATCTTTACGAGTAATACGACCGTCGCGACCTGACCCTTCAACATCTGAAAGATTGATATCGTGATCTTGTGAGAGACGAAGAACAGCAGGTGAGTAGCGACCGGCAGCAGCTCCCTTTTCTCTCTTCACAGGGCTTTCGGGTTTTTTCGAACCTTCTGCTGGCATTTCGTTCGCCGGTTCTGCTTGAGCGGGTGCCGCTTCAGGCTGAGCAGACTCACTGCTTTCGCCTTCAGTTTCTATCGTACAAACGATTTCTCCGACAGCGACTGTCTGGCCTTCTTGAACAAGGATTTCTTTAATCGTCCCTGTAAAGGATGAAGGTACCTCAGCTGTCACTTTATCCGTATTGACTTCTGCAAGTGAGTCGTACTTTTCTACGTGGTCACCTGGCTTCACAAGCCATTTTTCAATCGTACCTTCGGTTACACTCTCACCGAGTTGAGGCATTTTTATCGATTCTATTGCCACAGGATTCCCCTCCGTTCGTTATTAAAATTCAGCTAAATCACGTGCAGCTTTTTCCACTTTGTCTGGATTCACCATAAAGAACTTCTCCATTGTCGGAGCATAAGGCATTGCCGGAATATCCGGTCCAGCCAGACGTTGGATCGGAGCATCCAGATCGAATAAGCAGTGTTCGGAAATAATGGCAGCCACTTCACTCATGATACTGCCTTCTTTGTTATCTTCTGTTACAAGAAGAACTTTCCCTGTCTTTTTAGCCGCATCAATGATTGCTTCTTTGTCTAACGGGTAAATCGTTCTCAGATCGAGAATGTGCGCGGAAATCCCGTCTTCAGCAAGACGCTCTGCTGCTTGCAACGCAAAGTGGACACATAGGCCATACGTGATGATCGTAATGTCTTCCCCTTCGCGTTTGACATCCGCTTTCCCGATTTCAATTACATATTCCTCTTCAGGCACTTCACCTTTGATAAGACGATACGCACGCTTATGTTCAAAGAAAAGCACTGGGTCATCATCACGGATAGCTGCTTTTAACAGACCCTTCGCATCATAAGGAGTGGATGGAATGACAATTTTAAGGCCAGGAGTTCCTGCAAACATCGATTCCACGGATTGCGAGTGATAAAGGGCTCCATGAACGCCGCCGCCGAATGGTGCACGTACAACGAGCGGGCATGACCAGTCATTATTCGAACGGTAGCGGATTTTAGCCGCTTCCGACACGATCTGATTGACAGCCGGCATGATGAAATCTGCAAACTGCATTTCAGCGATCGGACGCATGCCATACATGGCTGCACCGATTGCGACTCCGGCGATTGCGGACTCGGCGAGTGGTGTATCGAGCGCACGGTATTCCCCGTACTTATCGTAAAGACCTGTTGTCGCTTTGAAAACGCCGCCTTTACGACCAACATCTTCTCCCATTACGAAAACATTTTCGTCACGTTCCATTTCTTCTGCCATAGCACTTGTAATTGCATCGATATATGAAATGACCGCCATCAGTCGTTCCCTCCTTGTTCAGCATAGACATGACGAAGGGCATACTCTGCTTCTGCATAAGGTGCTGCTTCCGCATAGTCTGTCGCTTCGTTCACTTGCTTCATAATGCGCTCTTCGATTTCGCTGTTCAACTCATCTGTGAGTACGCCAGTTTCTTTTAGATAGCTGGCAAACTTCGGAATCGGGTCCAGTTTACGCTCGGCTTCCAACTCTTCAGCATCACGATACAAACGGTGATCATCGTCAGAAGAGTGAGCTGTAAGGCGGTAACAAACGGCTTCGATCAGGCTCGGTCCATCTCCTCGACGTGCTCGATCCGCCGCTTCTTTAACAACTTTATAAACTTCTAGTGGATCTGTTCCATCCACTGTGGTACCTGGCATTCCGTATCCTATTGCACGGTCTGCAACATTCTCGCAAGCGAGTTGCTTTTCAACAGGCACTGAAATGGCATACTTGTTGTTTTCAACCATGACGACAGTCGGCAATTTATGAACGCCGGCAAAGTTCATCCCCTCATGGAAGTCCCCTTGGTTGGAAGATCCTTCACCCAGTGTTGTGAATGTGATGAAGTCTTCTCCTTTAATCTTCGCTGCAAGCGCAACCCCTACTGCGTGCGGAAGTTGTGTTGTCACAGGAGAGGAACCTGTCAAAATACGATTTTTACGTTGACCGAAGTGACCTGGCATCTGGCGGCCGCCGGAGTTCGGATCCTCCGCTTTCGCAAAGGCAGAAAGCATCAAGTCTTTTGGTGTCATTCCGAAGTGCAGAACTACTCCCATGTCACGATAATAAGGTGCTGTCCAGTCTTTTTCTTTATCTAGCGCATACGCTGCTCCAACCTGAGCGGCTTCTTGCCCTTGACAGGAAATAACGAATGGAACTTTACCTGCACGGTTGAGGAGCCACATGCGCTCATCTATTTTCCGTGCCATTAACATTGTTTCATAGATTTGTAATACATCATCATTTGTGAGTCCCAGCTCTTCGTGGCGATTTGTTGCCATGAGTTTTTCCCCCTTTTTACATGTGAATTGCTTTACCATCTACCGCAAGTGCCGCCTCACCGATCACTTCAGATAGTGATGGATGTGGATGGATGGTGTCTGCGATTTCCCAAGGTGTTGCGTCCAATACCATGGCTAGACCGGCTTCAGAGATCATATCTGTAACGCCGGTGCCAATCATGTGTACTCCTAGAATATCATCTGTCTTTTCATCGGCAACAATCTTCACAAAGCCATCCGCTTTTCCATTCACCAATGCTTTACCGACTGCTTGGAAAGGGAACTTACCGATTTTGACAGTAAATCCGCGATCTTTTGCCTCTTTTTCGGTAATTCCTACACTAGCTGCTTCGGGACTTGAATAGATACAACGTGAGATTTTTTCATAATCCATGGGCGCTGGTGTCTGATTCGCAATATGCTCGATTGCAGCAATCCCTTCGTGAGAGGCGACATGAGCAAGTTGCAGTCCTCCGATACAATCACCGATTGCATAGATGTGGCTTTCCTTTGTCTGGAACGTAGGGCGAGTTTTAATGTACCCCTTTTCAATTTCAATTTCTGTGTTTTCAATACCGATTCCTTCAGTATTCGCTTGACGACCAACTGAAACGAGAACTTTCTCTGCAGTGAAACTTTGAGTAGCATCGCCAATCTCAGCAGAAATGGTTACTTGTTCAGTGGTCTTTTCGACTGTTTCCGGAAGCACTTTTGCACCCGTAACAAATTGAATGCCTTTTTTCTCAAGAAGTTTTTTCATCTCTTTAGAAATATCCTCGTCTTCAGTAGGTAGAATCCGGTCAGCATATTCTACAACTGTTATATCAACTCCAAAATCGTTGAGCATCGAAGCCCACTCGATTCCAATCACTCCGCCTCCGATGATCAGCATCGATGATGGCAAAGACTCAAGAGCAAGCGCTCCGTCGGAAGATAGGATCTGTTCCTCATCCAACTCGAGACCTGGCAGTGTCCTTGGGCGTGATCCTGTTGCGAGCACTAAGTTCTTCAAGATAAGCATTTCGTTTTCTTCCCCGTTATTCATCTCAACCGAAATGGTTCCAGGCATGGGCGAAAAAATCGAAGGTCCCAACATTCTGCCAGTTCCTTCATATACATCGATCTTCCCCTTTTTCATGAGACCCTGTACACCTTTATAGAGCTGGTCAACTATAGAATTTTTTCTATCTTGGACAGCAGAGAAATTCAAAGTGACGCCCTCAGTTTCGACGCCGAAACTTTGAGCTTTTTCCTTCGTCAGCTGGTAAACTTCAGCGCTTTTCAATAACGCTTTACTCGGAATACATCCTTTATGTAAGCACGTACCACCTAGTTTCCCTTTTTCAACAAGCGCTGTTTTCAGACCAAGCTGTGCAGAACGGATAGCAGCTACATAACCGCCAGTTCCGCCGCCAAGAATTACTACATCATACTCTTGAGCCAATGTGATCAGCCTCCATTTCCCTGTTTTCCTGTCGTGATGGGTACACCTTTGCTTTTTCTTCACCGGTAAGAACACGGATTGCCCCTTCCGCAAGGGCTTGCAATTCGTCTTCCCCCGGGTAGATAACAACCTCTGCAATCCAGTCTACGTATGATTGGATCTCTGCTGTAAATCCTTTACCGTATGCGAGTCCGCCAGTCAAAATTATTGCATCCACATTACCTTGAAGTACGGCAGATGCACTGCCTATTTCCTTAGCAACCTGGTACGCCATGGCGCTGTATACCTCTTTTGCTCGTTCGTCCCCATCCGCAATGCGTTTCTCTACTTGGACTGCATTATTCGTACCTAGATAGGCAGTCAGCCCACCTTTTCCGACGAGCATTTCCATAATTTCCTGCCTGTAATACTTACCGGAAAAACAGATATCCACTAAATCCCCTGCAGGTACTGTACCGGCACGTTCCGGACTGAATGGTCCATCTCCATGCAGGCCGTTATTCACATCAATCACTTCACCATAGCGATGGGCACCAACGGTTATCCCGCCTCCCATGTGCGTGACGATGAGCCTTAACTCCTCATATTTCTTACCAGTATGCAGAGCGTACCTTCGAGCAACAGCTTTTTGGTTCAAAGCATGAAAAATCGAATGGCGTTCGAGTAAGTGAAAACCGGAAAACCTTGCGATGGGTTGGAGCTCATCCACTACAACCGGATCGACGATGAAGGCAGGAACCTTAGCTTCTGCCGCAATTTCATTGGCGATTATTCCACCCAGGTTCGACGCATGCTGACCTGAATACCCTTTTCGAAGGTCTTCGAGCATCGACTCGTTCACTGTATACGTACCTCCAGCAATCGGACGCAGCAAACCACCGCGTCCACATACTGCCGATAAAGAGGATAGGTCAATTTCATGTTGTCTGAGCTCATCTACAATCATCGATTTACGGAATTCGTACTGCGCGGTAACGGAAGCAAACTGAGCAAGTTGTTCAGTGGAATGACGCAGTGTCTCTTCCATGACGAGCTGATCATTCTCAAACACGCCGATTTTCGTAGAGGTAGAGCCAGGATTGATCGTCAAAATTCTAGCAACTGCAAGGTGCACAAGTATTCTCCCCTTTCACAGCACAGCTCAAAAATTCCTTATCGGCGATTTGAGAGTACGCTTTTTTCTTTTTGTAAAAACTGATTACGAGCTTTCGCAACACGTTCAATACGTTCTTCAGCCAAACGGTCTGCTGCAACATATGAAGGAATATGATCACGTTTCGAAATCGCAAAAATCTTTTCAATTGTATCGTAGATCGTGTTGACCTTTTTCAATGCACGCTCTCGGTTGTAGCCATCCAACTCATCCGCTACGTTAATCACTCCGCCTGAATTGATAACGTAGTCCGGTGCGTAAACAAATCCCATTTCATGGATCTTGTCACCGTGCTCAGGATTTTTCAACTGATTGTTTGCAGATCCTGCAATGACTTTTGCTTTGAATTGTGGAATCGTATCGTCATTAATGACCGCACCAAGTGCACAAGGAGAGAAGATGTCCGCTTCTACGCCATAGATTTCGTTAATGCCTACTGCTGTTGCTCCGAAGTTGTCAACTGCACGTTGAACTGCTTCTTCATTGATATCCGTTACGATCAGTTTTGCGCCTTCTTCATGAAGGTATTCACACATTGTGTAAGCAACGTTTCCAACACCTTGCACTGCGATTGTCTTGCCTTTAAGAGAATCATCGCCGAATGCTTCTTTAGCAGCTGCTTTCATCCCTACATAGACACCAAGTGCTGTTACTGGTGATGGGTTACCTGAAGAACCGAATTCTGCAGAAACGCCTGTTACATAATCTGTTTCAAGGTGAATCAAGTCCATATCCTGTTCAGTTGTCCCGACATCCTCAGCTGTAATATAACGGCCATTCAAGCCTTCGATGAACCGGCCGAACGCACGGAACATTTCGTCGTTTTTATCCGTTTTAGGATTTCCCATAATAACTGCTTTACCGCCGCCTAGGTTCAGACCTGCAGCCGCATTTTTATAAGTCATTCCACGTGCAAGGCGGAGCGCATCTTCAATCGCTTCTTCTTCACTAGCGTATGTCCACATGCGAGTACCGCCAAGAGCAGGTCCAAGTGTTGTGTCGTGAATCGCGATGAATGCTTTTAGGCCAGTTGTTTTGTCTTGGCAGATCACCAATTGTTCGTAGTCATAAGTTTCCATGTATTTGATAATTTCCATTTGTAATTCCTCCAATTATTCAATCAGTTTTTACTTACTAATAGTGCAAGTGCTAGTGAATGAAGTTTCGTCTCGGCGCTGTCCGATCTGGACGTGACAACGATAGGAGCAGACGCACCTTGGATGATTCCGCCAACTTTCGCCTGAGCGAAGTAGGTGAGCGATTTATAGAGAATGTTTCCAGCCTCAAGGTTGGGCGCTACTAAAATATCCGCTTTTCCTGCTGCTGGACCAGAAAGCCCTTTATGTTGAGCGGCTTCCGGTGAAATGGCGTTATCCAGAGCCATTGGCCCTTCGACAATACAATTTTGCAACTGCCCTCGCTGATTCATCATCGTCAAGGAAGCTGCGTCCAACGTTGCTTGCATCGCAGGATTAACTGACTCTACCGCAGCTAGCGGCACGACTACGGGAACTTCTACACCGCAAGCTCTAGCAACGGTTACAGCATTTTGGATAATTTGTGCTTTCACCTGCAGATCAGGTAAAATACTCATCGCTGAATCGGTGACAAAGTATAACTTGTCAAACCCTGGAATTTCGAAAACAGCGACGTGAGAAAGTACGTTTCCGGTTCTCAGCCCTGCTTCTTTTCGCAGCGCCGCTTTCATCAGAGCCGCAGTAGGGAGATTACCTTTCATAAGTACTTGGGCATCCCCTGAGGCCACTGCATCCACTGCCAATTGTGCTGCCTGCTGTATTCCATTACTATCCACTAGCTCGATATCAGGATGATTGACAAGCTGCGGATACTTCGCTTGCAGCACGTTAACTAAAAGTTGCTTGTTGTCATAGAGCTTGAATGTTGCCAGGCCACGCGAAACCGCAAGTTCAACGGAGTCCAATACATCTGCATCTGCTGCACAGGCAATCGCGGTACACGGCCTGTCCGATAAAGCAGCTGCTTGCTCGACAATTTCTGAAAGTGTCTCCATCCCGTCACCTCACTTTAGTTAAATCAATTTGTATTTCTCTAATTTGTAATATAAGGATCGAAGTGAAATACCAAGCCGATCTGCTGTCAACACTTTATGGCCGTTATTTTCCTTCATCGAGGCTTCGAGTAAAAACCTTTCGTGGTCTTCCATTAGTGAAGCCAATGTCCGCTTTTCAGGAAGAGTAGAATCGATTTGCATTTCGCTGCGTGAAGACAAAGCTCGCACGATATCCTCTTCATCAAGCTTTGCAGTACCTGTTTCAGAGAGGATCATCGCTCGACTGAGAACGTTTTCCAGTTCTCGGACATTTCCCGGCCATTCGTATGACTGAAGACGTTGCATCGCCTTCTGCGTCACATGCTGAATGGTCATTCCGAATTCCTGATTAAGCATCGCGATTAGATTGTCTGTGAGATCCGCGATGTCGTTTGTCCGTGTACGCAACGGAGGAATTCTGATCGACATACGGGTAAGTTGATAGTACAAGTCTTCGCACAGTATTCCCTCGTGAACAGCACGTTCCAGATTAGCTGCTGAAGACGTGATGATCCGAACCGATAGTTGAATAGGTTGCCCCGCTGCCGTTATACTTCCCGAATCGAGATACTCTAAGAGATTTTTCTGTACATCCGGTTTTAATTCAGTGATTTCATCCAAAAACAATGTCCCTGAACGTTTAGCATGATGGATTTCTGTATGCATCAACGCCGCTTCTATTGCTTCGACATCTAATGATGCGCAAGAAACGCGGATGAAATCCCCTTCACTTCTTTTGCTTCCTGTATGGATTGCGTGTGCGAAAAGTTCTTTACCACTCCCAGGCTCCCCCCGTAGCATAACGGGGATATCGGATCCTGCTGCAATTCTTGCCTGACTGACCGCTACAAGAAGATCCTCATTGGTCCCGATAATATCGTCGAACGTATATGTCGATTCCAATTCACGAATCAGAGCTTTTGCATGATCGAGCTGTTTCATAAGGCTTCGCATTTCAGTAATATCGTGAATGACACCAACACTGCCTTTTACTTCCTGGTCAACGATGATTGGTGCAACATTCACAATCACATCCCGATTATTTTCTCCGATTTGCATATTCACCCCGCGAACGGGTTTTTTTGTTTCAAGTACCTTCATGTGGATACTTTCGCCAGAACTAATATCCACTGTAGCTGGCTGACCAATCACTTCTCGTTCTGTCAGTCCAGTCAACCGAGTGTATGCAGGATTGATAAGAATTCCCAAACCATCCGAATCGACGACTGAGATAGCATCATCACTTGAATGGATAATGGCTTCAAGCATCGTTTTCACGCGCTTCAAGTCGGTAATCTCTTCTGCAGTACGGATCACACCCGACACATCTTTGAAAACAGCAAATGCTCCATTCGTAGATCCATCAGGTGAGAAGAGTGGATATCTGGAACTTAAAATATCCAACCCATTATTTAGTTGAAGTTCCACATTGGACTCAGGTTGACCCGTATGCAGTACGCCTGGCAAACCCGACTCAGGAATGATCGATAATATCTGCTTTCCGATGACTTCATCAATTGAAAAACCAAGCATTTTGGAAGCGCTATCATTAAACAAGTTAATATAACCTGTTTTATCGATTCCGATCATCCCTTCACCGACAGAGTTGAAAATCGATGTATATGTAGCAATATCTGATTGAATTAAATTTAAGTGGGTGCAGTGATACGAAAAGAGCTTCACAATTAGTTGACTAATAGGTTTCGATACGACCACAATTTGAGGATATTTTGGATTGCAAGTAAATTGGGATTCACCTGAAAAGTCTAGCACTAACTGCACGTTTCCTGAAAGAAAACTTTCGGGATCAGGCCCATGAGGGATTCCACTTTGAATCGCAAACTTCTTGCTATCGCCTTGCTCAGTTCGGTCTACAATGCCGACAATCCGATAGCATCCGATTTTCTCAAGGTGTTGTAACACAGAGATGCTTTCTTTGTCTGCATCAATAATTATTACATTTTGCAAAGATGTTCAATCCCCCTCTCACCTTTGTGCAACCTTTTGCATTTCCAAGTTAATCATACAACATCCTTCCCATCTTGACAATCTTTCGACAGCAGGTAAAATTAATAAGGATTGGAGGGGTTCGTATGGCTCGATTGGCAGCGTTCATAGTGCTCGTAATACCAGGGATTGCCGCCGCCCTTGGCATAAAGTTGATGCGTGATGCATTATTCGGTATCTTGTTTAGCCCATTCCCATACATATGGATGCAATTTGTTGCAGGATTTCTTTTACTTGCAATAAGCATCGGTTTTTTCGCTGGATTTTTGTTTCGGCGTGATCAGAGAACAGGTAGAATACAAAAAAAGAAATAAAAACAGAAGACTTGGCGGACAATGCCATGTCTTCTGTTTTTTTAATCTCCAATTGAAGCTGAAGATGATTGCAATATGCCTTTTCCGTTAAGCTTCATTCGAATCCATTCAATTTTTCAAATGATTGGTACTTCAGATGATGAAACGCCCGGGATAGTCTGTAATCCATCCTTGAATGAACTCTGGAGGTTCTTTTACAAATGATTCGTCTCCTACTACTCCGTAGACGCGGATTGTTTTCTCAGTTTGACGCCATTGACTTAAGTATGGTTCTTTCATCATCCTCTTATGAAAGTGAAATGCATCTGCAGCTCGGTAATCATTCAGCTGGTGATCCACAAGCATCGATTTTTTCAATAGCAATCCAGCTTCCATTGAAGCATCCAATCTTTTTACTGTCTCGATTAAATTATAGTCGAATGAAGAGACGTGAACTTGATCGAGCACGGAGATCTGATCCAATAAACGAGGCAACGATTCCGGATTTTTCGATATCGTGTCTTTCAACTCAATATTTAGACCTATGGATTCCAACGCGGCAAAAGAGATAACTGAGGAGAGTGTTGGAATCGAGCTTCCTTTTATCCCTCTAACAAACCGTTTTCCTATACGGATTTGTTGGATTTCGGCCGCTTCCATGTCTGAAATGGTTTTACGTACACCTGATAGACGATACAGATCTGAATCGTGTATAACGAAAAAGATACCATCTTTAGATAATTGCACATCTAATTCAATTCCATCCGCACCTTCTTCAATAGCTCCGTAAAATGCTTTCATCGTATTTTCAAAATACTTCCCGGAAGCTCCCCTATGGGCATACACTTCACGTCGTGAATCGGCCTTATTCTCTAAAGACATATTGCAGCCTCCTAGGTAAACAAGTGGTCTTAGATGTTCAATACCCCATCGATTATTTCAAAAACCCCATTAGCTGGAGATTCAAGAGTAGATGTCCTGGAACCAATTTGAAGCGTCACTCCCGGACTCGCTTCTCGTGTAATTTCTATTTGTGGCGCAATCGCTGTTCTCATTATATGCAAGTTGGCTTGTATCGCTTGATCGAAAGTAAAGACTTCTTCTCGGCTTTTTCTGAGTATCCCCTGAATCTTATCAAACGCCTCGCGCTGCGCGGCCACTAGTGTTTCCACGTTTTTTTCTAGAGGCTCTAAGTGTGCTTCTAACTGTATAATCTGTTTTTGTAAATTTTTTATTGACAAAGCCATTTTCTGAACTTCAATTTGAAGCGCTTCTTTATCGGCACCTTTTGCAAAGAGCATGGTAGCACGTTCGTGGCGATTTCCTGCAAATGCACATTCTATTCGATATTTCGCTTCAATATTCCCACCAATAATCCGTCCTTTGTTGCGATCCACATAAACATAATCCGCAATGACCTCGGAGCCTAGCAAATACAGTCCGACCTGGATCGTGTGAGCGAAAAGATTACATTCATTCGCATGTTTAATGAAAATGGTCCCTTTTGCTTCAATTACGGTAGATCCTCCGCCAAATACACCACCTTGAATATACACGTCAGCTTGTTCTGATCTTACCTCTTTTGCGTTCGTAACCCCTTCTTTTGCACCAACAGAAATATCTCCTGTAGCATTTACACTATACCCTGCAAGTACTGTACCTGAAATGACAACGGTACCATCGAACGTTATAGAGCCTGTCTCTGGTCCAACATCACCATTTATGACGAGCTGCTGACCAATACCGACGACTCCGTTTTTAAATTCCAATACCCCGCCATGGATTGCACGAAGTACTATTTTTCCGTTTTCTTGTACTTCTTCAACAGACTTTCGGTCATAGTAGAGTTTGCTATCCAGCCCTTTCTTGCTCACTATTTCATTTCCGAAAATATCCCTACCATTTGTGCCTTCTTGAGCAAGGATTTTTTCGCCTAACCAATCCCCTTTTCTTATGGGAGTGACAAAATTCATTTCATAATAGTCTGCGGAACCATCTTCTCTTATGACTGGACGTCTTTCTGGAGCTTCTATGTATGTAATCACCGCATCATCGCCTTTTATCGGGGGGGTTCCTTCTACTACGATAATGGATTGTCGGGTCCTAATCTCGCTCCAATTAATATCGGTTAGCATAGGTTGGATCCCTTTAGTTCTTAATGCTTCTGTCATCATTGCAGGCAGCTCATGTTTCTTTTCCTCGATTTCCTTTTCTGTCAAGTATATCTCAGCTTCAGCCCTCATTTTATCGGGGGACACGATAATTTCAATCGCAGGAGCATAACTAGCGATTTCACTCTCATTGCCCTCTGTTGCGAGCGCTCGACGAAGTTCCGGAAACGAAGTGATTTTCAATCTGGGTAATTCTTGAGTGATTTTATCAAAGGACTTAATGGGAAAGCCGCCCTTTTTAGTAACCATTGTAATAGTGTTCTCAATTTTTGTCAGTGTGATGTAATCGTTCTCAAATAGCAAGCCGTTCACCTCTCCTTACTCCCATTATAGAACGTTGCCCGTTATAAGAAATAGGTGTTTCGTCTATAGTTGGTCCACCCACATTTCCATAAACCTTGCAGTATTGAATCTTTCCACTCATTTAGCGTCTCCATCACCGCATTCAAATTCGAAATGTTAGGATGACTTCAACTTAACACTTACTGTATAGGAAATATTACTACTTATCGCCTCTCAACAATCCATAGGAAATAAGTGCACACGAAAAGGCAGGATCCACTTTCCCTGCCCATGATATCTCATCAAGTTATTCGTGTTTTTCCGTAATCTCTATTTGCCGTCCTGAGTTCAGCTGGCCATATGCTCCAAGCGGATCTTGTCAGCGATCATGGCGATGAACTCGCTATTCGTAGGTTTACTCTTCAAGTGGTGGACAGTGTAGCCAAACGTTTTTGAAATGACTTCGTAATTCCCGCGATTCCATGCCACTTCGATGGCGTGACGGATCGCACGTTCTACACGGGATGGAGTCGTTTTGTATTTTTCAGCGATGTCAGGATACAAAATCTTCGTAACAGCACCCAGCAGATCATTGTCGTTATAAACCATTTGTATGGCCTCTCTTAAATAGGAATATCCTTTAATGTGTGCAGGCACACCAATTTCTTTTATAGTCGTCGTGATGGCTGTATCCAGTACTTTCTGAGAAACTCCCTCCTCAACTTTAACATTTTGTTGGGCTGGCTGTTGTAAGGATGATGGTTTTTGTACACTGGCAGCTTGGAATACCTGATTGACCAGCTGTTCGAATTCGAAAGGCTTTAACATAAAGTAAGATGCACCTAATTCAGCAGCTTGCGTCATGACATCTTCTTGTCCGAAGGCAGTTAACATAATGATTTTCAAATCTGAAGTGTCTTCATTATGGCGGATGCTTTCCAGTACAGCGATGCCGTCCAGATAGGGCATGATGATATCCAATAATAAGACGTCGGGGACCGATTGTTCCAAGTTTCCTAAACACTGTTTTCCATTTTGAGCTGTCCATAGTACGTCTATTTCAGGATGCTTCTCAAAATATGCAGTCATTGTTTTCACAAGCTCTTTGTTATCATCAGCTATTGCAATTTTAATTTTACCCATTCTCAATTCCCCCTTGATTGACACGCAGCAAGTCTTTTGCTGCAACTCCATGTCGATTCCTTGCATAATGAAATTTTCGACAAAGGTTCTGAATTTCCTTTATTATAAGTTAAAATGAATCCAATGGCGTACGGTTTCTCTTTATTTCGACAGAATCCTTTATTTTTTAACACTTTTATTGAAGAAAAAAACAGCCAACTCTGGAATCGAGTTGGCTGTCCGGTTCACTTAGCACCTACTTCTGTCATTTTCCCGAGGAATAGACCGGCTCCTTTTTCAGGCTCGTCCACAAACATATGGGTGACTGCGCCGACAAACTTTCCTTTTTGGATGACAGGACTTCCACTCATCCCCTGCAAAATGCCTCCTGTTTTTTCAAGGAGACGTTGGTCCGTCAATTTAAATTGAAAAGAATCATGTGCCAGTTTGGAAATTTCAATTTCAAACGATTCAACTTCAGTCCCTTGGATTGTCGTTAAAATTTCCGCCTTTCCGACGGATAAATCCGTTGGTTGCATAACTTCCAATGCTTCCGGCAAGACTTGCTTATAAGAAGTATTCCAATCGCCAAAAATTCCATAAACACTATTGGTTAAAATTGAACCGAGTGTTTTTTCCTGATCGATGATTGAAGAGATCTTATATCCTGGGTTTCCCGGGGAACTTTTCTTAATCTGTTCGATTTCCGATAAGTAGATGGAGCCACTATCGAAATTCGGTGCACTGTTCAATGAACTGTCGATGATCTGATGCCCGAGAGCCCCATATGTGCCATCATTCAAATCGACATACGTAAGCGTACCGGTTCCTTCAGTCGTATCCTTTAAGAAAGGCAGCGCTCGTTTAAACGATAAGCCATCAGCTTCCACTTCAACTTCGGCTTCCTCACGACGGAGCTTGAGTTTGACCGTTGCCTCATCTTCCACCTTACCCGCTTGGTCATGGAGAATCTGCAGGGATTTCACGGATACTCCGTCTATACTCATTAACTGATCGCCCGCTTGAAGAGAGCTGTTTTTCTTACTAAATGGTACATCGCTTGTGACAAAGACACCTGCTAGCTCCAGCTGGATTCCGATGGAATTCCCCATAGGAATCAAAGTGCCACTTGAAGCCAATGCAGCGATGTTACTATAGGACATGACAACAATCATCACAACAGACGATATGAAAAATTTCAGCTGTCTACTCCATTCCATAAGTCACCTCCTTCAATTGTAGATTAACTATAGAGTGTGCGTTCTGGAGGTTGTTATGAAAGGGTAAAACATGCAAAGGTGGAATTCAAAAAAGCAGAAGAATGCCGGCTTGGATATCCCGACGTTCTTCCGCTCTCTACAATGTACTTTTACGCACTTCAGCAAGTTGCAGCAATTCATCTGCATGCCGCAATGTCAATGGTGTCACTTCAGCACCGGATAACATTCTCGACAACTCCCTGGTGCGATCTTCAGCCAACACATCCTGGATCGATGTCCGCGTGCGTTCATTTGTAACTTCCTTACGGATCAGGTAATGATGATCTGCCATAGCAGCGACTTGAGGCAAATGCGAAATACATAATACCTGTGAATTCATGGCAACCATCGCAATTTTTTCTGCTATCGCTTGTGCGACACGGCCGCTCACACCTGTATCGACTTCATCAAAGATAATCGATGTGATCCCTTGATGTTTCGAGAATATTGTTTTTAAAGCCAGCATCACTCTCGACATTTCACCGCCAGAAGCAACTTTGACAAGCGGCTTCATGGGTTCACCGACATTGGTCGATATATAAAATGCAACATCGTCAAACCCGTTATAGTCGTAAGAGCCCGCTTCCTTGCGTTCAATTTTGACTTGGAATTCTGCTTTCCCCATATGTAATTGAACAAGTTGTTCCATAATTGCTTTCTCTAACATCGATGAAGATTTCTTTCGGATGGCAGAAAGTTCCCCTGCCTCAATTTCCAGGTCCGCCCTTAAGTGCTGTAACTTCTCTTGTTCCTTCTCAAGACGGTCATCCCGATTCACCAATTCATCCAAACGATCGGCAATTTTGTCTCTGTATAGAAGAATATCTTCTAAGGAAGTGCCATACTTCCGCTTGAGCGTTGTAAACAACGCTAAGCGATCCTCCACAATCTCCAGCCGATTCGGATCATACTCCATTTCATCAATCATACCTTTGATATCATGGGCTACGTCTTGTAGTGAGTAAAAACTCTCCCCCGTTGTTTCCGCCAGTGTTTTCAAATCTCCATCCACTGAAGCGGCATCTTCCAGGTCATTCATCGCCGATCCTAGAAAATCCAATGTGCGGGAGTCTCCTTGTATAGCTTCATATGCGCTATTCAAACGGTCAAAAAGACGATGGAAATGCTGAAGTTTCACTCGTTCAGATTCCAACGTTTCTTCTTCCCCTATTTGGAGAGCCGCTTCATCTATCTCCGTTAACTGGAACGTATACAAATCAATACGTTGTGCGATTTGTTGCTCATTTTCCGAAGCTAGACTCAGTTTTTTGTGCAACTTCATGTAGGCTTCGTATAAGTCCGTATAGCTCTTCATCGCTAGTTTAAATGGCGCTCCGGCAAACGAATCCAATAAATGGATATGTCGTTTCTGATGCATCAATTCCTGATTCTCATGTTGACCATGGATATCAATCAATTGACTTCCCAATTCACGAAGAATCGCAATCGTGACCAATTTCCCATTAACGCGGCAAGTCGTTTTACCGCTCTGGTTTAACTCCCTGCGCAAAATGATGGTGCCATCTTCCGCTTCAATACCGAATTCGCTCAACTTTAAAAAGACAGGATGATGGCGGTCACTTATGATAAACATCGCTTCAAGCTCCGCTTTTTTGGTTCCATGGCGGATGAATTCAACAGACCCTCTACCACCAGCTACGAGCTGAACAGCATCAATAATGATGGACTTGCCTGCTCCTGTTTCACCTGTTAGAACGGTAAGTCCCTCTTCAAACGAAACATCAAGGTCTTCTATAATTGCGAAATTCTTAATGGATAGTTCACTTAACAAGGGATTCTCCCCCTTCCTTACAGCATTGCAAGCAAGCGATCTTTAATAGATCCTGCACCTGCTTCATCACGGCAAATAATCATGCACGTGTCGTCTCCGCAAATGGTACCCAGCATTTCTTTCCATTCCAGATGATCGATTAAGGATCCTACTGCATGTGCATTCCCTGGTAGCGTTTTCAATATAAGAAAATGACTTGCGCCATCGATGCTTACGAAAGCATCTGTCAGCATCCTGTGCAGTTTGTCTTCAATATTGAATTGTGGATTAGCAGGTAAACTATATTTGTAACGTCCATCAGGCAAAGGCGTTTTGAATAAGTGCAATTCCTTAATATCTCTGGAAACGGTTGCCTGCGTCACATCCACGCCTGCGTTTTTCAAAGTGTCTACGAGCTGATCTTGCGTTTCGATCGCTTGCGTTGTAATGATCTCGCGGATGCGAAGATGACGCTGCCCTTTGTTCATATCAATCACTCCCTGCACATCATTTGTATGAAAACAGAAAGGGATTCCATCAGTTAATTCAGATGAATCCCATTTCATGTTACGCTAATTCCGAGTGAGCTCGCTTCACTATTTCCAAGAAGTCTTTGTCATTAAACTTTGTTACTGGCTGGTCTTCAGCAACCAAGTGGAAAAGGAATTCGATGTTCCCTTCCCCTCCTGTAACCGGTGAATAGGTCATATCCCGTAGACTGAACCCTTCCCGGGAAGCAAACTCCGCAACTTTGCCCAATACTTCCTTATGCACTGCAACATCCCGGACAATCCCTTTTTTTCCTACGTTTTCTTTCCCTGCTTCGAACTGAGGTTTAACAAGGGCTAACACATCTCCGCCTGGAATCAGAATTTGTTTCAAAGGGGGTAAAATCAGCCCTAATGAAATGAAGGAAACATCTATCGTCGCGAAATCAGGTAACCCTTCTGTGAACATGTCAGGGGTTGCATAACGGAAGTTGCATTTCTCCATTACGGTGACTCGATGATCCGAACGGATTTTCCAAGCAAGTTGGTTTGTGCCAACGTCTAGCGCATAGCAATGTTTCGCACCGTTCTGAAGAGCGCAATCTGTAAAACCGCCCGTCGAAGAACCGATGTCCAGCATAATTCTTTCCCCCACTGAAACATTGAATTCCTCTAACGCTTTTTCCAGTTTCAATCCTCCGCGACTCACGTATTTCAACGTCGAGCCTTTTACCATCAAAGGGAGGGAGGTTTTTATTTTTTCACCCGGTTTATCCATCCGGGTTTCGTTCGAGTAGACGATTCCTGCCATGATGGACCGTTTAGCCTGTTCTCTGGTTTCAACTAGGCCACGTTGCACTAGCAAGACATCGACCCGTTCTTTAGGATCTGTGTTCGTCATTGCATTTCCTTCTTACATGCCTGGGAGGAGATTGCATCCGCAGTCAAATCGGCAAGTGCACCTGGAGTCATCCCGATCTCAGCTAATAACGCTTCGACATCCCCATGTTCAATAAACAGATCAGGAATACCCATTCTGTGAATCGGAGCATTGACGCCGGAATCATGAGCATATTCAAGCACCGCGCTTCCGAAACCACCTGCAAGAACCGCTTCTTCAACAGTAATAATCGGTTTTCCTGCTGCGAAGAGCTCATCCAACATCTCTTCATCCAATGGCTTTATGAAACGGGCATTGACGATGCTCACTGAAATCCCTCGCTCCGTCAAAAATTCTGCAGCTTCATATGCCATCGGGATTGTAGTCCCGAAAGTTAAAATTGTCGCATCTTGTCCCTCGGTCAACTTCTCCCATTTTCCGATCGGCAGCACTTTCAATTCTTCATCCATCGGGATTCCGAATCCATTTCCACGTGGATAACGCATGGCAATCGGGCCATCGTCATAAGCTAAAGCCGTTTTCACCATATGTTGACCTTCATTTTCATCTTTCGGCATCATGATGACCATATTCGGCAAATGACGTAAGAACGCGATGTCAAAAACACCTTGATGGGTCTCCCCATCCGCACCTACTAATCCCGCCCGGTCAATCCCGATGAATACGTTCAGCTTTTGGCGAGCAATATCATGCACCAGCTGATCATAAGCCCGTTGAAGGAACGTGGAGTATATCGACAAGAATGGTTTCATTCCTTGTGTTGCCATTCCTGCAGCCATTGTTGCGGCATGCTGTTCGGCAATGCCGACATCATAAAAACGGTCAGGGAATTCTGCTGAGATAGCTTCCAATTTTGAACCTACAGGCATCGCCGGTGTGATAGTAGCAACACGTCGATCCTCCCGAGCTATTCTCGCTACAGTCGCTGAGACTAATCCACTCCATGAAGGGCCTTTGGCAGGTGATTTGACAAAGTCTCCTGTTTCGATTTTATAAGGACCTGTACCATGCCACGTCCCAACCTTATCATTTTCAGCCGGATGGTACCCTTTGCCTTTTTTCGTAACCACATGGAGAAGGACTGGCCCTTCCATTTTTTTAGCGTAAAGCAGGTTACGCTCGAGTTCGTTAAAATCATGGCCGTCAATTGGACCTAAATACGTAAAACCTAGTTCCTCGAAGAAGACACCGGATACCACTAAATATTTCAGACTATCTTTAAGACGTTCAGCTAAAGAAGCCATTTTTCCACCGACAGCAGGAATCCGTTTGATCAATTCTTCAACATCATCTTTTACACTATTATACTTTCCTGCCGTACGTAATTTCCCTAATACGGAATGAAGTGCTCCTACGTTTGGTGCAATGGACATTTCGTTATCATTAAGAATGACAATCATGTTTGTCTGCTGGCTCCCGATATGGTTCAGTGCTTCAAGTGCCATACCGCCGGTCAGTGCTCCATCACCAATAATTGGAATGACGTAGTTATCATCCCCTTTGATATCGCGTGCTGCTGCCATACCCATCGCCGCAGATAAGGAAGTTGAACTATGCCCTGTTTCCCAGACATCGTGTTCACTCTCTGCCATCTTCGGGAAACCGCTTAGCCCTTTGTATTTACGAAGCGTGTCGAAATCACCAGCACGCCCGGTTAAAATTTTATGGACGTAAGCTTGATGTCCGACGTCCCAAATGAATTTGTCCTGCGGACTATTAAAAAATTTGTGAAGCGCGATTGTCAGCTCCACTACACCTAGGTTCGGTCCGATATGTCCGCCTGTTACAGAACATTTGTTTATAAGGAACTTCCGAATGTCTGAGGCGAGATCTTTCATCTCTTCTAGGTTCAAGTTTTTAATATCCGATGGACTGCTGATCTTTGTAAGATCCATCTTTATCACACACCTTCATAAGTTAATACTACTGTTTCCGTTCATTTTCCTCATTATATCAACAATCAAACAAACAGTACCATTTAGACGCCTTGCTTTATGCGTTCCGATCGATAATATAATCTCCGATTTGCGCTAACAATGAACTTCCTAAACCAATTTCCTCCAAAGCCCCAAGCGCCTGATTGTGATGGTCTGCAAGTTTTTGTTGAGCACCTTCCAGTCCCAGGAGTGCAGGGTATGTACTCTTCTCACTGGCCGTATCTTTGTTTGCGGTCTTTCCAAGTTGCTCAGTAGAAGCAGTGACGTCTAGTATGTCATCTTTGATCTGAAAAGCAAGTCCGATATGCCTTGAAAACGTTCTTAGACTTTCCATTTTCGAATCGGATACTCTTGCAAGCAGCGCGCCTGACTCGATACAACATGCAAGTAAGGCACCCGTTTTATGGACATGGATTTCTTCGAGTTCCGTTAAGGTGAGTTGTTTACTTTCTCCTTGCATATCCAAAATTTGACCGCCGACCATTCCTGCCGCACCTGAAGCGATGCTCACAGCTTTCAAAATGGCAAGCACCGTTGTTGGATCTGTATGTTGAAGTGTTGCAAGTTGTTCAAACGCAAGTGTTTGCAAAGCATCTGCAGCTAGAACAGCTGCCGCTTCTCCAAACACAATATGATTCGTCGGATTTCCTCTCCTGAAATCATCATCATCCATGCATGGAAGGTCATCATGTATCAGAGAATAAGTGTGGATCAGTTCAATGGCGCCCGCTACTTGAATTGCATCATCTGAGTTGACTTCTAAATCTTGCAGAACTGCCAGGACCAGGAGAGGACGGATTCGCTTACCACCTGCACTTACAGAATAAGCCATCGCTTCCTGCAAGATATCCGGATAATTCTTTCCGTTAAAAAGCTCAGAAAAGTGGTTGTCTAAAAGCGGAATTTTTTCATCCATGAATTTTTTCAGCTGTTCACTCACTTGTTTCCTCTCCCTTCGAAGGATCCATTGATGTGGTCTCTCCGTTTTTGTCTACAATTGAGACGAGTTGTTTCTCAGCATGTTGCAATTTTTGCTGACAAAATGCAGAAAGTTCCATACCTTTTTTATACAACGCAATGGAATCTTCGAGTTGAACATCCCCAGTTTCAAGCTGTTGAACGATTTTTTCCAGTTCCAGCATCGCTTCTTCAAATTTCATCGAATCTGTTTCCATTCATGATTCCTCCTTAAGGGATTCAATCGATAGGATCTCCGCTATTACAGTACCGTCCTGCATATTCATCTCCACAGCGTCACCAGGCGCTAATGACTCGGCTTTCTTTACCAGTTCGCCTTCTTTGTATACAATTGTAAATCCTCGTTCCATGACACTCAGCGGGTTAAGTGCCTGCAGCATCCGGATACTGGTTAAGAAACGATCTTGCTTGCGTCCGAAAGAGAGACTCGCCGCACGCAGGAGCCTTTCTTCAGCCATAATCGAATCTTTTGTGCGTTGCTGCAGCCGCACCGTTGGTGAAACACCTTGCAACCGAGAATTGCTTTGAGTCAGTTTCTGTGATTTCCGATAAAGCAATTCACTATTGCCGCGAATAAGACGTTCTTCAAGCGATGATTGTTTTTCAATAAAGGGACGATACAATCGTTCAGGATATAGAAAAGGATATGCACTTTTCAAACGGTCCAACCGCTTTTGTTCCTGGGATAGACGAGTGGCAAGAAAACGATAGATCACTCTTTTGCGATCCAAAATGCGACCTGACAATTCTTCCTTTGCAGGGACCGCGAGTTCAGCAGCAGCAGTCGGGGTAGGCGCACGATGATCTGCAACGAAATCCGCAATTGTGGTGTCTGTTTCATGACCTACAGCGCTGATTGTAGGAATTCGACAAGAGAAAATCGCACGAGCTACTGCTTCTTCGTTAAAAGCCCATAAATCCTCTATCGAGCCCCCGCCTCTGCCAACAATAAGGACGTCAATATCGCCTTGGCGTTCCGCTAGTCCTATCGCTTGGACAATGGATGGAACGGCCTGTTTTCCTTGTACAGCGGCTGGAAATAATACTATTTCAGCCATAGGAAATCTACGACTTATTGTAGAGCAGATATCTTGGAACGCTGCACCTGATTCAGCGGTAATTACACCGACTTTCCTAGGAATCCAAGGCAGCGGCTGTTTCCAGCGCACGTCGAACAAGCCTTCCTTGCCTAGTTGTTCTTTTAGCTGCTCAAAGGCCAGAAAAAGAGCCCCAATGCCATCCGGTTCCATTGACTGAACATATAGCTGATACTGACCACTGCTTTCATACACATTAATATCGCCTGTTATCAGTACGTTCATGCCACTTTCTGGTCGGAACTTCAAACTCGAGGCATTGCCGCGGAACATAGCTGCTTGAATTCTGCTTTTATCATCTTTTAACGTAAAGTAAATGTGTCCGCTTGGATGAATTTTCACATTGGACAATTCACCTTTGATATAGACATTCCGCAAGTGTGGATCCGCATCAAATTTCCGCTTAATGTATTTAGTGACAGCTTGTACGGTTAAGTATGGATTACCAGACAACGAATTCCCCTCCTGCGAATAAAAAGCTGTCTCTCTCTGACAAGAAACAGCGCTGTTGAATTCTATGTAACGGCAAGTGCCGTTTTTTAAATATATTTACTGCACATCAATTGAGCACTTTGTAATGTGTTATTCAGCAACATGGTTACAGTCATCGGTCCGACTCCACCTGGAACAGGAGTGAGTGCACCTGCCTTCTCTTTTACACTATCGAAATCGACATCCCCACATAACTTTCCATTCTCGTCACGATTCATGCCCACGTCAATCACGGTTGCACCTTCTTTAATATGATCAGCCGTAATGTACTTTGCTTGACCAATCGCAACAATCAGGATGTCGGCTTGTCGTGTAAAAGCCATCAGATTTTCGGTCTTGGAATGGCAGTAGGTCACGGTAGCATCTTTTTGAAGAAGCAATTGCCCCATCGGTTTGCCTACGATATTGCTGCGCCCCACGATTACTGCATGCTTTCCTGATATTTCAGTGCCTGTGTGCTTAAGTAATTCCAAAATACCTGCAGGGGTGCACGAAACATATGATGTTTGTCCGATAATCATTTTCCCGACGTTCTCCGGATGAAAACCGTCCACATCTTTCTTTGGCGAGATGGCCCGTATCACTTTACTTTCATCGATATGAGGCGGTAATGGCAATTGAACAAGAATGCCGTGTATAGTCGGGTCGTTATTCAACCGTTCCACAGTTTCCAGCAATTCCTTCTGACTCACTTGGATAGGCAACTCGATCAGTTCCGACTTCATGCCGACTGCAGTACTCGATTTTTCCTTATTTCTAACATATGTACGAGAAGCTTGATCCTCACCTACGAGTACAACAGCAAGACCTGGACGACATCCTCTCTCGATGAGTCGTTCCACGTCTCTTTTGATCTCTTCACGAATTTTCGAACCGATTGCTTTTCCGTCTATTAGCACACTTGGCAAATCCGTCACATCCTTTGTTGTTCAAATTTCGACAGTACTCCATTCACAAATCGTCCTGATTTTTCGTCTCCAAATGTTTTACAAAGTTCAATGGCTTCATTCACTGCAACTTTATGAGGAACGTCCTCGTTGTACAGCAGTTCATATACCGCAAGCCGAAGAATTGTCCGTTCAATTTTCGGAAGTCTGTCCAATGACCAGTTTTCCAGTTTCTCAGTCAATACTTTGTCAATCTCTTCCTGCTTTTCACTTGTTCCTTTTACAAGCATTTCATAAAAAGAATCGATCGGTCCTTCAGAAATATAGCTAATTGCCTCTTCAACGGGCAGGGTTGTTCCATCAAGCTGGAAAAGGGTCTGAACCGCTTTTTCTCTCGCTTCTCTTCGTTTCATACTATTTGTCTCCTTCGTCACTGGTTCGTTTAGGCTTTATCATAGCACAAATGCTGTATGAAGATACAGTCACAACAGGCAAAAGCATCATCCGAAGATGATGCTTTTCGTCATTCTGTCACTGAAGTCATTTCAGAACGGATTCCCGTTACGTGGACATTGACTTCTCCTGTTTCTATCGAAGTCATATGATAGACGGCTTCTTTGATCTTTCTTTGAACATTTGCAGCTACCTGTGGAATAAGCTGGCCATCCTCTGCAATACAAAAGACGTCAATTATGAGTTTGTTATCTACCCATTCAGTTTTTACTCCTTTGCCGTACATAACTTTCCCAAGCCGCTCTGCAACCCCCGTTGCAAAGTTTCCTGAAGTCATTGCAATTCCTTGTACTTCAGAAGTCGCGATTCCAATAATAACTTCCAAAACTTCAGGAGCAAGCTCAATTTTGCCAAGACTCTCGCTCGCAGAGGAGTTTGCTTTTATAAACGAATTTGCTTTTTCAGCCATATCCGCGCGCCTCCTTCCTTAGTTTGAATTCATGATGTCATACGTTTCAAGAAATTTCGTGTCGAAATCCCCTGATTTGAATACGTCATGTTTCATGAGATTGTAGTGGAATGGAATCGTTGTCTTAACTCCTTCTACTACAAACTCATCAAGTGCACGTTTCATGCGGGCTACTGCTTCTTCTCGCGTATCCGCATGAACAATCAGTTTAGCTACCATAGAATCGTAAAACGGCGGGATTTTGTATCCCGGATAGACGGCCGAGTCGACGCGGACTCCATTTCCGCCCGGCGGAAGGTACATTTCAACCGTACCTGGTGAAGGCATGAAGTTCTTCTCAGGGTTTTCTGCATTGATGCGGCATTCGATCGACCAACCATTGATTTTAATGTCTTCTTGTTTAAATGGCAACTCTTCCCCAGCTGCAACTTTCAACTGCTGCTGAATCAAGTCAATTCCCGTGATCATTTCAGTTACAGGATGTTCTACTTGAATTCTTGTGTTCATTTCCATGAAATAGAATTTCTTATTGATATGATCGAAGATGAATTCCACCGTACCAGCACCTCTGTAGTTTACGGCTTCTGCCGCTTTCACAGCCGCTTGCCCCATCTCTTTTCGCAATTCAGGTGTAATTGCCGGAGATGGTGCTTCCTCCACTAATTTCTGCATACGGCGCTGAATGGAACAATCGCGTTCACCTAGGTGAACTGTGTTGCCATGCTTGTCCGCCAAAACTTGGATTTCAACGTGGCGGAACACTTCTATGAACTTTTCGAGATAGACGCCAGGATTCCCAAACGCAGCCGCAGCCTCTTTTTGAGTTACCTTGAGCCCCTTTTTAAGTTCCTCGGGATCACGTGCTACGCGAATCCCTTTGCCTCCGCCACCTGCAGTTGCTTTAATGATGACGGGGAATCCGATTTCGTGTGCTACCGTAAGCGCTTCCTCTTCATCTGCAACTAGCCCATCGGATCCCGGTACAATTGGAACGCCAGCTAGACGCATTGTTTCACGTGCGACGTCTTTAGTCCCCATACGTGCAATCGCATCAGAAGTGGGACCGACAAATTCAATATTCACTTCTTCACACATCTCAGCAAAGCTTGCGTTTTCCGCAAGAAAACCATATCCTGGATGGATTCCATCGCAGTCGGTCATCTTTGCGACACTTATGATATTTGAAAAGTTCAGGTAACTGTCTTTTGAAAGTTTTGGTCCGATGCAAAATGCTTCATCGGCAATTTTGACATGCAATGCATCGCGATCGGCTTCTGAATATACAGCAACTGTCTCAAGACCGAGCTCTTTACATGCACGGATAATACGGACAGCAATTTCGCCGCGATTAGCGATTAGAATTTTTTTCATCGTCCATTCCCCCTTCAATTTTCTTTTACAAGGAAAAGAGGCTGCCCATATTCGACAAGCTGTCCATCTTTGACGAGGATCTCAACAATCTCGCCAGATACTTCTGCTTCAATTTCATTGAATAGTTTCATAGCTTCAACAATGCAGACAACATCTTCAGTTCCGACTTTTTGTCCAACTTGAACAAACGGAGCCGCTTCCGGAGAAGACGACTTGTAAAAAGTGCCGACCATTGGAGATACGATACTTTTCAAAGACGGATCTGCAACTTTTTCTTCAGGTGCAGGTACTGCTACCGGTGCTTCCATTTGTTGAGGTGCTGCCAATTTTTCAGGTGCTGCCTGCTGAACTGCCTTCGCCCCTGAAGTGGAATCTTGTACGTCCGGCATTGGCGTTTGAACTTGGACGGGCGCCATAGTTGTACCGCTCGTATTGCTTTTTACGATTTTAATTTTCGCTCCATCCGCTTCATACGTGAATTTGTCGATTGAAGACTGATCGATAAGTTTAATGATTTCTCTAATTTCTTGAATCTTTAACATGAATGATTCTCCTGACTCCATAAAGTTTTGTTTTACACCCTCATCCTCTATAGTAGACGTTTTTAATGGATTTTGAAATAGTTAACCCCCATTTCACTTCTAAAAAAACTGTAAATAGAAAAAAAGACCCGGATTTTGGGTCTTTAACGGATTACTGATTCCCTGTGAAATCGACTTGTACCTTTTTAGCATCATCCCAACTTGCTAGAACGTATTGAGTGATTTCGTCAGCTAATTGTTTGGAATGTCCTTCTGTTGAAAGCACTGTCACCTTCACTTCCCCGTTTTCTGTTCGGACAAATGCTTCTGGATAACCGAGCGCCTTGATTTGTAATTCTAGTAACGCTTCCGCGGAATCTCGCTTGTTAAGTTCAGACATTTCTTCGAATGCTTCGTTTTTCTCTTCAGCTGTATAGTCAGGGGACGTCATCTTAGCATTCAGTTGCTCCGATTGTTTGCTACGCTCATCACGCACAGCCATCCGCATCTCTTCAAATACATATGACGTTGCAAACACAGGCGTCTGCTTATCGGATGAACCCTTTTTAGGAACTTCAGCCGTTTCAGTCATATCACTAGAAAATATGGAGATCCCGTCGAATGGCATAGGTGCTTTCTCTTTAATATAGTAAATCGAGATGACAGCAACAAGGCTCATTAGTGTTAAAAACCATACTGTGCGTTTATTTGTTCTCATCATAGTTCCCCCTTTTGGTCATTTCCACGATAACAATTCGATGTTCTGGTACTTGAAGGACAGCAGACAATATCCTTGTAAGTTCAGATTTGAGGCCCGGCTTGCCGGCTCCTTCCGCCACAACAAGTACACCGGTCGCTTCGTTTGTGCTGGAGTCCGCTGACTTGGTGAAGTAATCAGTAAGCGGTGATTTTTCTTCAGTTCCCTTTGGTGGATGAAGGTATATGGAAACCTCTCCCACTCCGTCGATCTTTTTCAATGCGGATTCAAGTTCGGCAGCTTCTGTGCTCCCCTCCTTTTCGATAGACTTCCCGGACGTCGTTCCTTCTGAATTCCAGGGTGGATTGAGTAAGATGAATACGAGAACCGTGATTCCCATGAATAGGATCACTTGCATTTTCCCAGTCGGTTTTT
The DNA here is from genome assembly GCF_050459885.1 of Sporosarcina gallistercoris. Classification (GTDB taxonomy): domain Bacteria; phylum Bacillota; class Bacilli; order Bacillales_A; family Planococcaceae; genus Sporosarcina; species Sporosarcina gallistercoris_A. The sequence continues at coordinate 207,951 of NZ_JBCMNO010000005.1, read as the reverse complement.
GCATGACATCACCATTCCATCTGTCTGTTTAGGACCGGGGGCCTGTTCATCTATGAAACAATGTATGCACGTTTTTCTCTTCCTATAACCTTAGAAAGGAAAAGATATTCAGCAGTAGCCACATACCAGCAGCAAGTTTGGCCAAGTGTCCGAATTCTTCCCTTCTGGTTTCTGGCAGCATCATAGACAACACCCCTGAGAGAACCGAAATCAAAACAACACCCATTAGAAACTTGTCATTTCAAGTCCCCCCCTTTTTCAGTCACCTCATTGAAAGTTTCACGAAAACGATAAAAAATAAGACCGTATAAACGAAAGCGAAAATCATAAGAAATGTAATGGCACATAGCACAAATAACGAACGGCCGATATCGTCCAAAACATCTGAGAGCTCCGATGAAGTGAACGGCTCTATAAGAGCAGCGCACCAACGGTACAGAAAGGCCAAGACCAAGGTTTGTACGACTGGCAGGATGGCGATTCCCCATAACGTTATTAACAGCCACCCCCCGACCATGAATCCAGCTCCGGAAGAATAGCGTCCAAGAGCTCCCATGCTATCTGTTACGAAAGACCCGACGAACGGGATGTTCTGTCGAATCAATTCTTTCAGCGGCTCACTCGCCGCCTCAGAAATCCCCCAAGAAACCGCGCCTCCAGCGGTGATGAAAATTGAATAAGCCGCAACAATTGAAGAAACCACTGCTAACAGTGTTGTCCTCAGCATGTCCGAAAGTTTGGAATACGAAATAAGAGGATTCAACCGGGTAACGATATCGAATAGCAAAGCCGTAGTGACTAAAGGCAACAACAATCTATCCGCAAAAAACACAGCCCCATTTGCGAACAATAACAATGCTGGTTGGAAGTTGAGCAGACTTAGTGCATTTCCTGAAATCGCCATTCCAGCAGTCAGAATGGGATAGCTCGTAACAAACAACATGGCAATCGACTTCATGAGTTTTTGTATCATTAAAAGCTGCTCAAACGCCGGCCGTAAAACGACAAGAACAATCACAATATAAAGTAATTGCTTCGTCCACTCAGAGAATGAAGGGAATAGATAGTTCAAGACGGTTGCCATGAGCGCAATAATCAGTACTACTATGAAGCTATAAAGCAAGCCACTAATTAGTGATTGAAAGAAATCGAGTATGGTGATCATCCCCCATTCACGGCGAGATAAGCGCGGTGAGTGTCTGTATGAGATTGATAAGCTCAGGCAGCCAGAAGGACAGGATGGCGATTTTGACCACAAATTGAGCTAAATTTGCAAGCGACGGATATCCGGATTCAGCTAAATGTTGTGTTATCGCTTCTGAAATGAAAAATAGGAATGCGCTAATTAGCAGTAGTCGCCCATACGGCTCAGGGACACCATGAAAAATATCACTCAACTTTTTAATGAACGGAATCAGCACAGTCATCATGATGTACGCAAGGACGAACAGAAACAGTGCACTATACAAGATCGGATGTAACTGCGGGACAGCAAAACGGATGATGAGCAGCAATAGGAAAACAGCCAGCAATTGAAAAAGGAGCGCCATTACATCGCCAAAGAAAGCCATTGGAAGAACTCGGAAATCTCAGTGAAGAAAATCTTTAAAAATCGGATCATTTCGACTGCGATGTACAAATACGCAATGAAAAATAAGAAAAAAGAGAACTCTTTCTTCCCTGTCTGTTCGAAGAAAATGTGCAAACAACCGATAACCAGTCCGATGCCGGCAATTCGCAGTAAGTCATTCAATTCCATCCGGCGATCCTCCTCCTGTTTCACTATACGCAAGAGCTTCAGACAATATGAAAAACGCTTACCTATTCGATTTGAATAGGCAAGCGTTCTATTGGTCACTGATATTGAATTCCAACGTTAAAGAGATTATGCGCGTGACACATATTCCCCTTCTTCTGTATTGATGATGAGTTTGTCCCCAATGTTGATGAAGAATGGCACTTGTACAGTAAGACCTGTTTCAAGTTTTGCCGGTTTCGATCCGCCACTCGCAGTGTCTCCTTTAATACCTGGTTCAGTTTCAGCTACTTCCAGTACAACTGTTGACGGTACTTCAACACCAAGAACTTCTTCTTTGTATTGAATAACGTGCACTTCCATGTTTTCTTTCAAATAGTTCAATTCTTCTTCAATCTGCTTTGTAGGCAGCTCGATTTGTTCGAAACTTTCATTATCCATGAAGACATGCTCGTCGCCGTTAGCATATAGATACTGCATGCGTTTGTTATCAATTTGTGCTTTAGCTACTTTTTCGCCTGCACGGAAAGTTTTCTCGTTGACGTTCCCTGAACGTAAGTTACGTAATTTCGATCGTACAAATGCGGCACCTTTACCCGGTTTAACGTGTTGGAATTCCATGACACGCCAAATATCGCCGTCCACTTCAATTGTCAAACCTGTTTTAAAATCGTTTACTGAAATCATTCCGTTTCCTCCAATAGCTCTTATAAAATTTGCAGTTCTTTTGTAGAGTGAGTCAACCGTTCACATCCATTTTCCGTAATTACGAGATCGTCTTCAATCCTTACGCCTCCGATGCCAGGCAAATAGATGCCTGGTTCAGCCGTAACTGTCATGTTCGGTACAAGAATTGTTTCCGAACGGAAAGACAGCCCAGGAGCTTCGTGGACTTCCAGACCGATTCCGTGACCTGTGGAATGACCGAACGCGTCTCCGTACCCTTTTGAAACAATGTAATCCCGTGCAATCGCATCCGCTTGTATACCGGTCAACCCTGGTTTGATGCCTTCAACTGCAAGTTTCTGCGCAGCAAGAGTAATCTCATAGATTTCCCGCATTTTTTCCGAAGGTTCACCGACAGCCACTGTTCGCGTTATGTCAGAGATGTATCCATTATACAACGCACCATAATCCAATGTCACGAGTTCTCCGGATTGAATTTTTTTGTCGGTCGCTACGCCGTGTGGAAGTGCACCACGAATGCCCGAAGCGACTATTGTATCAAATGACGAAGAAGCTGCACCTTGCTTACGCATGAAGAACTCCAATTCATTCGATACTTCAAGTTCCGTCATACCTGCTTTGATGAATCCACATATGTGCGTGAAAGCATCATCCGCTATTTTAGCTGCTTGCTTTAGCACAGCCAACTCTTCAGGCGTCTTGATAATCCGTAGTTTTTCAACAAGACCGGAAGTTGGAATGAGTTCAGCTGCCACTTTACTTTTATATAGTTCGTACAAACCAAATGTTAAATCTTCTTTTTCAAATCCGAGACGGTCCACTTTCATTTGAACGACTTGTTGAGCAACCTCTTCAATGATTGTTTTTTCATGCTGAACGATCCGGAAGTCTTTGATTTGTTCCGCTGCCTGCTCCATATATCTGAAGTCGGTGAGGAATACCGCATCGTCCTTGGATATGATTGCGACACCGGCAGTCCCTGTAAAGCCAGTCATATAACGGCGATTGTAACCACTAGTAACCAGTAGTGCATCCAATTCTTTTTCAGCCAATATTTCTCTAAGTTTTGTAAGTTTCATTACTCTCTTTCCCTCTCCATTCTACGGATCAATGCAAGCGCGCCCAGCTCATATCCATCGGTGCCTAATCCTGAAATCTGCCCGGCACATACTGGAGCAAGCATAGAGTTCTGCCTGAATGACTCTCGGTTATGTATATTCGAAATGTGTACCTCCACCACTGGCAGATTCACAGATGCTATCGCATCTCGAATAGCGACACTTGTATGAGTGAAGGCACCTGGATTAAAGACGATCCCAAAGACACCCTCGTCTGCCGCTTGATGAATGCGGTCAATCAATGCCCCCTCATGGTTAGATTGAAAACACGATAACCCGACATTATGATCCATGCATAACGTGTGGATGCGAGTTTCAATATCCCCAAGCGTTTCATGACCATATATATCAGGTTCCCGTTTTCCTAACCGATTCAAATTTGGACCATTCAGCAGCAACAAATCCATTGTCCATCAACCCCTAGCTATTTTCCTTTCTATTTTATCATAACATTTAGACGAGGTAACCTATTTCGCTTTCTTTGGCAGCTCAGTTTTCATAAAAACTGCAGTTCCGACGACAAACCTAGTAATCATGGCGATAAGACAAAGAAAAGGGATCGAAACTGACTTAAAAGCAGATCCGACAGAAACAGGTCTTGAAATCGTCCATTCCACTGCACAAACCAATATAACAGCCAGCCCAATCGATGTGATTGATGGAGGTATTTTTATGGTGAACTGAAGAACACTGTAAAGGGCGATGAATACAAGGCCTAAAACGATAATAAGTACTAGCCATTTCACAATCGGCGATTCCTTAGGCATGATATCCCATTTCCGGGACCATCCAATTGGTGACCATTTCACAAAATGAAATACCTTGAGAAATTTCAGACTCAGTGCGGTTAGTAAACCAGCCACTAAAGCTGTCCAAAAAAGTGTAGGTTTATGCATAGTTGTCCCCTCCTGCTTAAAGTGTCGACCGATCTCAAGATTTTAAACGTGATGGTGGAGCAATCACTTGATTTCCTGTACAATAAAAACATTGATGATACAAAATTGAGATTTTATAAAGAAAGTGTGGGCTGTACATGGAAAAGAATCAGCAATCCCCTGCCTATGGCGGTCAGGCTCTTATTGAGGGCGTCATGTTTGGAGGGAAACAACATACAGTAACCGCAATTCGTCGGAAAGACGGTACGATTGATTATTTTCACGTACTGAAAGAGAGCAGCCCTATCCGACAAAAATTGAAAAAGATCCCTTTGGTCAGAGGAATCGTGGCCCTAATTGAATCTGCGGGGCTCGGCTCAAAACATCTTACATTCGCTAGTGATCATTACGACGTGATGCCTGGTGAAGAAGTTGAAAAAACAGATGAAGATACTTCTAAATTGACTATGATTTTAGGAGTAGCCGCAGTCGGAGTACTCTCATTCGTCTTTGGAAAGTTCGTTTTCACCTTATTCCCAGTTTTCCTTGCAGGGCTTTTCCATCCGATCTTCCCAGGAAAGACTATACAAATCCTGTTGGAGACATTTTTTAAACTAACTCTCTTACTAAGTTACGTATCCCTTATCTCGATGACGCCTCTTATTAAAAGGGTCTTCAAGTATCATGGAGCGGAACATAAAGTCATTAACGCATATGAAAACGACCTTCCAATGACTGTTGAGAATGTACAGGCTCAATCACGATTGCATTATCGTTGTGGCAGCAGTTTCTTATTATTCACCGTTATTGTCGGGATGTTCATTTATTTCCTAGTGCCTACTGATCCATTCTGGCTGCGTATTGTGAATCGGATTTTGCTGATCCCTGTTGTTCTCGGAGTATCATTTGAAGTGCTTCAACTAACGAATGCTGTACGCAGCGTCCCAGTACTTCGTTTCTTAGGTTATCCAGGGTTATGGCTCCAGTTGTTAACAACAAAAGAGCCCGATGATGATCAAGTGGAAGTCGCGATTGCTTCTTTCAACAAATTGCGTGAAATCGAAATACATGGTGAAGCAGTCCTGACGAATCCATCTCCTCTATCTCCGGAAAGTGAAATGAGCACTGTGAACCTATAAAGAAAAAAGGAAGGCTTCCTCTTCAGGGAGCCTTCCTTTTTCATTTTCGATATGTCCATTCATCATTCGCGTATTTCCGATCTTCAATTTCTCTGACAACCTTAAGTTGTTCCGGGCTGAGAACGTAGGGCACCAGCTCGAGATTGAGTGCTTTTTCAAATCCTTTAGAAAAGGCTTCAGAACAATCTGCTACCGTGATGCCACGAGCAGTCAACCGGTCAATCGCGACCGCTTTTTCCGGGAGTCCTTTTCGTACTTGTTCCCTGATTTCTTCTGAAGCGAATTTAAAGAGGGACACCAGTTTTTCTTCGTCCAAACTGAGTAAAATCGCTCCATGCTGTAAAATCACGCCTTTTTGACGTGTTTGAGCACTGCCCGCCACTTTTTTCCCTTCCACGACAAGCTCATACCAACTGGAAGTGTCGAAACACACTCCGCTTTTCGGACGTTTCAGCTGTTCCGATACTTGTTCAGAAGGAACCGAAAAAGAAGCTTCCAATCCGAGGTTCCGGAATCCTTCAAGCAATCCACCCGAAATGACCCGATAAGCTTCAGTCACTGTCTCAGGCATGTCCGGATAGTCTTCTGAAACGATTACACTGTATGTAAGTTCATGTTCATGCAACACACCCCTTCCCCCAGTAGGTCGCCGCACGAATCCAAGTCCATGCCGCTCCACAGCTTCCATATCGATTTCCTTAGCCACACTTTGGAAATAACCAATGGAGAGGGTTGCAGGTTCCCATTCGTAAAAACGAAGAACCGGGCCGATCTCGCCTTTGCTATGCCAGTCGAGCAGTGCTTCGTCCAATGCCATATTAAAGGATGGTGTACACTTCCCCGACTGAATATAATTCCATTTCATTTTTTCCATTACACCCCGCCTTTCCCATCTTAACGAACTCAATTTTATCATTGCAATTGAACATGTGCCACTTAATCCTTATAATGAAGAATGAGATAGAAAGGGGAAAGATGTTTTGAATGCTAATTGGTATGTATTAATAGGACTGTTAGTTGTAATGATTGCTTATTTCGTCTTTACAGCTCTTCGTCTACGCAAAGCGGTTACGAATTTGACTCAAGAGCAATTCATTGAAGGTTACCGGAAAGCGCAGCTGATCGATGTACGGGAACCAAAAGATTTTGATGCAGGACATATACTTGGTGCCCGCAATATCCCTTATACTCAATTGCGACAGCGGTATAAAGAAATCCGTGCTGACAAACCCGTTTACTTGTACGATCAAAATGGAGGGAAGAGCGCGCGTACAGCTTTATTCCTGAAAAAGAAGGACTATACGCAACTTTACCATTTACAAGGCGGATTCCGTACTTGGTCTGGTAAAGTGAAAAGTAAAAAGTAATGGTATGAAAAGGACCGAAGCCCTTAGGCTTCGGTCCTTTTGTTATGCTTTTACTAATTCTTCTTCAGTCTGTGGCGTGTAACGAAGCACTGGTTTTCGCGCTGCTTTCGTTTCGTCCAAACGACTGATGACCGTCGTATGAGGTGCTTCTTGAACGATTTCAGGGTTTTCTTCCACTTCTTTAGCGATTTGGATCATCGCATCGATAAAGGAATCGAGTGTTTCTTTCGATTCTGTTTCAGTGGGCTCAATCATCATGCCTTCTTCAACATTGAGCGGGAAGTAGACCGTTGGCGGATGGAAACCGAAATCGAGCAGGCGTTTCGCCATATCGAGCGTACGGACGCCGAGTTTCTTCTGCCGGCGGCCCGATAACACAAACTCGTGCTTACAATGCTGCCGGTATGGAAGGTCGAAATACGGTTCCAAACGACGCATCATGTAGTTTGCATTCAAAACTGCATTTTCAGTAACTGCTTTCAAACCATCCGGGCCCATCGAGCGGATATATGTGTAAGCGCGCAGGTAAATTCCGAAATTCCCGTAGAACGGCTTCACACGACCAATGGATTGTGGAATGTCATAGTTGAACGTGTACACGTCATCGCGCTTTTCCAAAACAGGCTTTGGCAAGAAGGCTGCAAGATCCTTTTTAACGCCTACCGGACCTGAACCAGGACCGCCGCCGCCATGTGGACCCGTGAATGTTTTGTGTAAGTTCAAGTGAACCGCGTCAAAGCCCATATCTCCAGGTCTTGCTTTGGACATGACTGCGTTCAAGTTGGCACCATCGTAGTATAACTTCCCGCCAACACCATGAACGATCTTCGCCATTTCCATAATATGCTCTTCGAACAGGCCAAGAGTATTCGGGTTCGTCAGCATGAGAGCTGCCGTATCATCTCCCACTTTCGCTTTCAAGTCCTCGATATCCACGAGCCCGTTTTCATCGGAATTCACTGTGATGGTATCGAATCCGGCGACTGTTGCAGATGCAGGATTCGTTCCATGCGCGGAGTCAGGAACAAGCACTTTAGTACGCCCTGTATCCCCATTGGCTTCGTGGAATGCACGGATCATCATCAAAGCAGTCCATTCCCCATGCGCTCCAGCTGCAGGTTGAAGTGTGACCTCATCCATACCTGTTATTTCACATAGATGTTCCTGCAAGTCGTAAGCGATTTCCATTGCTCCTTGAACAGTGGACTCGTCTTGCAGAGGATGAATGTTTGCAAACCCTGGAATCCGCGCAACCGCTTCGTTTATTTTCGGATTGTATTTCATTGTACAAGAGCCAAGCGGATAGAACCCTGTGTCAACACCGTGATTCCGATTCGACAATGCAGTATAGTGCCGCATAATATCGAGTTCAGAAACCTCAGGTAGTTCTGCATCCTGCTTCCTGATCATTGTATCAGGAAGCAATTCCGACAAATCCACTTCAGGAACATCCAATTCAGTTAGGCTGTATCCAATACGGCCAGGTTTTGATACTTCAAAAATGAGTGGTTGGTTTTCGTTATGCATGGACGGCCTCCATTTCTTGCACAAGTGCATCAATCTCTTCTTTTGTACGTTGCTCAGTCACTGCGAACAATGCGTGATTTTCCATTCCTTCGAAGGTTTTACTAAGGTCATATCCACCGATAATCCCTTGTCCAAGCAATTGTTTGTTCAACTCTTGAACTGGACGTTTGCAATCGACTACGATTTCGTTAAAGTGCTTATTCCCACCAAGAACAGTGAATCCGGCATTCTCGAACGCTTGCTTAGCATAATGGGTCTTTGCATAATTTTGATAAGCAATTTCACGCGCACCTGTTTTTCCGAGGGCCGTCATTGCAACAGATGCTGCAAGGGCATTCAATGCTTGGTTTGAACAAATATTCGATGTGGCTTTATCGCGACGAATGTGCTGTTCGCGTGCTTGCAATGTGAGGACATACCCGCGGCGTCCTTGTTCATCTGTCGTTTCACCAACAAGACGCCCTGGAACTTTACGCATCAATTTCTTCGTCACTGCAAAATATCCACAGTGCGGTCCACCGAACTGTTCTGGAATGCCAAAAGGTTGTGCATCTCCAACCGTAATATCTGCTCCAAGTTTTCCAGGAGGGGTTAAAATGCCAAGAGCCAATGGATTGGACGAAACGACAAACAATGCTCCGTGATCATGTGCTAACTCACCGATTTCCTGCAATTCTTCCACTTGACCAAGAAAGTTCGGATATTGAACAAGGACAGCAGCCGTATCATCAGCTAGCAAGTTCTTTAATTCTTCAATATCCGTCATGCCATCTTTCTGTGGAATCGTGATTACTTCAATCAGCTGGCCATCCGCATAAGAGCGGACGACATCGCGGGATTCAGGATGTACCGTTTCTGAAATGAGCAGCTTCTTGCGTTTCGTATGTCCCGCTGCAAGCGTTCCCGCTTCTGCAAGCGCAGTCCCTCCATCATACATTGAGGAGTTTGCAAGATCCATCCCTGTCAATTCACAAATCATCGTTTGGAATTCAAAGATCGCTTGAAGTTCCCCTTGGGAAATTTCCGGCTGATATGGTGTATAGGCTGTGTAGAATTCCGATCTGGAAATTACATGATCGACAATAATCGGTTTGTAGTGATCATAAACCCCTGCTCCAAGAAAAGATGCGTATTGTTTGGAATCAGCATTTTTTGCAGCAACTCGTGAAAGTTCTTTCAGTAATGCAGATTCGGACTTCGCTTCCTTTATTGCTAAATCCCTAGTAAAGCGAACACTTTCAGGTATGTCTGAGAAAAGCTCGTCCACGGATGAAATTCCGATCACGTTCAACATTTCTTCACGATCAGCTTCTGTCATTGGCATATAACGATGCATCATAATCAGTTCCCCTCTTTCCCTTTGTACGGAAATTTTTTCCGCTTCACTTCATGAGCGTTTATAGAATGGTGTTTCAATAATTCTAGCTTTCAGCCTTTTGTTTCTGACTTCCACTTCAAGTCCCGTTCCCAATTCAGAAATATCCCGGTTCACTAAAGCAAAGCCGATGTTCTTTTTCAAAGTTGGGGATTGCGTCCCAGTCGTAACTTCACCGACCAACTCGTCGTTGTGGTACACAGGATAGCCCGTTCGTGGAATTCCTTTATCGATCATCTCGATCCCCACCAATTTACGAGGAATCCCATCATTTTTCTGAGCAGCCAACGCGGATTTCCCAAGGAAGTCTTCTTCCTTTTTCAGTTTCACCACAAAACCAAGCCCTGCTTCCAGGGGAGAAATGTCTTTCGACAATTCCTGACCATACAATGGCAGACCCGCTTCGAAACGAAGTGTGTCGCGAGCACCTAAGCCTGAAGGTAAGAGGCCGTCTTCTTTGCCTTCAGTTAAAATTGCATCCCACAGCTTCACTGCCGCTTCTGGTGCACAATAGATTTCAAATCCGTTTTCTCCAGTGTAGCCTGTTCGGGAGAGAAGTGTTTTTTCGCCAGCCACTTTCACATCGTCCTTAAAACGGAAGAATCTGATTTTTTCCAATGGTTCATCTGTCAGACGCTGTAATATCATTTCTGCTTTCGGTCCTTGCAACGCTAACAATGACCAGCTTTCTGATTGATTGTCAATTTTAACATCGTTGCCTGCTTGCTGCTTCATCCAGCCGACATCTTTTTCAATATTGGAAGCATTTACGACTAATAGGAAGTCATTATCACTCCGTTTATAGATTAACAAATCGTCGATTGTGCCTCCGTCTTCGTAACACATAGCGGTATACTGAGCTTGCCCAACGACTAATTTAGAAACGTCGTTCGTCATGAGTTTTTGCAAGAAAGCAAGTGCGCCTTCTCCACTGACAACGACTTCTCCCATATGGGATACATCGAAGAGTCCAGCAGCTGTTCGGACAGCCTCATGTTCCGCTTTGATGCCTGAAAATTGTACCGGTAACTCCCAGCCACCGAAATCGATGGTTTTTCCATTATAAGGTATGTAGCTTTCAAAAAGTGGTGTTCGTTTCAATGATACTGACAACCCATTCTCCCCCATTCATCTTCAAAAAAAAGAAAAAGGCCCCCCTTTTATTAAAAGAGAGCCCCTGTCCATTCAACTGAATGCTCCGCATAGCGGAAACAAATTTCAGTGGTCAGCTTAGTCCGACACTGTTCAGAGATGCGTCCAACATGAGTCTTTTTGCCTGAGAGATTCATGACGTGATCACTTGCTCCTTCGGCGGCGCTTATAGCGCTCTCTCCCCATGTATTCATCCGCACTATTCAATTCACTCGAAATAGTTCAAGATTCGGAAAACTAACATCTATCGAACCTATCTTACCAGTTTGACGATTGAAGTGCAATTATTTTTGGGTGTTTTTCGACGTCTCCCGATGAACAGGGATCAAATTGGAGTTACCAGACAAGCGTTCCATTTGAAAAGCGATGTATTCCGTGACTTTGCTGAGTGAGCGCTGTCGTGTCTGGACAACGAAATGCGCAGATTCTTTATACGCATCGTACCGTTTTTGATAAAGTTTTTCAATTTCAGAACGTGTTGAACGCTGGACGATCGGTCTGTTTTTATCTGTCGCTATACGGCGCCATATGTCTCGAAAAGGGGCGTCCAGGAAAAAGACAAGTCCACTATCGCGCATGAGCTTCCGATTTTCCTTACGCATGGCGACGCCGCCACCCGTTGCAATAATACACTTTTCGTCTCGAAATGTCTGAAGGAATTCCGTCTCCATATCACGAAATCTCTCTTCACCGTAAGTTGCAAATATTTGCGGGATTGTCATACCCGTTTTTTGTACGATTTCATGATCCATGTCATAAAAAGGGAGCTTGGTAAAAAAACTCAACCTTTTGCCGATTGCACTCTTCCCACATCCCATGAATCCAACTAGGTATACTTTGTTCATAAAATCATCCGCTCTGCATTATAGTTATCGCTGACTTCTCGTAAAAAGTTCCCAGCGAATCATAAGTTCCATATAAACTACTATGCCATGAAACGAATGTAAAAAGAAAGAGGGAGACGAAAAATAAAAATGCAAGCGCCATTACCAGAGCCACTCCGCGTTCATTTTTCACGAAGTCCAACTGCAACCCTCCTTTGACGTTCAGTACCGTCTAGAAGCATTACAGAGACTACTAGTAATGGACCTTCATCGATAAATTTCACTTTTTTAACGTTTGTGAGCAGCGGAACATGCCCTTGACTGGCGACTCTACGCCGAATCACTCCTCCGACGCTGCTATATTCGGTATCATTTGATGGATTTAGTGAATACGCGGTTAAAACCGTTCCATCAGAGTTGACCCCTATCCTAGTCACCGCTGAGAGATCCGCTTGCAGATCTACCATAAACAATTCCCATTCGGTGCTTTCGCTATCTGTCAATTGTTGGTACGCAGATTCCTTATAAAGCAGAAAGACGATGATGAGATGCAAGAATGCAGCCGCAATGACTAGTTGTAACAAACTTTCGAGCAAAGTATAGCCTGACTCACAACGAACTGAATTCATGGGGTACAAATCATTTCTGTGCTAAAAGACGACGGGAATGTGACACACAGCTGACCATTTTCCGCAGACCATTCATAGTCAATTCCCTCTTCGGTACGAACGCCTTCACTGATTCCATAAGTCTTATAAAGGAGCGCCCCTTGATACAAAGTTTCTTTTGCTCTCATCTCGTGTTTTTTGTGTTCTAATCCAGACAGCATCCGAAATGATAATGGCAATAGCGTACTGAAAATCACCACCATAATCGTTAACGTCAACATCGCTTCCGGCCAGGAGTAACCAGACTCATTCATAGATCAGCATTCTCCCCCTTTGGAATTGGAACTTTATTTTTTTCGATCCGCTGAAAGTCTCAAAATTCATGGTTCCTGTTTTGTACATGTTTCCATTTTCCATGAAACTGATATTCTTCAATGTACTTGTATTGTCGAATTTTATGGATGGAGGAAAATCGGTCTTAATTTTTTCATTACTATCCGAGTAGGTCACAGAATACGATTTCCCCTCATTTGTGAAACTTAGCCACGTCGTAGTTTGGTGAGCCATGGAATAGGCTTGCATGTGCTGAATGGTGGCCTTGAAGGCTTCGAGCCCATCCCGCTCCGATTGCACAGTTGTCCAACCGCTGCTCACCGGTACGACTAGCGCAGTGAGTACTCCTACTATTGTAAGAACTAGAAGCAATTCCAAAAAAGTCATTCCTCGTTCCTGTATGGTGATCACTCAGTTCCTGCAGCAGCTTTAGGATTAATCACCTTTCCTTCTGCATTGATGGTCAGTTCGGTCCCATCCGGACACTTCGGCTCTGCAGGCAAGTACCCTTTTGCAGTTAAGTCTGCCAAACTCGTTGGAATTCCTTTCGTATCCATTTTATATGCTTGCACTTGTCCCTCCACCATTTTCAAATAGGCATCGCATCCCTTTACATCTATGGATTTCGAGTGCTTGGTCACATTCGGTATTGCCACCAAAATAAGCACGGATATTATTAAGAGGACAATCATCATTTCAATCAAAGTGAACGCTTTCTCATTACGTAAGAATTTCATTGAATCTGCTCCTTTTACATGTTTTTTATCATTCCATAGACGGGCAGTAAAAGCGCTAAATATGCTGCAATTATACAAACCGCTAAAATAACGAATAAAATAGGTTGTAACATGGCCATCATCTTGTTCACTTTCCGATCGATTTCATTTCCCAACTGTTCGCTATAAAGTAATAACTCTTTAGCTAAATGGCCACTATCCGAACCATGCTTTGCGAAGAATGACAACTCACGGGTGAGCCCATCCGTAAAATCGATCGCTATGTGAAAAGGTTCGCCTTTGCTCGCTTGCTTATGAATGGAAAGTGCAATTTGCGCTAGAATAGGATCCGTTTTCTGTCGTATTAAAATGAGCATGGCCTCCTGTATGGTATTTCCTGCTATGAGCAAATTACCAGTCTCAGAAGCAAAAAGCCGGGTCCATGCACTGCTATACATCTCTCCAACAATGGGTACCGCTAACACTTTCTTTATTTTCACTTCAGGATGCAATCGTCTCAAATAGAATCTACCCGTTACGAAAAGGAAGCCGCCTACTCCAAGTGCACCCAAAAGAAAATCAGGGGCTTTCGCAACAATATGCGGTAAGTACTTTTCAATCCCTTGAGTCACCGAGGAGCGCGAGGTTGCCAGCGCTTCAAAGTTTGGTAAAAAGTAGATTTTAAAAGCGATTAACAGCAGTGCCATGGCAAACATGAGCACCACTGGATAGGTCGCAGCTTGAATGAATTTCTGCTTACGCACTTCCGCTGCTTTTAGCCGGACGGAAGCACCATTCAATGCATCCGCTAATCTTCCATCACTCTCGGATAGCTCGATAGACAACAAAATCCTATCCGGGAAACCGAGCGCTCTCAATACCTCGGAAACATTAGCACCTTCCCTGAAAATGTCTTCCACTTTCATTATTAGACTTAAACTATTTTTACTATGATGAGGTAGCAATAGCGAAAAACATTCATGGATCGTGTAGCCTTCCTGGAGCAATTCAGATACTCTCAATAAAAACATCGACTTGTCAGTCAGGACATATAATCGCGCCTTTTTCCTTGAATACCAACGTTCACGGAGTGGAACTGGAGCTGCTGTACTTTCTCGCAAGGGTTTCGACTCTCCCTTCTTCATAAAGAGAAATAGGTTGGTTATTACTGAGCGAATTTTTAAGTTCTTCCAACTCTTCACCTTGATAGATTTCAAATACAGCAGCCAATTCTCCGTCAGATTTACGAATAAGCCGCTGGGCGGAAATACAAACAGCTGTTTGACGAAGTTCTTCTGCTGATATACCGAAATCCCTCATCCTATAAAAACAGCCTAGCGGGTCTTTGGCATGGACTGTAGTCAGAACAAGATGTCCTGTCAATGAAGCTTGCACAGCGATTTTTGCTGTTTCTGCATCGCGGATTTCACCAATCATGATCACATCAGGCGAATGGCGTAAAATCGCTTTGAGTCCGGCGGCATACGACATTCCAGCGCGTTCATTCACTTGGATTTGCAATAAATGGTTATGAGGACTTTCAACTGGGTCTTCTAATGTAATCACATGTCGATCCAACTCATTGACACAATGTGATGTTAACGAATAGATAGTTGTGGTCTTGCCAGAGCCTGTCGGACCGGTGATCATGAAAAGTCCTTGTCGCTGAGTAATCGACTGTTTCAGCATGTCTGCCCAGGAAGGATCCAAGCATAACTGATCAAGCGGAACAACTCGGTCATGTTGTTGAATTCGGATAACTGCACTCTCGTGAAGATGTATGGATGGAATTGTTGAAATTCGAAATGAGTAATTCTTATTGTTGAATTGTTTGTGGAAAGAACCGCTTTGGGGTTTTCGGCGGTCACTGATATCGAGGGAAGAAAGGAATTTATAAAATGAAATCATCCGGGTCGCCAACTGTGGGGGGAGTTTACCGATCCGTTCCAGCTTCGTACTTCTTTTGTGAAATAAGCCATAGCCCTCTTCTGTAGGAACGAGATGAACGTCTGTTGCATCCACGTCAATGGCTTTCTGCAATAATTGAAAACATTTTTGTTCAATTACGTTTTCTTGAGTTTCCAATGCACACCCCTCTCTCTTAAAACATAAGACCGCTTTATGTCTTGCCCATAGTATAATACCAGCTTCAACAAAAGGGAATGCTTTGCGTGAAAATAGCATTATGGATACCCAACGCCGTATATAAATTCATATTCAATTCTTTTAGTATTCCGTAAACATCACCGATCTGTCACAACGTGTCCTTTACTTTGAGTTTACTTTTGACAGCTCTATCCTATATAATAAAGAGGAGTTTATTGTATTGTTGTAAGGAGGGACGCACTTATGGATAATATGTTCAAGCTGTGTGGTTTCTGGACAGGGATTTTCGCAGTTATGTTTTTTGTTGGTCACATGAACCAAGTCGCACTTCTATTTGTCGCTAGTACTATTTTCTTCATGTTGCTTGGCTACATGAAACTCACGGAAAGAATGTACTTGTATATGTTCGGCGCGTACTTGATGATATTTACAGTTGGGTTCACGTACTATGCAACATTCATTCACGTACCAGGAGCAGGTCACTAAAAGTAAAACAGCCGAAATTCGGCTGTTTTTTTTAAAATCCGTTTAGAAATGGATTTGAATCCATCTCATCTTTAGGTGTTGTTTTCGGGCCGTGGCCTGGATAGACTTTGTAGTCATCATCCAAAGACAGCAATTGCTGCTCAATAGCTGTCAGCAGTTGATGTGTGTTGCCACCTGGCAGGTCTGTACGTCCAATGCCTTGACGGAATAATGTATCTCCGACAACTACGAAACGATCATCATGGAATACGTAGCTTACGCTTCCTGGAGAATGACCTGGCGTATGACGCACTTCAAATTCAAAGGGCCCCAGCTGCATGACACCATCACGCTCAATGACGTGATCCGCAAGTCCGCACACGACGGGTGGCAACATCGGGTATTTCGCAGATCCATTTAACTCGGGGCTGCGTAACCAAAGATTTTCGTCTTTATGGATGTAGACTGGAATGCCGTATTTTTTACGGATCGTCTCAAGCGCACCTATATGGTCAAAATGGGCATGGGTCAATAAAATCGCTAATGGCTTCAAACTGGCTGATTCGATTACTTCTATAATTTTCTCTGGCTGTTCCCCAGGATCTATTATTAGGCAACTGCCTTTGCTATCGCTAATGAGATAACAATTTGCTTGAATAGGTCCTAGTGGCAATGTTTTTATCTTCATAGGAATCGCCTCCTCCCCTTTATAGTACGGAATCTTCGAAAAGATTTCAAACAATCGTCACGTTTACAGCTCGACAAACCGTTATTGAAACAGTACAATAGAAGGTGAGTATTGCTAACTAGGCATTCATCTGTTCTTTTTTGAAAGGAGTGTCATCATTTATGAATCTTTTAATGGTTATTTTTGGTCTTATTGCAATTTTAGCTGTAGTTGGAACCGTACAAGGGTTCAAAGAGCGCAACTTGCTCAGTATCGTCTTCAACCTATTGGCAGCCGTAATTTTTGGTGGCTTTACAATTGCAACAATTGTTTTCCAAGGCTATCCACCGTCATTGCATTAATAAAAAACGTCCTTTGCTTAAGTGCAAAGGACGTTTTTTTAGTATTAAAGAAAGAAAACCCGATTGTAGACACACAATCGGGTTTTCTTTTACTATTTGCCTTTTATTTCAGTTTCCGCTTCTTGATGATCTTTCTGGCCATCTTTAAATCGTAATAAATCACCATTGATAATAGAATCTGAGTACTCGAGTTCCTTATTCGCCCGCTCTATATAAGGCGCGCAAAGCTCTTTATCAGTGGGTTCTCCAGTTTCAGCATCATAGCAGACTTCATGTGCGTAGACATATTTATCCGTGACGAATCTTCCATCTCTAAATATGACAAAGTCTTCATGCTCCTTAGAAAACAAATCAGAACCAAATTGCATGTCTTCTTTCGTGTCAATTCCGGCTAAGTTTAGAACAGTTGGTCGAATATCCATTTGCCCTGCTACTTCATGCATCACTTTCCCCTTACCGTTACCAGGGATGTGAATGAAGAAAGGGACTTTCTGAAGCTCAGTATTATCAAAAGGAGTAATCTCTTTGTTCAAATACATACTCATTGCTTTATTGTGATTTTCTGAAATACCATAGTGATCTCCGTACATCACAATAATGGAATTATCGTAAAGATCGTTCTTTTTCAGTTCTTCGAAAAGTACTTTGATGGATTCATCCAAATAACGCGAAGTCTGGAAGTATTTATTCAATGTTTTCGAATTTGAAGTATAGGGTGGTATCAACATATCTTCATCATCCAAATCAAATGGGTGGTGATTTGTCAAAGTCAGCAAACGTGAAGAAAACGGCTGAGGCATTTCTTTCATCATCTGTACAGACTGTTCAAAATATGGGATGTCTTTCATTCCCCAGTTTACAGCCTGGCCTTCTTCAATGGTATAACTCTCAACATCATAGAATTTTTCAATACCAAGCGCTTTGTACATAATGTCGCGGTTCCAGAAACTTCGATTATTCGCATGCATGACGTTCGTGAAATATCCATTGTCAGCAAGTTTTTCTGACATGGAATCATACGTATTGCCGCTATGTGTAAAGAACACAGCACTGCCGTTTCGAGGATAGATCGAGTTTTCTGTAATGAATTCCGCATCCGATGTTTTTCCTAGTCCGGTCTGATGATAGAAATTATCAAAGTAGAAGGTATCCTTATCTTTTGTCAACTCGTTCAGGAATGGTGTAATTACATGCCCATCCATTTCCTGATTAATGACAAAACTTTGAAGTGATTCCAGTGAAATCATAATTATATTACGACCCTTTGCATCTTCAAACATATCTACGCTTGGTTCTTTATGATTTGCATGAACATAGTTCTCTACTTCCGTAAGCTCACTTCCGTCAGCAAGTACTCGCTGCGCATGAGATTTCGACTGAATGATCAAATCATAAATGTGATAGTTATACGTACCGATGTTTTTCACGAGCAATTCTCGATCGAAACTTCGTGTCAATAATTGCGGACGTTCCGCTTCGGCAAGACCTAAGTTGACCATGAACAAAGCTGCTGTTGCGATGAAGTAAATCCGGCGCCCCATTTTAAATTGACGTACCGACTCCGTTGATAGAGGTATAAATTTCACAGCAAGTGCAACAATAATTACATCAGTAAAGAAGAAAATATCAGTTCCATGAATATTGGCCATGACTGATGAAGATAAATCTCCAAAGTTATTTGTTTGGAATAGCGTAGGAATCGTGATGAAATCGCTGAAGAAACGATAAAATACCGCATTCGCAAACATAACAATAGATGTCAACAAACTCACAGTGATCAGGTAGGCATTACGGCGCTTCGGTGTTTTGATAAAAAGCGCTGCTCCATACACTAATAATAAGAAACTGAGGGGGTTTATAAAGAGGATCAGTTGTTGAACCATGTTGTCTATACTCATATTGAAGCTCGTCAGATAGCCGAAGTAGGTAGTTAGCCAGGTTGCAATTACTGCAATCACAAGTACCGAGTGTTTCGGCCAGGTAAATCTGGTCATGTCATCTCTTCCTTTCTAAATCATAAACATCCATCTACCTTATTATAACGTATTGAGTCACACATAAGTTTCAGTTTAACACAATTTCATCAGAATGATTTTTCAGCTTTCCAGCTGTTCACATGCACTTCGACAACTCATTCCGTATGAGTAATGATGCGCTGATATAATCTTCTTTCAATATGAGTCCATCATCATATAAATCCTTTAATTCGGACTGCATTAGCAGAATATCTGCCCTTCTGTCACCCGTATAGATATATGCGCCAAAACGTTTCATAAGTCTAATGACATCCCAAAACTCTGTTAAACCTGATTGCTGCATTGAAATTCACGCTCTTCTGTAATTATTTTTCCAACAGGCAAATCATGTTCTTCGATTGGTATTTCCTCGGCAAGCTGCAGCTCAAAAGCAAGCGATAATGTCGATCCGGAAAAAGTGTCCAGATAGCGATCGTAATAGCCGCCTCCATAGCCTATGCGATATCCATCTAAAGTGAATACAACACCCGGGACGATAACTAGATCAATATCTTTTTTTCTCACACATTCTGTAGTTAACGGATTAGGCTCTTGTAGATCCAAATAAACTGTCTCTAATTGCTCAAACGAATCAATAGACCTGAAAATCATGGTTTTATCCTTCGTATTACATTTCGGGACGACTACGTTTTTTCCTGCTTCCCAGCAAGCTTCTATAATCGTTCTCGTATCAACTTCCGTTGAACGTGATACTGTGATTGCTATAGTTTCAGCTTCTTTAAACTCTGCAGTATCAAAGAAACGCTTCCGGATACGATACGACTTATCCTTATATTCTTCATCGGACATTTCTTTTAATTTAACTAGATGATCATTTCTCAACAATTTTTTTCTCATTCACTTTCTTCCCTTCCTATTGAAAGAAAAAACCAAAACCGTAATGGTTTTGGCATGAGCAATTATTTTGTTTCACGGTGAAGCGTTTGCTTCATTTCACGTGAGCAATATTTTTTCATTTCAAGACGTTCTGGATTGTTACGCTTGTTTTTCTTTGTGATATAGTTACGCTCACCACATTCAGTGCAAGCAAGTGTAATATTTACGCGCATTGTTGTCCCTCCCACTCATCAGCGATAGTAGAGTATTTATGAGCATGATTTATACGACTTTTCTATTGTATCATAAATCCAATGATTGTCTAGCGTGAAATCAAAATTCCCTAATTGGTTTTCTATATGGTACGATTAAGTAAACTTACTAACCAAGGAGGGGGCATCTGTGTCACTGCCTATTTCCCTTATGATTATCGGGATTACTGCATTGATCGTTTCCATCTTTGCTGGAACTAAATCAAACAGTGCTCATGAGATCGAACAGGTTTCAATCAGTCTGCATCAAGAAACCAGTCATTTAAAAAAACGTTTAAAAGCACTTGAAGAAGAGCTGATGATAGATCCCACACCGATGAAACAACCCATGCGATCCATTGAGACAACAAAACCGGTGCATTCGATTATTATCAGTCAGATTACTGCGCTTCATGGACAAGGATATCCAGTTGAGGAGATTTCCAAACGTTCCTCCCTTACAGAGGATGAGGTCCGCTCTGTGCTGCGCTCGAAAGGTGTACGCATATGATTCGCCAATTCCTTCAACTGATCGGTATTGCATTCTTAACAGCTGGAGCTGTTTTGTATTTCACAACTGCACCCTTGTCATCCGAGAGCAAAGGAAACGCTCATAAGGATAAGGAGATTTCAGAACTTCAGCAACAGCTAGCAGATGTAAAAGCAGCGTTAGCGGATGCACAACGACCCTCTCAAGCTTCTGATGAGACTTCTGCGGTACCTGAATCACCTAAAAAAAGCGATCAGGTGATAAAAATGATTCTCACCCTTTCTTCTGGTGACACTTCAAAAGATGCGTCTGATTCTCTGGAAAAATCCGGAATCATTAAAAGCGCAACAGAATTCGAAAGCTATTTAACAAAGAATAATCTATCCGGTAAGATACAAATCGGAGAGCACGAAGTAGACTCTTCCATGAATTTCGCAGCTCTCGCCAAAGAACTGACAACCGTAAAGCAATAGAAAAAGACAAGCTCTTGTCTTTTTCTATTGCTTTCATTCCTTTTTGTCGGCTTCAGATTTTTCATCCGACGGTTTCTGAATAGTTGGTGTTTCTGTTGAAAAAATTTCAGCCTCAGCCCGTTTCTTCTTTAAGGCAAAGTATTCTTTCACAGCTGCTTGGGCAATATCATTGTTAGGATGCGGAGGATTCTTGTACGTCGATACGTGAGGTACAATGACTGAATAGGCAATCTCCGGGTTATCATAAGGAGCAAACCCTACATGGGTAACGGAAACTGTTTGAGTGCCCCAAAGAGACCGATCATCCCCTTCGTAATACCCTGCTTGCGCCGTCCCTGTTTTTCCTGCCGCATCGAACTCTTCACCTTTGAACAAATTATAAGCAGTTCCTTTTGGCTGATAGTACGTATAATGCATCCCTTTTTTGACCCTTTCGATTTCCTCGGGCGTATTGTCTATTCGATTTAGCACCAATGGGTCTTTTTGTTTCAGAAGAGCTCCAAATTCTTTTCCATCCGGAGAAGGTTCATAAACAGCTTTCAAAACATGCGGGGCGATTCGATACCCGCCATTTGCCACTGTAGATACGTATTGGGCGAGTTGCAATGGAGTATAAGTATCGTACTGTCCAATGGCTAAATCGAGTAATTTACCCGGTTCTTTACGATTCGGTTCAGGTGAAGAGCCTGACACTTCCCCTGGCAAGTCTATGCCTGTCTTGGTGCCAAGACCGAATGATGCATAGCCATCCCTCATTTTTGTAAATGCGTCAAAGTCGATTTTCAGGTTTCCTCCCTTGACATAATTGTAGTTGGCTATACTCATCGCAATCTTGAACATGTAAACGTTAGAAGAACGTCCAAGTGCTTCTACGTCATTGACCGCGACCCGTGAGTTTTGGTTGAAGAGTGAAGCTTTGCGTTGCTTACCTACAAAAATAGGTTCATCAATTTTTGTTTCACCTAATCGAATTGCATTATACTTATAACCCGTCAGCATCGTTGCTAGTTTAACAGTCGATCCAACTTCATATGATGTACTGAATGTGCCGAATGTGTAGTCCTGGACTGTCAGTTTTCCTGTTTCTTTGTCTTTGACAATCCGTTTGCCGACCATTGAAAGGACTTCACCTGTATTGGGGTCCATCATTACTAAAAAGGCGCGATCTAAAAACTGGGACCCCCCCATACGTTTCGCTTTCAACAAATTGTCTTCCACGATTTTCTCAAGATGGGATTGCAGTTCCGTATCCAATGTCAGCATTAGATCTTTCCCGGGTTCACCTTCTCGAACGGTCTTCGTTTCTACAACTTTCCCCGTTCTATCCTTAATATTTTTCACAACCGTTTTCTGACCCTTTAGCAAATCTTCATAATATCTTTCAATATAACTCTTTCCTACCCGATCATTCCGTGAATAGCCGCGCGCTAGGAAATAGTCCAGATCCGATTTAGGTATTCCCTCGAGAGGGCTAGTAGTTGTACCTAGTATTGCGCTGTCAGACATCTTGACACGTTCCCAGTCTGTCGTCGTATTGACACCTGGGAGTGACGCCAACTGTTCAGACACAGTGGCAAATTCACCATCTGTCACGTCTTCACTTTTAACAACTTGGGGCGTGTACGCATAACCAGACATCATTTCCCGATAAATGGCGAGAATTTCGAGCTCACGATCTGTAAATGAGTCCAGCTCTTTGTCTGTTATCCGTTCGCGAGTCATTTTAGTAATTTGCTGCTGGGCTTCTTTTTTTGTCAATGATTCGTCATTTTGAATCGCAAGCAATTCTTTTTCCGTCACTTTTTTGAGCGCTTTTTTCGGATGGAGAAGAATCCAAAAATCTTTTTTGTCTCCCAGAGTGATGCGGTTCGTCGGTTTGTCTATCAACTCCGCAAGCTTTTTTGCCGTTTTCAACATCTCTTCCGACGTTGTAGAAGTTGTTTTCGTATATGTAATTGCATTTCGCGGTTCGTTATCTACAAGCAGATGGCCACTTCGGTCAAAAATCCGTCCTCTCGGAACACTTGTGTTCACTGCGATTTCTTCTTTACGTTCTAACTCAGTTTTATAATCTTCCCCTTTAACAATCTGCAAATATCCCAAACGGAAAATTAACAACGAAAACAAAACGAAGATAGAAAAGAATAAAAAGTTCATTCTGAAGGAAGTCAATTTGCGCTGACGTACTTTTGCTTGATCGACTTTACGCTGATTTTTCCTCACTTTTCCCCCTCCTTACTTAAATGCATATCAATGAATTATAGCATTAAAAAAATGAAAAGCACACATCTTGACGAACAAGATGTGTGCTTGGTTGCATCAATCAATTACTTATTTTCTGTGTAAAGCTTTTGTACTTCGTCCCAGTTCACTACATTCCAAAATGCAGAAATGTAATCTGGACGGCGATTTTGGTAGTTCAAGTAGTATGCATGCTCCCAAACATCAAGTCCTAGTAATGGAGTCTTGCCTTCCATCAATGGATTATCCTGGTTTGGTGTAGACATGATTGAAAGTTCGCCATTATCAAGAACGAGCCATGCCCATCCTGAACCGAAACGAGTTTTTGCAGCATTTGCAAACTCTTCCTTGAAATTGTCAAAGCTTCCGAACTTCTTGTCTATCGCATCAGCTAGAGTACCGGCTGGAGCTCCTCCGCCATTTGGTGAGAGAAGTGTCCAGAATAAGGAATGGTTCGCATGACCTCCGCCATTATTGCGAACTGCAGTACGGATATCTTCAGGGACTGCATTCAAATCAGAGATAAGGTCTTCTACGGATTTCGCAGCAAGATCAGCATGTCCTTCCAACGCATTATTCACATTGGTAACGTACGTATTATGATGCTTCGTGTGGTGGATCTCCATCGTTTCTTTGTCGATGTGCGGTTCTAGAGCATCATATGCATAAGGCAATTCAGGTAATTTATAAGCCATTTCCAATTCCTCCTTGAATGATAGAAATCTTTCCTACACTCCAAGGGTATCAAACTTCCCATAGGCATTCAATTATCTTGTCTTTTATGTGACGAAGAAAATGAAAATTCCAATCATGATGATCATTATGACCGCTTTGACAACTACTGATGTGAGAAAACCGATTAACGAACCCGCTCCGGAGCGCAAAGCTTGTTTGAAACCGGCACGGGTAACGAGTAATTCAGCTATTATAGCTCCCAGGAAAGGGCCGATTAAAATACCTGCGACTGGTATGACAAAAGGTCCGAAAAGAAGACCTATCGTACTGCCCCATCCTCCAGCATTGGAACCTCCGAAACGTTTGATGCCGAAAAGATTTGCAGCGGTGTCCGCACCGAAAAGCAGAATGGTGAAGAGGAGCTGGATGATCCAAAACAGCCACCCCATCGAATCGAATGTATCGAGTAGACCATAAAGCAAGAATCCTCCAATTATGAAAAGGACAGAAGGGATGACCGGATAGACCAACCCTATAAAAGCAACAGCGAAAAACAAGACCGCTGCAATCCACGCAAGCCATTCCATCCGATATCCCCCTCCCTTATGCCCGTTTTCCTAATACAGCTTCTGCGATATTAACAGCATGGTCTCCGATCCGCTCCAAATTGGAAACGATATCGACAAAAACAATACCTGCTTGAGCAGTACAGCTTCCTTCATTCAAACGGATAATATGGCTTTTCCTGCATTTACGTTCCATTTTATCGATCAATTCTTCTTGTTTAGCGACAGTGCGAGCAAGTTCCCAATCATTCGTATCCAAGGAATCCACCGCTTTCTGTACAGTTCCAATAGTCAACGCAAACATTTCCGATAATTCTTCCATGGCATCCTCGGAAAGCTTCACTTTGTTCACTTCCCTAAAGTCGATCAGTTCAATGATATTTTCAAAATGATCACCGATTCGCTCAATGTCTCGGACAGTATCCATCAACATGACGTGCCGAACAGATTCAACCGGTGATATGTTGACGGCAGAAATTTCAACTAGATAATCCGTGATTTTACGGTCCAGATTATTGATGGCATCTTCTATTTGATAAGCAGTTTCTGCATGATTTTTCTTACTGCTCTTCAAGTATTCGAAAGTTTGTTCCAATCCTTGGACAGCAAACGACCCCATGCGGATAATCTCCTCTTTTGCTTGTCCGATAGCAACAGCTGGGGATTGATGGATGAAATGCCGATCCAAATGCTTTGGATTATACTCAATTGTCACATCTTCACCCGGTATCAATTTCGTTACAAAATAGGCCCAAGCCCCGATCAATGGAAATTGAATAATGGTGTTCACAACGTTGAAAGAGCCATGCGCAAATGCAATCTGCATTTTCTTATCAAGTCCGAGTGTACCTGTTATCCATTCCACATACGCAGTGAAAGGGATGAGTAGAATCATGAATATGACTGCTCCCACAATATTGAACAAAACATGAGTTGCAGCTGCTCTGCGGGCAGCAACAGATGCACCGATTGCCGCTAATATCGCTGTAATTGTCGTTCCGATATTGTCCCCAAACAAAACTGGTAAAGCAGCTTTCAAATCGATCAGATTCTCTGCATACAAACCTTGTAAAATACCTACAGTAGCACTTGAACTCTGGACGATCAATGTAAATACTGTACCCGCAACCACCCCGAGCATCGGGTGATCAGCCATCGAAACAGTCAAATCAGTAAACGACTCAAGTGTCCTTAAAGGTTTCATCCCGTCACTCATGAGCTCTAGACCCAGGAACAACCCTCCAAACCCGAATATGACCTCGCCAATATGTTTCACAGTCATTTTCTGAATGAAGAAAATCATGAATGCACCCACTGCCATGATCGGCAGCGCATATGCTCCAACATCCAGACCTATGATGAATGCGGTAACGGTTGTACCGATGTTGGCACCCATTATAACCCCGATCGCTTGTCTCAGTTTCATGAAACCGGCACTCACAAGTCCAACAGTAATAACAGTCGTACCTGAACTGGACTGTATGAGAACTGTTACGATAATACCGACTAGCACACCCATGAACGGGTTCGTTGTAAATCGATCTAAAATGGAACGCAGTCTGTCTCCAGCTACTTTCTGAAGACCATCCCCCATGTATTTAATGGCGAAAAGAAAAATACCGAGCCCGCCAAGAAATTGAAACGCCACTTCCTGCCAATTGATATCCATGTAATGTGCAACCTCCAATAGCGATATGTATACCTTCCCATTATTGTCGCCGATTTCTCATATGTAAAGAGACAACGGTCAATCTTTACAATCCCTTAACAATTGGAATGCTAAAAGTGAGGGATGTTGTGACAATTCCTACCCAATTACATGCAACCGATGATAAACTAACGGTATGCTTAGAAAGGAGTCATCATCTTGAAATACTCACAATTGTTCATCGCTTCCATTCACGAGCCAAAAAAACTCGCAGCTTTCCGATTGCTCCCTATCGGAAAAGTCTTTCAATACGTGTTTCTTTTTGTCATCCTTTCGACTCTGGTTTCCTTTCTACGTTTCCTGAAAGGTGATATCGATTTGTTCGGAACATCACAAGAGCTGGTCGAATACGCCGAGACTGTCGGCAGTTTACTCTATCCGATGGCCTTTGTCCTTCAGCTTGTCATCAGTACGTTCTATTTATTCATCCGGATTAGCTTCTTCGGACTTATAGGGCTTGGTCTGCTTAAACTTCTCAAGCGCCGCGGAGAATACAGACATATATGGCGCACGTCAGCCATCTCAATTACTGTTCCTATTTTAGTTTCTTTGATTTTAGATGTCGCCCATGTCGAGAACTCTTTCAATTTCCCTATTTCGGCCGCTCTTCATATCGTCTACTTACATTTGGCTGCAAAGTACTATCCAAAACAGCCGTCAGCTAAAATCATTCGTGCATAATTCCCTCTCTTCCTGCATATCGTGAGCGAAGGGAGGCTTTACTAATGAGACTACTAGTTACCGCACTCGCCGTATTCGCACTTATTCATATGCTAAAAAGTGATTTGACAGAAGGTACGATTCAACTTGCAGCCTTCGCTTCAGACGAGCCCGCTTGCCAAGATGTGGACAAGCCTATATCGATTGTTGTCACAACGGTGCAAGGCGATACGATCGAATCGCTATTCGCACTCTATCCTGATCCCAGTATCCCTTTCATCGACCGTCTGACAGCTTTTTACGGACTGAACCCCCATTTGCAACTTCAGGGCATCGTTGGCGGCGAACAGATTGAAATCCCACTTAGTAGTGAAACCGTCACATTTTGCTCGAAACAATAGAGTGCGGAGGGCAGTTCCTTGTCTTTTTAGCACAATGATTGATAAAATGTACATTAGTAAACAGTAGTAATTCGAAGTAAGGAGAGAAAATAATGACTGAAATGATACATCGATCCAACACTCGTCCTGTTAAAGTCGGGAATCTGACAATTGGAGGGAGTAACGAATTATTCATCCAAAGTATGACAACCACTAAAACACATGATGTGGAAGCGACTGTGGCGGAGATTAAGCGCCTTGAAGAGGCAGGTGTCCAGATTGTTCGTGTCGCTTGTCCGGATGAGCGTGCAGCGTATTCAATCGGCGCAATTAAAGCACAGATTAACATACCACTCGTCGTCGATATTCACTTTAATTATAAACTGGCACTTATCGCGATTGAACAAGGTGCTGATAAGATTCGTATTAACCCCGGCAATATCGGAAAGCAATCGAAAGTCGAAGCTGTGGTCAATGCAGCTAAGGCAAAAGGGATTCCTATCCGGATCGGCGTTAACGCTGGATCACTTGAGAAGAAGATCCTTGAGAAGTATGGTTATCCTACAGCGGATGGTATGGTCGAAAGTGCACTGCATCATATTAAGATCCTTGAAGATCTCGATTTCCATGACATCATTGTGTCATTGAAAGCTTCCGACGTGAACTTGGCAATCGAAGCCTACAAAAAAGCGGCAGCCGCATTCGATTACCCTCTTCACCTCGGCATAACTGAGTCGGGTACACTATTTACAGGCTCCATTAAGAGCTCTGCAGGTCTCGGTGCGTTACTATCCGCAGGTATTGGAAACACGATGCGCGTCTCATTGAGTGCGGACCCTGTGCAAGAAGTGAAAGTGGCGCGTGAGCTTTTGAAAGTATTCGGACTTTCATCGAATGCAGCCACTCTCATTTCATGTCCGACGTGTGGCCGCATCGAAATTGACTTGATATCGATTGCAAACGAAGTGGAAGAATACATTTCACACATTAAAGCACCGCTTAAAGTCGCCGTTCTAGGATGTGCGGTAAACGGTCCAGGTGAGGCAAGAGAAGCGGATATAGGGATTGCAGGAGCTCGCGGGGAAGGTCTCCTCTTCATGCACGGAAAAACGGTGCGGAAAGTTCCTGAAGAGACAATGGTCGAGGAATTGAAGATGGAAATCGATAAACTTGCGGAAGAGTACTTCGAGAAAAAGAGACAAGAAGAACTGCTCGCTGAAAGCGGCGCTTCCAATTGACAAAATATCGTTTCGGCATCGATATCGACGGAACGGTAACGACCCTTTCTTCTCTTCTTCCGCATATTAACAAGAAGTTCGGATGCGAGCTCGTTTTAGAGGATATTAAAGAATATGATCTGACAACTGCTTTCGATGTCGATCCTACAGAATTTCACAAGTGGTATAAAGAAGCCGAATCAGAGATTTGTCTGACATCCTCGATCCAAGAACAAGCGAAACAATTTTTGTTGGATTGGCAGAAACAGCAAGCAGAGCTATATTACATCTCTGCCCGCGGGTCTGAAGTGATGGATGCTACAATGGAATGGTTCGAACGTGAGCAGCTCCCTTTTGACCATGTTGAATTGATCGGCAGTCATCGTAAAATTGAAACAGCACGCAAATTTGGTACTCACGTGTTTTTTGAAGACAAACACGATAATGCCGTCGACCTCCATGAAGAGCTCGACATTCCTGTTATTCTTTTTGATACTCCATATAATCGGAATCCAATTCCAAAAGGCGTTATCCGAGTCAATAACTGGAATGAGGCCAATGAGTGGATCCAATATAACTTCTTTACAACATCAGTGAAATAGAAAAGGAAAGGCTCCTAAACTTGAGCCTTTCCTTTTTTTACTGGCATTGAGGACATTTTCCATAAACTTCGAATTTGTGCCCTTGTATTTCCACACCAGGCAGGTTAACCACAATATGATCCATTGGACAAGAAGGGATATGTTTTGTTTTCCCGCATACAGTACAAATGAAGTGATGATGATGAACGCCAGGATCACAGTGCATGCGATATTGCCGTTCCCCATTCAGATCGGTTTCTTCCAGAATTCCAAGCTCTGCAAAAGTGGATAAGTTCCTGTAAATTGTATCGAAGCTTACTCCAGGATTGTCTTTTTTCAGAAATTCACCAACGTCCATAGCAGCCGTATATCCATCACGTTCTGCTAGAAAATCCAAAATCGCTTCCCTGTTCTTCGTCCGTTTGAAAGAATGTTCTTTTAACGTATCCCATGCTTTTTCAACATTCACAGCACTTCCCCCCTTCTTCTCACAGTACCTTTTCCTGTCAACCGTTTCCCCATTAACACGAATAGCAAAATGACAATGGCAGTTACAACAATCGTCCCCCCTG
The DNA here is from genome assembly GCF_050459885.1 of Sporosarcina gallistercoris. GTDB lineage: Bacteria > Bacillota > Bacilli > Bacillales_A > Planococcaceae > Sporosarcina > Sporosarcina gallistercoris_A. The sequence goes on along the minus strand of NZ_JBCMNO010000005.1, from coordinate 178,208 downwards.
GTGCGATATCCAAGTGATACGCAGCAAACAGACCAGCGATAACAGAGACTTCTCCAAACAGAACGGATAGCATCATAGCAGATTTAAAACTTTTTGCTATTTGAATCGCAGCAGCAACCGGAAGCGTCATGAGTGATGATACGAGTAGAATCCCTACAATCCGCATAGAGGCCCCGATCACTAATGCAGTAAGTACCATGAAGAGCATTTGGATCCAGCGGCCTTTGATACCCGATGCGTTTGAATAATCCGCATCAAACGATAGCGTGAAAAGTTCTTTATAAAACAAATAAATGAAACCAAACACAGCAATTGCAAGAATTGCTACGACTAATAAATCCTGTCTGCTAACTGCGGATACCGAACCGAACAAATAGCCGACTAAATCCGACCCGAATCCTTTTGCCAGTGAAATGAAAATAGCACCGAATCCGATTCCTGCAGAGAGGATAATCGGAATCGCAAGCTCTTCAAAATTCCGATAGACCCTTCTTAACCGTTCGATTAACAAAGAGCCGCCTACTGCAGCCGCCATTCCTAGGTAAATCGGATTGAGGCCCGCGAAAAACAACACTTGCTGACTCAAATACAGGCTGCCTGCAATCCCAGCAAGCGAAACATGGCTTAGTGCATCTGCAATCAAGGCGAGACGCCTCACAACAATGAAAAGTCCAAGCATCGGCGCAATCACTCCGATTATTAAACCCGAAAAGAATGCATTTTGGAGAAATTCATAAGAAAGTAATGCATTAATCATTTGAAGGTGCCCCTTCCTTCTGATGAACGAGACGGACAGAATGGCCATACCAGCGTGATAGGTCATAATCATTCAGTTTCGCAAAATCTCTTCTTCCTCCGTGGAAATGCATTGTCCGATTCAAACAAGCAACGTGTGATGCGAGATCTGTGACAAGGTCAATTTCATGGGAAACTAAAATAATCGCTATGCCATTGTCACGATTCAGTTTTTCGAGCATAGAATAGAAAGAAGCCGAGTTTTGCTGGTCCACTCCGACAGTCGGTTCGTCCATAATGAGCAGATCCGGCTTTGCCGCGAGTGCTCGCGCAATGAAGACGCGTTGTTGCTGTCCTCCAGAAAGCTCACCAATATTACGATCAGCGAATTTTTCCATACCTACTTCATGAAGTGCATTCATAGCAGCTTCGGTATCCTCTTTTGAAAACCGCTTGAACAATCCTGTCTTTTTCGTCAAGCCACTTCTTACAACTTCAAGAACCGTTGCAGGAAATCCGCTATTGAAGGAATTCGATTTTTGAGAAACGTACCCAATCCGTTCTTTATGACTGACAGACGAAATCGGCTCGCCAAATAGTTCCACTGATCCAGTATCCGGCTTTAACAATCCTAAAAGAATGTTAATAAGGGTCGATTTCCCAGAACCATTCGGACCAATAAGTGCCCAGAATTCACCTGGTTTTACGGTCAAGGTGATATCTTTCAACACAGTTGAATTTCCATAATTAAAAGCTACATTCTTTAATTCCACTAGATTTCCTTGCATACGATCATCCTTTGGTTAATAGTAATGATTACGATTCACTCAAATGATTATAAACCAAATGCCCCGCGCTTACAAATCTAAAGAAAGCTAGGTGATAAGTTGGATTACACACGATTGCTCCTGGAGATGAAAAAAAGAAGCGATGATGAGATGTTGAAAATGTCTAAATCTTATGGATTAGACTTCACCGTCGAGGAAATCGGACTATTAAGGCCATTGTTGGATGAAATTTCAATGCATTGGATTTTGACAGGGGTCCCTGAAAGTTTCATTTCAAAAGTGGAACGGATTCTAGGTCAGAAAAGAACGAATCAGTTGTTGGAAGATTACTTGAATATGCGTAAGTAGGAAAAGGCTATCGAGCAGACCCGCTGCTCGACAGCCTTTTTCATATAATACTAGAATGCCGGATTGTATTAACTTGAGAGAAAAGCATTTACACAGATATTATTCGTTCGTCACTTCGTTTAATAATGCGTCCCGGTATTTGGTAGTGAACTCGCCATTTTTCAGCATCATGATTTCTTCTTTGTATGGCGCGGTTTTGTTTTTCTTATCCGTTCCAATGAATGGTGTTTCCAATATCTTTGGAACGTTCACGAAAGACGGATGATGAACAATGTAGTGTAATGGTTCAAAACCGATATTTCCGAATCCGATATTTTCGTGCCGGTCTTTTCCTGCTCCACGAACATTCTTACTGTCATTGACGTGGATGACGGAAATTCGGTCTCTGCCTATGAAGTGATCAAATTCTTCCAAAACACCTTCGAAATCGTTCACGATATCATATCCAGCATCATGGACGTGGCACGTATCAAAACACACAGAAAGGCGATCATTGTTTTGAACACCATCAAAAATCTTCGCAAGTTCTTCAAAGTTTCTTCCACACTCAGTTCCTTTACCTGCCATTGTTTCCAAGGCAATCCGGACATCTGCGTCTTCAGTTAAAACTTCATTCAACCCTTCAATGATTTTTGCAATTCCCTTATCTGTGCCTTCACCTATGTGCGCTCCCGGATGCAAAACAATCTGATTTGCACCAAGAGCTTCCGTGCGTCGGATCTCTTCTTGCAAAAAGTCTACACCCAATCTGAACGTTTCAGGCTTCACGGTGTTAGCGATATTAATGATATACGGTGCATGGACCACCATAGAGGATAATCCATTTGCTTTCATATGGGCTTGTCCAGCAGCAATGTTCAAGTCTTCTATTGCTTTACGTCGTGTGTTTTGCGGAGCCCCTGTATAGATCATGAATGTTGAAGCCCCAAATTCGGCAGCATCTTTACTAGAACCAAGTAACATGCCCTTACCACTCATGGATACGTGGGATCCGAGTAAAATAGATTGTCCACTCATTTTTTCTTAGTCATTCTCCTTTCACGTTTCTTAAAGCGATCCACTTCTTTAGCTCTTTTCTTTTTATAACCCGGTTTCACTTTTGTCGGTTTTCGGATTAAAGAAGCAGCTTTCTTGTCGATTTCGTCCTGTTCTTTTGGACGATTTTTTCTGGAGTGACGGTCTTTCAGCTGGCTCCATTCTCCATTTTTCACATCTTCATGTACAAACGGAATGCCCATTTTCTCAATCTTGACAATGGCATCGTCTTCGGAGGGATCAAATAACGTGATGGCGACCCCTTCCAATCCAGCACGTGCTGTACGTCCCACACGGTGTATATAGAACTCAAGATCCTCAGGAAGCTCATAATTGATGACATGACTCACCCCAGGGATATCGATACCCCGTGCCGCTAAGTCTGTCGCTACGATGAACTGGTACTCCAAGTCACGTATTTGCTTCATCATACGGGTTCGTTCCCGAGCATTCAGATCTCCGTGGATTTTCCCGGTCTTAATACCTTGTGCAGCTAGATAACCTGCAAGTTCATCTGCGTTCTGTTTTGTATTGGTAAAAATGATTGCCAAATATGGGTTGATCGCCTGTATGACATTCAAAAGTTTCTTTTTACGATCCATTCCTCGGACTGGAACGAGTGAATAGTGCATGCCTTCTGTCAACGGCTTCTTCGTCCCCAGTTGAATATGAACAGGCGAGTTCATATATTTTGCAAGAAACGGCTTCAGTTTTTCTGGTATTGTCGCAGAGAATACATACATTTCCAAATCACTTGGCATTTTCCCTGCAAACTGGTCGATGTCTTCAATGAAGCCCATATCGAATGCAAGATCCGCTTCATCGATGACGAGGATGCGTGCTGTATGAATCGATAACGCTCCTGTATCCGACATATCCCGGATACGTCCAGGTGTGCCGACGATTAAATGAGGATTTGATTTCAATTTATCGGCAGAACGCTTTTTATCTGTCCCGCCAATCAATAGACTTGAGCGGACTTCTGAAGAATCGGTGAGCTTTTTCAATTCATCAAACAATTGGATAGCAAGCTCTCTGGTAGGAGCTGTGATCACTGCTTGGAGCTCATCTGTATCAGCATTGATACGTTGTAAAATCGGAATCAAGAAGCTGTGTGACTTCCCTGTTCCTGTATGTGCTTGTCCGATTGCACTCTGACCTCTTAAAATGAGCGGAATCATTTCCTTTTGGATGGGGGTCGGGCTCGTGAAGCCCATTTGTTCTATCGCTTCTCGAAGAAACGGCTTAAATTGGTAATCAGTATATCTAGACATGTTCGTGTCCTCCTATTCATTCCTTCATTGTAGCACGAAACTGTACCGCTGGTTGTTTTTTTCGCATAGGATACATTATAGACAAAGTACTCTTTGGGAAAGGAGATAATTATGAGATATCAATCTTTTTATCCATTTGCTAATCAGCAGCGTCAAACCCCTGCTGGCCAACAGATGTTCCGCGGAAACATTCAGCAGGCAAATCCCTTTATGCAGGGACCTTCGATACCATTTCCACAAAGCCAAGCGAATCAGCAGCCCTCCCCATTTGGTATGAATCCAGGGTTTGGCGATCAGCAGCAAGCACAAGGTGGCTCACCTGCAGGTGCTGGTCTTTCAAAACCAGAAATGTATATGGAAACCGCTAATCGACTGATGTCGACTGTGCAACAATATGCACCTATCGTACAACAGTTTGCACCAATGATTCAAAATATACCCGCTATGTGGAAATTATATCGTGGATTCCAATCCCTCCCGGATGCAGGGGCAGCAGGAGCATCTGTGGCAGCTACTGCCGCACGCGGAGCAGCACCTGTCACCTCGGGACCATTGCCGTCTGTTCCTAAAGTGTTCCAGCCGCCAATCTAAGATTTTGTACCTTTAAGCTAACTCAGCTATAATGGAGGTAGATCCCTTTAGAGGAGTGAGCTTAATAATGGAAGTAATGAAGATATCCCCGCGAGGTTATTGTTACGGGGTCGTCGATGCAATGGTGATTGCTAGGAATGCGGCACTCGACGAATCATTGCCGAGACCGATTTATATATTGGGCATGATCGTACACAACAAGCATGTGACGGATGCATTCGAGGAAGATGGCATCATCACATTAGAAGGAAATAATCGTCTCGAGATTCTGAACAAAGTCGAAACGGGTACTGTGATCTTTACAGCACATGGTGTCTCACCTGAAGTACGTGAACTTGCGCGTAAAAAAGGGCTGGTTTCTATCGATGCCACATGTCCCGATGTAACGGTCACACATGACCTGATTCGCGAGAAGACGGCTGAAGGCTACGATATCATCTATATCGGTAAAGCACATCATCCTGAGCCAGAAGGCGCTCTTGGTGTAGCACCTGGAAGGGTCCATTTAGTGGAGAATTCCAAGGATATTGAGCAATTGACACTTCATAACGACAAATTGCTTGTCACAAATCAGACAACTATGAGTCAGTGGGATGTCGTCCATCTTATGGAAGACTTGAAAAAGAAATACCCACAAATCGAAGTTCATAAAGAAATTTGCATGGCGACGCAAGTCAGACAAGAAGCAGTTGCTGAGCAAGCGGGCGAAGCGGATTTGCTCATTGTCGTGGGTGACCCGAAGAGCAATAACTCCAATCGTTTGACTCAAGTTTCTGTTGAAATCGCCAATACTCCATCCTATCGAATTTCAGATGTCTCTGAAATCGAGTTGAGTTGGTTGGAGGGAGTCGAGCGTGTAGCCGTCACCGCCGGCGCATCCACTCCTACATTAATCGTTCGCGAAGTGATCGAATTCCTGACCAAGTTCGATCCAGCTGATCCGTCAACACATATTGCAGAGCGCAAATTCGATTTGAATCGACTGTTACCGAAGATTAAAAAACCGATGCCTGTCACTAGAATCGAACCTTATGTTTAAATGAGGAAATCCCCCACTTCTCACAAGAGAAACTGGGGGATTTTTCAAATGAAGGTGAACGGCTCGGTATTTATTCGGGATTGTATAAAGGTTACATTATAGAGATGTTCTTCGCATAATGCCGTCATATGTTCTGCAACACCTTGAATCATCACTTTTTCAACATTATGCCCAGGGTCTACAACACACAAGTCAATTGCTTCAGCATCCTGGGCGACATGGTAATACAAATCACCTGTAACGAATACATCAGCTCCAGCACGCTTAGCGGCGTAGATATATTTGTTGCCATCGCCACCCAAGACTCCCACTTTTTGAATGAGCCGATCCTTATCTCCCACCATTCGGACTGCAGGTACTTCTAATTTCTCTTTCACAAAGCCCGCAAACTGTTCGAGTGTCATACTGGAAGATAACAAGCCCACTCTTCCCAATCCATACTCCTGCTCAGACTCGCCAGAGGTACGTTCAATTAATTTCAATTGAGTGAGTCCTAGTCTTGAAGCCAGCAGATCATTCACCCCGCCACTTGCAATGTCCAAGTTCGTGTGAGCAGCATAAACGGACAAATCGTTTTTTATGCATTTCTCAATCATTCGTCCTTGAGGGGTATCCGTTAAAATATGCTTTACTGGTCTAAACAACGGGGGATGGTGGGCGATGATAAGGGTTGCACCCCGTTCAATCGCTTCGTCGACCACCGCTTCGTTCACATCTAACGTAACTAAGACTGTATCAACCGGACGATTCAACTGACCAATATGCAAACCGACGGGATCCCCTTCCATTGCAAATTTTTTCGGCGACCACTCTTCAAATAACCGGATGATTTCATGACCATTCACGTTTTTCATGACTTCAACACCCTTTCAATCATTTCCTTCGTATCCATCAATTGCTGGCGTTTCGCTTTCGCTTCTTCGGATTGGGCCGTTTCTGTCAACAGTTGAATCACCCGTTCGATCTCATTGAGCTCCCCTTGCCACTTCTCTTGAAAAGCCGGAGAACGTTCTTGTAAAAGAATCGGACCCATTAGTAACTCTTCAGGGCGATAAGTTCGGTCTCCTCGTTCCAGCACTAGAACTTCATAGATTTTATGATCTTCTTTTAGAATCGCTTCATTCACGATTTTCCATGAATGGCTGACTGCCCAGTCACGTACTGCCTTTGCATGTATATTCGGCTGCACAATGATACGATTAACTCCAGCTAATCTTTCCGGATCACTCTCTAAAATTGTGGCAATCAGGGAGCCGCCCATCCCAGCAATGGTCACATTCTCGACTCCATCTTCAGGTGAAATGGCTTGGAGCCCATTTGCGAGCCGTACGACGATCTTATTTGTTAAACCCTCTTTCGCAACGTTTCGTTTGGCCGACTCAAATGGACCTTTTACTACTTCGCCCGCAATCGCTCGGGAAATTTGACCTTTTTGGACCAACCAACACGGTAAGTAAGCGTGGTCACTACCGATATCTGCAAGGACTGTTCCTTGTTCAGCAAATGATGCGACCAATCGCAATCGCTCTGATAATTTTTTTGCGTTCACTTTTTGTTCCACCTTTCAGCAGACGTAGACACAACCGTCGACTTCTTCCTTTCATCTTATCGAAAACCGGGCTTTTTTGCACGCATCAACAAAAGAGCAATCAGGCAGCGGAGTTCCGCCACTCTGATTGCTCTCTAGATTATCATTTTAGGGTTAGAATGTACTCGACCATTGCATCGATGTTCTCATCCGGGATGAGTCCACCAGGCATGCCGCCTTTACCATTCTTGATGATTTCGTGAAGTTCTTTAGCATCTTTGTCTTCACCGTGAAGGCTTGGACCAACTGCACCTTCTAGATCTCCACCGTGACATCCGATACATTTCTGCTGAGCAACAGCTTCAGGATCGAATTCAGCAGATGCGCCTTCATCTTCTTTCTTACCTTCTTCAGTTGCTTCGCCATCAGCATCGGCAATTTCTTTCTTCTGATCAATACCATAAAGGGACATGAAGAAAATGAGTCCGATTCCTAGGGCGAAAATCAAAATATAAGGAATAACAGGATTTTTACTCAACGAACTTAACCTCCTTCACCAGAAACTATTCTGTAGTATATAGTGCACATATCTTATTGTACTGTATTACGGCTAAAATCGAAAGACTTATCAATAGACTTTTCTCTTTTGTGACATTTTGGACATACTTTGTGAACTTTTTTCATTAACACCCGATTTGCCTAGCAATGACCATATGCTGAACTTCAGAAGTGCCTTCACCAATTTCCAATAACTTTGCATCCCGCATATATCTTTCTACTTCGTATTCACGCATATACCCATAACCGCCATGAATTTGAATGGCTTCATCCGCAACTTCCATTGCCATCTCGGATGCATACAATTTACACATCGCAGCTTCTTTTGTAAATGGCTTTCCTTCGTCTTTCAACCAAGCCGCTTTGTACACCATGTTTCTCGCAAGCTCAATTTTCAGTGCCATAGCTGCTAGTTTGAATTGTGTCACTTGGAACTCGGATAGTGACTTACCAAACTGTTTGCGTTCTTTTGCATATTGCATGGCGCGATCATACGCTGCTTGTGCAATACCCACCGCCATGGCTCCGATTCCAATTCGTCCACCATCTAATGTGACTAAAAACTGTCGGAATCCATTTCCTTTTGTTCCAAGCAGATTCTCCTCAGGCACTTGTACGTTCTCCATGATTAGTTCTGTCGTATTGGAAGCATGTAATCCCATCTTTTCATAGTTATCAATCACTTTGAACCCTTCTGCATCAGTAGGAACGATAATTGCACTGATTTCCTTTCCGCCTCTTTCCGTCTTGCCTGTAATCGCGGTAAGCGCAAGATTTTTTGCATAACTGGCATTGGTTATATATACTTTTGAACCATTGATCGTATAGGTTCCCTCTTCAAGTTTAGCTGTTGTTTGAGTACCCCCCGCGTCTGATCCTGCATTCGGTTCTGTCAGGCCGAACGCACCAAATGAGGTTCCTTCACAGATGGGGCGTAAATATTTCTGTTTTTGTTCCTCTGTCCCGAATAGGCTAAGAGGCGCTCCACCAAGTGAAATATGAGCTGAATAAGTAATCCCGGTGGATGCACAAGCCCGGCTCAACTCTTCCGTTACGATAGCAAAACTGATTGTGTCCGCCCCTGCCCCTCCATACTCTTCTGAAAACGGAAGCCCCATCATCCCCATTTCAGAAAGCTGCTGGAAAATTTCGATAGGAAACTCATTTGTTCGATCCCGGTCGATTGCACCTGGTGCGACAACTTCGTTAGCGAACTCCCGAATTGTCCGATGTATCATTTGTTGTTCCGAAGTTAAATTGAAATCCATTATGACATCCCCTTTTTTGTGAACGCTTACAAATCTCATTATACAGAATTAGCCGATAGTTTGATAGAAAAAAAGGATTTTCACTCAAAATGATATGAGCAAAAATCCGATAATCATCAATAATCCTGCAGCACCAGATATTGTAAAATACAAAAGTTTGAGCAAACGGCCGGCAAACAGCCAAAGAATACTGTTCAGCATAAGTATACCTAATAACAACATCGTTTCACTTTCGAAGAAAGTAAACCATACTTTAAGTGAGATCCCAAGTAACATGAAAGCTGCAATAATATAAGTAAAAGGAATAAGCGCGGAACGTACAGATGGACTGAAAATAACCTTAGCAAGTAAACCGATAACAAATACGGAAGCAACCGCAATCATAATTATAGGATAATTGCCAACTGCAAACATCATAGCAGAAAGCCCGGCTGCTAAAAGTATTAACAGGATCATTCTCTTCATGACAGATGAACTCTCTTTTTCCAAGATGGCTTTTTCAATAGTTTCATTCGCTGCTGCGTCTGCATCCCCTTGAGCATATAAAGTAATCAGGAAATCACAATAATGCTCTGGTAACAGTCGATTTTTTTTCCAATAATGTATTTCCGACATAATGATTCGTTTACGCTGTACATTCATAAACGTACTCTCCTTCTACTGAAAAAAGACACCGGCATGAATTTGCCCGGTGCCTTTTTCTCATTCTAAAAAGTCTTTCAAGCGCTTGCTGCGAGATGGGTGCCGTAATTTACGCAGCGCCTTGGCCTCGATTTGACGGATACGCTCACGGGTTACACCGAAAACTTTTCCAACTTCTTCTAAAGTTCTAGTTCGACCGTCATCCAATCCGAAACGCAAGCGAAGCACATTTTCTTCACGATCTGTCAAGGTATCCAATACGTCTTCAAGCTGCTCTTTCAATAATTCATAAGCTGCATGATCCGATGGTGACTGGGCTTCCGAGTCTTCAATGAAATCACCCAGATGAGAATCGTCCTCTTCACCAATTGGTGTTTCCAATGAAACCGGTTCTTGTGCAATCTTCAGGATTTCCCGAACTTTTTCCGGAGTCAGCTCCATCTCTTCCCCGATTTCCTCAGGTGAAGGCTCTCTTCCTAAGTCCTGCAGCAGCTGCCGCTGTACCCGAATAAGTTTGTTAATCGTCTCAACCATATGAACAGGTATACGGATTGTTCTCGCTTGGTCAGCGATAGCACGTGTAATCGCTTGACGGATCCACCAAGTTGCATACGTACTGAACTTGAATCCCTTCGTATGGTCAAATTTTTCCACAGCTTTGATAAGCCCCATATTTCCTTCTTGGATCAAATCCAAGAAAAGCATGCCTCTTCCGACATAACGCTTTGCAATACTTACCACGAGACGTAAGTTTGCTTCAGCCAACCGTTTTTTCGCTTCTTCCTCACCAGCAATAATACGCTTAGCAAGAGCTACTTCCTCTTTGCCTGTAAGCAAATCCACACGACCAATTTCTTTTAAGTACATGCGTACGGGGTCATTTATCTTCACACCCGGCGGAACACTTAGGTCATTCAGATCGAACCGTTCTTCATCTGCAGCAGGTTTGCCCGGCGCTTCCTCAGAACTTTCATCTTTGCCTTCCATCTCAATACCAGCTGCCTCGATTTGATCGAGGAACTCTTCAAACTGGTCGGGCTCCATTTCAAAAGTAGCCAATTTTTCAGTGACTTCCTCAATTGTCAACTCACCGCTCTTTTTACCGGTTTCCAGCAAAGCAGCTTTGACTTCCTCCAACGTTGTCTCTGTTTCTCCAGTTAGTTCCTCTTTTTTAGCCATAATAACCTGTTCCTCCTTAGTACGCCGGTCGGCTTACATTGCCGATAATGATTTCCGGAGCTGTATGATCTCTCTCGCTAACTCTAATGCTGCGGGGAAATCGTTCATTTTTTCTGCGTCTTTTGATTCATGCATTTTTTGTGTAATGATTTGTTGAATCCGGTGTTTCTTTAAATGCAGAACACAATCTTCCACTTCTTGCTCTGCATGTTCAGGGTCCCGTTCCATCACCGCAGCTTCCAGTACGATCCTGCGCAATCCGCGGTCTTCAATCGTTTCTGCAAATCGATGGAAATCAGGGGCACCGTATCTCTCATAGAAACCTGCTAAGTGGATAAATATTGTAGCATAATCCTCATGTACAAACAGTTCCTCATGATCGTTCTGAATCGTGTCAAATAAGGAGCCATCATTTAATATGTGACTTAGTAGCAATTGCTCAGCACGCTCAGTTGCGGAAATGCTGTTCTTCTTTTGTGGTATGAGCGGCATCACAGGCTCTGAAAAGCTGTCTGTGTGGGTTTTCCTGACAGCCTTCCCTGCTGCTCTTGCATACTGTTGTTCGAGTGCATCCACAGATACATTCGTATCCATCGACAACTGCCTTAACATCATGTCTTTTTCGACGGGAGTTAAAACCCCAGCAAGTTCTTCCATCACTTCATGGATATATTGCAAAACATCATTTTCATGTGACAGATTTTTGGATCTTTTCGCATATGCCATAATGAAAGACATATACGTGTGCGGCCGCTCTAAAATTTTCTCCCTGAATGCTTCAATTCCGTTTTCGGAAATGTAATCATCGGGATCCATTTTATTGGGAAGTACTGCAATTTTAAGAGAAAACCCCTTTTGCATAATCAGCTCTGCAAACCGTTTAGAAGCTTCCCAGCCGGCATTATCACCATCACAACAAACAATCAGGTCGTTAGTAATCCTCTTTAACTTGATGAGTTGTGTATCCGATAAAGCGGTCCCCATTACTGCTACAGTATTTTCGACCCCATTACGATCTGCAGATAATGTATCCATAAATCCTTCGAATACTATTACATTACCCTTTTTCCGAGCATTAAGACGTGCACGGTGAAAATTGTACAGCAATCGTCCTTTTTCGAATATGGGTGTTTCTGGACTATTCAGGTACTTGGCTTCTTTTTCCGATTTCTCAAGCACTCTACCGGAGAACCCGACTATTGTACCATGATCGTCATAAAGTGGAAACATGACCCGACCACGAAACCGATCAAAAAAACCTGTGCCATTATCACGTCGGATGACAAGACCGGCTTGTTCCATCTCATTCATATCAAAACCTTGGCGCTGCAACAGGGAAGATAACGCTTCCCAATCATCAAGTGCCCAGCCAATACTATACTTTTCGATATTTTCCCTTGAAAATCCTCTTTGTTCAAGATATTGATATCCCTTTTCACCTTCTACCGTATTCAAAAGAAGGTGGTTATAGAAGTTTGCCGCGAACTCATGAGCTTCATACATCTGTTTGTTCGCTACATCTTTTTCTGATCGACTTCCCATCTCAACAGATGCATCAATCGGAATATCAAGCCGCTCTGCAAGATGAACGACTGCTTCTGTAAAAGGGCGGTTATCGATGTCCATTACAAAAGTGATTGCGTTGCCACTCGCACCGCAGCCAAAACAGTGAAAGAGCTGTTTTTCTTCAGACACTGAAAAAGAAGGCGTACTTTCTCCGTGGAATGGGCAAAGGCCAAACCAGTTCTTTCCCCTCTTGGTAAGGCGGACATGTTCACCGATTAGATCGACTATATCTGTCTTGCTGCGAATCTCTTCTATCGTCTGTTCCGGAATTTTTGACATGCTATCACCATCTTCACTGTCTATAGATTCGATGTATCCTTTAAAAATCCTTCTTATTCGACAAATTTTTTATTTTACTCCGAAACTGTTATTTTACAGGATACCCATGAGGAATACTAGTAGGAATGTAACTTGAATCATGAACGAAAAAAGAGGGACCGCCTTATCGATGGAGGTCCTTCCGAATTTTCTCGAACTTTCTGCTATTCATATTCGATATAATCATATTTGCGGTTTCTTCAACCGCCCGATTCGAGACGTCGATTACCGTACAGCCGATTTTATTTACCACCTTGTTGAAATGGTTGATCTCCTGTTCAATCCGATCGATTTTGGCATAACTTGCGTCGTCTTTCAACCCTAAAGCAATCAGGCGCTCTTTCCGGATCGAATTCAAAATTTCAGGAGAGATGACGAGACCAAAACATTTATTGGGATCGATTTCATATAACTCCGCCGGTGGTTCAACTTCCGGAACAAGAGGGACATTTGCTACTTTAAAGCGCTGGTGGGCCAAGTACTGGGAAAGCGGGGTTTTGGAAGTTCTTGAAATCCCCACAAGTACGATATCGGCATTCAATACCCCTCGGGGATCACGTCCATCATCATATTTGACTGCAAATTCGATTGCTTCAATCTTCCGGAAATAGTCCTCATCCAATTGTCGGACGAGTCCTGGTTCTTCCGTAGGTTTCTCATCGAGCACATGTTCAATAGAATGCATAATCGGACCCAAAAGGTCTATGCACTGTACATCATGCTGTCCACAACACAGGATGAGGGCTTCCCGCATCTCGCTGCGGACAAGTGTATAGACGATAACTGCCTGCTGTTGTTCCGCAAGCCACGCAATTTCCTTCAACTGACTTTTTTCTTCAATGTGTGAAAAACGTTTCATCGAAACTGTATCCAAATCTTGACGAAATTGACTTGCCGCTGCTTTTGCAACCAGTTCAGCTGTTTCACCTACAGAATCTGAAACAATAAAAAACTTGAGTTTTTTCATAGGACCCACCTCATAGCTCATGATCTTGTGCCAGTGTTAAAAATGCTGCTGTAATATTTGTTTTCGTAATTCTGCCCACTACTTCCAAACCCAATCCGGCTGTCCCAATTACAGGTAATGAATCGATTTGTTTGTCGATCATTTTACGGGCAGCAGATAAAAGTGTGTCTTTTTTGTGACAGTAAATAATATTGGGCATTCGGGTCATAATGACATGCACTGGTATCTTTTCAAGCTCCGTATTTCCGATACTCGTCCTTAATAGATCTTTTCGGGAAAGAACTCCTGTCAAACAGGATTGTTCGTCTACCACAAACAGTGTACCGACATCCTGTAGAAACATCTGACAGATCGCATCATAGACTGAGCTATGCTCGGTCACGACAGCAGGTGTGGATTGGAAATCGCCTACTTGCATCCCAATCATTTCATCCCCCACGGAATGCACTTGCTTCTTGCCTGAATAGAAATAACCGACACGCGGGCGAGCATCCAAGTATCCGGCCATTGTCAAGATGGCGAGATCTGGACGTATGGTAGCTCTGGTCAGGTTCAACCGTTCGGCAATATGTTCTCCCGTTATCGGTCCATCCGCCTTGACGATCTCGAGAATCTCCGTCTGGCGCTTATTGAGTTCCATCTATGTCACCGTCCTAAGCGTTCAATTAAACAAATCTCTCTACAGTATATAACACATTCAGTTCTATTGCGAAGAATCGTGAACCATGCTAAACTGAACTCAACATTTGAATAGGCGAAGATAGGTCGATAAGTACTGTCAGCATATAGCGATCGGGGATAGTGAAAGCCCGTATTTGACATGAAAAGGCAACCTGGAGCCATTGTAAGTTTAAAGAGGACTGTCCGTTTTTGTACAGTCAATCGAGGTGGAACCGCGGGGCGTTACGCACCCGTCCTCGGACATATGTCCGAGGATGGGTGCTTATTTTAATTGGAGGGATTAACATGTATACAATGGAACAAATTGTGAACGTTTCAAAACAGCGTGGATTCGTATTTCCTGGATCTGAAATTTATGGAGGATTAGCGAATACATGGGACTACGGTCCACTTGGTATTGAACTGAAAAACAATATCAAACGAGCATGGTGGAAAAAATTCGTTCAAGAATCTCCTCATAACGTAGGACTCGATGCCGCAATCTTGATGAACCCGAAAGTTTGGGAAGCGTCTGGTCATATCGGGAACTTCAATGATCCTATGATCGACTGTAAAAAATGTAAAACACGTCATCGTGCAGACAAACTGATAGAGGATGCACTCGAAGCAAAGGGCATGGAAATTGTCGTTGACGGAATGCCATTTGAGAAGATGAAAGACTTGATCATCGAGCATAATATTGTATGTCCGTCTTGCGGATCATTGGACTATACGGATATCCGTCAGTTCAATTTGATGTTCAAAACTACTCAAGGTGTTACCGATTCTTCTGCAAATGAAATTTTCTTGCGTCCGGAAACAGCACAAGGTATTTTTGTGAACTTCAAAAATGTCCAGCGCTCGATGCGTAAAAAACTTCCTTTCGGGATCGCTCAAATCGGAAAAAGCTTCCGCAACGAAATCACACCTGGTAATTTCACATTCCGTACTCGCGAATTCGAACAGATGGAACTCGAATTCTTCTGTAAGCCGGGCGAAGATGAAGAGTGGTATGCGTTCTGGCGTGATGCTTCTAAGAACTGGTTACTCGATCTTGGCCTTTCGGAAGAAAATATGCGCCTTCGCGAGCACAATGAAGACGAACTTTCCCATTACTCTAAAGGTACAGTCGATATCGAGTTCAAATTCCCATTTGGATGGGGTGAATTATGGGGAATCGCTAACCGAACAGACTTCGATTTGAATCGTCATATGGAGTACTCTAATGAAGACTTCCATTATCAAGATCCGGTTACGAACGAGAAATTCGTACCCTATTGTATCGAACCTTCTGTTGGTGCAGACCGTGTCACTCTTGCATTCCTTTGTGACGCTTTCGACGAAGAGGAACTTGAAGGCGATGACAAACGGACAGTTATGCGTTTCCACCCGGCTCTAGCACCTGTGAAAGCTGCTGTGTTGCCATTGTCAAAGAAGTTAGCTGAGGGTGCTGGCGAGGTGTACGCAGAGCTTTGCAAGTACTTCCCTGTTCAGTATGACGACTCACAGTCCATCGGCAAACGTTACCGTCGCCAAGATGAAATCGGAACGCCGTTCTGTATTACGTACGACTTCGACTCTGAGGAAGATCGTCAAGTAACGGTGCGCCATCGCGATTCAATGGAGCAAGTCCGCTTGCCGATTGAAGAGCTGAAAGCTTATATCGAAGAACGTATTGCATTTTAAATGAATCCAACAAAAGTCTCCTACTTCCAAATGTAGTGAGATGCTGGATAATTTATACGTTTAAAGGATTTCGTACTTTTGCGGAATTAAGTGAATGAGACTTTTAGAACGAGCACGAAACGCTTTAGACGCAATTTTAGCAAAGTGAAAATCAAAAAACCGGCAGATCCAGATTATTCATCTGATTCTGCCGGTTTTTCTTTGGGTGGTAAAAGATTAGGAGTTCGATCGAGCTGATCCAGAAATGATCGTGATTTCAATCGAAGTCCTACTTGTTCATCATATATTTGCCGAACCAGTTTCTTCATGAACTGCTTCGTCGATTTTTTCAAAGTGAGAGAACCTACTTGTGGGATCGGTACTGTGGCAAATGTCCGAATAAGTTTCAATTGTGCTGGAGTGATCCTTACGATATATGGATCAGTATGGAAGCAGCGATGGCACAAAAAACCGATTTCCTGAAATGAAAACGCAAATTCGCCTTCAACCGATCCGCAGGATGCACATTGATGCAAAACAGGGTGAATTCCTGCTACCGGCAGCATCTTCCACTCAACGAATAACGCAATGGCTTCTGGGTCATACCCTTCATTAATCGCGTGCAATGCCTCATATAAAAGATTAAAGACACCCGTTGATCGCTCGCCGTCTTCCGTAAGCCGATCTACTAACTCAACAATATAGCTTGCATATGAGGTCGCTTCCAGATCTTCACGTATGTACCGCATCGAATCGATGGGCTCGCCCTGTTCAAGTGATCCCATCCCTTTTCCGGTTCGCAGCAGAAAATATCCATAGACAAACACTTGAGAAACAGAAGAAAGACGGCTGGCCGGTTTTTTTGCCCCACGCGCCATCGCCGTCATCTTCCCGGCTTCTTTCGTTAGTATCGTGACAATCTTGTTTGTCTCACCATAAGGCATTGTACGCAGTACAATGCCTTCCCATTTGTTCATCATGACGTTCGCCTCCACTACTGTGCGGGAAAATCAATACTCGTCGTCGCGGAAGCCGAATTCTTTCAGCTGTCCAGGTTTATTACGCCAATCCTTTTGAACTTTCACCCACAGTTCTAGGAATACTTTAGAGCCTAACAACATTTCAATATCACGTCGGGCTTTTGTGCCGATCTGCTTCAGAAGGGCTCCTTGTTTACCGATGACAATCCCTTTTTGGGAATCACGATCCACGATGATTGTCGCCATCACATTGACTATGTTCTTGTCTTCGTCGCGCGCAATCTTCTCAATAACGACCGCAATTGAATGAGGAACTTCTTCTCGCGTCAAATGGAGTACTTTCTCACGAATCAGTTCTGAGATGATGAAGCGCTCAGGATGATCCGTAACTTGGTCATCCGGATAATATTTCGGTCCTGCAGGGAGATACTTGTTTAAGGTCTCCATCAGGCGTTCCACATTGTTTCCGTTCAAAGCGGACAATGGGATGATTTCAGCGAAGTCGTACTCGTCCATGTAGGATGTAATGATTCCGAGCAAATCATCAGGGTGAACCAGATCAATTTTATTGATAACCAAAAATACCGGAGTATTTGAACCTTTAAGCATTTCAATAACAAAGCGATCTCCAGGCCCTATCTTCTCGTTCGCATTGACCATGAACATGATGACGTCTACTTCTTTAAGTGTATTCGTTGCGGATTTCACCATGAAGTCTCCCAGCTTATGCTTTGGCTTATGGATTCCTGGTGTATCGATGAATACAATTTGCGAAGAATCACCTGTCACGACTCCTTGCACTTTATTGCGCGTTGTTTGCGGCTTGTCGCTCATAATAGCGATTTTTTGACCGACTACACGATTCAAAAATGTTGATTTTCCGACGTTAGGTCGTCCTATGATTGAAACAAATCCAGATTTGAATTCACTTGGCGCCATATTCAAGGTCCTCCTTACGAAACGCACCGGGAATGAGTTCTCCAACTGTCGTGTTCAGAACATCCCCTTTAAGGTTCGTTAAATAGACAGGCATATCTACAGCGCAAAATTCAGAAATCACTTGTCGGCATGCGCCACAAGGTGAAATCGGCCCGTCGGTATCCCCTGTCACAGCCAGCGCTGTAAAAGAACGATTGCCTTCTGATATCGCTTTGAAAAAAGCCGTACGTTCTGCACAATTTGTCATGCTATATGCGGAGTTTTCAATATTACATCCTTCAAATACAGTCCCGTCTTCTGTAAGTAAAGCAGCGCCTACAGGAAATTTCGAATAGGGTACGTATGCATTTTGCATAGCATGTTTTGCATGTTCCATTAGTTGTTGTTTGTCCAAAAGTTTCACTCCATTCATTTATATCAGCCATTTCGGCAAAAAGATGAGTACACCAATTATCGCACTAGCGATAGAAAAAACAAGCACGGCCCCGGCTGCGAGGTCTTTTGCTTGTTTCGCCAAAGGATGTCTTTCTTGCGTTACTAAGTCTACCACACGCTCAACAGCAGCGTTCATTAATTCTAATGCAATCATCAGTCCAATAACAGCGGTAATAATTAACCATTCGAGTTGACTTAAACCTGTCCACCATCCCCCAATGATTACAACAATTGCCGCTACTAGATGAAACTTCACGTTCCGTTCCTGGGCAGCTCCGTGGACAATGCCCTTCCAAGCATAGGTGAACGCCTTGAAAAATGTTTTCATTGTCTTATCTCTTGAGTCCGAACGACTGCAGAATCTCATCTTGTCGACCGAACATTTTCTTTTCATCGTTTTCAGTCATATGGTCATATCCGAGCAAGTGCAAGAAGCCGTGTAATGCTAGGAATCCCAGTTCCCTTTCCACGCTATGTCCGTATTCTTGAGCTTGCCTTTGAGCGGTCTCCACTGATATTAGCAAGTCCCCTAAATGTCGTGGCATATCTTCTGCTCCGAAGATCGCACCTTCTCCATCCACTTCTTCTTCAAGCGCGAAAGAGATGACATCAGTAGGCTGATCTTTACCTCGATATTCATGGTTGATCTGTTGTATCGCTTTATCGTCCAAAAAAGTTACAGAGAGCTCTGTTCCCTCTTCAAGACCTTCCGCTTCCGCAGCGAAAGATAAGAGTTTCTGAATGAGCTGTTCGGCAGCTTTTCCATCCCCATTTATTTCATCGATGAAATCAATCTCCAACATAATTCTCCCTCCTCTGTGCTGCTTATTTCGGATATTCGATTCTGCTGTGGAAAATTCCATTTAACGTTTCACAAATCACTTGCTCCACGATACGTATTTCTTTCATGGACAGCTCACATTCATCAAATTGACCATCATTCAGTTTGTCCTTCACAATCGATTTCACCAAACCTGATATTTTTTCTGGCGTCGGCTCCTTCATGGAGCGAACCGCAGCTTCACAACTATCTGCAATTGAAATAACTGCAATTTCTTTAGTCTGCGGTTTAGGACCGTTGTATCTGAAGTCGTCCTCCACTACATCTTCATCTTGCTCTTTTGCTTTATTATAAAAGAACTTCAAGAAGCTGGTTCCATGATGTTGACGTGCAATATCTATAATTTGCTGAGGCATTTTCTTGGCAGCTAATAGGTTTGCACCATCAGCCGCATGAGCAATTATGATATCACGACTTTCCTCAGGAGTTAACTGATCATGTGGATTCACACCATGCTGATTCTCGATAAAGTACAAAGGACGGACACTCTTCCCAATGTCATGATAATAACTGCCGACCCGTGCTAGGAGCCCGTTCGCACCAATCGCTTCACATGCAGCATCTGCTAAATTGGCAACCATCACACTGTGATGGTACGTGCCCGGTGTCTCTGTTAACACCTTTTTCAATAGTAGATGATTTGGATTGGACAACTCCACTAGACGCATATCCGAGACAATTCCAAATACTGACTCAAAGAACGGCAGTAAGCCAATCGTAAGCGCTGCAGAAAGAATAGCTGAGCTGATAGCAGCTATTATGTAGAAAAGTACTTCCGACAGTGTATAGGAAGATTGGGTCATTAGAAGGTAAAACGCAATGTATAAAACGTTAGCAATGGCAACCGCCATGCTTGTTCTCATAATCGTAAGACGTCTTCCGCTTTCACCAAGAGCTAGCAATGCCGTTATACCACTCAGCAAGAAATACAATACCACTTCCATTTGCATGATTGACGTGACACCTTCTTGTAAGATGAGGCCGCTCGTGGCAGCAATCATTACGACAGAGAGAATGGCTAGACGCTCATTCGTCAGGATTTTTACAAGCAGCGGAGCCAATGCGACAGGAAAAAGAAATGAAACTTGCACATCGAACTCTTTATCCAAAACACCTGTGAACTTCATCATTACAACGACTAGAAAAAAAATCGAGTAAAAGATGAGTAACGATTTCTTCAAAACCTGTTGATCTTCTTTTCTGGACATGAAGTGAATATAGACGAGACCTGATAGCAGAACAATCAAACAAAACAACGCTATTAACGGCTTTGTAGATGTTTGATTTGTTAGTAACCCCGTAACTTCAAGCTGTCGGTAAATTTCCTTATCGATCACTTGGCCTTCCCGAACAATCACTTGACCTTGAAGTATTCTAGTTGGTTCTATGCTGTCTCTCGCTTGTTTCAATCGTTGCTCTGTCAACTCTTCATTTATGGTTTCCGTAGGAATAATCAAAGGACGCACAAGCTGAATCATTGTTTGGACTTGTCCATCTGGTATTTTTGAAGAAGTTCTGAGTTTACGTTCCGCATCATATTGGGCTACGGAGACATCTTTTTCTTTAATCGGTTTCGAGAGTTCTTCTGCCAGGATTCTAGTTAGCTCAGAGCGCATTTCCAGTAACACCGCTTCGTCTTCCGTAAGAAGTCCTGCCAAAACGGTTTCACTCAAGTAAAAGTCAGGTTCAGTTTCTTTTAACTCCTTTAACTTCTTATTCATTTCACGAAGTGCTGCTTTAAGTGTTGGAGCCGAAACTTTCTCTTCTTCACTCAATGTGCTTTTCTTCACTTCAAGAATGTAGTCGAAAAGCGACGCAGCAATCGACTGCCTATTCGTGGATATCTCGTCATTGAACTGGTACACGGGTGGTTGTTCTTCCGCAACACGTTCACGCTCTTCTTCTGTTTTCACAGTGTCCTCAACCGTTTTTAAAGAGCGGATGGTACTCGGTGCGATTTGAAAAGGTGTTAACTCATATGTCTCTTGTTTTACATCATCATAGAGGAAGAAAAATAGCAGGACTGCAGACAGTCCAATAACTAGCCAGGCAATTACATGAAATTTTAAGGACTTGAACAGTTGGACCAACGGCTTTAACATCCCTTGAATCCCCTTTCAGTCTGAAATGCAAAAGTATGTAAGGAGCAGCCCGGTTAGGACTGCTCTTCTTCGTATGCATCTATGATTTTTGCAACGATAGGATGTCGGACCACATCGGCAGGCTCTAAATATTGGAAGTGGATTTCCCGAACTTTCGACAAAATGGATTCTGCTGCAATAAGTCCTGATTTTGCCCCTTTCGGTAAATCGATTTGTGTCTTATCTCCTGTGATGACCATTTTTGAACCGAACCCTAAACGTGTTAAGAACATTTTCATTTGAGCGTGTGTTGTATTTTGCGCTTCATCGAGAATGACAAACGCATCATCGAGTGTTCGTCCTCTCATGTAAGCAAGCGGTGCAATTTCTATCGTTCCACGTTCAATTAGGCGTTCCGTATGCTCAGCTCCTAACATATCATGGAGCGCATCATAGAGCGGCCGTAAATATGGATCGACTTTGTCTTTCAAGTCGCCAGGTAAAAAACCTAGACTTTCCCCAGCCTCTACAGCCGGGCGCGTTAAAATGATCCGCTTAGCGGAACCGGTTTTCATGGCATGAACTGCAAGTACTACGGCAAGGTACGTCTTCCCTGTTCCGGCAGGTCCAATGCAAAATGTCAGATCGTTCTGACGGATTGCTTGAACGTATTCACGTTGACCGATTGTTTTAGCTCGAATCACTTTACCTTTACTATTACGGGCAATTTCCACGTCATACAGTTCAGCAAAGTATTCTATAGTTCCATTATTCACCATTTCAATCGCGGTTGCAACATCCCGCTGGTTGATCTGGATTCCTTTGCGAATCACTTTTAATAATTGCTCCAAGAGCTGTTTCGCTGCTTCAGTGTGCTCTTCGGATCCTTTGAGAGAAATCGTTTCACCTCGTGAAAGTACAGCAACGGATAGATTTTCTTCAATAAGCTTTATGTTCTGGTCGGAAATGCCGAGTAACATGATCGCCTCGTTTGGATCTTCTAGGTGTAGTTGAAGTTGTTGTTCACTCAATCAATCGTCTCCCCCTTGGGATAATGGTCTTTTTACCGCAATATTTTCGTTGATCAGAAAAAGGATAGTCCCTGTTACTTTATCATTGTCAAACGTCACCTGTAAAATATTTTCATCCTTAATATCCTTTTCATACGAGGTTTCAGAAAGCAATTTATGTTTTAATAACGGAACCAGGAAATCTTTTTCCATTCCTTCCTCTAATGTGATTGTTTTTAACGTGTCGTCCACCTCTTCGTTCCACTCTACAAATTTCCAAAATGGGCGATTTACGGCTTTTTGTTTCAATCCAGGTATGTTCCATTCTATGATCACTCGTTTCTCCCCGGCCGCACGGTATTGAATCGTTTTAGGCAGAGAGAATTTGTACTCAAGCCAATAATCCGCAAAGACCGAACCCTCCGCTCCAACTATAGCTACCTTGTCGCCTTGTTCCAATACGCCTGTCGCCAGCAGATCCCCTTTTTTAACGGTTTGGTTGAGTCGGGCAACCCTTTCTCCGCTTTTGAGTTGAAAGCCTGTAATGACGCCTCCAGTGCGTGCTACGAGGTCCCCTGGTTCACGCGCTATTTCGGACTTGCTTGACGTTTTCGGTGAGATCATTGGAATTACTGTAAGTGTTGCACCTTTCTTTTCAAAGCGTACCCAAGATAAGTCAGGCTCATCAGTCATGATCAGACTTCGGATGGTTCCTTCGTCAGGTAACTGATGTAGCAATTTCATTGGCACTACTGCCGACTTTTCCAATTTTTGTTCAATTCGTTCAGCGATTTCCGGATGTTCTGCATCGACATTCACTTGCCAAAGAAATAAGGAAGCAAGGAATGGGACGATGCAGAGAAGGAGAGCAACCCATGAATGGAACAGTCGATTGACAGGCGTACCATCACCTAAGCGCAGTACATGGACTTTAAGTTTGAACCGCCGCCTATTTGACCGGATATACCGCAAACCTCTGGCGTCTGTCTGAAACCAGATTGCCCCTTCTGTATGTTCGAGTTTTGAAACGCGTCTCTTATTCCGGATCAATTCATTGACCAGATGGGCAGGCTTTCCATCTCCACTCAATTCAACGTCATATAACTTACGTTTCATACGGCTCTCCTTCCTTCAACTCTTTAGAAATCCGGAGTTCATGAAGTTCAGTGAAGGAAAGTAACGCTGATTGTTCCATAAGCATGTCAAAATGAATGTCCGTTCCTTTAATCGATATGAGATAGCCTTCCTTACGTATTTTCGCCAAACCTTCGGAAATGATTACAAGCTCATAACCGCCAAGTATCTTGAGTGATGATAAATCTTCTACCGATATCAAAGAACTCATCTCAAATAGTTTTCTCAACGCATTGACCCCCTATACCATTCTTATGCTCGGTACAGGGGGTCAATGCGTATTGGTTTACTGTTTAGATTTCGGAGGTCCCAAAATCTCTGAAAATACAATCCCTTTCAGTATATCTTGTTTACTCGTAACATCTACATTCAGGGATTCACTCTGCACAAACCGCTGTTGCTCGGGATTGTGTGTCGAAAGTCTACCTGAAGATCGTGCGTTCGCCTGTCTTTCAGATCGAACTGGCGTAGTATTCAAATGCTTATTTCTAGAAGCTTCAGGAATTGCAGCAGGCTCGATCTGTACAGATGGTTCGTCGGCCGTTTTCCGTTGGTCTTCCTGAATTTCCTTATAAATTTCACCTGTAAGCTCTTTTAATCTTTTAAAAGGATCTTTCTGATCAGAAGTGGATGCCTGTCGAGTTTGAGTTGCTTCTGCTCTTTGAGGCATGGGTGGTCTAGCTGTATCAGGCCCTCTATTCGGTATCACTGTCTTTTGAGGCGTTCTTTGCTCCTGATTCTCTACTGCACCCTTATTCTTTTTACCGAATAACGTACTGAGAAGTCCGATCACAATCAAAATAATAATTTGTTCCATCAGCACATCCCCTTTCCGGGAAGTTGCGGCTAACTATTAGTTCTTCGGCTTATTGTCCTCATCACCAGAACCGCTTATTTTCCCGATGGAATCCCTCATACCTGTATCTGCTTGAAGGTTCTTGTAATTCATATAATCCATCACACCAATATTGCCGTTACGAAGTGCTTCTGCCATAGCAAGTGGTACTTCTGCTTCTGCTTCCACAACTTTAGAGCGCATCTCAACAACTTTGGCCTTCATTTCCTGTTCGCTTGCAACAGCCATTGCCCGACGTTCTTCCGCTTTCGCCTGTGCAATATTCTTATCAGCTTGTGCTTGCTCAGTTTGCAGTTCTGCACCAATGTTTTTACCAATATCAACGTCAGCGATGTCAATCGAGAGGATTTCAAACGCTGTACCAGAATCCAATCCTTTTGTAAGGACCGTCTGAGAAATCAAATCCGGATTCTCCAACACTTTTGCGTGATCCACTGAAGAACCGATTGTACTAACAATCCCTTCACCTACACGAGCAACAATCGTCTCTTCACCTGCACCCCCGACAAGGCGGTCGATGTTAGCACGGACGGTAATCCGTGCTTTTGCTTTGACTTCGATACCATTCATCGCAACACCTGCGATGAATGGTGTTTCGATAACTTTAGGGTTAACGGACATTTGTACAGCTTGCAATACGTCACGACCTGCTAGGTCAATTGCTGCTGCGCGTTCAAACGTCAATTCAATATTTGCTCGTTGTGCTGCGATTAGAGCGTTCACAACACGGTCCACATTACCACCAGCCAAGTAGTGACTCTCAAGCTGATTAATCGTCACGTCCACACCAGCTTTATGAGCTTTAATGAGCGGGTTTACAACCCGGCTCGGTATAACTCGGCGGAGACGCATACCGACGAGTGTTAAGATACTCACTCGCACACCTGCAGATATTGCGGAAATCCACAATGCCACAGGGACAAACGTAAAGAACACAGACAACACGATAATCGCTGCAACGGCGATTACTACAATACTAATTAAACTACCACTGATCATTATTCATTTCCCTCCATTTCTTGAAGTTCCCTGACTACCGTCCGAGATCCTTCAACTTTCACTATCTTAACACGCTTTCCTTTGTCAATGTAGTTTCCTTCTGAAATTACATCAATCCGTTCTCCATCCATTACAATTGCTCCTGACGGACGAAGCGGTGTAAGAGTGACTGCAGTTTTCCCCAGCCAGTCGATACGATTCACGTTCGACACATACCCACTTTCCGTATCCGTCGCATCCATGAGAATCATTCTGTTCAACAAGTGCAGTTTCTTTCCAAAGAATTTCATAATAACCACCATCCCCGTTGTAGCGATTATGAGTGCGATGAGCACGGAAATCGCCATATATGCAGGATTCGCACCTGCCATGATAATACTGCCGGTGACAGCGACCGCACCTGCTATTCCTGCAATCCCATGGGGCAGGAACAACTCTGCGACAATCAATCCCGCACCAAGGAGGAACAAGAGAATCGCTTCATAGCCTGCTAAACCAGCGATCAAATGTCCGTAGAAAAAGAGTAATAGAGCTGAAACTCCCATCGTACCCGCCACTCCAAATCCTGGGGAATACAATTCCACGATCAATCCAAGACCTGCAATTGAAAGTAATATTGGAACAACTACAGGATTGGTGATGAAACGTGCAATCTTTTCACTAAATGTCGGATCAGTCGATATAGTTGTTGCATCTTTCATGCCGATTTTCGCCAACAATTCATCATAATTAGCGACTGTTCCTTCACTGTAGCCTACTTCAGGTAGCGCGGCTTCCTCATCTCTTAATGTTAACAATTCACCCTTACCCGCACGAAATTCCGGAATGTCCTCCTCGGGATTCGCCATTGCTAGCGCAAATTTCGGGTTTCTGTCTTGTGACTTTGCAGCATTAATCATATCCGCAGACCATGCGCTTTGTGCTTTCTTCTCCGCAGCATTGCCAGACCCGTCAATTACTGCTGCGGCACCCATTGTAGAACCTGGTGCCATATAGATTTCGTCTGCATGGAGGGCAAGGAAAGCCCCAGCTGATAAAGCCCGTTTGTTGATGTATGCAACAATTTTAGGTTCAGTCTCATCCATTAACTTGGCGATTTCACCTGCAGCATCTGTAAAGCCTCCTGGTGTATTGATATCAAGTACAATTACATCTGCACCTGCTTTTTCAGCCTCACTGAAAGAACGCTTTAAAAACGCATACAAGCCTTTTTCTACTTCATTATGAATCGGAACTTTGTAAACGGTTCCAGTTTTCGCCTGCGATGTAGTCGAAAATGGAAGTGCAACGGCTGATACGATAAGTGTCAAAAGCAGAAATCCTTTTATGAGCTTCTGCAAGAATTCCACCTACTCTCTAAGTTGATTGTTCATCAAGTATACCTATTATACGGACGAAACACACGTAAGTTTCACTATATGAAAAGTTTTTGATGAAAAATAAGTTCGCCGGTCATTTGTGCGGGGTAACGGATCTATTTCTGAAGCTCTGTAAATAAAGAACTGCATGAGTGGCTCAAAAAAATAAGCCGGAAAATCCAAAGGATTTTCCGGCTTACGCGCATTTTACTGGGTTAACGTTGCTTTAAGCAAACAATATAGGAGTTAATCAGAATTTGCGTTTACGAGCAGCTTCAGATTTCTTTTTACGCTTAACACTTGGCTTCTCATAAAACTCATGCTTTCTTACGTCTTGTATCGTACCACTCTTTGATACAGTACGTTTGAAGCGGCGAAGAGCATCTTCAAGTGATTCGTTCTTACGAACAGTTGTTTTAGTCATCTCTTGTCCCTCCCTCCGAACACACTTCGAACATAGCATACTGCTATGTACTTGAAAATTATAACGTATTATTTTCTAATGGTCAATATAAAAGAAGAAATTAATATTCAGATTTTGATTGAAGGCCATTCATAATCGCCACTCCAGAGCTTGCACCGATGCGTGTTGCGCCCGCTTCTTTCAGTGCAGTCAAATCTTCTAGACTACGAACACCGCCTGAAGCTTTCACACCCATTTCAGGACCAACCGTACTGCGCATCAGCTTAACATCTTCAACCGTAGCTCCCGCAGTTGAAAATCCTGTAGAAGTTTTCACAAAATCCGCTTTTGCGAGTACCGATAATTCACATGCGGAACGTTTTTCTTCGTCAGTAAGCAATGCAGTCTCAATGATCACTTTTACAATGGCTTGTCCGGCTGCAGCATTCACCACGGCTTCGATATCCTGTCGGACCGAATTAGTGTCACCACTCTTCAAGGCCCCGATATTAATGACCATATCGATTTCTTCGGCACCGTGCTCAATTGCGTTTTTTGTTTCAAAAGCCTTGACTTCTGATGTTGTTGCACCGAGCGGAAATCCAATAACTGTGCAAACCTTTACAGAAGTTCCTTCAAGCAATTCCGCAGCTGTTTTGACCCAAGCCGGGTTCAAACATACAGAAGCGAATTCATAACGCTTGGCTTCGTTACAAATTTCCACCACTTGTTCTTTTGTCGCATCTGCTTTTAATAATGTGTGATCGATCATTTTTGCTATTGTATTCAATTTTATGACCTCCTGGAGGATGTTCGTACCTTATTCATCTTATCAGAATAAAACACAATAGAATAGAAACCGCCCGGCACAATGCCCGGCGGTCGCTATTAATGGACTAATTCCTGTTCTTCTTCCAACACTCGGACGAATTGACCTTCATTATAAGGATATCCAGCTTTCAATACTTTCACACGGATGATTTTGCCCACCAATGCTTCTTCAGCAGGAAACACCACTTTTAGATAATTGTCTGTATACCCTACGTATAAATCACTATCCATGTCCTCTTTGAATTTCTCCTCAGGGATGACTTCAAGAACATCGCCTTCAAACTCAGCGGCATATTGCTTCGCAAGCTGATCGTTCAATTCAATCAGACGATGGACACGATCGTTTTTGACGTCCTCGTCCACTTGGTCTTCCATGCGTGCTGCAGGTGTGCCTGTTCGTTTTGAATATGGGAAAACATGCAACTCCGAAAAACGGTGGTCGCGAATGAAGTTATAGGTCTCCATAAACTCTTCTTCCGTTTCACCCGGGAATCCGACGATCACATCTGATGTGATGGCTAGATGAGGCAATGCCTCACGCAGACGATCCAAACGCTCTGCAAAGAACTCCATCGTATATTTACGGCGCATTCTTTTCAGAACGGTATTGGAGCCGGATTGGATCGGAATATGCAAATGGCGAACTATGATTGAAGAGTTATTCAGCACCTCAATCACTTCGTCCGTCAGCTGGCTTGCCTCAATGGAACTAATCCGAAGCCGCTTCAGACCTTTGACTTTCGTTTCGAGATCGATCAGCAATTTAGCAAGATTATAGTCTTTCAAATCCTCACCATAGCCACCAGTATGAATGCCTGTTAAAACGATTTCCAAGTATCCTGCATCGACCAGCTGCTGAGCCTGGCGAACAACTTCTTCAGGATCACGGGATCGCATAAGTCCACGAGCCCATGGAATGATACAAAATGTACAGAAATTGTTGCATCCTTCTTGGATTTTCAATGATGCACGCGTACGGTCAGTGAATGCAGGTACATCCAATTCCTCGTACACCCGATTTTTCATAATGTTGCGCACAGCATTGATGGGCTGGCGTTCTTCGCGAAACTGCTCGATTAATCCAAGTAATTTCGTGCGGTC
The DNA here is from genome assembly GCF_050459885.1 of Sporosarcina gallistercoris. Lineage (GTDB taxonomy): Bacteria > Bacillota > Bacilli > Bacillales_A > Planococcaceae > Sporosarcina > Sporosarcina gallistercoris_A. The sequence continues at coordinate 149,079 of NZ_JBCMNO010000005.1, read as the reverse complement.
TTGCGTCCCGACTACGATATCGACACCAGGGATCGCCATGATTTCCGCGGGCGAAGTTTGTGCATAGCATCCTGTAACACAAATGACTGCATCCGGATTCTGACGAACGGCACGACGGATAACTTGCCGGCTTTTTTTGTCTCCTGTGTTGGTTACAGTACAAGTATTGATGACATACACATCGGAGTTTTTTTCAAAGTCAGTACGTTCATAACCAGCGTCTTTAAAAAGCTGCCAGATTGCTTCAGTTTCATAGTGATTCACTTTACAGCCCAATGTATGGAAGGCAACCAATGACATCAGCTGCTCACCTCTTTCATTCGAATTCGTAAGACATGGCGGATAAAACATATAATGGCGCGGTTTCTGTGCGTAGAATGCGCGGACCAAGTGAAATAGGCAAGAACCCGGCATCTCTCAACTCTTGCGCTTCAGTTCTCGAAAGACCGCCCTCTGGCCCGAATAGGACCAGTATCGATTGTCCATGATACACCTTCTTAAGACGTACCGCAATCTTATTTGAAGTTCCTTCTTTCGCTTCTTCTTCATCTGCGAAGAGAAGAACCTGGAAAGATTCCGCGTGTTTCAACAGGTTTTTAAAGGTAAGCGGCTCGGTAATCTCTGGAATGACTGTCCGGTGAGACTGTTCAGCAGCTTCTTTTGCAATTTTACGTAGCCTAGCTGTTTTTTTGTCTCCTTTTTTTTCATCCCATTTCACAACCGAGCGCTCCGCTTGAAAAGGTATCATCCCTGTCATTCCAAGTTCAGTACCTTTCTGAGCAATGAGCTCCAGCTTATCGCCTTTTGGTAAACCACATGCTAATGTAACTTGGACAGGAAGCTCGCTGGTTGAAAATGTATTGCCTGTATCCATGACAGTTACACCATTTTCATCAAATTGATGAATTGACGCAATGCGACCAATCCCTTCAGATACACAACAGATTTCTTCACCTTCACGCATACGCATTACACGCGTAATATGTTTTTCATCCTCACCCGTTATAATCGCAAAGCCATTTTCGTCAAACGGCTCTGTAAGAAAATAGCGCTGCACGTTATTCCCCCCGTTTGCGGGCAACCAATGCAACCCAATCTTCCATTACAACAGATTCAATGATTTCGAATCCTTTTTGAATGAGGTTTTCTTTTACAAAATCTTTTTTAGCACCGATGATTCCGGATACGATGAATAATCCATTGTCGGCTAATAAATGATGCGCATCTTGAGAGAACGTAACAATCACTTCCGCCAATATATTCGCGACAATTAAATTTGCAGGCTCCTTGACAGAATCCAATAAGTTGCCATGAAGGACTTCCACTTTTTCATCGCAATGATTTAACGCAATGTTTTCTTTAGCCGATCGAACCGCAACCTCGTCTAAATCCAAAGCAAGGACTTGCTTAGCATTCAACAAGGTTGCTCCGATTGCGAGCACGCCTGAACCCGTTCCTACGTCGATGACATAGTCCTCGGGCTGCACATACTTTTCAAGCGCTTGTAAACACATGACCGTAGTTGGATGTGTTCCTGTACCGAACGCCATTCCTGGATCCAGCTCAATTATCAGCTCATCGGATTCGACCGGTACATAGGTTTCCCAGGTTGGAACAATCGTGAAACGACCGGAAATCTTCACCGGATGATAATACTTTTTCCATGCAGTCGCCCAATCTTCTTCATCGACTTCAGTCGTTGTGATGGCTTTTTTACCTGTATCCAAATTATATTGTTTTAGCTTATCAATCGATTCACTGATTTCTTGTATCGTTTCTTTCAAGAAACTGCTAGCCGGTAAATACGCTTTCACTAAAACGCCTTCTGAAGGAAAGTCTTGTGGATCCAGGTCATAGATTTCTCCAAAACGATCTTCGTGAGTGCGTTCCGGTTCGCCGGAGTCTTCAATGACTACACCACTTGCGCCTGCTTCATGGAGAATGTTAGCAACTGCCTCAGTAGCCTCATTTGTCGTGTGAATTGCTATTTCAGACCATTTCACGTACTCTCAATCCTTTCAATCACCTTTAATCGATCGCTTGATTTTGTCGAACAGCGAACTTGAATATTCTCCTGGGGCTCCTCCATCAATTGAAGCAAATTCCCGCAACAGTTCCCTTTGTTTTTCCGTCATTTTCTTAGGTGTCAATAATTTCACAATTACATGCTGGTCACCGATTCCATGCCCATGAACATTTTGAATCCCTTTCCCGCGTAAACGGAATGTAGTTCCTGGTTGTGTACCGGCAGGGATTTTCAAATTCACCGACCCATGAATCGTCGGTACTTCTATCTCATCGCCGAGCGCGGCCTGAGGGAATGTCAGTGAGACTTCCAAAAGGATATCATCCGCTTCACGGATGAATTTTTCATGCGGACGTACACGGAATACGATATACAAATCTCCTGAAGGTCCGCCATTCACACCCGCTTCACCTTGACCGGCTACACGAAGTTGCTGCCCATCATCTACACCCGCCGGGATTGTCACCTTGATTTTTTTGCGTTTATTGACTCTACCGCTGCCATGACAAGTTTCACACTTCTCTGGAATGATTTTCCCTGTCCCTTGACAGACATTACATACTTTACGGTTCACCATCTGACCGAGAGGTGTGTTTTGAGTAACTGAAATCTGTCCTGCACCGCCACAATTTGTACAAGTTTTCACTGAGGTCCCTTTTTTGGCACCGGACCCGTCACAAGTATCACAAACTTCTTCACGCGGTATTTCAATTTCCGTTTCTTTGCCGAAAGCAGCCTCCATGAAGTCCACAGTCATTGTATATTGGAGATCGTCGCCTTTACGCGGTGCATTCGGATCGCGACGCCGGCTTCCGCCACCTCCAAAGAATGAACTGAAAATGTCGTCAAAGCCGAAGCCATCGCCTCCACCAAAACCACTGAATCCACCACCGCCAAAACCTTGGTTAGGATCTGCATGACCATACTGATCATAGGATGCGCGCTTATTCTCATCACTTAATATTTCGAAAGCTTCTGTTACTTCCTTAAACTGTTCTTCTGCGTTTTCCTGTTTGTTCAAGTCAGGATGATATTGCTTGGAAAGCTTACGATACGCTTTCCTGATTTCTTCCTTAGTAGCCGTCTTCGGCACGCCAAGCACTTCATAATAATCCCGTTTACTCATTGTCCACACTCCCGAAACTCATTTAGCATTGTGTGCATTGTAACACTTTTTGAGTTAGTTTGGTAACAAACGAAAAAGCCAAAGCCGGAATATCGGACTTTGACTTTTCCGTCAATCTTTTGCTGATTTAGTTTTTCTTATCGTCTTCTACTTCCGAGAAGTCAGCATCAACGACACTATCATCGGAACCTGTTGCGTTTTCGCCTTGTGCATTAGCTTCTGCTTGAGCTTGCTCATACATTTTCATCGTCATTTGTTGAACGACTTGTTCAAGTGCATCTTTCTTCTCTTTCATCTCTTCCAGGTTGTTCGCTTCAATAGCAGCTTTCAATGCGTCTTTCGCATCTTCAACGCTTTTCACTTCTTCTTCAGATACTTTGCCTTCCAAGTCCTTCAATGTCTTTTCAGCCATGAATACGAGTTGGTCTGCTTCGTTACGAAGATCCGCTTCTTCTCTTTGTTTCTTATCTTCTTCCGCATGTGCTTCAGCGTCTTTTACCATGCGATCGATTTCATCGTCAGAAAGACCTGAACTAGACTGGATTGTAATATTCTGCTCTTTTTGAGTTCCCATATCTTTTGCTTTAACTGTAACAATACCGTTCTTGTCGATATCGAATGTTACTTCGATTTGCGGAACGCCGCGTGGAGCCGGTGGAATATCCGTCAATTGGAAACGGCCAAGCGTCTTGTTATCAGTTGCCATCGCACGCTCACCTTGCAACACGTGGATGTCTACTGCTGGCTGGTTATCCGCAGCAGTTGAAAATACTTGAGATTTACTTGTCGGAATCGTTGTATTTCGTTCGATTAGTTTTGTAAATACACTGCCCATCGTTTCAATACCAAGAGATAATGGTGTAACGTCAAGCAATACTACGTCTTTTACATCACCAGTAAGGATAGATCCTTGAACAGCCGCACCCATCGCTACTACTTCGTCCGGGTTCACGCCTTTAAATGGCTCTTTGCCTGTTTCTTTCTTGATAGCTTCCTGCACTGCTGGAATACGTGTAGAACCACCAACTAGAATTACCCGATCCAAATCTGAAGGGGATAGGTCAGCATCTTTGATAGCTTGACGAGTTGGAATCATTGAACGCTCAACAAGTGCAGCTGTCAATTCGTCGAACTTAGCACGAGTTAACGAAATCTCCAAGTGAAGAGGTCCTGCTTCTCCAGCTGTAATGAATGGAAGAGAGATTTGTGTAGATGTGACACCCGACAAATCTTTTTTAGCTTTTTCTGCGGCATCTTTCAAACGCTGCATCGCCATTTTATCTTTAGAAAGATCGATTCCATTCTCTTTGCGGAACTCTTGTACAAGATAATCGATGATCACATCATCGAAATCGTCTCCACCTAATTTATTATCTCCGGCAGTTGAGCGCACTTGGAATACTCCGTCACCAAGTTCAAGGATGGATACGTCAAATGTACCGCCCCCGAGGTCATACACCAGAATGGTTTGGTCTTCTTCGGTTTTATCCAACCCGTAAGCAAGTGCTGCGGCTGTTGGCTCGTTGATGATTCGTTCAACTTCAAGTCCAGCGATTTTACCTGCATCTTTTGTTGCTTGACGCTGTGCATCGTTGAAATACGCAGGTACTGTAATTACAGCTTTAGTAACTTTTTCACCTAGATACTCTTCAGCATACCCTTTCATATATTGAAGGATCATAGCAGAAATCTCTTGTGGAGAGTATTCTTTATCTTCCACTTTTTCTTTGTAGTCCGTTCCCATGTGACGCTTAACAGACATGATCGTGTTAGGGTTCGTGATTGACTGGCGTTTAGCAACTTCACCGATTTGCCGTTCTCCATTTTTAAATGCAACAACAGATGGAGTTGTACGGTTACCTTCCGGATTTGGAATTACCTTCGCTTCTCCGCCTTCATATACTGAAACTACTGAGTTTGTTGTTCCTAAGTCAATACCGATAATTTTGCTCATATTAAAATTCCTCCTAATTTGATTCATCAAAGTTTTTAGTTGAATGCTTATTCGTTCACTTTAACCATTGCCGGCCGGAGTACACGATCTTTCAACATATACCCTTTTTGCAATACTTCAAGCACAGATCCCGAAGGGAAGTTGTCATCCGAATCCGTCATGACAGCTTGGTGGAAATTCGGATCGAATTCAATTCCGGCTGCCTCAATTTCAGTTAATCCGGATGATTTCAATGCTTCCTCCAGGCTCCTGAATACCATTTCCATTCCGGTAAGAAGAGATTTAGCATCGTCACTTTCAACTTTCACAGAAAGTCCGCGTTCAAAGTTATCCAATACAGGAACAAGACTAGTTAACACTTCCTGTGCACTGTACTTTTGCAGTGCTTCTTTATCCAGCGCTGCCCTTCTACGGACATTATCCAAGTCCGCTAATACTCGAAGACGTCTGTTCTCTTCTTCCTGCAATTCCGATTTCAACTCTTCTATTTCAGCATCCTTCATCTCTTCTGCTGTCAGAGTCACTTGCTCTTCTTCAACTGGTTCAGAAGCAACTACCTCGTCCTGCTCTGCAATCGCTTCAGTTTCCAACTCTTCGGATGTTTGGTTTTTTTCTGTCATGATTCGTTCCTCCTGTCCGTTCTTCCATCAATCGTAAGTCTCGCTAGCGCGCTAGAAAGATCATCGCTTAAAATATCAAGTAAAGTTATCACTCTTCCATAGTCCATCCGTTTTGGCCCAATGATTGCAATCGACCCCGTCATATTCGTACCAACAGCGTATGCTGTCGTAATGACACTAAAATCATCCAGTGTTTGCTCATTGTTTTCGGAACCGATCCGGACTTGTATGCCAGCAAGATCATTTTTGAACAATGTGAGCGGCATTCCTTGCTCGATTGCTTCTAAAAACGTTTTTACTTTTTGAACATCATTGAATTCAGGTTGTTTCATCATGTTCATCTGTCCGCTGTAAAATAGTCTTTCCTCTGTTTTACCAGACATTGCGTCTTGTAAGGAAGTAAGAATATTACCTGCATTTTTGACATGCCGCTCAAAAAGCAGTTTCGATTCAGTAGCTAGTTTACGCGGAATTTCAGATAGCGGAGTCCCGATGAGACGTTCATTCAACAGATTGACCATTTTCTCTATATCCGAAGGTGTTAACCCATCTGCTGCATCGAATACATGATTTTCCACTCTTCCGCTATCCGTCACCATAATGGCGACTGCTTTCGTTCCTGACAATGGCACAATTGAAAACCGTTTCACTTTATGAGCCGTAGTATCTGGACCAAGCAAAACAGTCGTATAGTTCGTCAGTTCCGATAGAATAGATGCTGAATTTCGGATAAGCACTTCCGCTTCCAGAACTTTTTCCTGGAATACGGACCGTAATTGAAGGTTATCTTCCATTTTCAGCTTTTGAGGTGTCAGCAAGTGGTCGACATAAAATCGATATCCTTTTTCAGAAGGAACCCTTCCGGAAGATGTATGAGGTTTTTCAAGAAAACCCATCTCTTCTAGATCCGCCATCTCATTACGGATGGTCGCCGGACTAAAAGGAGCCTCCTCCTTTTTGGAAAGCTGCCGGGAGCCCACAGGCTGAGCGGATTCGATGAAGTCGTTAACCGTCAGTTGCAAGATAAGCAATTGTCTGTTTGTCAACATAATCATCACTCCTGTTAGCACTCCTTATTAATGAGTGCTAATACTATTCATAATTTATCAAATCAAAAGGACAGTGTCAAACATTTGAATCGTTTTCACCCAAGAAATTGCTGAAAAGCTTCATTCCCCTTGAATAGACCGCTTCGCGTGAGGCGAATTCGGTTCTCATGCAGTTCTAGCAAGTCTTTTCGGATCAGATCCTGGATGACCGCTCCATATCTCTCTTCCATTGAGACCCCGAATTTTTCTGCAAAAAGTTTGATTGAGACTCCTTCTATTTTTCGAAGCCCGAGGAACATTTCTTCCTCCATTCTTTCTTTAGGAGTTACAGTATTTTCTTCTATCCTCGGCAGTTGCCCGGTTTTCACATGCTCCATATAGCGTTTGAGCGGTGCGATATTGGCATAACGCACACCGTTAAGATAGCCATGTGCACCTGCTCCGATTCCCGCGTATTCATCATTCTCCCAATAGATCATATTATGGATGGATTCTTGCCCAGGAGTTGCGAAGTTACTGATTTCATATTGCAATCTTCCTGCCTGCTCCATCCTATTTATGAGTTCATCGAACATGACGGTCTCTTCATCTTCTCCTGGCAGCGGCAGTCGTCCTTTGTTCATCAAATTATAGAACACTGTTTTCGGCTCTACAATCAGCGAGTATCCTGAATAGTGGGGGAGCTCAAGAGCCAATGCTTGGTCCAATGTGTTTTTCCATTGAACTTGGGTTTGGCCGGGTAATGCATATATGAGATCGATACTAATATTGTCAAAGCCGGCTTGTCTAGCATTATTCACGACGTCAATCGCTTGTTGCGGGCTGTGGGAGCGTCCGATTTTTGTCAGAAGCTCTTCATCGAATGACTGAACACCGAGACTTAGCCGCTTGACTTGTCCATTTTTCAAGACAGTCAACTTATCTTGTGTTAACTCATCGGGATTCGCTTCAGTTGAAAACTCAGATAGACGGTTCACGTTTACGTGACTATGGACAATCTCAAGTAATCGATCTAACTGTTTTGCAGTCAGCGCTGTAGGAGTTCCTCCTCCAAAGAAGACTGTTTCGATTTTAGTGAAATCGGTTCCACTTTGTTTTAATAGCGTCAGCTCTTGGTCTATCGTTTCAATGTATTCATCCACTGGCTGGTTTTCAAAAAAAACTTTATTGAAATCGCAGTAGTGGCAGATCTGGTGGCAGAATGGGATGTGGATGTATATACCTCTCATTAGTTGCTTTCCCTCCTGTAAACGCCAAACAGAGGGCTATACGCCCTCTGTTTGTGCAGCTTGTCGTTCAATTATTCCTCGTCCATACGCAGTACTGCCATGAACGCCTCTTGAGGCACTTCTACAGATCCTACTTGTTTCATCTTTTTCTTACCTTCTTTTTGCTTTTCAAGAAGTTTTCTTTTTCGGGAAATGTCTCCTCCATAGCATTTTGCAAGAACATTTTTCCCCATGGACTTAATTGTTGAACGTGCGATGATTTTTTGTCCGATTGCAGCTTGAACGGGAACTTCGAACTGCTGACGCGGAATTAAGGATCTCAACTTTTCAACAATGGCTTTCCCTCGATCGTAAGCAAAATCACGGTGTACGATGAAGCTTAACGCATCCACAGTTTCCCCGTTCAACAGAATATCCATTTTATTCAGTTTCGATTTCTTATACCCGATCAATTCGTAGTCAAGCGATGCATACCCTTTTGTCCCCGATTTCAACTGGTCGAAGAAATCATAGACGATTTCAGCCAATGGCAGTTCATAAATAATATTGACACGGGAAGAATCCATATAATCCATTGTTAAGAAGTTCCCGCGTTTTTTCTGGCAGAGTTCCATGACTGCACCGACATAGTCATTCGGTACCATAATCGATGCTTTCACATAAGGTTCTTCTACGTATTCCGTTTTTTGAGCATCCGGCATCATGGAAGGATTGTCCACTTTCATTTCACTGCCATCCGTCAAGACAACATTGTAGATTACGCTTGGTGCCGTTGTGATTAGATCGATATTGAACTCTCTTTCAATCCGCTCTTGTATGATCTCCATATGAAGGAGTCCTAAAAACCCACAACGGTAGCCGAAGCCGAGTGCTTGTGAAGTTTCTGCTTCATATTCCAAAGCCGAGTCATTCAGCTCCAGTTTTTCAAGTGCTTCACGGAGGTCGTTATACTTGGATGTATCAATCGGATACAGTCCGCAGAACACCATAGGGTTCATCTTACGGTACCCTTCTAAAGCTTTGTCTGCTGGGTTCTCTGCAAGTGTTATCGTATCACCCACCCGTGTATCCCCGACTGTTTTTATAGCCGCAGACAAATAGCCAACATCTCCTACAGTCAATTCGTCACGCGGTGAAATCTTCGGAGTGAAGACTCCGAGATCGACGACTTCGAATTCTTTGCCTGTTGCCATCATTCGAATGGTGTCTCCTGGTTTAACGGAACCTTCCATGATTCGAATATTGACGATGACCCCTTTATATTGATCGTAATGGGAGTCAAATATCAATGCCTTCAGAGGCGCACTCGGGTCACCTGTTGGAGCTGGTACTTTTTCAACGATTTGTTCAAGGATTTCTTCAATTCCTATTCCTGCTTTTGCTGATGCCAAGACTGCTTCTGATGCATCGATGCCGATTACATTTTCGATTTCGTCTTTCACACGTTCAGGATCAGCTGCCGGCAAATCGATTTTGTTGATAACCGGGATGATTTCCAAGTCATTATCCAGAGCTAAGTATACATTTGCAAGCGTCTGCGCTTCGATACCTTGAGCAGCATCCACTACAAGGATTGCCCCTTCGCATGCTGCTAAGCTGCGGGATACTTCGTACGTAAAGTCGACGTGTCCTGGTGTATCAATCAAGTGGAAAGTATAATCTTCCCCATTTTTAGCAGTATATGAAATCTGTACCGCATTCAGTTTAATGGTGATTCCTCGCTCACGTTCAAGATCCATCGAGTCCAAGGTTTGGGATTTCATCTCACGCGCAGATATCGTCTCAGTTTTTTCAAGCAAGCGATCTGCGAGAGTGGATTTCCCGTGATCAATATGAGCGATGATTGAAAAGTTCCGTATGTTTTTCTGTCTATCCAATTTCTGTTGATGATTCATCATAATTTTCACTCCTAATTCGGCTAGTATGAATTATAGCAGAAACCGGGCTGGGGTGTTACACATTTCCTTTTACCTCCGTATTAATTCCATGTTTCCAAGAAAAACGCAAAAAAAGGGAAGCTGGAAACGCTTCCCTTTCTATACCCGTACTTATTCTCATGCTTTCTCGATTCCATCCATTTATTCATCTGCAAATGACGAAGCAGCCGCTTCCGCGATTACAGAAATCGTCCGATTCAATTCTTCTTCGGTATTTCCGATTCCTCCAAGTTCCACGAGAACCAAGCCAGGATGGAGGTCCTGATTGTACTTTCCATCCACCCCCGGGCCCCCTTTAACAAGAATATTGCGTGTGATCCCCGGTACTCGGGCTTCCAAATGCCCATTTAACCGCTTAGCTACTTCGTAGTTCTTAGAATAATTCTTATGTTCTTTGCCGATGACAAATGCTATTTTGGCATATCGCTCTCCATCCACAGTAACTGTGGTTTTGTCCGCAGTCACAGAGTCACGATGAATATCCAATACGATATCGTAGGTTTTGTTTGCAAGTGATTCCTGTAAATAAGGACGAATCGCTTTATAGGATCGATGATAAGGGATTCCCTTTTTCGCCATCACCTTTTGAATATCAACTGGTAGCAAATCGGCTTCGATCCCAAATGCAGCAAACTGCAATTGAAGTTTCTCTCCTAATTTCGTGATGTTTTCCGATTTGTGAGAAACCGCAACTTTTCCGTCATTAGCGAGAGTAATCGGCTCATAAGCTTCTTCAGAATGTGTAAAATGGATCAATACTTTCTTATCACTTGAAGGTTTTGGTGCTTCGAGTACATTGGATGCGTAAACAATATATGCCTTTTGTTTCAGCATTACGGATGAACTGTCCGATTGTTTCGCGGGAAGCAATTGCAGCAGGATTGGAAATAGAAATAGGATAAGTACAGCAAGAGTCCAGATTTTCAGTGTTTTTTTCAAGAGTCATCCCCCCGTCTCCGCTACTATATGCAGAAAGACGCAAGTCAAGAACTCTGTTTAATATTACGTATCCAGCAGCTAAGGGAAGTCGAAAGGGCTGCGGAATAATGTTGTACCCAGCTATCGATTTCTTTAGGTGAAATGAACGTTTTCAACTGATGGTTGGACAGGACTTCTTCAAATAATTGGACACGCTCTTCGTGAGGCCACGAGGCCCAATCCCCAAACACCGGCACTAAGTTTTGCCGATCAGCACTTTTAGTATCGGAATGGAGCCACGGTGTAACTGAAAGTCGTGAAGACGGTTTGCTTTCTTCTTCGATTTTAGCGGCCATATATCCGAATAACGTATCAATTGCGTCCGCTATCAGTACAGGACCATCCACTACCGTCGGGATACCAATTGCTATAACAGGCACGCCTAACGTTTCTTGTGACACTTCTTTGCGGCTATTTCCCACACCAGAACCCGGGTGGATTCCGGTGTCTGTGAGTTGGATGGTTCTGCATAATCTCGAACTGTCGCGTGCGGCAAGGGCATCAATGACTATGAGTAAATCCGGATGAACCACGTCCACGACCGCTTTTATAAAGTCTGCTGTTTCCAATCCTGTTTGAATCGTCACACCTGGTGAATATACAAATACATCAGCGCCATCCTCTTTATAGTAATCAGGTACAACTGCGTTAAGACGCTCCATTGTCAACGGACCAACCGCATCCGGAGTTACGTCTTTGTTACCAAGTCCTATGAATAAAAGTTTACTATCTTCCTTCAACTGCAAAGGCTCTGTCAATTTTTTCAGCTGCTGTGTCATCATTTTCGCTAATTTCTTTAACCCTGCATGGTCATCTGCATGTAACAAGGGGTCTGTCAGCGTAATGTACGTCCCCTTTTTCTTCCCTATCCGTTTCTCCCCTTCTCCGTCGACAACTACTGTAGTTAAAATCGTTCTGTCCTTTTTTTCTTCGTTGAACTGAATACCAGCTGACTCATCGAGTTTTTCTTTTTCCTCTGAAGTTCGGTGTCTCACCATCTCTTCACTCTCAACGACTAGATCCGTCCTATAAAAGTCGTAGTTTTCCATGATCATCACCTCTTTTACAAGTGTGTACGTGATGGTTACTTTTTATGCTTTGTCGTTTTTTTGACAGGAGATTCTTCCTATCTGCGTTTAGTTGTTGCATAAATGGCCTGAGTTTGATAAAATTATTTTTGTTATAAAGAGATATCCGAGAGATCGTGGAAACACTCTTCTTACCTGATTTCTGGAGGTGAATGAAATGCCAAACATTAAAGGTGCAATCAAACGCGTTAAGCAGAGCAACGCGACTAACGAACAAAACTCACGCACAAAGTCTGCAATGCGTTCTGCTTTGCGTAAAGCTGATGTTGCAATCGACAACAAAGCTGACAATGCAGAGGAATTGAAGCGCGCTGCTATTAAATCATTGGACACTGCTGCCAGCAAAGGCCTTATCCATAAAAATACAGCTGCACGTCAAAAAGCACGTCTTACAAAAAAAGCTTTGTAATTTTAAAAGCTGTCCGTCAATGACGGGCAGCTTTTTTTGTTATAGTTTTTCCATGAAAAACAGTTCGAGGACCCTTTCCCGGCTTCCGGAAGTGGATTTCAATTTCAAATCGATCGTCGCGAGTTCATTCAATACTCGCAATAACCGTTGTTCTGAAGGACTGTTTCGATTATTCATGACTAATTTCACACGGTATGGATGCACATTGAGTGCACTGGCAATTTGTTGTTGATGGTACCCTTTTCTCTTTAACGTTCCCACATGCAACATGAGACGGACTTGACCGGCTATTAACGAAGTCATAGCAATCGGTTCTTCGCCACTTCTCAATAGATCGTGATACATCGCCAACGTTTGCGCTCGATTTCCAGCAATATAAGTATCCGTTAGTCTGAAAATCTCTGTTTCCGGAGATCTTGGAACCAAATTATCAATTACTTCTCTTGTAACCATCCCTGCCTCCCCTAAATAAGAAGCAAGTTTCTCAAGTTCTTTAGACAGCTGCATCATATTCTCCCCCGTTGTTTCCACGAGGTAGTCAGCTATATCCCTATCTATCACCACTCCGAAAGCCGTCCCTTGCTGCTGCACCCAAACTGTCAGGTCAGTCCCAGACAGCTTATTCGCTTCAATGACAATTGCTTTTGACGTCATCATTTTCGTGATTTTTTTCCTGGAATCCAATTTTTCATAAGGTGCCGTAAAAATAACCGTCGCTGTCGGCGAGGGATTTTGCAGCCATGCTTCAAGTTGATCAAGCGGGTGCTCGATCTTTTCTTTTCCTCGCTCTTTCGCTTTTAGGAACGATGCATTTTTAGCGACAATCACCTTTCGTTCTTGTAAGAAAGGGAGCGTATCCGCCTCCTCGATTACACGATCGACGGATGTTTCCTCCATGTCGAAGTACATGATATCCTGATGCTCTATACCAGGCATTTCAGTAATGATTTTAGCCAATGTCTGCTGTAACAAATACAGCTCAGTTCCTGTTAATAAATAAACAGGCTGTTCCGGATTTTTTCTTATTTCTTTCCATGCTGCTGACACCATAGTCAATCACCTCATTCGCTAATTCTAATTATACATGACAGATGTTGTGTATGGAGAATTTGTGACAAATTGAAACGCAATTGCCATATCTCTGTTTTACTGTGGATTTTTAAGTTCCTTTGTTCTATACTTGAAGTTGAATCAGGAGGTGTAGCAATGAACGAATTCGAAAAGGACGTCCAGTCCAAACGTAACGATCTTCTTGACTCAGGTGTTGGCTTCATTGTATCTTTCGTAGGTTTCTCTTTAATTTGGGTAATTGCTACGATTGTCGAAGTCGCTGCACGCTGATCAGACAATAGCTGAACAAAGAAAGACTCCACAATTTGGAGTCTTTCTTTTTTATCTTGTAAACGTTGGTATTAACGTATCTCCATCTATGTGCAAGATGACAGTTCCATGCTCGGCTGTTGAAAACACTTTTACATTTCGAGTTAAAAGACGTTCTACGACCTCATCATGAGGATGTCCATACCGGTTATTGCGACCAACAGAAATGACCGCGAAGTCGGGCTGCAACAAGTTTAAGAACTCTTCCGTTGTCGAGGTCTTACTTCCATGGTGACCGATTTTCAAAATAAGCGGTGTAAGTGCTGTCTTTTTGTATTTCTGAATGATCTTCTGTTCTCCCTTCATTTCCAAATCACCCGTGAATAACAAGTAGCCATAATCATTTTTCATCAGTAATACGAGTGAACTGTCATTATGTGAGTATTCTTCATCGAATGGCGATACGTACGTAAATTCCGTTCGATCGGTTCTCCACCCCTCTCCCGCCCGCATGCTAAGGACCTGTATCTTTTTACGCTGTGCTTCCCCTAACAGAGGAATCATATTTTCTTCTATCAAACTTCCAACAGGGGCATGGACCTCCTTGACCCTGAGTTCTTGGAGCACTTCCTCCGATCCTTCCATATGATCATCGTGAGCATGGGAAATGATTAACTTGTCTATCGTGCTGATCCCCTTTCCTTTTAAATAGGGGACCACAATCTGTCTGCCTACTTCAAATTGTTTCTCAGGGGTTTTCCATGTTGGTGGGCCGATTGAGACAAACCCTCCAGTATCGATCACATATACTCCTTTGCGATAACCGAGTTCAATTACGATGCTGTCTCCTTGTCCGACATCCAAAAAAGAAACATACGTAGTGGAATCCATATACGGTTTGATATGAAAAAGAATCGCTGGAACGAGGACAATTACAAGTCCTACTAGTTTCCTATTCCACCGTTCGATCACGAGAAAGGCACACGCAATGCTCAGACACATGCCTATCAACCATGGTGTTTCCGGTTTACCGGCGGTCCAGACTTGCCAAGGTATGTCAGCCAACCAACTGGTAGCGGTTGAGACGGTGTTACGGAACGGTTCATATATGTAGAACAAAGGTGCTGAAACTGCATGAGAAAGGAATGACACGAACAGTAATACAATGTTACTCGGCAGAATGATTATCGAGTACAAAGGGACGTATACTAAATTCACAAGAAAGGACGACAGTGATAATTCATAGAAGTGAACTAATAAGATCGGCGCAAGCGCCACTTGTGTAATCGCTGTGACACTTGCGGAAATTGCAAGAACCGATTGTTGTTTCTGCAGATAAGACGCAGAATACAGCAACGAGAAAGCAGCCATATAGGAAAGCTGAAATCCTGGTTGAAACAGCACATATGGCTTAATCACGATAAACCCTATCGCACTCAGCGCTAACGCGTCGTCCATTTTCAATTTCAATTTTCCGGTTGCTGATACAAGCAACAGCATCGTCACGGAAACGGCACGCCAGACTGAAGGCGCGCCTCCTGCGATCAGCGCATAGCAAGGTAAGAGGAATAGCAAGATCGCATCGATCGTCTCAATGCGGACGCGTAACCGTTTTGCCATGATACGGAGCATAACCGTTAATAGACCAACATGAAGTCCAGAGATTGCGAACAAGTGGGTGATGCCCAGTTTCCTATATTCAGATGATAGTTCCGCATCCATGCCGCTCCGATCACCTATAAGTAATGCTTCAGCTTCTGTTTGCAAGGAAACGGGAAACGCGTTCTTAATGTGATTGTTAACAGCAGTTCGTCTCTCTGCTAATCGAGTCCATGGCCGATCCACTCTTCCGTGTACAGACATTTGTGTTGCACGGAAGAGAAAGGAGGCACCATTCATACGGAGATAAGAAGCCATATTAAATGAAAACTCATGTGCAGGAGGTTCTGGAAGTTCAAGTGTCCCTTGTACGGAAACCCTCCTGCCTGCCAAGTGAATTTCCAGCAGACGATTTTTTTCTTGTTCACTTTCGATAGAGTATATGACGTAATATGCTATTCCATCAGAGTTTTTTGCAAAACCTTTCACTTTACCGCCATCAATTTTGACAGCTTCCGTCCATTGCAAAGACTGTATTATAGGTTCGTCGGTCTGAATAGGTGTGTGTGTGGATATATAATTTACGAAGTAGTAATAAGAAAGCGAGCTGACTGCAAGCAGTATGAGTAAATTGGGGAAGTCTTTTTTTCTAGTCAGAATGAGGGGAAGCAGAAGGATGTTGAACCATAACAATCCAGTAGGACCGTATGCAGCCATAGCTGATACGGTTACTGAAATTGTCCAGTATATCAAGCGAGTTTTCGGTATTAGTTTCCGAATAGCTTCTGTGCACGTTCCGAAAAACTTTTCAGGTCGTTTTCTGGAACATCCATCTGTTGCATTGTTTGCAGCATATCGTTAAACAGTTTCTCCTTAGAAGCTTTCTCGAAATCCAAGGTGCGTCCATCAAATGGAATATGTTCGACGTCAATTCCTGCATGCTTAAACAATTCAATTGCATACTCACTATTGCGATAATCCGTACCGTAATAGACCTTGGAAATACCAGCTTGAATAATCGCTTTTGAACATTGCAAACAAGGGAAATGCGTCACATATAACGTGGAACCTGCAGCAGGAATCCCGTATTTACCGCATTGTAAAAGAGCATTCATTTCCGCGTGAATCGTACGGATGCAATGATTGTCAACAACATAGCATCCTTTGTCGATGCAATGATCACCGCCAGATACAGATCCGTTATACCCTCCAGCAATAATTCGATTGTCCCGTACAATGACTGCGCCTACAGCCAGCCGTGTGCACGTACTTCGAACAGCAAGCAGGCTGCATTGCGCCATAAAAAACTGTTCCCATGTAATTCTCTCCATACATTCCCCTCCGTACTTTACATTGTGATGACATGTCCGTTCACTTAACGGTAATCGCATCGGACAAAGCTTCAAATGTCTTTTCGCCGATACCCGAAACCTTCGTTAAATCCTCTTTTGTTTGAAATGCACCTTGTTCGGTTCGATATTTGATGATAGCTGCGGCCTTAGACGGCCCGATTCCCGTTAAGGTCATCAACTGAGTCTCATCCGCAATGTTAATATTAACTAATATCGAACCCGATTCACTTGAACCGGTCTCTTCAACTGTGGACGATTCGAATACAGGCAGCTCTTCACCAACCAGCGGCACATAGATTACCGCCTCATCAGTCAGACGCTGTGCGTGATTGAGAAGTCTGCTGTCTGCGTCAGACGTGTAACCTCCTGCTGCCGTTATGGCGTCAATCAGACGCTGTCCTTCCTGTAGTGTATACACATTAGGATGCAGAACAGCACCTTTCACATCTACGACAATAATTTGGGGAGGCTGGATGACAGGTTCAGAAGCCTCTTCTATCACTTCATTTTCAGACGGCATTTCAAGTGAGTCGTACAAACTTTCATCAGGGAGAAGCTCGTCATCTCCTTGTCCTCGGGGAAAGAACAAAAAGGCAGAGATAACTGCCGCTATTGCAAGAGGAGTGGTGAACTTCCGCCATTTTCCAAAGATCAATTCAGAAAACAGACTATTTCACCCTTTCTTTGACATGCTGATGCATGGAGTCCCCTATACTATACCGCATAATCAAAGGAAGCGGTACAGTTATTTACGGAGTTGAAAAAATATTCGCTCACTCTCTTCTTCTGGTGCTTCATCCGACCAATCCGCAAAAATTCGTTCCACAGAAAATCCTGCTTGCTCCAGCCATTCTACATATGTCATGACCGGAAACGTCCGTTGATAATGGACTTCGTCAAAACGAGTATAACGGTCATCTTCTTCACGTACGAAAAAGGCGAGTTCCGAGTGAATAGAATGAGGTTCTTCCCCTTCTTCCGTCTCCCATATGTACGATATCTTCTTACTATCATAGGTGAATGGACTTTCCATGAAAAGTACATCCGTTTTGTATGTGGAATGGACATCGAACAGGAACACCCCACCTGGACGAAGCGCCTCATGTACCTTTTTGAATGTTTGTTTCACATCGTGCTCGTTTTCCAGGTAATTCAGTGAATCAATCGGAATCACTGCCGCATCGTACTGTCCAGATACACTCAAGTGCTGCATAGCCTGATGTAAAAATTCAATAGATGGAAAACGCTCACTTGCCCGATCTCTAGCGACAGCAAGCATCTCTTTAGACAAATCAATTCCCGTGACGTCTGCCCCTCTTTCGGCAAGAAGAACGGAAAGAATCCCGGTGCCGCAAGCGACATCCAGGATCTTTTTACCTGATAACCCATGTAACGCTGTATCCACTAAGTCGACATATGCCGGATATGGAATATCTAACATCAGCTCATCGTATACAGACGCAAATTGAGCATACATCATTGGACTGAGCTGTCTCCAACTTCGATCATCGGAGCATCGCCCCAAAGCCGTTCCAAGTTATAGAAGCCGCGCTCGTCTTTGTGGAATATGTGGGCAACAACATCCCCAAGGTCCACCAGTACCCAGCGGCCTGAATCCATTCCTTCGATCCGTTTTACTTCATAATTTTCTTCAGAGGCTTTGTCCGCAATTTCGCGAGCAATGGCTTGCACTTGACGCTCAGAGTTCGCATGACAGATTACAAAGTTGTCTGCAATTAAAGAGACGCCTTCCATATTTAGTACGACAATGTCTTCTGCACGTTTGTCGTCAGCTGCTTTAAATGTTACTTCTAATAATGTTGGCATTGTTTCACTTTCCTTTCACTTCACAAAATAATTGTAGCACTCAATCGAGTCCGGGTATACTGGTACCTGTTTTCCAATTAAGTATGTAATACTATGCGTAATGCATGCCCGCATTGCTTGGTGTAACGAGCCTTCTGCAGAATGACGCAATTCGTCAATCCCGGGAAAGTTCCGGGCAGGTTCTGTCATATCTGCAATATACAAAATCATTTCCAGATTGGACATATTTGCTCTGCCAGTCGTGTGGAAGCGAATTGCATTTAAAATGTCTTCGCTCTGCACTCCGAACTCTTCACGGGCTATGATAGCTCCTGCAGGGGCATGCCATAGCTCTTTATGGAAGTCAAATAACATTGGATTTTCTTGATGTGCCATTAAAAGTTTCTGCATTTCCTCGGTATCCATGAATTTCGCAATATCATGAAATAGAGCAGCCGTTTCTGCTTCTTCAACCGACTCGCCATGCATTCCAGCAAGTGATCTAGCCGTCTCAGTCACACGTAACACGTGCTGGAAACGCTGATGGGGCATCCGCTCTTGCAATTCCTGAATAAGGTTAGCAGGTTCCATATAAGCCCTCCTGACGTATATAGTCATCCACACCCCTCGGTAATAAATAGGCAGTCGTTTTATGTGATGCATATTTTGCTCTAAGGAGAGTGGAAGAGACATCAATTAACGGCGTGTCTACATAGATAATTGGAAAGTCCGTTATACGCAAAGTACCCGGTCTCTGGACACCGACAAAACGAACCATCTTGATCAGTTCGTCGATTTTGTACCAAGTATGCAAAGAATCCACCATATCTCCGCCGATTATGAAATAAAATTCGGTATCCGGTTCTTTTGCAAGTAGACGCTGCATTGTATCGAGCGTATAAGAAACGCCCCCGAAACGCACTTCTTCATCACAACTGCGTAGATAGTGGTTTCCTTGCACTGCCAGCTCCGTCATCGCAAGACGCTGACTGGATGTGGCAGTATCAGGCAATTTCTTATGCGGAGGAATTGCTGTCGGCATAAGCCACACTTCTTCCAATCCAAGTGCTTCTCGCACTTCACTTGCCATAATGAGATGTCCGATATGCGGCGGGTTAAACGTACCGCCAAGAATCCCGATTTTCCGCATGTCTTCACTCCTTATGGTAAAACGATCTTCTTCTTCTCCGTTGACTCTCTATAAAGAACAATCGTTTTGCCAATGATTTGGACAACTTCGAATCCAGCCTGCTGCCCCAGAATGTCAGCAATCTCTTCTTTGTCCTGCTCACAATTTTGCAGTACAGATAGTTTAATCAGTTCTCTAGCTTCTAATGCTTCTTCAATTTGTTTTATGATTGCGTCCGTCAAACCACTCTTACCAATTTGAAATATAGGTTGTAAGTGATGCGCTTCACTACGTAAATAGCTCTTTTGTTTACTTGTCAGCATGTTGATCCTCCAATTGTTGTGTAAGTCGTTCCATCATTTCAACAGTACCTGGGCGAATGCCTGTCCATTTCTCAAAAGCAAGTGCTCCTTGGTGGACAAACATACCAATCCCATTTGCTGTTTCTGCTCCATTTTTCCGGGCAGTTGCTAAAAATTCCGTTTCCAGAGGATTATAGATAATATCAATGGCGGCGGTTCCCGGTGCAATATTTAAAGGTTCCAGAGGCATGCCCTCAGAGGAATACGCCATTCCTACAGAAGTCGTTTGAATAATGATTCCGTAACGTGCAAGTTGCCGCTCTGCTTCGGCGATCGTTATACAACTAGAATCAGATAATCGTTCACTTAACTCCTCAGCATTCGCCATTGTGCGATTGGTGAACGTAATCGGTCCGTATCCAGCACTGCGTAGTGCAAAAGCAATCCCCTTCGCGGCGCCGCCAGCTCCAATGATTAATATCTCATCTGCTTTACGGTCATCGCCATACTTTTCTTCCAGTGCACGCACAAAACCGGGTCCATCCGTATTATACCCAACTAATGAGCCTTCTTCCTCAATCACTACAGTATTGACCGCATCCATAAGTGCAGCTGCATCATCGACACTGCCTAGAAAAGGGAGTATATCACTTTTATGCGGCACCGTCACATTCCAACCACTACAGCCTAATGATTTCAAGCTCTCAGTAACGGCCTGCAGATTTTCGGATTTCGCATGAATGGGTAGATATGCGGCATCGATCCCATTTTCCCGGAGCCAGTAATCGTGCATACCAGGAGACATCGATTGTGCAACCGGGTCTCCAATGACCGCAAACCATTTTTTCATCGTGAATTCCCCCTTGTTAGATTAGTGACGGGCGTAAGACGACGTCAACGCCGCGAGGAGCATGAACAGCCACTACTACATTAGGGTGCTGAACTGTAATCCAACCTAGACCTGAAATGACAATGTCCGTCTTTGCCTTTTTGACAGAAAACTCATGGCGTATCAGTTCAGGGAATGACTCCAAAGATTGTTTGCCTGGCGGAGACAGCATGTCACCGAAATGTGTTTCGTATAATGCAGCTGCATTTTCAAGCTTTGTCCGATGGAGCGGAAGTGCGTTTGCAGTGTATACGTTAAACGACGAACGCTCACCTTTCATGAAGTCAAAGCGGGCTAAGCCACCGATGAAAAGCGTCTGCTCTGCATTCAACTGGAAGATCCTCGGTTTGATCTCCTTTTTAGGAGTGATGGCTTTCAGTTCGCTCGGATCTAAATAGTGGGCGATCTGATGGCTATTAATAATACCCGGTGTGTCATAAATCGCTTTTCCGTCATCCAGTGGGATTTCAACAAGATCTAAAGTCGTGCCCGGGAAATGAGAAGTCGTAATCACTTCTCCAATACCTGTAGCTTGCTTGATGATCCTATTGATAAATGTGGACTTTCCGACATTTGTGCATCCCACTACATATACGTCTTGTCTTTTACGCAACTCATCAATTCTTTCTAATGCTTCAGGGACACCTTGTCCCTTCACCGCAGATACCAGCATCACGTCTACAGGTTTCAAACCAAGTTTAGCGGATTGTTCCTTCATCCAATTGATCAGCTTATTGCGATTCACCGATTTCGGCAGCACATCCACTTTGTTACCAATCAAAACAATATCTTTTTTACCGACAAAGCGTTGAAGACCATGTATCCAGCTGCCATTGAAATCAAAGATATCAACTACAAGGACGACTAGACCTTCCCGGTCACCGATACCGTTTAAAATTGCTAGGAAATCATCCCCCGATAGGGAGACGGGCTGGAGTTCATTGTAGTTCCGCAATCGGAAACAACGTTGACAAATAACCTCCTCCTTTTCTAGTGAAGCGGGTGGTGCATATCCTTCTTTTGCAGGGTTTTCCGTTTGAATGGCAATACCGCATCCAATGCAAGTGAGTTCCAAATCTATTCCTCCCAAGAAATCATTCCTTTTCGTTTCAGCGTTTTCATTATACGACGTTCCAGCTGACGATTGAATTTCGTCATGACGCCATCAGAACTCGCAACGGGTACAACCAGAATTGTATGCAATCCGAATCGATTGCCCCCAAGAATATCCGTCATTAGCTGATCCCCTATCATCACAACTTCCTCTTTTTGGAGTTCCATCTGTGTGAGCGCTTTTTTAAACGCTTTAGACAAAGGTTTTCTCGCGGAAAAGATGAATGGTGTTTCAATCGGATCACAAAATGCTTTTACACGAAGCTCATTATTGTTCGATAATATCGTTACTTGAAGACCGGCATCTTGCATATCTTTAATCCAAGTAGCAATTTCCGGAGTTGCATCAGGACGATCCCAAGCGACAAGCGTATTGTCGAGGTCTGTAATGATCCCCTTAATGCCTTTATTTATAAAATCAGATGGCGAAAGCTGATAAACATCTTTAACATATTCATCCGGCAAGAAAATATTGTACATCCTATCCACTCCATTACTGTGCTGATTCGCACTTATTATACCATATCCATGCTCAAATACTTGCTGACTAACTGAAGACAGCCTTGCTACTCAAAAACTGCCTGTCCGCCAAAATCAGCGGTGATACGCCATCTGAATACCGCATAGGATGTCAGACAACGACACAGGAGGTGGATCAATTGAGCGGCTTAGTGATGGCGATCGTCCAACTATGGCTCGAAATTCCAGCAGTTTTAGGATACATTCGAGGTCAGGCGTTTAAACGCCCCCTATCTAAAGCGGAAGAAGCCGATTGTCTCGAACGTTTAGCCCAAGGGGACGAAGATGCCCGTGATGAACTGATCGAGCGCAATATGAGGCTCGTTGCCCATATCGTCAAGAAGTTCCACCCTAAGCATGAACAGCTTGACGATTACATTTCGATTGGCACAATCGGTCTCATGAAAGCCATAGCCAGCTTCACACCGGATCGTAAAACAAAACTTGCAACGTATGCAGCCCGTTGTATCGAAAACGAGATCTTAATGTTTTTGCGCACTCAGAAAAAAACTCAGAAAGATATCTCTTTATACGAACCGATCGGCACAGACAGTGAAGGTCAGTCATTAGAAATTGCAGATCTCCTCCAAACTGACGAAGAATCTCCTCATGACCAAGCCGAATTGAATGAACGGAAAGAGCGACTTTATCGTCACTTGCACAAACTAGAAGGACGTGAACTCGAGATTCTTCAAAAACGTTTCGGCTTGTTAAATGACAAACCGATGACTCAAAAAGAAATTGCAGATCAGCTTCAAATTTCTCGCAGTTATGTCTCAAGAATTGAAAAAAGGGCGATTGTCAAATTGTATCAGTTGTTCAAACGCGAACAAGACTCCAAATAACAAGAATCCCCAAAGAAAAAAAGACATCTCCAGCATTCGTACCCTCGCTGGAGACGTCTACACTGATCAGCTTCAATCAGCTTTCACTTCAAAGTAGATCACGCCTGTAAGAGCGGTCGTGACGATAAATGCGCCTAACATTAAAAGTAACATACTAGTTGCCTCCTCGCTCCATGAATTAGGTTTTACTAACGTATCACCAGTTTACCACGAATTCATCAAAGTTTCGAGATGACTTGAAGAACAACTTCTGAAGAATGTTGTGCCGCTGCCGGAAGAAATTCGTCAAACGACAAAGATGACTCTTTCCCAGCAATATCGGATAGTGCTCTTATGACAACAAAAGGCACCTTGAATTCGTGACACACTTGGGCGACTGCAGCAGCTTCCATCTCTGCAGCGATAAGACCGGGAAATAGCTGCTTCACTTTCAATACACGGGTAGGGTCACTCATAAACACGTCTCCCGAAGCGATTAAGCCTGAAGCATGCGCGTGCTTCCCGACATCCTCAACTGCCTTTGAAGCAACTTGCAGAAGCGTTGCGTCCGCGACGTATGTGGCTGGCCCGCCCGGAACTTGGCCAAGTGCATATCCAAATGCAGTGACGTCGACGTCGTGATGTATAACATCACTCGATAACACAACTGTGCCGACTTCCAAATTTTCACCGATTCCGCCTGCGGAACCTGTATTCAGCACTGCATCCGGCTTGAATAGCTGTAGCAGTAACGTAGTCGCCACCGCAGCATTCACTTTACCGATACCACTTTTCACAAGAATGACTTCACGGCCTTCAAGTGTCCCTTCACTAAACTCATAACCCGCGATTATTGTATGGCGAGCGGACTGTAACTGATTTTTGAGGATGGTGACTTCTTCTTCCATCGCTCCAATAATTCCAACTTTCATCGTTATATCTCCAATCTTTACAGACCTATTAGTAGTTAAAGTCGAGCGTGTTCAACACATCCATTTGTGTCGGCTTCCAACCTTCACCATCGACCCATTCCAAATAGACTCTATATTTTTTCACTTTGTCTTTTGAAGTGACGATCCCAATTGACTTCTGGGGGCTGCCGCCATTTTTAATCTTCAAAAATATCATCTCGTTTTCGGTCATGCCCGTTGCGTAAGCTAAGGCTTTCTTTTTCTCCTGCCAATCCACTGACTTACCATCATACTGTGATACGTGATTACCTGATTGTGTCGTCCCAACAGGCTTCCACGATGTATTTGAAACCGTTTCGTCAACAACGGCGTCTTCACTAGCTGTGTATGTAACAGTTCCCTCTTTCTCAGTTTCAGGTTTTTTTGAAGATGCATCACTTTCTTCATCTCCACCCGATTCGTCACTGACAGTTCCTTCTTTTGAAGAATCCTTCTCGCCAGCATCTGCTCCCTGATCGGAATCCTCCACTTTCTCATCCCCGTCAGATCCTTCAGTACCTGTATCCGTTTCAGTACTGCCCGTTTCTTCGTCAGGGGCTGTTTCAGTTATAGCTACTTCTTTTTCCTTCGGTGCACTGTCACTTGAAAGTATTTTCACACCTACAAGGACAATTAACAAAACAACAATCGCAATCATCCAGTTCAACATCTTATTTCCTTTATTGTTTTGCCGTTTCCGACGTACCCTTGAAAACTCAGGTTTTTGTTCACTCATTTGAAATCATCTCCTTTAGTTCCACGTCTCTAACGATTGGACGTTTCTTCATGCGTGATGTTTCACAAAAAAAGCCGCCTTTAACTTGAAGGCGGCATCTCTCTGTTACTTCACTTCTGTGATTTCAACTTGCATTTCGCCACCGGGTGTTATGATTTTCACTTGATCCCCTTTTTTACGGCCAATAATACCTTTGGCTATGGGTGAATCATTTGAAATCAACCCTTCTAATGGATCAGCTTCCGCGGATCCGACTATCGTATACGTTTCAACTTCCCCATCAGGGATTTCCTTAAACGTGACTGTGCTGCCTAGCTGCGCTTCTTCAGTACGTGTCGCTTCTGATATGATAACTGAATTACGAATCATAGATTCAAGCGATGAAATCTTCCCTTCGATGAACGCCTGATCTTCCTTAGCAGAATCATATTCAGAGTTCTCAGACAAATCTCCGTAACTACGCGCTATTTTGATACGTTCCACTACTTCTTTACGTTTTACCGTTTTCAGAAATTCAAGTTCATCCTCTAATTTCTGTTTACCTGAAACAGTCATTGGATATTTTTTTTCAGAAACCATTTCCTCACTCCTCAATTTGCAAAATCATCAAAATAATATGTCGCACCTTCCTTATAGAAAGGTATGCGACATAGTGTTTACTATATGAATATCTGACAACATCATATTACAAATCATTACCAGAATCAAGAATTGTTTTTATTTTCGTTACCATTAAGTCGATAGCGACCTCGTTATGACCACCTTCAGGGATAATAATGTCCGCATACCGCTTAGTAGGTTCGATGAACTGGTTGTGCATTGGACGGACAACGCTCATGTATTGGTCAATGACAGATTCGATTGTTCTGCCCCGATCATTGATGTCCCGCAAGATCCTTCGAATGATTCTTAAATCCGCGTCCGTATCGACAAATAACTTAATATCCATTAAATTACGGAGACGCTTATCTTCCAAGATCAGGATCCCTTCGAGGATGATTACATCTTTCGGTTTGATCGCAATCTTGTCATTCGAGCGCGTATGCAAAGCATAGTCATAAACCGGCTTTTCGATAGGCTGGCGAATAAGGAGTTTTTCCAGATCCTCGATTAACAAATCCGTATCGAAGGCAAGGGGATGATCGTAATTTGTGGAAAGACGTTCTTCAAACTCTAGATGAGACTGATCTTTATAATAAAAATCTTGCTCGATTACAACTACTGAATGCTCTTGAAAAACTTGATGGATCTTTTTTGTAACACTTGTTTTACCAGATCCTGAGCCTCCAGCAATGCCAATGATTAATGGTTTTTGCGTTGCCATCTTCCTAATTCCTCCTCTGTAGTGTGTGTAATTCCATCAATTTTTTCGAGCGATTAAAATTCCGTCTCCTACAGGAAGTAAGGAAGTTTCATACTCAGGATTATCCATTATCCATTTTGTAAATGCTTTTAAATTTCGAATCATCGTACGACTTCGTTTAGGTACTTCCTGGTCTTCCAGAAACACCAGTCCATGCATAAACATATTGTCACAATATATGATACCACCTGTTTTTACAAGAGGTTCGTACTTCTCGAAGAAACGTTTGTACTGACCTTTCGCCGCATCTATGAAACAGGCATCAAAACAAGCGAACGGAAGAGATGTTGTATCCAAAGTCAAGGCGTCATCCTTAAACAGAGAAATTCGATCGTTGAGCTTAGCGCGTTCGATATAGTGAACCGCTTTTGCATGTCGTTCTTCGTCACGTTCAATCGTTGCAATATGCAGCTGAGAATCCGCCTGTGCAAGACGAATTGCAGAATATCCGATAGCACTCCCGATTTCCAGCAATGTAGTCGGCTTTTGAATAGTCAACAAACTGATAAACGTTTCGATTCCTATGCGATCCATGATCGGTATGAACTGTTTTTCGGCATACGCTTCCATTTCCTTTATAAGAGGTTGTACTTCCTTCTCGAAGTTCAATCTATAGGTTTCATAATTCGTCATCATACTAACTCCATCCTGCTAGTTTACTTGCCATCGATGTACTTAGCTTTTAGCTTCAAGTGTTCATCGTATGTTTTGGCGAAGTGGTTTTTCCCAGTTTTGTCTGCCAGGAAATAGAAATAAGATGTATCAGAAGGATCGATGACTGCTTCAATCGATGCAGCTCCTGGGGCTGCAATTGGACCAGGAGGCAATCCTTTGTTCTGATACGTATTATACGCATTATTAACTTCAAGATCTTTTAAAGACACTTTATCCTTATGCTCACCTAATGAGTAAAGAACTGTAGGATCCGTTTGCAGAGGCATGCCTTCCTTTAACCGATTGTTAAATACACTTGCAATCGTTTGGCGATCCGCTTGTGCCGTTGCTTCACGTTCTAATAATGATGCAAATGTAAGCAGCCAGTGAACGGACTTCTTTTCTTCTTCAAGTGCCGCTAGATATGGCGTAACATTCGCTTTTGTCCCATCTATCAATGTTTCAACCACAGTCTGTACGGTTGGTTCTTTTTCATAAAATGGATAAGTAGCTGGGAATAGGTAGCCTTCTAACGGATGTCGAATATTTTCGTTTTTCACTTCATCTGTGATTATTTCCGGGTAGATAGCTTGCAAATTCATGATGGTGTCATCTGAATCAATATAAGTTAAAAACTCTTCTTTTGTTACGGTTGTTTTCGCTGCGATTCGTTCTGCAATTTGCTCAACTGTTAACCCTTCCGGAATCGTCATCGAAAATACAGGAGTCCTATAGACTTTCCCTGTTTTCAAACTCTTCAAAAGTTCATCAGGCGTCATCGCCTTAGAAAGTTCGTAAGTTCCTGCTTGAAAGTCTGATTCGTTATTCACTTTCGCATAATATTTAAAGATTTTCGCGTTTTTAATAAGTCCTTTCTCTTCAAGAATCTGAGAAATCGTATCCAAACCGGATCCTATAGGAACTTCAATCTGAACCGTCTTATCGGATTCCGCTTCGATTGGCTCAAGGGCACTTTTTATGTATCGATAAGTGAAGAATCCACCAACAGCAACAACTAGAATCAATGCAATCGCTATCCAAAAGACAATTTTACGTACGACTTTGACTTCTTTCTTCTGTTCTTGCATGCGTTCAAACATCACATCTTTTTTTGAACCCTTCGCCATATGGAAGGTCACCTCTTTCTCGTTGTATCACGGGCCAGCTAACTAAACGCTACCAATCGTTTGCAATGAAAAAAACGGAACGGTGTGCACCGTTCCGTACGTGCGCATATGGCTTATTCTTCGTCTTCGTCTTGCTCGTCCAAGAAAGTACCGAAAACTTCTTCGATCATTTCCCATTCTTCGTCAGACTCAACAGGCATCAGATCCCCGTCTTCACCGTCTTCTGAAGGAACAAAGCTTGAAGCAAAGATTTCAATTTCTTCATCTTCGTTTTCAGGCTCATCACCTAGTACATGATATAGCACGTATGATTTACCATAGTCTTCGGATTCAAATGTAAAAATCACTTCACATACATGTTCTTGCCCTTTTTCATCTACAATTGTCATTGTTTCCATACCGTGTTCCATTTGATCACCTCATAAATTTTTTGAGTCAAGATATCCTTGAAGAATCATGATTGCTGCCATTTTATCAATGACAGTTTTTCGTTTTTTACGGCTTACATCCGCTTCGATCAGCATCCGCTCAGCAGCCATCGTCGTCATCCGTTCATCCCAGAGGATTGCAGGCAACTCGAATTTTTTTTTCAGCAGCTGGGCATACTTCTCAGAAGCCTCGGCACGAGGGCCAATCGAATTATTCATGTTTTTAGGATGACCGACTACAAAAGAACTGACGTTGTACTCTTTGACAAGTTCCTTAATACGCTTCATTCCTAAGTTACCTGATTCTTCATCGATTTGGATCGTTTCAATTCCTTGAGCAGTCCAACCCATGGCATCGCTGATTGCCACGCCCACTGTTCTAGATCCTACATCCAAGCCCATCGTTCTCAATTCTTACTGCCTCCGTTTTCACGGATATAGAACTTCACAAGTTCCTCCAAAATTTCATCCCGCTCCAATTTACGGACCATATTACGTGCATCCTCGTGGCGTGGGATATAAGCAGGATCGCCCGAGAGCAGATAGCCCACAAGCTGATTAATCGGATTGTATCCTTTTTCCTCTAATGCTTTGTACACATGGAGCACCACCTGTTTGACCTCTTGCTCCATAGATTCCTCAGGAAAATTGAACTTCATCGTTTTGTCATATGAATTCACAATCGACACCCCGCTTTCAATTCGTCAAATCGGCTGACTTTTTTGCGGCCCTTGAGAGCCACACATCTGGAAGCCGGATTCAGTTAAACAGATTTGACATAATCATACACGGAAAGTAGCGCTTCATCAAGTTTTGAGACGTCTTTTGCACCGGCCATCGCCATATCAGGCCGGCCTCCGCCCTTACCTCCGCATAGAGAGGCCGCATGACTGACAATTTTACCAGCGTGCTGCTCACCTTTTAAATCATCAGTTACGCCTGCTGCAAGCATAACTTTGCCTTCAGAAGCTGCACCAAGAACAATAACTCCTTTTTCAACCTTTTGCTTCAATTCGTCAATCATCTGGCGAAGTGCATTATTGTCTTTTGTATCAACGCGTGCAGCAATCACGGTCATATCGTCAATCTGCTTTGCATGCGCTAATACATCTATTAGCTGACTATTCCCGAGTTTAGCGGATAACGAATCATTTTCACGCTGCAGTTCCTTGAAATCGCCCAGGAAAGCAGCAGTTTTTGTAGCAAGTTCTTTTGGATTGGACTTGAGAAGCGATGAAACTTCAATTAAAACAGCTTCTTCTTCCTTAAATGATCGATACGCTTGCTTAGCAGTCACAGCTTCAATCCGTCGAGTTCCCGCTCCAATCCCGCCTTCTGATTCAATCTTGAAGACCCCGATTTCTCCACTAGAATGAACGTGGCATCCACCACACAATTCCAAAGAGTAGTCCCCTACCGAAACGACCCGTACAACATCGCCATACTTTTCTCCGAACAATGCCATTGCGCCCATTTCCTTCGCTTCTTCGATGCCTTTTTGTTCAATCGAAACGGCGATATCTTCCCAAATCTTCTCATTTACCATCTGTTCGATTTGCTCCAGCTCTTCTTTTGTAACTTGTCCGAAGTGCGAGAAGTCAAATCGAAGCCGGTCTGGACCAACATAAGAACCTGCTTGATTGACGTGCTCTCCAAGTACAGTTTTTAACGCTTTATGCAATAAGTGTGTTGCCGTATGATTCTTCACTGTATAGGAACGATCTTCCTTATTCACTTGTGCGCGCACAAAGGTTGAAGGGGTCACTTCCCCTGAACGCACAACTGCTGTATGCAAATGCTGTCCATTTGGCGCTTTCTTTACAGACAAGACTTCAGCAGAAAACGAATCATTTGCTATTATTCCTTTGTCCGCTATCTGCCCCCCGCTCTCTGCATAAAAAGGTGTGCGATCCAAAATGAATTGAATTTCATCTTCTTCCGTTGCCCGCTCAGCAAATTCACCGTCCTTTAGAAGAACAACAATTTTGGATTCACTTTCCAACTGATCATAACCGATGAATTCACTGGATTCATGGACGTTACCAAGAACCCCGGACTGAACATGCATGGAGTCCACATCTTGTCGGGCACTTCTAGCACGCTTACGCTGTGCTTCCATTTCGCTGCGGAAACCAGCTTCATCCACTACGACTCCGGCCTCTTCAGCGAATTCTTCTGTCAACTCGAACGGGAACCCATACGTGTCGTAAAGCCGGAATGCGTCCGCACCGGAAACAGTTGGGTTTTCAGTTATTTTCGCTTTCTCCAATATACCGCTCAGCATACTCATGCCTTCTGTTAACGTTTCATGGAATCGTTCTTCCTCGTTTTTAACGACTTTCATGATAAATTCCTGTTTTTCTTTTACTTGGGGATAGAAATCCTCCATTTTTTCAGCAACGACCGGAACGAGATCATACATGAATGGACGATCGATGCCGAGCTGTTTTGCAAATCGGACGGCACGGCGTAAGAGGCGTCTGAGTACGTATCCTCTGCCTTCATTCGAAGGGAGTGCACCGTCTCCAATTGCGAACGCAACGGTACGTATGTGATCCGCAATCACTTTGAACGCTGTATCTTTCACTTCATCTTTGCCATAAGCTTCTCCGGAAACGTTCTCAACCGCTCTAATGATCGGCAAGAATAGATCTGTATCGAAGTTGGTTGGGACTTCCTGTATGACAGAAGCCATCCGTTCCAGTCCCATGCCCGTATCAATATTTTTCTTAGGAAGCGGCGTATACGTATGGTCCGGATTATGGTTAAATTCCGAAAACACCAAGTTCCATATTTCCAGGTAACGGTCGTTTTCTCCTCCCGGATAGAGTTCAGGATCAGAGAAGTCATCTCCATAAGCTGGCCCGCGATCGTAGAAAATTTCAGAGTTCGGTCCGCTAGGTCCTTCCCCAATATCCCAGAAGTTTCCTTCCAAACGAATGATACGTTCTTCAGGCAAGCCGATCTTTTCTTTCCAAATGGAGTATGCTTCTTCGTCTTCCGGATGGATGGTGATGGATAACAAATCAGGATTGAACCCGATCCAATCGGGATGTGTTAGGAATTCCCATGCATAAAAAATCGCTTCTTCTTTGAAATAATCACCGATTGAAAAGTTACCGAGCATTTCAAAGAATGTATGATGGCGTGCAGTTTTCCCCACATTTTCAATATCGTTCGTACGGATTGACTTTTGAGCGTTGACAATCCGCGGATTTTCAGGGACCTCCCGTCCATCGAAGTATTTCTTAAGCGTTGCGACTCCGCTGTTGATCCATAGCAGAGAAGCGTCGTCGATTGGAACGAGTGGTGCTGAAGGCTCAACACTGTGCCCTTTCGCTTTAAAGTAATCTAAAAATAAATTACGTATTTCAGATGCTGTCAGTGATTTCATCATCAATTCCTCCTTGGATATAAGCTTTTCAAAGTATGCTTCGGTGCTGGCAGTCATAATAATCAACCTAGCTGAAAATAAAAAAACTCCGCCCCTGGAAAGGGACGAAGTATTGTTCGCGGTACCACCCTCATTGCCGAAAGTGTAGATTACGGCATCTTGAGTTGCCATAACGCGGCAGACGGCGGGGTTCACCCGCACTCCGGAGCAGCTTTCAGCAGTTACGTGTGAGCTTCCTTTCAGCCGGGGGAAGCCTCTCTTTCCACACTTCAACATGCTTACTTTCTCCATCAATGTGTTTAGTATTCAAGCTATACTTGGATTATAAGGAAGTCCTAAAGTGTTGTCAATCCACACTCTGCAAAAAATCATATGGACTTTCTCCATTCATCCCTACCATCGGGTCGACATCCAGTATTGTTTCGATGGACAGGACATGCGCCAATTCCTTATCTGGGCGGATAGGCTGCTCTGTTGCAGCAGATGGTGCCAATTGAATGGTCGACTCCGCTTTATCATCTTTTGCATCAGAAGTTTCTACCATAACCGAAGGAGGTGTCTCCGCTTCAATCGGCTCCTCATTTGCTCCGGGCTCTGGACTTTCACCTCTAAGACGTTCTTTCAATGTAGTCTGCCGTTCCCGTTCTTCCATCCTTGCAATACCTTCTTCAAATTCGGCAGGGCTGCCGCAAAGGATCAAAAAGTTTTTTGCTCGGGTGATCCCTGTGTAGAGGAGATTGCGCCGCAGCATTTTCCGGTGACTTCGCACAACAGGCATGATGACCGTAGGGAATTCACTCCCTTGGGACTTATGGATGGAACAACAATAGGCGAGTGTCAGCTGATTCAAATCCGACCTCTCGTACGTCACTTCAATCCCGTCAAATGACACGACCATCAAATCTTTCTTTTCAATCGTTTCCTTGGCTTTCAAGATTGAAATCACTTCACCCATATCGCCGTTGAATACATTACTTTCCGGCTGATTGACGAGTTGCAGTACACGGTCACCAATTCGATAGACGACATCCCCGAACGTCACTTCCTTGCGTCCTGCGGAAGCGGGGTTCACCATTTCTTGGATCATGGTATTCAATGCATCAATTCCAGCAGGACCTTTGTACATCGGGGCTAGCACTTGAATATCTTTAATGGCTTGACCTTTCGCTAACGCATTTTTAACAATTTGGCTGACTGCTTTAGGTACTTGATCCGCATCAGTACGAATGAATGATCGATCAGAAGTTTTTATCGCTAAATTTCCAAGTGGTTCGGATTTTTTGATAGCGTGCGCCAATTCAATTATTGTGGATCCCGCACTCTGTCGATAGATTTCAGTCAGCTCAACGACAGGAACCGTCCCTGACTCTAAAAAGTCACGCAACACTTGTCCAGGACCCACAGAAGGGAGCTGGTCCTGATCTCCGACAAATAATATCTGAGCGTCATCATCGATCGCTTTCAGAAGCTGGTGGGCTAGCCATGTGTCGAGCATGGATGCCTCATCGATAATTACAAGTCTGGCTTTGATTTCACGTTCGGTCTCTTCCTCTTTTTCTTGCCCCGTGAAGCCAAGAAGCCGATGGATCGTCATAGCGGGTAATCCGGTGGATTCTGAGAGCCTTTTGGCGGCACGTCCTGTGGGAGCTGCCAAAATGATTGGAAACGGCTCCTCTTTTTTCGCATATTCCTTCGGGTCGAGCGTCAGCCCATGCAGCTCCGCATACACTTCTACAAGACCTCTTACCACCGTAGTTTTACCAGTACCAGGCCCACCCGTTAAAATCATAGCAGGTGAATTGAGTGCTTGTTCAATCGCAGCAATTTGCGTTTCAGCATAGTTGACTTCCAACCGTTCTTCCGTTTCGCCAATCGCTTTTCTCATTTCCGAAGAAGGAAACGTGTTTTTCCGATCCTGATCCAGAATCCGCTCCATTTTTGAAGCGATTCCCAGCTCCGAAAAATACAGGGAAGGTAAATAGAGTTTTCGCTGCTCTGCACTCAATCTGCTTTCTTCAACCAGTTCGATAATAGCATTCGAAATCAACTTGTAAGGAATTTCCTCCGGTTGACTGGATTCCAACAGCCGTTTGACTTCTGGCAATACTTGAACGGCTTCCAGGTACACATGACCACTCGAGAGAATTCCAGTATTGATCGTATGCAGGATTGCAGCCTGGATGCGAGATGTATGAGTACCCGTGATCCCCAGCTGCCTGCCAAGTTCGTCCGCGCGTTGGAATCCTACCCCCTCCACATCTTCAATGAGACGATAAGGGTTCTCAGTCAGCTTTTCGATCGTCTCTTCCCTGTAGGTTTGATAAATCCGCATAGCAATTTGAGGTCCGAACCCCCACTCGTTCAATTTGACGATGGTCCGTTCCAGTCCCAGATTATCGCGGAGAACGGAAACGATCGTCTCTTTCTTTTCAGAGTTAAGACGAGGGATGTCATCCAAGACCTCTTCGTTTTCCATAATCTTACGGATCGCTTCAGGACCAAGATGATTGATAATCGTTTCAGCAGTCTTTCTCCCTATCCCAGGAAACAGGTCTCCAGACAGATAGTGGATTAACCCTGTTTCAGTCGCAGGCAATTCTTTTTGAAAAGTTTTCACGTCAAATTGCTGGCCATATGTTGAGTGATTTATGAGCCTTCCAGTAAATCGGTATTCTTCCTCTTCGGATAGTTTAGGGAAATTCCCTTTAACGACAATTTCCTTTCCTTCAAACGAACAATTTGTTTTTCTCACTTTCAATTTAGCAATCGTAAACAAGCTATCCGTGTTGTGGAAAATCGTTACGACTGCTCTGCCAATTAAAAAAGGTTCTTCTTGAGCTGCTGAATCGGTTTTTTCCATAGTTTTGCGTCACCTCAATCGTCAGCGGATTCGTTTTCTTCCCCCATCTGAATCATGTCATAAATATATCTTGCCTGGACATGTTCCGGGTCAATCGTGTATGCGCGTTCTAAATGATGTAACGCCTGCTCTTTATCTTCTGTAGACACTGCATATAAGAATCCTAAGTTGAAGTGAGCGTCAGAGTTCTCCGGCTCCACTTCTAAAATCGCTTTGAATTGGTCTTCGGCTAGTTCATAGACACCCTCGTTCGCAAGGACTATCCCATAAGACAATCGGATTTCGAGATCATCAGGAGCGAGTTCTAGTGCCCGTTGAAGATAAGGCAGTGCTAACCGTCCTTTTTCTGCGCGCTCCAAACTTTTCCCTAGCATGAAATACACATCCGCTTCTTGTACACCGCAGGAAATCGCTTTTTCATAGAGCGTAGTTGCTTCATCGTAACGGTCCTGGTTGAAGTACAGATTTGCTAATCCATAATAGGCAGTTCCCATTTCACCATCCAATGTGAGGGCCTTTTGGAAAAACGGTTCCGCCTTTTCAATGTCGCCGATAGATGCAAAAACATTTCCGACATTCACATAACCGACTGGATCGTCTGGAGCTTCTTCTGCCGCTTTAATGAATTCTTCAACCGCTTTTTCAAAGTTACCTGATTGCAATGCCTCTATTGCTTGTTCATTGTGTCCCATTTTCAGTTCTCCCTTATCCGACATAGTCGAGTGTTTTTCCATTTTTAATGACCGTATCAATCGTTCCGCCGCCCAGACACTCATCGCCATCGTAAAAGACGACAGCTTGACCTGGTGTAATGGCACGTACTGGTGTGTCAAACACAACTTCAGCAGTTGCGGGACCTGTCATTTTAACTGTGACTCCCGTATCTGCTTGACGGTATCTGAATTTAGCCGTGCATTTGAATTCTTCAGGTAATGTCCGCGCAGTAGTGAAACTCACTTCAGTCGCCGTTAAACTGTCCGAGTAGAGCGCCTCGTGGTGAAATCCTTGTCCGACCAATAATGTATTCGTTTTAAGGTCCTTACCAATAACGAACCAAGGTTCTCCTGAACCACCGATTCCCAGGCCATGACGCTGTCCAATTGTATAATACATCAACCCATCGTGACGACCTTGCTTTTCGCCCGTCATCGTCTTCATATCCCCTTGTTGTGCTGGTAAGTAATTGGAGAGGAACTCTTTGAAATTCCGTTCTCCTATGAAACAGATTCCTGTAGAGTCTTTTTTCTTAGCTGTAGAAAGACCTGCCTCTTCCGCGATTTCACGGACCCGGCTTTTTTCCATATCTCCTATAGGAAACATGACTTTTGACAGTTGTTCTTGGTTCAGTTGATTCAAGAAATACGTCTGATCCTTATTCGTATCAACGCCACGAAGCATCGCAACGCCATCTTCGGTTTCGGCAATCCGTGCATAGTGACCTGTTGCCAGGAAATCTGCTCCAAGATTCATGGCATGCTCTAAGAAGGCTTTAAATTTAATTTCTTTATTGCACATGACATCCGGATTCGGTGTTCGACCTGCTTTGTATTCATCCAAAAAGTACGTAAATACTTTGTCCCAATATTGCTGTTCAAAATTCACTGCATAATAAGGGATTCCAATCTGATTACATACACTGATTACATCTTCGTAATCTTCGGTAGCTGTGCACACACCGAACTCATCGGTGTCATCCCAGTTCTTCATAAAGATCCCTATGACTTCATATCCTTCTTGCTTCAGCAAATAGGCTGCAACAGAAGAGTCAACGCCGCCGGACATCCCGACGACGACTCTTGTATCTTTTTTCGCTTTATCGATTCTCATTTATCATTCATTCCTTTTAGGTGTTATTTCGCAGTACGTTTGACTATAGCTGCAATCCGTTCTGCCGCTTGATGTACATTTTCTTCCGTTAAGCCATATCCGAAACTGATTCGGACAGAACTCCTGAGCCTTGGTGCTTTTTCACCGAACATGGCAAGCATGACGTGAGAAGGATCCAACGAACCCGCTGTACATGCAGATCCGCTTGAGACGGATACTCCATCCAGATCCAAATTGACAAGCAGTGATTCAATATCTGTTCCCGGGAAGTAAACATTGAAAATATGCGGGAGTACAGGAATCCCCTCTTCAACAGTCGGTTCGTATTCTACTCCAGACTGTTGGAACACTTCTCTCATGATCGTTTGAAACGAGGTATACCGTACAGCATTTTCAAGTTGTTCAGCAGCTGAAAGTTGAACCGCTGTTGCGAACGCAACAATTGCAGGAACGTTTTCAGTTCCTGCCCTCCGTTTCCGCTCCTGTGAACCACCATGCATGATTGGAAAAAGGTCAATCCCTTTACGTTGATAAAGGAATCCTACCCCTTTGGGTCCATTCACTTTATGGGAAGAAACCGAGAGCAAGTCGACATGTAATGCACTCACATCAATTGGAAGAACTCCATACGCTTGAACTGCGTCTGTATGGAAAAGCGTTTGATGGTCTTTTACCAGTCTGCCGATTTCTCCGATTGGTTGAATTGTTCCCACTTCGTTATTGCCATACATGATTGAAACAAGGATGGTATCCTCCCGAAGTGCTTCCGCTACTTGTTGGACAGTTACCAGTCCATTTCGATCCACCGGTAAATAGGTCACGTCAAAACCGTTTTTTTCAAGTGCTTCACACGTTGTCAATACTGCATGGTGTTCAACCGCTGTAGTGATAATATGTTTCCCAAGATGCTGTCTGCTCATCGCTGTTCCGGTAACCGCCAAGTTATCAGCTTCCGTCCCGCCTGACGTGAAAATGAGTTCACCCGGTTCTGCCTGAATTGAGCGAGCCAGCTGTTGCCGTGCGTTGTCTACATGTTTTCTTGCAGCTCTTCCATGGCTGTGGACACTGGATGGATTTCCAGGAACCATTTGCATCGTTTCCATATATACTTCTGCGACTTCAGGTCGTATAGGCGTTGTCGCTGCGTGATCTAAATAGATAGGTGTTTTCATACGGTTAAACTCCTTTAAATATAAAACATATAGCCATCAGATTGAGGTTGGTTCCGCTCGGATTGGATTAAGTCTTCTATTGTTGTTGTGTCGAGCACTTCCCGTACAGCTTCACTGATTTTCAGCCAAAGTGATTGCTGAGGGATATCGGTTTCTTCAAGCCCTTCTACAAGCTGGATAGGACCTTCCAGAAGGCGGATGACATCTCCTGCTGTCATTTCACATGGTTCTTTTGACAATTTGTACCCGCCGTATGCACCTCGTATACTCTTCACTAGTCCTCCGTTTCGAAGTAACGGAATAAGCTGTTCCAAATAGGCTTCTGACAGCGTCTGTTCTTCTGCGATTTTCCTTAATGGCACCGGACCTTCTCCGTACCGTTTGCCAAGTTCCACAATTATAGTTAATCCGTATCTTCCTTTTGTTGATATTCTCATAAGACATCGTCCTTTTTTTGAAATTGCTTCAGATAGTATATCATATTCGAACACCCGGCTTCCTTGAAATGACTTCATGCGACCGCACATGTATACTTATTACAACAGAACACTTTGAATGGAAGCAGGGATACCATGCATAACGAACCTCTAGCATTTAGAATGCGGCCGCATACGATTGACGAAATCGCTGGACAGCAGCACGTCATCGGCCAAGATACAGCGCTTTACCGGATGATAAAAAATGGCCACGTACCTTCGATGTTACTATACGGAGAGCCGGGTATTGGAAAAACTTCTCTTGCCTATGCGATTGCCGGATCTACAAATTTAACGTTCATACCATTAAATGCAACGACGTCGGGAAAAAAAGATATTGAACGCGTTGTGGACGAAGCACGGATTACAGGGAAAGTCATCCTGTTTTTAGATGAAATCCATCGTTTCAACAAACTTCAGCAAGACACCCTCTTGCCACATGTGGAAAACGGTTCTGTAGTGCTGATCGGCGCGACGACTGAAAATCCATTCCATGATGTCAATCCAGCCATCCGCTCCAGGTGCGGGGAAATCCTGCAGCTGAAACGGCTCGAAAAAGAAGATTTAATCGTCTTGCTAAAGAGAGCACTTGTCGATGAAACCCGCGGACTCGGAAAACAGCAAATTGAAATCTCGGATCACCAGGTC
Organism: Sporosarcina gallistercoris; assembly: GCF_050459885.1. GTDB lineage: Bacteria > Bacillota > Bacilli > Bacillales_A > Planococcaceae > Sporosarcina > Sporosarcina gallistercoris_A. The sequence goes on along the minus strand of NZ_JBCMNO010000005.1, from coordinate 110,175 downwards.
GGAGCAATTGCTGAAGGAGTCAACGGGGATGCCCGTAAAGCACTGACGTTACTAGAATCACTAGTTGCTGCATCTGATGAGGATGATGGTAAAATCATAATCGAAGATTGGCTGATTAAGAACTTGGTAGGCCGAATCGGAGTATTTGGTGATAAAAACGGTTCCCATCATTATAATCTACTTTCCGCCCTGCAAAAATCGGTCAGAGGGAGCGACACGGATGCTGCGCTTTATTACTTAGCACACTTACTCGAAGTTGGAGATCTGGTCGCTGTCAATCGCAGACTGCTTGTGATGGCATACGAAGATGTTGGCCTTGCTGCACCAGAAGTCGGCCAGCATGTAGCTGCTGCAACGGAGGCTGCCATTCGGTTAGGATTGCCTGAAGCACGGATCCCATTGGCAAATGCTGTCATCGAAATGTGCCTTGCCTCAAAATCCAACTCTGCTTACAAAGCACTTGATGCTGCAATCGCAGCGATTCACCAAGGTAAAACCGGAGACATCCCCATGCATTTACGGGATACCCATTATGCCGGTGCTGAAAAGTTAGGTCACGGCGGTTACATTTACCCCCATGACCATCCAATCGGTTCTTTCGGTGGCTGGGTAAACCAATCCTATCTACCCGACTCCATTAAGAACCTACAATTTTACTCGCCAGTCTTAGCTGGTGAAGAGAAAAAAACTGCAGCGATCTATGAACGGTTAAAAGAGTTCAGGAAGAAGAAGAAGTGAACGACAGATAAAAAGGAGATGACAATTCCATGTCTACAAACCGGTCAGCAAGCGAAACCCGCAGAGCACAAATTCTGGAGTTGCTAAAACAAGCAGATACGCCTATGACAGGAAAAGAAATCGGCGAGCGTACAGGTGTCAGCAGACAAATAGTGGTTGGCGATATTAATTTGTTGAAAGCGGTGGAGGAGCCGATCGTTGCTACCAGCAGAGGATACTTGTATATGCACGAATATGTTGGGGATGGACAAATCGAAAGAATTGCGGTTTGCCAACATACTGCAGACCAAACTGAAGAAGAATTGACGATTTTTGTGGATCACGGTGTAACTGTGAAAGACGTCCGGGTCGAACATCCTGTATATGGAGACTTGACTGCCTCCATCATGGTAACGAATCGCATGGAAGTAAAAGAATTCCTCGAAAAGATAACTGCAGCCAATGCTGTCTACCTATCCGCTCTATCGGAAGACCATACACACTTACATACCGTTACGGCAGATAATGTAAAACAGCTCGATCAAGCGTTTGAAGCATTACGTAAAGCAGGCATACTCGTTGAGTGATGCCTGCTTTTTTAGTTTTCAGTCAGGCGCCAGAGATTGCCCTGTTTCAATCTCCATTTGCCGCACAAACTGTTTCATGAATTGATGACGATCTTCGGCGAGTTTCTTTCCCTTTTCTGTTATCATTAGATCCTTCAATAAAAATAATTTTTCATGGAAGTGAGTAAGGGAAGCCGTTTTTTTCGACCGGTAGTCATGTTCTGACATCCCCGAGCGTATACTTTCAGTTCGATCATATAATTTACGGCCTTTCGCACCGCCATAAGCGAAAGTACGCGCAATCCCAATAGCTCCTATCGCATCCAACCGATCCGCATCACGGACGACAGCACCTTCAGAAGAACCAATTTCTTTTGAATTTCCTCCGCTGAACGATACCGATTCTATTGCTGCCAAAACGAGGTACGCCTAATCCCTTTAAAATTGCGGTTGCTGAAGTGTCGGTGACTTCAGCATACTTTGGATCATCCACATCATGAAGATAGACAGCCAATTCCACCACAGTCCGATTCAAACCGTCCATCCCTTCCATAATTTCATGCGCATTTTGCAAAACACGCAGAATATGGTCGAAATCATGACTAGCATCAAATTTCCCGTATATTTCTCTCGTAACTATCGCACACTGTTCACTATATGTCATTTTCATAATCACTCCTTTTGTAGTTTTCAAAAATCTGATAGTGCGTTTGACCTTCATAAATGGTTGGGTTATAGTAAACTTAACCATGGTTCAAGTGGGAAGACATCCAACGCCGAGGAGGAATAATTATGTACCACGGTAAAGTCAAATGGTTCAGTAATGAAAAAGGATATGGTTTCATTGAAGCGGATGACGGACAAGATGTTTTCGTCCATTTCACAGGCATCACAGCAGAAGGTTTCAAGACGCTGGATGAGGGACAGCAAGTCTCTTTTGAAATAATAGAAGGTAATCGTGGTCCTCAAGCGGCAAATGTGTCTACATCCGATCACTCGTCATAAAATGTAAAGATCCCTCTGATTCAATCAGTGGGATCTTATTTCATTAATTTATTCATTTCAGACCCAAGAAAGCGAAGTTGGTCACCCACTGTGCATTCACGTATACAAAACTTGTGTGCTTCTGTTTTGCCGCGCTCTTGTGTCAAATGCTTTTTCACTAGACAGCCTTCACAATACATATCGAGTAGTTCATCGATTTCAGAAATGACAGTAGTTTTTTTCATAAGTCCCTCCCCTCAAACCTTATGTTTTCTATGTTGAAATTAATTTATCCGATCAGTTTCGGATGTTTCCACCGCAGATTGACTCTTATGGTTCCAAGCATCCAATGTGCCTGAGCTCTGGTGATTCCCAACTTCAACTTATATAAGTGTAAGTTTTCTGGCGCGAGGATGCAACTATACGGGAGGCCTATTGACATGATTGAATTATATACGGATGGTGCAAGCGCAGGTAATCCTGGGAAAAGTGGGATCGGTATTTACATTACGGGAGAAGGGCACTCCCTTAAAATTTCTGAATCGATTCCGCCTTGCGATAATCATTCAGCCGAATTTTTAGCCCTTATAAGAGGCCTTGAAGAAGCTGCACAGTTAACCTCCGGAATCGTTTCTGTCCGTAGCGATTCACAACTCGTAGTGCAGGCGGTAGAAAAAGAATTCGTCAAAAACGATCTATACAAGCCTCATTTAAAAAAAGTACTCGAGCTCACAAGGAACTTCGAATACTTCTTTATCAAGTGGATTGCAGACGATACCAATCGGGCAGCGGATGCACTCGCTCGCCAAGCGATCCATAAGCAGCAATAATCTCTATTCAGGCTGTACTTTCATAAATGTCATTGTCCGCTCACTGTCATCATATAACACCCACTCTTTGTTATCGACAACTGAACCTACGTTTACTGTTACAGACGTATTCGGAAGTTCAATTGGCTCGAAAAATTGAAACCTTTGCTTTTCCCCTTCTACGGACCAAGATGATTTGTGAGTATGACCGTGTACTACTAAGGGTTCGCCCCCTGTTATCCGTTCCGGCGGGAGCTCATTATATGGCCATTGATGGCCGTGAATGAGCAATGCATCTCCGATTCGCATCCGTTCCGGTAATTGAATGATTTGTTGCAATAACGGCTCCGTTGACCGTGAAATGAGTTGAATTCTCTCTTCCTGATTACCTCTTATAGAAGGAAAGTCAAGAAGTTGTTCAAAACCAGCTGGATTGAGCAAGACCTCGCTTAGAAGCGGATAGGTCGTGCCATCCAGTTTTTTCTTTCCGATTGTACATTCAAACAAATCGCCTACTCCGACTATTTCCGCATCTGGTGCAACTGTTTCAATTTGTTCCAGCACCATTTTCAATTCATTTAAAGAAGAATGGATATCACTAATAAACGCTACTTTCACAACAAATCATCCTTTTTATAAGTACCTGTTTCAATGGGCAACTCCCCGCCTGAAATCCAATCACTATAGCTGCCTGCATACAGTTTGACATTCGAATACCCTTTTTCAGTGAGCATCGCGAAGAGTGGAGCTGCTGTTACACCGCTCCCGCAATAGACTGTGATCGGTTGTTCGGGATCAGCCATCTTTTCCAAGCGGCTTACTCCCTCTCCCGAAGTTTCAAAACGGCCATTTTCAGCAAGCTGTGCCCAGTCGAAATTTTGCGCATAAGGAATGTGACCCGCTATCGCATCAAGAGGCTCATGCTCTCCCCGGTAGCGAGCTGCTGCCCTTGCATCTAATAGGAGATCCTTTTTTGCTTCAATCAGATCCTTCACATCTTCTTTTGACGCCAATATGGAATCATTCCACTCAGGCTTTATTGATGAACGCTCTGGATGTACAGCATTCGAATCTGTTGGAAAGCCAAGCTTAACAAGCTCTTCATACCCGTCCAAGGATATGGATACATTTTTAAATCCGCCGAAATTCAATATCCACCATGCACGAGCTGCGAAAGGTTCCCCCCCATTATCATAAATGATGATTTCATCATCCAATTCAAGACCGCTTTTCCGGTATAAATCAGTTAACGCTTCAAGATCAGGCAGTGGATGCCTTCCACCGCTTTTTTGCATATCTGACAAATCTTTTTCAAGGTCCCAATGGACAGCATTGACGATATGACCTTCACTATAGAGCTGCACACCCGCTTCCGGCTCCATTAATGAAAACCGGGCGTCAATCCATTTAAGCTGTGGGTTGCTATTTTGCGCCGACATAGATTTGAAAACGTTCACTTATACCAGCTCCTTCTGTCGGATTTTTTCATAGATCATCCGCCACTCTGACAGCTTCTCATGACTATCCAGCAGACTTCGTTCCGCATCCAATTGAGCTAATGTTTCCTGTAATAAGTGTTCTGTCAACGCTGCTGCAGAATCGTCTATCCATCGGGTCGTCCATTCCCCAAGCCGTTGCTGTTCTTGCTCTAAATAAGTGGCAGCATCTTTCTTCAGCAATTCAGTAAGCTGCTCCTGAAGTGTGTTCCGATCCCCTTTTTCAAAGAAAGATTTCGCATTTTTGAAGTGTCGATTCACCCCACTGTATCGTTCCATCTGTTGGAATGGCGCAGCAAATTTCAGCATCTCTGCATCCATTGATTCAAACGGAGAAGGCGACAGTGCGCTGTCCATTTCAGCTAGCCAACGATGTTCAGTCCGCTGCCGTGCATCCACTTGTTTCTTCATGAACGTCAGCATTCGTAAATTGGTCACTTTCAGTTCTTGGGCAAAATCGAAGCCAGTCATCTCTATTGTTTCTTCTAGAGCAAGACGTAGTGCTTCCGAAGCCTGATGACGTACAAATAACGACGGGGTATAGCCTTCTTTGAAGAAATCCGGGAATCTAAGGAAAACGCGTTGCTGGATATAGAAAATCAGTTCTTTCAACTCTTCACGAACAGTTTTTTTCAGAACTGGTGCGAAACTCTCGCTATAATGTTCTCTGACACGCTGCTCAAAGGAAGCAAGTTCCTCTAATCTTTCGGCTTTCCTCTCACGATTTTTCTCAGTCCGTTCAATGAGGTCAGCTAGACGCTCTATCGTTTTCGCAGTCTCTTCATCCAATGCTTGAACGGCTAATGAATTGAGATCATGTTCTAAAAACGAATAAAAACGCGTTTCAAAGTCATTCATCTTCGGTTCTGTTTCACTTTTCCGCTTCGCTTCCAGTGCTTGCAAGCTGGAAATTCCATGTACGCGGGGATTCCGGATCCCGAATTTCACAAGTTCCTCTGCTACAAATCCTTTGACTTCCTGCGCTTCCTCTTCGTTCGCAGCCAAGTCGATTGCGTTAACGACAAAGAACATCTTGTCCATTTCGAACGCATCTTTCACACGCCCAAGCTGGATTAGAAACTCTCGATCCGCACGTGAAAATGCATGATTATAATACGTGATAAACAAAATAGCATCCGCATTTTTAATGTACTCAAATGCCACGTCGGTGTGCCGTGCATTTATCGAATCAGCGCCTGGAGTATCCACCAAGGTAATCCCTTGGCGCGTCAGCTCACAATCGTAATACAAGTCGATTGACTCCACAAAACAACTGCGCTCTTCCTCGGCTACAAATCGGACGAATTCCTCTCGCTCAGCAGTCAGAACGGTGCCAAGCAGATTTCGATACGTTGGATAGCCTGCTTGAAATGCACGTATGAATGACTTATGGATATGAAGTGACTCTTCAACCAGGTCAAGTTTCAGCGCTTCTTCTGAACGCGCAAACGCTTCTTCAAGTGATGAAATGGTTAGACCAAGCATCGCGAATGCATCGACTGTATCTTGTGTCAACTGCTCAGGTGCTTTAAAGTGAATATCCGCTGTACCATCCACATGTTTGTCGGAAGTCGGTCGGATCCGGTTGATGGCTGCAGTTGTCGGATTCGGGGAAACCGGCAATACCGCTTCGCCGAGCAACGCATTTGAGAAAGATGACTTTCCTGCACTGAAAGCTCCAAACAATGCCACTGTAAACTCTTGCTGTTCGAGTCTTTTCGACTTGGACTGCAAGTATACAGAAAGGTCTTTGAAACCCGGTATTTGAATAACTTCGTCAGCCACATGCTGCGCACGCTTGACGACAAGTTCAAGATCCCCTTTGTACAGTTCCTCCCTTTGGTCATAGACAGTTTGATCATGCTCAGTGTACTCCCGGTTCACTTCAGTCTCTTGCTGTTGGACATCAAGGATTTCCGGCTCGGATTGAGCTTTCCATTCCTCTTTCAATTTTTCCAAAGAGGCAAGTTCCTCTTTCGACCAATCATGCTTCTGACCGGATTCGAATAACTGGAGGTTTGCTGTTCGTGCTTGGACGAGACGGATTGCATCCAGTTTCATTTCTGCATCGTCTAGTTGCACTTGAAGTTTTGCAGAAGTATGCTCCCCTTCACGTTTCGCTATTTCCGAAAGGTGGATTTTCCACTCATCTGTTTTCCGCTTGTACAGGTTCAGCACCGCTTCACGCATTTGACTTGAGGCATTCAAGATCAGCTCACCAGTCAGAATGTCAGGTGTTGTTATCTTACCAGCGATCTCGTTGAATCTGAATGCCAAGTCCATTTCATCGATTTGCAATGATCGTTCATCTGTTAACAAACCTGCTTGTTTCAGTACGTTTTTCATAAGTGAACGAAGGTGGATTTCGATTTGAGTATGGGCTAATTTTTCTAACGACTCACTAAGGGTTTGAAGTCTTCGTTCCCGTTCTTCTTCAGTTTTCTTGGAACTGAAGAATAGACCCACTTTAAAATGACTCGTTTGCGACTCTAAATACTCTTTTAACAGCTCACGTATTTCATAAGGCGTCAGCGAAGCACTCTGTAAAAGTCCCTTTCGCTCTTTCTCGAAATGGAGATGGAATGCATCGCCATGTGTTAAGGACAGACGCATTCGAAGTTCTTCCGTCTCTTGTTCAAACTCTTCTGGATTCGCCCATTGATCCTCTGTTATCTCCTGGCGGGTATCCCTCGACTGTTTAATCTCTTCTTTTAAATAATCGATATGCTCTTCAGTCAACTGGGCAAGAGCATTTTCTGCATTCCTATCAAAATGCTCATCACGGTGCTCCATGGAACCATTGACAATTTCTTTCACCGCGTCAAAGTCATTACCTTCTATATCCCGCTGTTTGAGAGAAGTGAAAAAGATCCCTTTCGGCTCAACGCCCCATAGAGAAAAGGAATGTCTGACAGATTCCTTGAATTCATCGAAAGACAGCTCATTGGATCGATGTTTGTCAATCTGGTTGACAATCAAATAGACATTAGGATTATAACGCATCAGTTCTTTTGTGAACCGGAAATTCAATTCAGACTGCACGTGATTATAATCCATTGTATAGAACACCACATCGGCTAAATGCAGAGCGGATTCTGTAGAGAGCCTATGCGCATCATCTGTGGAATCGACACCAGGTGTATCCATCACCGAAATACCTGCTGGGAGATTGGAAGCGGTGTGGCCGATTTCCAACGAAGCAATGGATGCCCCTTCCTTACTCATCTTTTTTACAGCTTGGGAGAATCCTTCACCGATAACTTTTACTGAAGTTCCATCCTGCCGATGCACGATTGCATAGTCTTCGACATCCTTATGTATTTTCACGATATTTGCACTTGTTGGTATAGGACTCGATGGCAGCAGATCCTCTCCTGTGAGGGCATTGATCATCGAGGATTTACCTGCTGAAAAATGGCCGGCAAATGCAATGGTATAGTCATTCTTTACGAGTTTCTTCGCAAGCATTGCCGCCTTTTGATAGCGTTCCTGATCGCCGTCTTCTTTACAAAGCAACCCAAGAATTGCGGTTTTGTCTAAAAGTTCCATATGTTGAGTCATAAACACTTCGATCCCTTCTGCTAGAGCTTTGTCTATCATACCATTATATCTCGTTCACTCTCTATTCATATATTCTGCGTTTCAAATTATTGAAATACTCTATACAACTAATTATGCAGGTGGTATCATTGAACTATTATTAGCCGACAAAGAGGTGTCTAAATGACTGATGCAAAAACGATACAACACATATTAAATAGTACTATACAATCTCTAACCACTGTTATCCCAATTGAATTTGATGTTCTTCCACCATCACTCATCACCCAGCCCTATGAACAAAAAGAACTAAGCGTACTTATTGCATTGCTTGGAGATGTACGCGGAAGACTTATCATCGATACAAATGAACCAACAATTTCATACATTGGTGAGGCAATGTTCGGAATGACCATAGAAGGTGAAATGATTGAATCGTTCGCCGGGGAACTCGGTAATATGGTTGCAGGAAATTTGTGCACCTTACTTGAAAAAGATGCATTCACCTTGGATATTTCACCCCCGACAGTATTAACCGGTGAAACGAAGTTCTATGGCTTCCAACAAGCATTTAAATTACCGCTAAGTTTCAACAATGCCCCTCGTTCTAATGTGTTGTTAACAATCGATGATGCTTAAGCGAGTGTATACAGAAACAATGCCGGATGATCATTCAAAAAGCAGCAAGGCATATGCCCTGCTGCTTTTTGTATTACTCTATATGTTTGTCATGTTAATTTCACTTTCGGGGCAACAGGAAAAATCGAATCAAATGTAGGTACTAATTTAGATTCTTCAGGGTTCAACAAAATATGGATGGAACCTGAATCTGTTGCAGTCCGTATTAGCCGGCCAACGCCTTGACGTAAACGGAGTAACATATACGGTAAATCCACTTCCTCGAATGGTGATGCTGCATGACTGCGCTTCGCATTGAATAACGGATCTGAAGGCGGTAGCGGCAAATCATAAATGACTACTCTTGTTAACGCATCATGTGGAATATCCAAGCCTTCCCATAGATGATACGAGCAAAATGCAGACCACTGTTTCGCTTGAAATTCTTTCACTATGGATGAAAGTTCACGATCTCCTTCAAACGCAGTAAAAGGAAGTTGTCCTTCAGGCAATTGTGCCCGGAAACTCTCCATGGACTGTTTGGACTTGAATAGCACCAATGTCTGTTCTCCATCATTCAATAACTCAACAAGCCGGCCCATTTTTCCATCTTCAGGTAAAGACTCAATTGTCAGATCCATGACTTCCTCATAATCATAAGGCGATTCAATGGAGAAGGAAATCGAGTGTTCTATCCCTAAGTTATTCGCTAAAAACGAGAAATCATTCTGCACGGACAATGTAGCAGATGAGAAAATAATCGGTAGTTTTTCTGAAAACAATCGTTCCTGTAACACGTCAGTCACAAGTCTCGGCATAATAACGAGAGTCAGTTCCCCTTCCCGATCTTCCGCCCAATCGACAGCTTCTGCATTGTCAGAAAACAACTCTAACGAGAAAATATATTGTTCGAGGTATTCCTCTACCATTCTTAAGTCATACTCCGGTATCACATAGAGCTCGCTATCAAAGACAAATTCTTCAAGTAATGCGTTGGAAAGACGCACTGCATTACGGGCTGTGCTCACAAGTTCGACAGTCTTTTGAATCGCTAGACGTTCCTCTCCATCTTCTTGTGCACATTCAGAAAGGTAGTCGAAGAACAACTCATGGCACTCCATCAGTTGTTCCATCAACTGAAGCGTCTGCTCCCGAACCCCGTCCGTCATGACACGCTCAAGTAATCCAAGTAACGTGCTATCTTGTACTTCATATGTTAGAGCTCGTTGTGCGGCATATTCAAGTAAGTGGCCTTCATCGAAAACAGCCATTGAAACTTCGGGTAATAAAGGAAGCTGCCCCTGTCGTTTCCTAGACTCTTTCGTCCAAAGGTGCTCCATGAAGAAATCATGTGAACAGATGATCAGGTCCGAGGCTTGGCGATACTCACTGCGGTGGATTGTTTGCCCACATCGGTTCCGCAAGTCACAGCCGCCACATTGCTGGATTGGATGGTAATTAATCGTCTCCCATTCCCCGTCGCTCAGGTCAGGATAGGAAGAGCGCTCTCCATAAGAATATACTTCAGACAATGAAGCGGGTCCATAGACGAAATCAGGAAGGCTGTCTTCTACATTCTCAGCATATTCTTCACCTGTTCGGTTCATTTCTTCCAAGCGCTTCAGACAGAGGTATTGGTTACGTGATTTGGCGAGACGGACATCAATGGTGAGTTCCAGCGCTTCACCAAGTTTACGGATATCGCCTTCTTCTTTAACAAGTTGGTCAATCAATGTTTCGTCAGCACAAGAGATTAACGCTGGTTTTCCTGTGTAACGAGCATATGCAATGGCTGGAAGCAGATAAGCGATCGTCTTTCCTGTTCCAACCCCAGCCTCGGCGAATAGGACTTCTTTTTCTCGAAGGGCTTGCTCGATTTGGAAAGACATATAAATCTGTTCATCCCTGCAGTCAAATCCTTTTTCAGTGAGTTCATCATATAATGTATCCCCGATCCACTCATTCAGTGATTCGTAGAATGTTTTCTCTCGAGTAAGTGCAAATGGTAGCTTTCCAGTCATAGTGAACCCCTTTCTATTACATAAGAAAAGAGAGGAAAATCCTCTCTTTTCAATCTATTGAGCTTAGCTGCGTCTGCCCCAGAACTGGTATAAGTCTGTGCGGATGAAGCCATTGAATAGTTTGCGTTTTTTAGTGGCTCTTTTACCATACATCGTCTCGTAATTTTCAAGTGAAGAGAGCATGTAAACGGACCAAGAAGGATAGGATTTCATAACAGACCCGAGTGTAGCAGTGATGTCTTCAGCTTCTTCTAATTCACCTAGACGTTCACCATATGGTGGGTTTCCGACTAGAACGCCGTTATCCCCTTCAAGCGAAAGATCCGCCACGTTGCATACATTCCAGTTGATGATATCTAAGAATCCTGCTTCGGCAGCATTTTTTTCCGCGATCTTGATCATCGCTGGATCCCAGTCAGAACCCGTGATCATCAGTTTGCGATCATAGTCCGCAACGTCTTCCACCTCTTCACGAACTCGATCCCAAACGGATTCTGCCATCCATGGCCACTGTTCGCTTAAAAATTCCCGATTATAGCCTGGCGCCAAGTTTTGTCCCAGCATCGCAGCTTCAATTGGAATTGTACCCGACCCACAGAACGGATCAACAAATGGACGATCTGGGTTCCACTTCGTCAATTTAACGAGGGCAGCAGCTAACGTCTCTTTTAACGGAGCATCACCTTGTCCAATACGATAGCCACGTTTGTGCAGACCCGCGCCGCTCGAATCGATTGTTAGTGTCACCTTATCTTTTAAAATTGATACTTCCAATTTGAATAACGGACCGGTTTCATCTAAAAAACCTACGCGTCCATGAACAGTTTTGAGTTTTTCTGCAATTGCCTTTTTCACGATCGCTTGACAATCAGGTACACTGTACAGAATCGACTTGACGGATTTCCCTGCAACCGGGAATGCCGCATCGACTGGAAGGAATTCGTCCCATGGCAATTCCTTTGTCTTTTCAAATAGTTCATCAAAAGTAGTCGCTTTGAATTCTCCTACGATGATCCGTACGCGATCCGCAATCCGCAGCCACATATTCGCTTTTGCAATTGCATGAGCATCGCCGGAAAAATACACTTTTCCATTCTCAGTCCTTGTTTCATATCCTAATGCTTTCACTTCTTCTGCAACCAGTCCCTCAAGACCCATTGCTGCAGTTGCTACTAATTTGTATTCTTTCATGAACTGTAACACTTCCTCTCCACTTTTGAATCACTTTATGTACGTGCTATATATGGACAAACCAGTTTTCTAACGCAGAAATGCTCTCCATAAATACAGGAGAGCACGAATGTATACATGTAAGTACCATCAGGAAATTCGTAAGCCATGTTTTGTTCCCTTGTACTCAAACGGTTTACACCTCGTACTCAGGGTGGTAATCATCTATCTACAGACGATTGTCTGTCCCTTCCTCCGTTCATTTCCTTCGGAAGAGCGCCCCTACCATAATTTGGGTTTCTCACTCGCGGGGTTTACCTCGTTCCACCTGTACCGTTTCCGATACAGCTCCGTCACTGTGGCACTTTTCAGGAAACGTCTTCCATATCCTGTAAAGGACTTAGGAATTATTTCCGCCGTCAGCTGAGTAAACAGCGCCCCGGCTTATTTTTTGGCCGGGCACGAACACTACGGACATCTCAGTACCGTGTGAGCATGGACTTTCCTCTCCAGTGTCTAGCACTGCAGCAATTACCTGAATTTCCGTCATGGCTTGCTTAGTATACAGTAAAACCCCACTTACCGCAAGGGTAAGTGGGGCTCATCTTATTCGTTTCCTGAAAGTTTGCTTCCAAAAACAGCTTTTTCCAAATTAGAAATACGTTTTAACAAGTCGAAGTTCGTTGTGCCAGGAGCACTCGATGCCGGACGCTTCTGTACAGTGGATAATTCGTTTTGAAGTTCTGCATTTTCGCGTTCTAGTTCAGCGATCCGCTTTTTAAAGCTTTCATAATCATGGATCACACTATCTAAAAACAAATCGACTTCTTCCTGGTTATAACCGCGCATACCTGTTTTAAACTCTTTTTCTAGAATCGTTTTTGAATCCAATTTAATCTCCATTCAACAACGTCCTTCCGTCAGTGGTAACTAATCTAAGTATAGCATATCATGTCCAATCCTGTCTGCTTGCGTCAAGATTAGAAGTGTTATTTTGTCGAGTCCTGCGCTTGCCCGGGAAATAATTTTCTCTTCAGTCTCATTTCCCGTTTCGTGAATTCCTTGGTCATTCGCACAGAAAAAGGACTGTTCAAAGAGCCATCACGTGATAACAAACCTTTGGCTACACCGCAAAGTTGCAATGCTTTAGTGCAGTCTTTGTTTTTGTGCTCATAAATTTTCGCCATTTCCTCAAGTGCAATAATCCGTTCCCGCCCGATGGATTTCGTCATACAGACACCGAACGCTTCCAATGATTCTCTATATTTCCCGTTCCTTTTTAATAGGAAACCAAAATGGAAGTGAGTAGTCGGATGCTGTGTCCCATATTCCTCGATTACCTGCTCTAGTACTGTCGCAGCTCGACTGTGGGACTTCAGATCAGCATACCATTTTCCGATATTCGTTTGACTGATCGCTGTCCCTGCTGACTCCTCTTGTAACAGAAGATCAGTTGAGCGAATATACAGCGTAACAAGTGATAAAATATCGTGCTCATTGTGCTGCAAAATCTTCATCAGCATTTCTGCACGTCCATTTTTCACAGCGTCTTGATAGATGATCGGCGCCATGTGACCTGGCATATCATCCTCCCGCACAAAACCAAGCTGTTCCTCTTCAACTGCCGGTAACTTGAATGAATCCATCTCATGCTTCCATATGCGTCTGGAGCCATGCAGCAAGTCGATCTGATCGTGCTTCGGTAATGGAGGCAATAAGTTCCGGTTCATTGTCCATCGGGTATCCAATTGGGGCATATCGAAACTCTTTCCATTATACATGACCAATGTAACCGGCTTTTCCCATAACCCCGTTGCATATAGGAACGCAGCTTCGTGCGCAGGACCAGGAAGGACATATTGCGTCAATCTGAAGCCATTCTCCCGTTGTTCGATTAAACCGATCAAAAAAATAAGTGTGCCCGTCCCTTTCAATCCTGTTGTTTCCGTATCGAAAAAAAGAAGTTTTTTCTCTGGATCAGGTGCTAACGGATGTCTTTCTCCTGAGCTCATCCATTTTTGCAGCGTGGCAGTCAACTCATTCAATTGATACTTTCCATGTGTATAGGATTCATCGTAATCCACGACTTTCTTATAGACTGTCCCGTAAAGATTGATCTCTTTTATAAGGCCCTCCGCCAGCCACTGTGATTCATAACTGGGAGGTGACGCTTGAACGATCTTTTTGGATTCCTTTTGAGTTGAAATGTCCGTTTCCGGTTTTTTCAACATGCTTTTCATCTTCATCAAATTTTGTTCATAGGACATGCGTTTCACCGCCTGCCAAACTCTTTAAAAGCTCTTCAGCCCCAAGCTTCAGATTCATATCCGATTCCGGCGGACCTGTACAAATTGGACAGCCCGCCTCACATTCACAGGAACTTACGTGTGACACAGCTTGACGAAGCAATGCATTCCATTGGCCGTACATCTTTTCACTCAATCCGATTCCTCCCGGATAACTATCGTAGATGAAAAAAGTCGGCTTTCCAGTATGAACGGCTTTCACTTGCGGCACGACATGAATATCCGTCCTGTCACATTGAACAAATAACGGAATGAAAGATTGCATCGCATGTGCTGCACCCGTCATCGCATCAGTCAAAGTAGCTTCTGTCCATCCTTCAGGTACATCGAATGCCAGCCACGTGGAAGCCGTGTGGAGCTCTTCAGCAGGTAGATGAATAGGTCCGGAACCGATATTGTCGTGGGAATCGAACCGGATCTTTTTGAAGATTGTTGGGATGGCCAGTACTGCTAAATCGCCAAATGCCACTTTACCGGTATTATGTTCCTGCATTTTATCTTCACTGATCACTTTCAGTTCAACAGCTAGATTGGCATCCGTGAAATAATCGACATCTACTTCCGTCACATAAGCTTTCTTTTCTTCCCAATCCAACATTTCCACTTGGTATTGTGTGCCTTGGTGTAAATAGATCGCTTCTTCATGTAGCAGAGTCATCGCACTGAATCGATCCATTTCCCCAATGACCGTCGTTTCTTTCGGACGGGTCTTATCAATAATCACTACATTCTCTTGGGAAGCTGAACGTAAACTAACTTCACTTGCAGGAAAACGCTCTGTCATCCAATGCCAGTGGTCCCCTGCCAAAACGAGAACTCCTTCAGCCGCTAAAAATTCCAGCAGTTGCTGGACATCGAACTCTGCATACAAGTCATTCTCAGAAAAAGGAAGTTCAAATGATGCGCATCTAAGATGGTCCATGAGAATGATAATATTGTCAGGGTGAATATTCGCTTCTTCCGGAGAGCCGCCTAATAAATAATCAGGATGCTCAATGATATATTGGTCCAACGCCATGGACTGCGCTACATAGATGATTAAGGCGTCGTCTTGCCGTCTTCCTGCCCTGCCTGCTTGTTGAAGTGCACTTGCGATATTACCCGGATAACCCGTCATAACACATGCTTGGAGTTGACCGATATCGATTCCGAGTTCCAGTGCATTTGTACTGACTACTGTTTTAATCGACCCATTCCGAAGTCCTTTTTCAATTTTACGGCGCTCTGAAGGAAGATAACCCCCTCGGTATCCCATGATCGTCTCATCCATCAATTTCTTTTTTGTGAGCTCTTTCATATACGTCACAAGCATTTCCACCCGCACTCTGCTTTTAGCAAAAATGATGGTTTGAACCCCTTCCCTGTAAAGACGGGAAGCAATATCCCGAACTTCCAAAACGGCACTTCTGCGAATTCCGAACGTTTCATGGACAACGGGTGGATTGTAAAACAAAAAATGCTTCCTGCCAGCAGGCGCTCCGTTATCAGCAATGAGCTCCATTGAAGAATTCGTCAAGTTTTCTGCCAGCTGCTGAGGATTAGCAATGGTTGCCGAAGTACAGATGAATACTGGATCGCTTCCATAATATGCACATATTCGTTTTAAGCGTCTTAACACATGGGCAACATGTGTACCAAACACTCCCTTATACGTATGCAATTCATCAATCACGATATACTTCAAGTTCTCAAAAAGTGATACCCATTTTGTATGATGAGGCAAGATTCCGGAATGGAGCATATCCGGATTTGTTAACACGACATGCCCTGATTTACGAACTTTTGTTCTGAGACCGGGTGCTGTATCCCCGTCATACGTATAACTCAGGATTGTCTCTCCACTAGCTTCAATAAGTTCATGTAAATCAGCTAACTGATCTTGTGCAAGTGCTTTTGTTGGAAATAGATATAATGCTCGGGATGCATCGTTCTCCAATATGCTCTGAAGGACAGGCAAGTGATAACAAAGCGATTTACCTGAGGCAGTAGGAGTGACTGCAGTGTATGACTTTTTTTGCTGGGCAAAGTCAAATGCTTTCCGCTGATGGCTGTATAACTTCTGGATTCCCTTATATGAAAGAGCTTTCTTTAATGAAGGATGCAATTTTTCAGGAAAAGGGGCATAGATGGCCTCCTTTCCTTCCGTCACTTTGTAATGCTTCACATTTTTCGCGAATTCCGGATCTTGTTTCAGCTCGTCAATAAATGATTGGAGATTTTTGCTAGTTACCATCCCCGCCCTCCTCTTTCTCTTTTTCCAACGCGATCCGTACAGTGTTCAGTGTATAATTTGCGGATTGTATCGATTGGACAAAACGTTTCTTCCCCGTTTTTTGATAAAAGGATTGAACAGTGAACTGCTTCATCAGGTCATTCAACGTTGAAATTTGAATAGGTCTGACGTATTTTGGGCGGCTAGTACGGATCCACTGTTGAACGAGTTCGTCCCATTCATCTATCATCTGATGCGTATAATCGGCATATGGTTTTACTTCTTTATAAAAGTCGGGATCGCGATTTTCCTTGCGCATGTCGCTATGCCGAACTGAACATTCGTCGCATATTTCAAGTAATTTTTCTGTCAACTGCTTTAACCTCATACCACTTATCACCTTTCTACTACTTCTATTCTAAGTTTATCAAATTTAAGCTGACAGTTCCAACATTGTCGAACATGTATTCTTCTTGAAATATGTAGAGGATTTTATAGTTTGCAACCTAAACTGCGTTTTAACGTCTCAATATTGTGGTATGATACACTGATGATGTGAGGTGAGTATGTTGGCGATACGCTATCCAAACGGCAAAAAGTATATATCTACTACAGCGAATACAGTGGCCAAAACGACTTCTTCAACTTTCAGCAACCGTGGTAAAACGTTGGAAGATGAACTGAATGACAGTAATGAGTATTATACGAGTAGAGGGATCGCAGTTATTCATAAAAAACCCGTACCTATTCAAATTGTCAACGTCCGCTATCCAGCAAGAAGCGCTGCAGTCATTACCGAAGCCTATTTTAAAACTGCTTCCACTACTGACTATAACGGTGTTTGGCAAGGGAAATATGTCGATTTTGAAGCAAAGGAGACGAAAAACAAAACTTCTTTTCCTTTACAAAATATACATGATCATCAGGTTGAGCATATGTCCCAAGTTCATGATCAAGGTGGTATTGCGTTTCTAATCATACGCTTCTCTCTCTTAGAACGTTATTTTGTAGTACCCTTCAAAAGCTTCATCGGAAAATGGAAACGGATGATTGAGGGTGGCAGAAAATCGATTACTCTTGAAGAAATCGAAGAAATGTCTGTTGAGTTAAAGCCAGGCTATCACCCACGTCTCGATTATTTGCAAGCGATAACCGGTATGGTTGAACAGCCAACCGGCGAACGAACTGAAAGGCAGGAATCCTAATGGATAATAATACTCCAAATTCAAGGACCGCACGCAGACAACAAGCAGAGGCGGAACAGAAATCATCACGAAAGCACAAAAAAACACCTAAAAAGAAAAAAGGTCTCATGAAGACCCTTTTTAAGGCGATTGTCATCATCGGATTACTTTTTTTAGCGGCAGGCGGTGGATTATTCGCGTACTACGCGAGTACAGCACCTGAACTGGATGAAAATCTTCTAAAAGATCCTCTATCATCTAAAGTTTTAGATCGTAATGAAAATGTCATTTATACAACAGGGAATGAAAAACGCAAATATACCCCATATGACGAAATTCCAAAAGAACTGGAAGCGGCTATTCTTGCAACCGAAGACTCCCGGTTTTACAAACATCACGGAATTGACCTTTGGCGTCTTGGAGGAGCAGTACTTGCCAATCTAAAAAGCGGGTTCGGCTCTCAGGGTGCATCGACTTTAACACAGCAAGTTATTAAAAACTCTTTCTTCACAAATGAAAAAACCTTGAAGCGAAAAGCGCAGGAAGCTTGGCTTGCTTTTAAACTTGAACGTAATTATTCCAAGGAAGAAATTTTTGAAATGTATTTCAACAAAGTTCTCATGTCAGGTAATAAATATGGATTTGGAACAGGTGCTGAGTACTTTTTCGGAAAAGAGTTAAAAGAATTGGAACTTCCTGAGATGGCTATGCTAGCCGGAATGCCTCAATCACCGAACGCCTACAATCCTTTCAAGCATCCTGAACGTGCGCAAAAACGTCGTGACATAGTATTGAAGCTAATGACACAACATAAAAAAATCACACAAGAAGAAATGGATACTGCAAAATCCATACCGGTCACTGCTTCACTTCTTCCGGAAGAGAAACGTGAAAAACCGACCGACATTAAATACCAAGCGTATATCGATATTGCAATGGATGAATTACAAAAAGCCGGATACAAAGACATTGAGGCAGATGGTGTTACAATTCAAACTGCGCTCGATCCCAATGCTCAAGAAGCTGTCGAAAAGGCACTTGCAGATCCAAGCAATTTTGAATCAGACACCATTCAAGCAGGTATGACGGTTGTCGATACGAAAACAGGCGAAATTGTGGCAGTTGGCGGCGGTCGTGACTACAAATTATTCAACCATAACTTCGCAAGTGACCAAAAGCGACAACCTGGTTCTTCCATTAAACCAATTCTTGACTATGGACCAGCGATTGAATATTTGAATTGGTCTACAGGTCAAACGATTGTAGACGAAAAAACAAAGGGCATCAAAGCAAACAATGTTGATAACAGATTCAAGGGACCCATCACGATACGCCAAGCAGTGTATGAATCCCGCAATATTCCAGCGATTAAGACCTTCGAAGAAGTGGGTACTAAAAACGCTGCAAAATTTGCAAATTCCCTTGGATTACCAGTTAAAGAGTTGTACCAATCCGATGCTATCGGCGGATCTAAAAACGACTTTTCCACTCTGCAAATGGCAGGAGCATTCGCCGCATTCGGAAACGAAGGGATCTACAATACTCCTCATGCAGTGAAAAAAATAATTTTGCGAGATGGAAAAACTGAAATCAACCTTTCTCCAGATCCTGTTTCTGCCATGAAGGATTCCACCGCTTACATGGTGACAGATATGCTTCGTGACGTAATGACAAAACCAAATGGCACTGGAACGAAAGCAAATATCCCCGGAATGGATATCGCAGGTAAAACTGGTACAACTAACTATTCTGCAGAGGATAAAAAACTCTATAACATCGGTAAAAACAGTGTTCCTGACTCTTGGTTTGCAGGATATACAACCGATTACACGATTGCCGTTTGGGGCGGTCATGAAAAACGAAATGAACCGATCGTAGGTTTCCAAGGCGGGCGTGATATGCCAAAGGTGCTGTTCCGTCAAGTAATGAATGATATCACTTCTGGGAACTACCCTAAAAAGTTCAAAAAACCTAGTTCAGTCGAAGAAGCTACCATCGTCGCAGGTTCCCAACCGCTTCAGTTGGCAAATAACAGCACACCGACCAACTTGAAAGTGGATGAACTATTTGTACGCGGCACACTTCCTAAGCGCACATATGTAGAACCTGAGCCTGAGGAAGAAGTGGCTGAACTTGAAGCGCCTTCTGACTTACGAGCAGAATATAATGCCGATAAACAGGAAATAGACTTGAAGTGGAAGCACAACAAACCGGATTCGGATACTATTGATGGCGATGTCACCTTTGCGGTTTCAGTATCTGTAGACGGTGGAGCAACCCAAGCATTGACTGAAACAGGTGATGGCTCCTTTACATTCGGAAATGTGGAACCCGGACATACGTACACATTTTCTGTCATCGCAAAAGCTGGCAGTCTTGTTAGTTCTCCTGCCTCCACTACACTTATGATTCAGGCGACAGAAGAAGAAAAACCCGAAGAAAAACCTGAGGACCAACAGCAAGGAGATACGGATCAGAACAACGGGGATGAGGGTCAAAATAATGGCTCAAATAATGAAAATAACAATGGCAACGGAAACAATAACGAGAACAATAATAACGGGAACAATGGCAACAGTAATAACGGAAACAATGGCAACAACGGAAACAATGAAAACAACGGAAACAACTCTGGTACCAATGGAAGTGGTACAGATGGAACGAATACTGAGAATAATGGGGGTGGCACCGGTGAGGAAGGCTCAGACGGAGTTAGCAGTAAGCCTTCCAAAGACCCGAACTCCAACACAGCAAGTTCAACGAAACCTTCAGCAACCAAGCCTGAGGAAACGACAACACCAAACGATAACTGATAACAAAAACCGCAACTTCGAATACGAAGTTGCGGTTTTTTAAGTGCCAATAAATCTGGCAATCTTTTTTCTTAGTTCCATATAGAGCAAGCTCAACTGAATGAGCGCAAACGGACTGATCACCTTATCCTTGATAAACTGAAGTCGCTCCTCCCCATTCAGTGGCTCCATTTTTGTACGGCGGTCAGAGCCACCAGCTGGTGCGCACACTTCAAGCAACTGTTCATAGTCTGCAATCGCACTCCTCATCAATTCAGCAGCGCCGCTATGCTTTTCATCATAAAGCTGTTGAATCTCCGGTTTCAGAGCATCCCACTTTTCAAAGAAAGGCATGACTTGTTCTTTCGTAATGACTGATGTCGACTTATCCATACTGCTTCATCCTCTTCTTTCCTTCCCGACATACAGAAAGTAAGGGACATTCCGGACAGTTCGGTTTTTGGGCTTTGCAATGATACCTACCAAAGAAAATAAGCTGATGATGCGTCTGAGTCCATCGTTCTCTCGGTGTCCACCTCATAATCTTTTCTTCCACTGCCATGACTGAGTCTTTCCAACGATTCATTGCTAACCGCTTTGCTACCCGCTCAACATGTGTATCGACAGCAAGTGCCGGAACGCCAAATGCATTTGAAACGACAACATTCGCCGTCTTCCTGCCAACGCCTGGTAGTGTGGTCAGAACGTCACGATCTTCCGGGACTTCCCCGCCAAATTGAGTTAAAAGCATAAGTGATAATGCTTGTATATTCTTCGCTTTGTTGCGATATAGCCCGATGGAACGAATATCCTGCTGCAATTCCTCGATAGGAACTTCTAAATAATCACCTGGAGTTTTATACTTCTGAAATAGCTCTGCAGTTACACGATTGACTAACACATCTGTACACTGAGCCGATAAAAGAGTCGCGATCACTAATTCAAATGCATTTTCATGTACAAGTTCACAATGTGCATCCGGAAACATCTTGTCGATTTCCTCTAAACAATAGTTCCACTCAGTTTTAGTTAACATTCCACTCATCCATCCCGCTGTTCAAGCCAGTTATATAAGGGAACCCGTTTCACAGTTCCTTGTTCTTTTCCTTGCCGTATAGATTGTGTTGGGGAACGGAAAGCTTTTGTTTGCTTTTCGACATCTGCCAATGTCGTGACGTGTTTCTTTTTCCACTCAAACAAAATCCGATCTATATAACGCATACTCAGTTTCTGAGCGATGACAGCCTCTTTGAGAGCCGCTTTTATTATATCAATCCCGTGATGATCCTGATCAATCCACATCGCAATCGTTTCACATTCCATCGGAGAAAGCAGTCGTCCGAATTCTTGTTCAAAAATCTGGAAAATCTGTCCCTCTTCATCCTTATTTTGTGCTTCCACTGTTTGATTCTTACTCGCAATTTCACAATCCAAAACCGCTTCCCATAAAGGGTGTAATGAAAATTGTTCATATAGCACTCCATTGGAATCACTAGCTTGGTCAATTTTCAAATATCCTTTTTGCATGAGTCGCTGTAATACTTGGGAGACCTCATTTTCCGTGAGATTCATCCGTGAGGAAAAAGCGGAGGGCGTCGGAAATTCGATTTGTTGAGCATGGTAGGCTTCCATTTGTAAAATGAGCATGGCATCTGAATCTTGGATACCTAGTTTTTTATATGAGCTAAAAAAAAGCTGGGGAATAGTAACATTCCCCTGCTCAATCCACATCCGGAGCCGGTCATCTTGTTGCATATGGCGAACTCCTTCCTTGTTACGTTATTAAGGATACAAACGGTTAAGTAGACGTGGGAACGGAATCGTTTCACGTACGTGCTCAACCCCTGAAATCCAAGCGACAGTACGCTCTAATCCAAGTCCGAATCCAGAGTGCGGCACTGCGCCATATTTACTTAACTCCAAATACCATTCATATGCTGAAGCATCCAACTGGTGCTCTTCAATACGTTGCTTCATGAGATCATAATCATGGATACGCTCTGAGCCTCCGATGATTTCACCATATCCTTCAGGAGCAATCAAGTCTGCACATAGAACGACATCCTCCCGATCAGGATGCGGCTGCATGTAGAATGGCTTGATGCCGATCGGGTAGTTCATGATGAATACAGGCAGATCATAACTTTCAGCAATCGCGGACTCATGAGGGGCTCCAAAATCGTCTCCCCATTGAATATCATCGAACCCTTCTTTGTGAAGGAACTCAATTGCATCGTCATATGTGATCCGTGGGAAAGGCGCTTGGATCTTTTCCAATTTCGATGTATCCCGACCTAGACGTTCCAACTCGAGTTTGCAATTTTGAAGAACCGATTGCACAACGTGTGCAACATATTGCTCTTGTACTTCCAAGCTTTGTGCATGTTCTACAAATGCCATTTCAGGCTCGATCATCCAGAATTCAATCAAGTGACGTCGGGTTTTCGACTTTTCCGCACGGAATGTAGGGCCGAAAGAAAATACTTTACCTAGAGCCATCGCAGCTGCTTCCATATACAACTGACCTGACTGGGAAAGATAAGCATCTTCGTCAAAGTATTTCGTATGGAACAACTCTGAAGTTCCTTCAGGAGAAGATCCCGTCAAAATGGGCGGGTCGATTTTAATGAATCCATTCATGTGGAAAAATTCATAAGTTGCGCGAATGATTTCATCACGGATTTTCATCACTGCATGTTGCTTGCGTGAACGCAGCCATAGATGACGGTGATCCATCAGGAATTCTGTTCCATGCTCCTTCGGCGTGATCGGATAATCCTCTGCAACTTTAATTACTTCGATTCCTTTAACCTGCAATTCATAGCCGAAGCTTGAGCGCTCGTCAACAGTAACTTCACCCGTTACATATAGTGAAGTTTCTTGTGTTAACCCTTTTGCTGTTGCAAAAAGCTCTTCACCGGCGTCTTCTTTAACTACAACTCCTTGGACAAATCCCGAACCGTCCCGTAATTGTAAGAATGCAATTTTTCCGCTTGACCGCTTATTGGCAAGCCATGCACCCATTCTTACTGTTTCGCCTTCATGATCGGGCATTTCGTGAATCATAATCGTTTTCATAAGAGCCTCCAAATTTTCTCTAGGTATGTGTACTACCTAGTCAGTTTTCAATCAGTCGATCCATTTAGATTTAACAAATTGGTGGATACGGCGCACCGCTTCTTCTAACAGGTCGATCGAAGTCGCATAGGATAAACGGATTGTTTCTTCTGAACCGAATCCGCTGCCAGGAATGACCGCCACATTTGCTTCTTCAAGCAATGCTTTTGCAAAAGCATCCACGTTTTTGAATCCTGTATGTTTCACCGCTTCTGAAACGTCTGGAAGCAGGTAAAAAGCACCTTGTGGTTTCACGGTATGGAAACCTGGAATCGCTTGAATTTGCGGATAAATCCTCTCTAAACGAGAGCTGAAACTATTGCGCATCATCTCTACAGCATCCTGGGAACCATTATACGCCTCAATTGCAGCATATTGTGAAGTAGTTACCGGATTAGATGTAGAATGGCTTGCGAGGTTCGTCATCGCTTTTACGACGTCTCCATCCCCTGCGATGAATCCGATACGCCATCCAGTCATTGAATGCGATTTTGAAACGCCATTAATGACGAGTGTCCGTTTCTTAGCGTCTTCAGACAGCGTTGCGATAGAAACATGCTTCGCTGTGCCATAGACCAGTTTTTCATAGATTTCATCTGAGATGATCCAAATATCGTGAGCCTTACAAACTTCGGCAATCGCCATAAGTTCTTCCTCTGTGTACACCATGCCAGTTGGATTACCCGGTGAATTCAGAATCAGTGCTTTTGTTTTAGATGTAATTGCACCCTCAATTTGGACGGACGTCACTTTGAACTCCGATTCGGCAGATGCCTGAACGACAACGGGAACTCCACCTGCAAGTTTCACTTGCTCGGGATAACTCACCCAGTATGGTGCAGGAATGATCACTTCGTCATTTGGATCAAGAATCGTTTGGAACAATGTATACAATACATGTTTTGCTCCGATCCCGATCATGACCTCAGTACGTGTATACGTTAAGCCTTGGTCACGTTCCAACTTCCCGATGACTGCATCCTTCAGAGCGGGCAATCCACCAGACGGAGTGTACTTCGTCTTGCCTTCTTTCATGGAACGCCATGCAGCTTCCAGTATAGGTTCAGGTGTATTGTAGTCCGGCTCCCCTGCTCCAAGACCGATCACATCGATACCAGATTCTTTCATTTCCTTCGCTTTAGCTGTTATCGCCAAAGTGGTTGAGGGTGAAAGTGTAGTTACTCTGGATGCTAATTGCTTCGCCAAATCCATCGCTCCCTTTACCAGTGCGTTCATGCACTTCCTATAAGTTTAAAATTCGCTTTTGCCACTGTCCGTCTGAAAATGCGACATAGACATAATTCAGCTTATTTGCCTCGTTTTTGAATACGACCTCCCATACAGCAGCATCGTCTTCCACACCTAGTTTAACATGGATGAGTTTATTGACGTTCATTTCTTGTTTGACAGAAGTGAGTGCCTGTTTTGCTGTAATGCCTTTTTCAAGGACAACCACTTTTAAATCCTTTTCGTTTTTCACTTTCTCGTTTACGAAAACGGCTTTTGCAACTCCCTTGTCATCTTTTCCGTAGACGACAGTGAAAGAGGCTGTACCGTTATACACTTCTGCACGCTCCGCCTCCACTAATATGCCAGCATCCACTACTTGACGGGTTGCATTCCCTTTAAGGGAAGAGGCCGGTTCATATGCTTTGTAAAAAACAAATGACGTCAACACTAGTGTCAGTGTGAAGAGAAAAATGATGAAAAATTTTATCCAGTTAATCATGATTTCACATCCCACTCCATATGGGTTTCCATAGACTTCTATAGGCGAGCCTGATCACCATCATGTAAGTCTGATACACTCATTTATTATAGCAATTATTAAGTTCATCTACCATACGTGCAAGTGATACTTTTTTAACAGGTACATCGGGCAGCGCTTCCAAAAATTTACTTCCGTATGATTTTGTTTCAATCCGACGGTCCAAGATGATGAAAAAACCAGTATCCGTGGATGAACGGATGAGTCTTCCGAATCCTTGCCGCAGTCTTAGTATAGCTTCAGGTAATGCGTAGGCAGTAAAAGCGTTTTTTCCCATCTGATTGAGTCGTGCGGTCTTCGCTTTGAAGACAGGTTCGGAAGGTGAAGAGAATGGTAAACGCACAATGATGATAGCGGATAATGAGTTACCAGGGACATCAACACCTTCCCAAAAACTGTTCGTTCCGAATAATACCGCTTTCTCATATTGACGGAATGATTTTAACAATCGATACTTGCTTCCAGAGCTAATTCCTTGTGCGATGAGTGCATAGTCTTCCAATAGTCCGCTGTCTGAAATGAGTTCATGTGTTTGGTTAAGCATATCTTGCGACGTAAAGAGAACAAACAGTCTTCCTTCAGTTACCATAACCGTCTGGACGATCGCTTCTGCCACTTCTTCCACATATTCCTGTTGCGCGACTTGCTGAATGTTTGGCATATCATCTATGAGAAAGATCTGGGCACCTGTATAGAAGTGGTCAGGAGCCAGCAATTTCAAAACAGGTACTTCTTGAGCCACACCCAATTGCCGTGCCACGAAACGCTCATCACTTTTCACAGATAATGTCCCTGATGTCCAGATGACTCCCTTATCCTTCGAGAAAAGGGATTCCAGTGCTTTTCGGATCACGGGTGCGCTGTCAATGGGACTTTTAATGACCGTGAGACTTCCAGGTATACTTCTTTGGTCCTGCTCAATCCAAACGGTTCCGTCTGATTCCTTATCAAGGAATAATTCAACCCACTCTCCGATTTTCACACGAAGTTCATCCACCCAGTAGTGCCATTCAGCTAGAATCGCTTGTTCTTTGTCTGAAAGGCTTTCCACTTCATGATCCAACAATCTGACATATGAGGAGGCTTTTTCTATGAAGTCACTCATCGATTGAAAGACATTTTCAAATATGATCCGATCCGTTGAAATGTCCTCGATAGC
This sequence comes from Sporosarcina gallistercoris, assembly GCF_050459885.1. Lineage (GTDB taxonomy): Bacteria > Bacillota > Bacilli > Bacillales_A > Planococcaceae > Sporosarcina > Sporosarcina gallistercoris_A. Next base: position 83,716 of record NZ_JBCMNO010000005.1, on the reverse strand, counting down.
AACATGAAGCCGACTTCCCTTCACATGTCCCTTTTTGACCGATTCAGACCCTATTAACTCATGTATGGCAACATCAAACGCAGATGAGAATTTTTCAAATGCCACCAGAAGGTTGGAACGCTCACGAGAACGATGTCCCCTTTTCCGAATAAGTATCTCTTCGATACGACGGCTAACTTGGCCGTCCGACTCAGAGCTGATCTGTCCCATTACATATTTCCAATTCGTATAAGAGAAGATGATTTCATTCGTTTTATAGGCAGCATGTATGAACTGATGGGCTTCGTCTACTACGAGGCCGCATGCTTCCTCAATAATTTGTTCCTTACTGGAACCCTCACTAAGGAGTAAAGCATGGTTTGTGATGATGATATCTGCATGACGGCAATTTTCTAATGCAACTTGATGAAAATCCACACCATTTTCATCTTCCGCGAGAACTGAAGATCTTTTACGGATCCGATCGATATACAGCATGCCGCCGCCTGAAAGATTCAGCTCATTGACATCTCCCGTCATGGTTTCCGTAAGCCAGACTAGGAGTTGCATTTCAGTGAATATATTGTCATAACTCGATTCACCACTTAATAGCAGTTCAGCAAACTTAGCCAACGAGATGTAGTTGGAACGTCCCTTTAGCACAGCAGCTTGAACTGGCACAGACAATGCTTTGGAGACGACGTCAATTTCTTCTGCCATGATTTTGTCCGCTAAATGATTTGTATACGTACTGATGATGACTGCTTTTTTTGTTTCTACTGCACGAATAGCTGCAGGCAGCAAATAAGAAACGGTCTTCCCGATTCCCGTAGGGACCTCGACCATGATCTCCGTCCCGGAGCGAAACGAGTTCCACGCAGCGTCCATGAATTGCAGTTGCGCGCTTCTGGATTCGTAAGAGGGATAAGCTTGAATGAGCAGCTGGTCTTTTTCATCTTGACTGGTTGGATAGATAAGTTTTCTCGGTTCAACATTTCGAATGATTTCTGCCTGACGGAACGGAATGCCGCGAAATTGAGATAGATTCGAGTTGAGCGTTTTGTTACGTGCTTCTACTAACGCTAGGTAAAAAATCACCGATAGGTCGGTTTTCAAATAAAAAGAGCGCTTATGTAAGCGTGAAAGAGTTTGTTCAGGAAGACATTTCACTTTTTCAATACACTTCAACAGTAAATCCGCTGTCGCCTTTGCATCGTCATCAGCTCGGTGGGCAGCAGACAGCTCAATACCCAGTTCCTCCGACAATTCCTTCAGGCGATAACTCATTGCAGAGGGAAACATGATTTTCGAGAATTCCACTGTATCAATCTGTTTTCCTTGCCACTTCGGAATCCCGCAACGTTGAAATTCTTTTTGCAGAAATGTTACATCGAAATTCGTATTATGTGCGGTAAAAATCCAACCTTCCAATAAGTCTCTCACTTCATGCGCAATCTCTTCAAAATGTGGCGCATCGTTCACTTCAGTGTGGGTGATATCCGTTAATTCTTGAATAAAAACAGGGATTTTTTGACCCGGATTGACAAAGCGGACATACTCGTTTGTGAGGATGCCGTCTTCAATGAACATGATGGCAATTTGAATAATCCGGTCACCTTTTTCAGGTGAATGACCGGTTGTCTCCAAATCGACTACTGCAAATTTTAGATTTTCCATGGATTCATCAACTTCCTGTATCGGTTTCCTACTGCAGATTGTACCATATATTCAGTATAGGCTCTAAAGGAAGGGCGCGAACCACGATAAAAATAAAAACGCCATCCGGAAAGTCAGTAGATACTGGTTTCCAGATAGCGATGGATAGTGAGTCATTAAGAGGAGCGAATGGCGTTCGCCTCAACCTTGGATATTTCATAACACCCTTTGAATGGAACTTGTCAAACTATGACACCGTGGGACTCCTGAATGTGCTGTTCAATTTTATTGTGTTCATCCAGCAGTAAAACGGTTGGAGTATGTCGGAGGGCCTCTTCGTCCGCCATCATGGCATAAGCAAGTATAATGACGATGTCACCTGGCTGAACGAGTCTTGCAGCGGCTCCATTGACGCAAATTACACCACTGCCGCGTTTTCCTGGAATGGTATACGTTTCGAATCGTTCACCATTGTTATTATTGACGATTTGCACTTTTTCGTTGACGAGGATATTGGCTGCTTCTAGTAAGTCTTCGTCAATTGTAATACTTCCTACATAATTCAAATTCGCTTCTGTGACAGTCGCGCGATGTAATTTACTTGTGAGCATAGTACGGAACATGATGTCAGCCTTCCCTCTTGAAGATGATATTATCGATTAAACGGGCTTTTGAAAATTGGACAGCACACGCGATGATCAGATCTTGCGATACCGCTGTCGGTTCTTCCAATTGCGGGTAGGTAAGTATGGATACATAGTCAACGGCACCCGATGTCTTTTCCCTAAGTGTATTTTCTACAAATTGTGTGATGCCTTCAAGTGAGCCCCCTTCTTTCACTAACAGCTCAGCCTGTTGTAACGCTTCATATATGACGGGCGCTTCGTTTCTTTCTTGGACGGAAAGATTCACATTTCTCGAGCTTTTCGCCAATCCGTCCATTTCACGGACTGTCGGCACCCGAACAATGACGGCCGGACAGTTGTAGTCCCGGAAAAATGTTTCAATAATCGCAAGTTGCTGCGCATCCTTCATGCCAAAGTAAACAGTATCCGGCTGCACGATATTCACGAGTTTTAGAACAACCTTCAATACACCATCAAAGTGTCCTGGTCGTGAGGCTCCGCATAATCGGTCTGCCAGAGGACCTGGCACAATTCGAATGCCACCGTCCGTTGGATACATGTCTTCTACTCCTGGACAAAATACAATGTCGGCACCCGCTTGTGAAGCGAGTCGTATATCAGCATCCAAATTACGAGGGTATTCTTCAAAGTCCTCCCCTGGTCCGAATTGAGCAGGATTTACAAATATGCTAACAGCGACGCGGTCATTGTTTTTTTTTGCTTCCTTTATCAATTCCGCATGACCTTCATGCAGAAATCCCATCGTCGGAACAAAACCGATGGTCTGTTTTGTCGTTTTCATCGCCTGTTGCCAATCAATCATTTTCGAGATTGCCGGTGTGCATTGCATAGCCGTTGTCTCAGTCAATGGTTTCCACCTCCATACAAGTTCAGCAATTCTTCTTCCTTCATCGAAAACTGATGCTGTTTGCCAGGAAATGTCCCTGCTCTCACAGCATTTGTATAGGATGTCATCCCATCTAGAATAACTCCTCCTGCATCGCTGAAACTTTCCGCAAATTTCGGAAGACGATGATCTCCGTATTTCACGAGATCATGGAACACAAGTACTTGACCGTCCGCTTCTGCACCAGCGCCTATACCGATAATGGGAATACTGACTGCCTCGGTTAATTGTGCTGTCAGCTGATGAGGGATGCACTCAACAACGATCATGCAGGCTCCCGCTTGTTCACACAGTCTCGCATCCTCCAGCAGCTTGCGTGCAGTGTCCGCTGTCTTTCCTTGAACTTTATAGCCGCCAGTAACAGACGCCGATTGAGGGAGTAACCCTAGATGCGCAACAACTGGGATGCCCGTGTTCGTTAGCAGCTGAATGGTTTCCAAAACTTCGTCTGCCCCTTCGACCTTCAGTGCATCGGCACCCGTTTCTTGAAAGACACGGATTGCTTCGTTCAGGATTCGGTCTTGTGACCCTCGAAAAGTCCCGAATGGCAGATCGACGACTAGAAACGTGTCTCTCGCTCCACGTCTAACTGCTTTTCCATGGTGAATCATGTCATCGGAAGTCACAAATACGGTCGAAGGGTATCCGAGTACAACCATTCCAAGTGAGTCCCCTACCAATAGAACATCGACATCCGACTTTTCAGCAAAAATGGCTGTCGGATAATCATATGCTGTCATCATCACAATCTTATCGCCCTCAGTCTTCATCTGGTTTAACTCAGTAATCGTTTTCATTGTTGTTCTTCCCCTCTCCTTTTCAGGAGAAAACCAAAACATAAAAACCCTTCCAGTCATAAAAAACAGAAGGGTTGTGTAGGATATCGTCATAGGTTTCCTCCGTCCCTGTCAATATGATCAAGGCAGAATTATTCAGTTGACGTTCATGTGATTATCTTACAGGTGCGATTCAGGATGATATCGCCCTTCTCATTCACTATAACACTCCGTACAGGGAATTGCCAAATGGTTTTTCATTGTTCAGACAATGTGGATATCTGCCGAATAGATTCCTCTGATCGTTCCATCGTCCAGCACTACCTCTAGACGCCCGTCTTCTGAGATTCCTCGAGCTGTCGCTTCATAGGTGTCCTGCAGTGTCGATATACGAACTCGTTTGCCAATAGAGTCCGCATAACTTTCCCAGAGGATTTTAATAGGCGCGAACCCTTTCTCAACGTAAAGGGCAACATATAACTCCAAGTAATCCAGAACTTTGGCAGTCAGCTTTGCCCGATTCACCGGTTGACCTTCTTCGATACTGAGGGAGGTGGCAATTGTACGTATCTCTTCAGGGAAATCCTGTAACTGCTGATTGACGTTCATGCCAATACCTAAGATGATCGCTTTGACACGATCGGGATCGGCTTGGAGCTCTGTCAGAATCCCTGTTAGTTTACGACCGCCAACCAAAATGTCATTGGGCCATTTAATAGTGGGGGTGACATCAGTCAGCTCCTCGATAGCCCGAACAATAGCGACGGCGGCGACCAGTGTCATTTGAGGGGCTTGCTGTGGGGTCAGTTCTGGACGCGTTATGACACTCATCCATATCCCTTTACCGGCAACCGATGACCAGGGGCGTGACAATCTCCCTTTGCCTGCCGTTTGCTCATCCGCAATAATGACCATACCATCCGGGGCTCCATTTTGAGCTTCTTCGTGTGCAAGCATTTGTGTCGATAGACAGGAGTCAACATGACGAAGGCTGCGCCCATAGTGATCCGTCTGCAAAAACTGTTGAATCGCAGCAGGAACTACAGTATCTGGTGAGTCGATCAAATAATACCCTCTCTTTCGGATAGAGCCAATTTCATATCCTTCACTTTCAAGTTCTTTTACATATTTCCAGATAGCTGTTCGGGATATGCCATACTCATCCGCCATTTGCTGTCCTGATACCGGATTGTCTTTTCCTGCAGACATCCGTTTCAGTAACTCACTCTTTACATTCGTATTCATGTAAGAACCATTCCTTTATCGCATTGTGTTCGTTCGGAATTACTTGGTATAAAACAGCGTGTTCTATAGCTTGGAGTGCTTCACCAAGCCAGCGCCCCCCTCTTCTTCCAGTCCATCCCATAATCTCTTTGCCTCTAACAGCCAATTCTTGTCCGGAACGGATAGGCAGCAATTCGATGGCCTTCCTGATTGCATGTTCATCAATCGGTTGTTGAGGGGTTAATGCACCTATCAGTTTTTCTACAGTCACCAATATCGAATACTCCGCATTGTAAAAATCTTCGATTGTATAAGACCGCTGCTGCCTGATTACATGGAATTTCTGGACCGACTGCAAAAACAAACGTTCCTTGTTTGATAATTTATATGCATTTGCCACTTCTGATGCTTCAAACCGTCCCGCAATCATCAAGGATGCCCACCCGTCAAGTGAGTTTCGAAAAGGGCTGCACTTTAACCATGCATCTTGCTGAGCGGGATATAAAGGAAACACCTCTGACAACTTTGTTTCAGCAATCAACTTCAGTGCTTCGTGAGCAAACGCACCTTGAAACAATTTATCGAACTCTGCTTTAATACGTTCAACAGAAAGAGTTCCGATAGTACTGCGCAATGCAGTAATGGAAGATTTCGTCGAAGATTCAAGTTTGAATCCAAGTACTGAGACAAACCGAACAGCTCGTATCATTCGAAGTGCATCCTCGCTGAAACGTTCACTCGCATTCCCGACTGCCCGGATTGTTTTCTTGGATAAGTCCTCTCTTCCTTGGAATGGATCTACCACTTCCCCATCAATCCGAAGAGCGAGGGCATTGATAGTGAAATCACGCCTTTTAAGATCTTCTTCCAAAGACGTCACAAACTGGACTTCATCAGGCCTTCTATTATCCGAATACGTTCCTTCCGTCCGATAGGTGGTCACTTCAATCGGCTGCCCGCATTCAATGACCATTACAGTACCGTGCTCCGTTCCGAGGTCAATTGTATTCTGGAAAACCGATTTCACTTGTTCCGGTGTGGCAGAAGTGGCGATATCGATATCCGCTGGATCTTTACCAAGCAGATAATCGCGGACAGCCCCTCCTACAAAAACCGCTTCAAAACCTGCTTCGTTCAAACGTGTTATAACTGTACGGCTTTGACGAGTTCCAAACATATTAGCATTCCTTCTTTTGCAAGTCATAATAAAGCTTTTCGTATTGAGCGACGATGATATCTGATGAGAACTTCCCTTTCACAGTTTCCATCGCTTGCTCCTTCATCTTAGGATGCAATGTGCTGTCACTTAAAATTCGAAGTGTTCTTTCTGCAATCGCATCCGGATCACCAATCGGCACAATATATCCGTTAATGCCCTCTTCGATCACTTCCGGGATACCCCCTGCATTTGTCCCTACGGCGGGCACCCCACAAGCGAATGCTTCTAATAACACGAGACCGAATGCTTCTTTTTCCGAAGGCAGTACCATGACATCACTGAATGATAAAAGTTCCGGCAAGTCGTCACGTCTTCCGGTGAACAACACATGATCAGTAACACCCAGCATGTCCACTAATCTTCTGATTCTAGGCATTTCAGGCCCCTCTCCCACTAAAAGAAGTTTTGACGGGAGTTTTTCGACAACCAGTGCAAAAGCCCGGATCAGATCCGGAATCCTCTTGACACTTCTGAAATTCGAAATGTGGATGATTACTTTTTCATTCTGCTGAATACCTAAATCACAGCGTAAAGTCCCCGATTCCACAGGGTGATACTTTTCTTCGTCTATGAAATTGTAGATTGTCCTGATGTTTTTAGCAGGTTCAATCAGCTCGATGGTTTCTTTCCGAAGCGATTCTGAAACCGCAGTCGTAATATCTGATTTATCAATTCCGTATTTAACCGTGTTACGCAGAGCAGGATCGTGTCCCAGAATGGTGACGTCTGTTCCGTGCAACGTCGTGATGATCCCAATATCTGATTGGATCATGTCTTTCGCCAAAACGGCTGAGACTGCATGAGGTACGGCATAGTGGACATGGAGCAGGTCCAAATGCTGTTCCTCCACGACCTGCCCGATCCGGTTTGCAAGTGCGATATCATATGGTGGATACTTGAATACGGCATACCCATCTATTCTCACTTCGTGAAAGTGTATATTTTCATGAGGCTCATTGTATCGAAATGGCAAACTAGAGGTAATGAAATGAATTTCATGACCTTTCGCTGCCATTTTAATAGCAAGCTCAGTAGCTACTACTCCGGATCCTCCTAAGGATGGATAGCATATGACACCAATTTTCAATCGTTCCATCCCATCATCCCTTACATTATTAATCTCGTGAATTTAAATAAGCTGTTCTAATCCATTGATAAATTGTTGGCTGCCAACAGATTCGCGCACAGCAAGAAGAACACCTGGCATGAAACTTTTGCGATCAAACGAGTCGTGACGTATGGACAGCAATTCTCCCTCTCCACCAAGTAATACTTGCTGATGCGCAAGCAATCCAGGTAAACGGACACTGTGGATTTTCATCCCTTGAACGTCGGCTCCTCTTGCTCCATAAGCGTTCACTTGTTCATCGGGATGACCTTGTAAGTGGGGTGTTCTAACTTTTGAAATCATATCAACCGTTTTCACTGCTGTCCCGGAAGGAGCATCCAATTTCCGATCATGATGCATCTCAATAATTTCAACATCCCCTAGATAATGAGCCGCTTGCGCTGCAAACTTCATCATTAACACAGCACCGATTGAAAAGTTCGGAGCCAAGATACAAGATAACCCTTTTTGCTCACTCATGATTTGCAATTGATCAATTTCTTCCAGTGTCAAGCCGGATGTACCGATAACAGGTCGTATTCCTAGCGCAATCGCTTTCTGCGCATTTGGGAATACGGCTTCCGGATCGGTTAGATCAAGGAGGACATCGGGTTGTTCCGCTTCAGCTAGTTCAGCAATGGAAGTATAGACACGAACTCCCGGCGATTGTTCCATGAGTGTCCCTTCATTTATGTACCAACCATCGTATTTATAGTCAAGAGCCCCTACAAACTCCATATCTGGTGCTTCAGCGATCGCTGCTGTTGCTGTACTTCCCATTCTTCCCCGGGCACCTGCAATAGCGACACGGATTGTCATTACACTTCCCCCTTTTTAGTCCAACGGTCTGCGTCACGCGTTTTAAACTTATTCAGCACGGTATCCAATGCCTCCGTCAATTCGATCCCTTGTGCATTTGCAAAACAGATGAGGACAAATAACAAATCACCGGTCTCTTCAGTTAAGGTACTCGCGCTCTCAGAACCTTTCTTTTTTTTCATGCCATATACGTGCTGAACTTCTCTTGATAGTTCACCTAGTTCTTCAGTCAAACGGGCAATGAGCTCCATTGGTGGAAAATACCCTTCTTCAAAGCTTGAAATGTATGCATCCACTTCTTTTTGCATATTGTTCATCGTTTTCAATTCACTCATTTTCGCTCACACCTTTCAATACTTATCGTATTCATTCATCTTGCTATTGTCAAAATATATTGGATGGATGATAATAACACTAGTGCTTTCAGGGGAGTGATGAAATGTTCAACGGAATGTTCAAGGATATTAAGATTAAAAATTTGTTTTTCATTGTCCTCGGTGCGGCCATTTTCAGCTTTGGGCTCGTGCATTTCAATATTCAAAACGAGTTAGCAGAAGGCGGTTTCACGGGAATTACTTTGATTCTGTTTTTTGCATTCAAATGGGATCCTGCCATTATGAACTTAGTTCTCAACATCCCTATGTTCATCATCGGCTGGCGTATGCTAGGAAAACGTATATTCACCTATACTGTAGTTGGGACACTCGCAGTTTCTCTTTTTCTGAAGGTATTCATGAAGTATCAGATCGATATCCATCTGGAAGGGGACATGTTCCTCGTTTCGTTATTTGCAGGTGTTTTTGTGGGGGTCGGTCTTGGAATCATCTTTAGATTCGGAGGGACAACTGGAGGCGTAGACATTATTGCACGTCTCGCACAAATCCATTGGGGGTGGAGCATCGGGAAGACGATGTTCATGTTCGATGCAGCGGTCATTCTAGTCTCTTGGTACGTCTATCTCGATCATCGTTCTGTCATGTACACACTTGTTGCATTATTTGTAGGAGCCCGTGTGATTGACTTCGTGCAAGAAGGTGCCTATGCCGCAAGAGGGGCATTCATCATTTCGGATCATCAAGATGCCATTGCCACTAAAATCGCACTGGAAATGGATCGTGGTGTAACTGTATTCAAAGGGTACGGCCACTTCACAAAAGCAGATCGCAGTATTTTGTACTGTGTCATCGCAAAAAACGAAATTATGAGGATGAAAAATATCATCACTTCAGTAGACCCGCATGCCTTTGTCTCCGTATCAGAGGTGCATGACGTCATGGGGGAAGGTTTTACGTTAGATGAACAAAAACAACCGATTCCTAGATAAAAAATGCCCACCGCTGAATCATCAGCGTGGGCACTTTTTTAGTCGCGATTCAAGAAAATCGTTACTAGACGCAGCAATTCAAGTACGGCTACTGCAGCTGCTGCAACATATGTCATTGCGGCGGCACTTAACACTTTTTTCGCATGGGGCTCTTCTTCGTTGCGAATTATCCCCAGCTGTACAATTTGTGTCATCGCTCTGCTAGAAGCGTTGAATTCAACGGGCAGTGTGACGATCTGAAAAACGACTCCAACTGCCATCATGACGATTCCGATTCCTAGTAAACTGTTCATACTGGAAAAGATCAGCCCAGCCATGATAAAGAACCAGCTGGCGTTTGAAGTGATTCCTGCTACTGGAGCAAGACGATGTCTAACACGCAGGAACGAATATGCTTCTTTGTCCTGAATCGCGTGTCCCACTTCGTGTGCGGCTACAGCCGTCCCTGCGACAGAGGCTTCGTGGTAGTTCTGGCTGGATAATGCAACAATCTTCGTTACAGGATTGTAGTGATCACTCAAAACCCCTTGTGTCTCAACGACTTTTACATCTTGTAAGCCATTATGATCCAAAATTAGACGAGCGACCTGGGCACCTGTCATTCCGGAAGTGGAACGCACTTTTGAGTATTTGTTATACGTACTTTTCACTTTAAACTGTGCATACAATGGCAACAGTATGATGATGCCTAAATACACTAAGAAATTCAACGGTTTCTCACCCTTTCTCTACTCTCTATTTTAATGGGCTGGAAAGCGACTCGCAACTTTTAAGATACCAGATGATCTGGCACTGTTACAATTCTATGACGGTGCTTCCAGTTCCATACCGCAAGTGTTACACAAACGATGGATAACCAGAAAGTGAAGTATCCTATTTTATCCATGATCTGCATGAGGTCCCCATAGATAGGCATTTGCCCGAAAACATAATCGATCACGTCATTGTGCAATGTCCAAATAGCCGCCACAATAATTGAGATGAGCCCGAATCTATAGTTACTCCAATACAGGATTCCCTGAAGAGCCATGGCACCATGCGAGATGACAAGCATCCAACCAGCCGCACCGATCGAACCCGATTCGTTTAATGTGAGGAGATTCATTACAACCGCCCAGATGCCGTACTTCACTAAAGTAATGAGTGCGAGTGCTTCGAATAGTCTAAAATTCACATTCAACAACCAGCCGGTAATCACAAAACAGAAAAATAGACTTGCCGTCGGACTATCTGGGACAAATATCCAAAAAACCGGTTCGGTAATATCCAGTTGCCACATATACCAATCATAACCGTATACGGTTCCTATAATATTGATGAATAATAATACCCAGAGGAAGGATTTGTTGAACAAAATCATTCTTAACCATGTTATCGCGAGTTGCATACCGATCACTCCAAGCACTTCAGAATGCGAATATATGTATAAAAAAAGGAGTCAGTTTCCTGACTCCTTTTTGTTATTCTTTACCTAGGTTCGAGATGAACTCAGCCATAGTCGCCAAGTCTTCATCGGAACCATCCCATTGACCTGCTGGCATTGTACCAATACCTTCATGGGCGATTTTTTCAATTTCTTCCGGCGTAAGTCCCGTATCAGTTAGCGGCAGACCTAATCCGCCTTGGAACTGATCACCGTGACACCCGATACAGCTGGAGCCTTGGTAAAGTTTATACCCTTCAGCCTCTGTGTCAAATTCAACCTCTTCAACAATAGCTCCTTGAGCTTTTGCTTTTTCCCAGTCATGGTTCACAACAGATTCCCAAGTTAGGTAGAAAATAGCCGCGAATGCAAGAAGCATAAAGCCTGTTGGCAATGGACGCTTCCATGGGCTGCGTTCTTTTGAAGTATCCATGAACGGAACAAGCATTAACGCACCGACCGCAAGTCCCGGAACAACAATCGCTCCAATGACGTTGAATGGACCGGACGCAAATTCATACTTCAGCAACTGGTACATGAAAAGGAAATACCAGTCTGGAAGAGGAATGTATGTCGTATCCGTCGGATCCGCTTGACGTTCAAGCGGTGATGGATGCGCAAGTGTAATAATCAAATAACCGATTAGGAAGATCGCACCGACCATCCACTCTTTTAAGAGGAAGTTTGGCCAGAAGGCTTCCGTTTTACCCGGATATTCGGAATAGTCTTTAGGAACGTTGGATTTCCGAGTCGCCTTAATACGCGAGTCACCAACGAATTTCATGCCTTTTCCGTGTTGCATCTTGTTCCCTCCTTAGTGAGAAATCATGGGAAGATCCGGTATTACAACGGTCCGGAAATACCCTGTCTTCTGATCATGATAAAGTGAGCTGCAAGCAATCCAAGAAGTGCTGCAGGCAGGAAGAATACGTGAATCGCAAAGAATCGCGTTAGCGTTTGTGCTCCAAGGATTGTTGCATCACCCGCAAGAAGGACCTTAATCCACTCACCAATAAATGGAACAGAAGCTGCAATCTCAATCCCTACTTTTGTAGCAAATAGAGCTTTCATATCCCATGGCAATAAGTATCCAGTGAATCCAAGACCTAAGATGACAACGAACAAGAGAACGCCGACTACCCAGTTCAATTCACGAGGTTTCTTATAAGCACCTGTAAAGAATACACGCAATGTATGTAGGAACATCATAACAATTACGAGAGAGGCTCCCCAGTGGTGCATACCACGCACGATTTCTCCGTAAGCAACTTCGTTTTGAAGATAATAAACGGATTTCCAAGCATTTTCAATGTCCGGTGTGTAATACATTGTGAGGAACATACCGGATAGAATTTGGATTACCGTGACGAAGAAAGTCAATCCTCCGAAACAATAGATGAATGCAGAAAAATGATGTGCGGGGTTTACGTGTTCAGGTACTTCATGATCAGCGATATCGCGCCAAATCGGGGTGATATCAAGCCGTTCATCGACCCAATCATAAATTTTGTTCATCAATTTGATTGTACCCCCTGACTAATTAGACTAATGTGTTCGGCATTGTTTTGCCGAGGTGGACAAAACCGTCAATAACTTCAACTTCATATTGGTCGAGTGGACCCAATGGTGGAGTTCCAGCAATGTTTTTACCATTTTTTTCATAACGACCTGCATGGCATGGACAAAAATACTGATTAGGATGCGATTCGTCGCCCGCCCAGTTCACAGTACAACCTAAGTGTTTACAAACAGGGGATAATGCGATGATCTTATCGCCATCTTTATATACCCAAGCAGTGTTTGAAACATCTGATTTGTACCATGCATCTTTACGATCTTTGATCGTATAATCGATACGTACTGGCGTTTCTGTAACATCATCCGCTTTCTGGTCAGTCGGGACATAATCGCCACCATCTGATGATGCTAATACCGGGTCAATTGCAAAGCGAATCATCGGCATTGCTGCTGCTGAAACCATGAATCCGCCGACACCCATCAATGTGTAGTTAAGGAATTGGCGTCTAGACACTTTGCTGCTCATTCATTTCCCTCCTCTTACTCCAAAGTCAGTCCAACGGACATACTTTTGCTAATTGTTAATACTAGGACATATCTATAATATCCTACCACCACTTTAAATTCAACGTTGCATTTACGCAGGATTCGTGTTTGTGAACAAATAATGAATTTTTCTCAATTAAAATTCACAATTTCTTCTACAGATTACCTATTTTCTCCATTCTTCCATCAATTGAGGCAGAAGCTGTTTCAATTGGTCTTCTAATATGGACTGTTTCAATCGGTCATCCATATGTTCGATAGGAATATAAGGCAGCCATAAAACTTTTCCTTGTATATTAATGGTTGTCCAATCCGAGTCAGTCGTCACATAAAACACATGTTTAAATGAAGACTTCGAGAAATCACCAGCTAACACCTCGCCAAATTGTTGAAGTTCCATCGATGGCGAATAGGCAAATGGCGGTGAAACCATAATTCTTCCTTTGAATTGCAGTTCAATATAGTCTACTAAATTCATTAGAAAATCTGTTGAGGATGCGCTTGCTTTCATTTTCTCTTCAAGTGTCTCAACTTTAAGAAGCGGTACCACTAACGTATCTATGTAATCTTTTTGCTGCAAGAACAAATTCATATCAGAAGCGTTCCAATTCATAGTATCCTACCTTTCAAGGAGAATGACTCCATCCTTAAAGATGGAGTCATCGTTCTTCAAGTATATTTAATTCATTCAACATAGCGGACAAGGCCAAAAACTGTTCTTCGTCATTCGCATCGAGAGCTTCATCTACATGTTTCATGAGCGTCTCTTTGGTCAAAGTTGTCATACTTTCTTTCAACAATTGTTGAGCGATTTGACGATCCCGTTCACTGACTTGCTGATCCATCGGAAAATAGGGATTGTCTTCCAGAACACTCGCATAATGTGGCGAACTGTTGCTTTTCAGGAAGTTAAGTTGAATGAACATTTTTTCATCCGGATGCAGCCGTAAATCATGAAATGATTTTTCTGCATCCGTTGTCATTAGACTTCCTTTGTAAAACCTGAACGGCACACCATTCGAGTCTGTAGTGGAAATCACCATAGCCCTTGGACAAAAATGCGCGTCGTCTGTAAAGTGAACGTTCCTCAAAATTTTCTCGTGACTCAATAAGTAATTCAAAATCCAGACACATTCCCGGCGCTTTAAACGATAGCGCTTTAAAAACCACCTAATGAAATCTTTTTTGGCAGCGACAGGAATCATGGCTTCCATCTTACGCCTCCTCTTCTTCCTGATCCTCTAGAAATGATGTCCATTCAGGAAGGTCCGGTACGAGTGCCGTCAGTTCCTTTATAATGTTCACCGCTTCCGATCGTTTCCCCTCTTCTAGTAAGAACTTAGCGTATCTTTCTAGAAATTCCGGATCTTCCTTCATGCCAGTGTATGCCTGAACGTAAGAAGCGTATGCCTCGGCGTATTGTTCCAAATTCTCTTCAGCATATGCTTTGAACGCAGCAAGTAAAGGGATCTCCAACTGTTCTTCGGATGTATCTTGAAGCAGATCAATTAGGTTTTCATATTGCTCCAGGTGTTCAAACATTGATGCTAACGAAATACGGGCTTCTACATATTCGGGATCTAAAGCTAGTGCGTCTCCCAGATAGCGTGCTGCATCTTCTGGCCGCCCTAGCTTCAGAGCAATTTTACCTGCTGCCAGATGCAGTTCTTTGTCAAATTCGTCCCTGCGTATCCCTTCCGTGAAGAAAGTCAAAGCATTCTCATTTTCCTCCAATAAGAGACTCGCTTGACCTGCCAGCATGTATGCGGAGAAATAATCTGGATCCATATCGATTAGTTGATTTAAATGTCGCAAGGCCGGCTGTGGGTGACCGCTTTGATACTGGCTGTAAGCTGCGCCGAAAAGGGTATCAGGAAGTATTTTGCCGCCCTCGAGGAGTGACTCATAATAAGGGACCGCTTCTTCATAGGCTCCGCCAGCACTGTAAGCTTCTGCTATCCGCGAATCCAGGGAAGTCCCGCCAACGTCGTCCAATCCACGTTCTCTCAACTGCAAATAGAGACGGGCAGCTTCAGAATATTTACCACTTTCCAGTAAAAGTTCCGCTTTCGCAAATCGAATCACCGGTTCTTCCGGAGCAAGGTCCTCTGCTTCTTCAATTTTCGAGAGCGCAACCTCTGCCATTCCTATAGTTTGATAATAATCGGCTAACAGCAGAAGTGCTTGGAGATATTCGTCTTCTTCTTTATGGATATCTGTCAGCAATAACAATGCTTCGTCTTCTCTTCCCAATGCCATCATCGCTTCTGCCCGATCGATTTTCAATTGACCCGCATCCGGCAAATGAGCAAGTAAAACATCATATAACTGATCCGCTTGTGGGACAAGACCATACTCCATCAAAAGAGTGGCACTGTCATAAATCGCATCGAATTCAATGCTTTTGGTAAGTTGCTCAACCGTTTCTTCAATAGCTTGCAAATTTCCATTCATAATCATGTTTTCTAATTGCTGTACCTGCTCCATAGTTTCTCCTTTTTTAACGCGTTGTATACAAAAATTCCGTTAGAGTTTCGATTGTGTCAATGAATTAAGATGGTCAAAAAAACCAGGATAAGAAACATTGATACAGGACGCATTTTCAATCTCTACTGGGCCCTCAGTCACTAATGACGCAATGGCAGCCATCATTCCTAATCGATGATCCCCATGAGAGCTAAGTATTGCACCTTTAAGTTTTGTCGGCCCTGTAATCCGCATTCCATCGGGGGTCGACTCGATTGAAGCTCCTAATTTTTGCAATTCAGAACAAACCGCTTCAATCCTGTCGGTTTCCTTCACCCGAAGTTCTTCCGCGTCTTTAATGACTGTTGTACCGGTTGCTTGCGTCGCGAGCAATGCAATCACTGGGAGTTCGTCAATCAATCTGGGGATCAATGAACCGCTAATTTCGACAGCATGCAAATCAGCTGATTGTACTGTTAGCTCGCCATATGGCTCGCCTTCCCCCTCACCGTTCTTTTTAATAGATACTTTTGCCCCCATATCTTTCAAAACATCAATAATTCCAGTGCGAGTCGGATTGAGCCCCACCTCTTCAAATGTAAGTGAACTTCCCGATACCATAGCCGCTGCACACATGAAAAAAGCAGCTGAAGAAATGTCGCCCGGCACCTTCACCTCACATGCTTGCAAGGACTGTCCACCAACTATTGAGACAGAGTTTGCTTCCGTTTGAACGTCGGCTCCAAACTGCCGTAGCATTCGTTCAGTATGGTCACGTGAAACGGCCGCTTCAGTAACAGTTGTTATTCCATCTGCAGAAAAACCGCCAAACAAAATTGCTGATTTCACTTGCGCACTAGCAATAGGCATATCATATGACATCGATTGAAGCCGGGTGCCTTTAACTGTCAATGGCAGTGTCCCTGTCTCATGGGCACTCTCAAATATCGCCCCCATTTCTCTCAATGGAGCGGTAACACGGCGCATCGGACGTTTGCACAAATACCGGTCACCAGTCACTTCTGCAGTGACATTCGATCCTGCCAGAATGCCAAGCAAGAGTCTAGCGGTCGTTCCTGAGTTTCCAGCATCCAATGCTCCATTTGGATTTCTCCATCCTTTGATTCCCGGACTTATAACGGTTACATCCGTTCCGGTTCTCTCGATTTCCACTCCGAGCTGAGAGAAGATCCGTATCGTCGCGAGACAATCTTCTCCTGCTAGAAAACCACTAATAGTCGTTGTACCCTTTGCAATCGCCCCAAGCATGACAGCGCGATGGGAAATCGATTTGTCTCCAGGGACGCGAATAGTCCCCTTCAAAGCATCCCCTTCATAGGAAGCTGTGATCATGTCTATTTTCTCCATAAAAAGCACCTCCGTCAAAGTATTTGCATAGAGTAATCGGTTTCTTTCTCGAGAACTTGTGCAGCCTCGTTCCGTTCTGTTGCAGAACGGAAGCTGATTACAAGGATTCCATACACATCCGTGCGTGTCTCAACGATTCTGATGTTCGTCAAACTGATCTCTTTTACAGCCAGAATGCGCGTTATCTCAGATATCACTCCTGGATGATCCGGAACATCAATATGCAGGTCGAATTGCATATATAGTGCTCCTTGAGCTTCATCTTGCGTTACTGATGGGAGCTGGTCACGAAACTGTTTCGCTTGTTCGAAAAACTGTTGAATCGAATCGGGATCATTGTCATTTAACATTTCCCGGACTGTCTGCATTTCAGAAACCCATCTGTCCAGTTGAGTTATCAGCTCTTCTTTATTCTGGACAGTGATATCCCGCCACATGATTGGATCCGCGGATGCGATTCGAGTAAGGTCACGGAAACCGCCAGCAGCCAATCTCCTAACAAACGGCTGCCTCTGTTCTTGCGAAGCCAGCAAGTTCACAAGAGAAGATGCGATAATATGCGGAAAATGGCTGACGACGGCAGTCATCTGATCATGTTCGGTTGCATCCAGCACAGCTAATTTCCCTTGTGTTACTGTTAACAAAGTTTTGATGCGCTCAAGGTCATCAGGATGACAGCTTTCTGCAGGCGTTAGCACATAATAGGCATTTTCAAATAGATGCTCGATAGCTGCCGAAATTCCGCTTTTGTGGGAACCCGCCATCGGATGACCTCCAATAAAGGTGATCCCTTTGTCGATTAACCCCTTTGCGGCACTCATAATGGGTTGTTTGGTACTTCCCGTATCAGTTACGATAACCGATGGCTTCAAATCCCAAAATACAGCTTCTTGTAGCAGTTGCGCCGTTGCAGCAACAGGCACAGCAAATATGAGGTAATCTGCCTCTTTGGCCGCCGCTTTGACTGAAGGTGCGACCGCGTCAATAATGCCCCTCCGATAAGCTTCATCTGCAGATTTATATGATCGGTCAAATCCAGTGACTATGATTTCTTGATTGCGTTTCAGTGCCAATGCCAGGGAACCGCCAATCAGCCCTAGCCCGATGATAGATACGTTAGTTGTCATATTTTTACCCTCTATTTGTCAAAAGTGATTCGAATGCTTTGAAGAACCCATCATTTTGTTCTTCAGAACCGATGGTGACCCGAACCCGGTTCGGTGTTCCTAGTAAATTGCCACTTCTTACGATAAATCCTTGCTGCAGTAACTTGTCAGTTGCTTCATCGGCATCCATCGGTACTTCGATCAAGACGAAATTCGCTTCTGATGGGTTGATGTGCAAGTTGTGCTTTTGGGCAAACTGTTCAAAACGCTTACGCTGATGATCATTTTTCATGCGGCATTCATCAATGAATTTCTGGTCTGCCAGAGCCTGCTCAGCTACAAGGAGAGCTAACGAACTAGTATTGAACGGATTTCTCACTTTGTTAAGTTCTGTAATAATTTCAGAGGAAGCGATTCCATATCCGATACGGAATGATGCAAGACCGTATGCTTTTGAGAATGTCCGTAAGATCATGAGGTTCGGGTATTCGGATAGCCATTGAATCGGATTTTCATAACTCTCCTCAGTTATGTATTCAAAATATGCTTCGTCCAAAACTGTCAAAATAGTGCGGGGTACTGCGTCCAAAAATTTCCTTAAGCGTTCAGATGGGATGAGATCACCTGTCGGATTATTCGGGCTGCAAATCCAAATGACAGCCGTGGAGGAATCGATTTCTTGTAAGAAACGGTCAAGATCGTGTCTTCCGTCCACAAGCGGGATTTCACGGATTTCAGCTCCTTCTATTTTTGCGTTGTGTGCGTATTGGGGAAATGATGGAGTTGGCATCAATGTATTCGACTCACGGTTGAGAATCGCACGGCAAATGATCGTGATCAGATCATCCGATCCGTTCCCGAGAATGATATTGGATTCTTCCACTCCTAATTTCCTTGCAAGCTTCGTTCGCAGCGGAGGAGCTGAAGTTTCGGGATACATTTCAACCTGAACGCCTGGGTTCTCCATAATCCTCCGGACTGAAGGTGCGCATCCATAAGGGTTTTCGTTAGATGCAAGCTTCACGATTTCTACCAAGTCAAATTCCTTTTGGACATCTTCTATAGAACGCCCTGGTTTGTAAGGATTCATAGTTGCTAATGCTGGTTTCCAATTCATGTTCGGATTCCTCCTGTATACTGTACTATTTCTTAAGATCCGGTCTTAACTGAACTGCGTCGTTTTGATAAATGTGAACGATGTCTTGCTGTGCCACGTCTGTATTGACGTGCATGAGTACACGTATACAAAGCGGCATCCCGCCAGGTACATCCATTTCATGCATGCACATAACAGGTACATAGTTCCATCCTTCGATTGTGCGGACCGCTTTTGCAGGAAATGCGGACTGCACGTCGATTGTCGTAGAGATGAGAACTGAAACGATATCGTCAGCTTTCAAATCATTCTCCATCGCCATTGTCTGAACTAACTGCTCGGTTGCTGTCAAAACGGCTTGTTGTTCATCCTCACTTACGGTTGTTGCTCCCCTTACTCCTCTTACTGTCATCGAACACTTCCTCCTTTATACGGGAATTCAATTCAAGGTAAGCCTGTTCACATTGTCTTTCTGAAACCTTTTGTGTAAACGGATGTCCTAGACTGTGAAGCAAGACGAAAACCAGTTCACCTGATGATACCTTCTTATCCATTTTCATGAATTTCAAGAGTGAATTAAATTCAACATCCTGAATCGCTTGAATCGGATAACCTGCATGTTCAGCAAAGCGGATAAAGCTTTTTGTGAATTCAGAGGATATGTTGCCATAAGTCTCACTCAATAGGAGACTATACGTCATTCCGATCATGACACATTCGCCATGACTTACTTTTCCGAATCCGAAATAGGCTTCCACCGCGTGGCCAAGCGTGTGACCGAAGTTTAGAAACTTACGCAGGTCTTGTTCAAATTCGTCTTGTGCCACAATATCCGCTTTTACCTGAATCCCTTTGAGGAGCTCAGTAGATAACAGTTCAGCAGAAAAGTGCGGGAAGTTAGAATTCAAAAGAAGTGACCTCGTCCAATCAGCGTCTGAAATCAACGCATGTTTTACGAGTTCGGCCATACCGGAACGTACTTCCCGTTTCGGCAAAGTCGTAAATAATTCAGGTTGAAAAAGGACTCCAGCCGGCTGATGAAACGACCCTACCATATTTTTACCTTCGGGCATGTTAATAGCAGTCTTTCCACCGACAGCGCTATCGTGAGCAAGTATAGTTGTTGGACATTGCAGGAAAGGAATCCCCCTCATGAAAGTCGCAGCTACAAAACCCGTCAGATCCCCACAAGCTCCTCCGCCGAATGCAATCAAAACAGATTGTCTTGTGAAATGATGCTGAAGCAGGAACGAATGACAATTCATAAAACCGATAGGGGTTTTACTTTCCTCCCCAGCTGGAAGGATATGAAGTACAAAGGGTATATTGGCTGCCTTTAACGCTTGTTCAAGTTTTTCCAAATGGTATGACGCAGCTGTGGCATCTGCAAAAACTCCAACTTTATCCGCATTATTCAGTAATTCTTCATATTGCGTGGCAAATAGGTCGTATACCCCTTCGCCTATGTGGACGTCGTATGAAGTGCTCTTTGTTTTAACGGTGAGTTGTTTCATCGGTTAAAACTCCTTTGCGTAAAGAAGGTATTGCTCGATGTCAGCTTTCAGTCCATCCATTTCAAAAGAACGGAACTCTTCGATGATCACTTTGGCTAACTCAGTTGCAATCACATGCTCCGCTACTACTGACGCTGCTGGGACCGCACATGGATCTGACCGCTCGATAGTTGCAGTAAATGGCTCTTTTGTATCGATATCCACACTTTCCAGCGGCTTATACAACGTCGGAATCGGTTTCATAACCCCTCGAATGACAATCGGCATACCTGTCGACATTCCGCCTTCCAAACCGCCAAGACGATTCGTTTTTCGATAATAGCCTTTCTCTTCGGACCATGCAATTTCATCATGCACTTCACTTCCGAATCGTTTCGCCATTTCAAAGCCGATTCCAAACTCTACGCCTTTGAACGCATTAATAGACATCATAGCAGCAGCAAGACGTCCATCCAACTTGCGATCGAATTGCGCATAGCTTCCCATACCTGGAGGGCATCCTTCTATCACGACTTCCACAACCCCCCCAAGGGTGTCACCACGGCCCTTGGCATCATCGATCGCGTCAACCATCGCCTGTGACACAGAAGGGTCCGCACAGTATACTGGATCGGCCTCTACTCGCATACGGATCTCTTCCATTGAAAGATCAGCGGTTGCAGCGGAATCAGCGACAACTCCACCGATTTCGACGACATGTGCAATTGTATGGATACCGAGTTCACGCAGGAATTGTTTCGCCACAGCACCAGCAGCTACACGCATCGTCGTTTCACGAGCTGATGAGCGTTCGAGTACGTTTCTTAGATCTCGATGTCCGTACTTGATGCCTCCGACTAAGTCTGCATGTCCAGGCCGCGGACGCGTGATCTGACGCTTAATATCCTCCGGCCGGACGTCCTCTGACAGGGGTTCTATGCCCATTATGGAGGTCCAATGCTTCCAATCATCGTTTACAACTGTCAATGTCACAGGTGAACCCAGAGTTTTTCCATGGCGGACACCAGATGAAATAACTACCTGATCTTTTTCAATCTGCATTCTCCGTCCTCTGCCATGTCCGCCTTGACGACGCGACAACTCCCTAGTGATCATTTCGGCCGTCAACGGCAATTGAGCCGGTAACCCTTCAATAATAGCGGTCAATTCCGGACCGTGCGATTCCCCAGCTGTTAATACTCTCATCTTGAAGTCCCCCTTTTAATACTTGCTGAAATGCAACCATTGTTAGCACTTTACCAAACTAGAGCAAAGTTGACTACTTGTTTAAACAAAAAAATCCGGAAAAGTCCGGATTTTTCATATTTTCTTATAAAAGAAGGTGTCCTCCGATTCCAGCCCATAACGCTCAGGACTGAAAATCTGCTCAGTACTTCCAACGAAAAGAATCCCACCAGGTTTCAACGCTTTTGCAAAGTTTGTATAGATTCGATCTTTCGCTTCTTCAGTAAAATAGATCATCACATTCCGACAGACAATTAAGTCAAAGTCGTTCCCATATGCATCATCAAGCAAGTTATGTCGTTTGAAGACAACGGTTTTCTTCACTTCGTCTGTCACTTGGAAAAACTGGCCATCCTGCTTAAAATACTTTTGTTTCATTTCCGAAGGCACTTCTTTTAACGAACGTTCCGGATATAAGCCGACCTTTGCTTTTTCAAGTACCCCGTTATCCAAATCAGTTGCAGAAATCACTATCTCCCTTAACGGAATGTGGTTGGATAAGACCATTGCCATGGAATAAGGTTCCTCTCCTGTAGAACACGCAGCGCTCCAACACTTCAGCTTTTTAGTTTTCTGCAGAAGCTGAGGAAGAATCTTTTTGTCTAATACATCCCAGCGTTGCGAATTCCTATAAAATTCAGATACATTTATCGTCATTCGGTCCAGGAATTCATCCATCATGGATCGATCATTGCGGATCAACTCAAAGTACTCCGTGAAGTTCTTACATCCCCTTTTCTCATAAAGCGAAGTAAGACGTCTTTTCATTTGAGCTTCTTTGTAAAGAGATAGGTCGATTCCCGTTTTTTGTTTGACACTGGCGATAAATTTAATGTAATCGGACAATTGTTTACCTCCATCCAGCAATTATGTATAACAAAAACAGCCGGCGGAACCCGCTAGGCTGTTTTTGCTTTGTATTAGTTGATCCAGCTGTTTACTACTTTTTCGTATGAAGAAAGTTCTTCTTCTTTAAAAAACAAATTGATTTCACGCTCTGCAGATTCTGGTGAATCTGAACCGTGGATGATGTTTTTTGCTACAGTGACTGCGAAATCACCGCGGATTGTTCCTGGTGCTGATTCCTTAGGGTTTGTAGCACCCATCATCAGACGTGCTGTTGAGATGACATTTTCGCCTTCCCATACCATAGCGAATACAGGTCCCGATGTGATGAAGTCCACAAGCTCACCGAAGAAAGGACGCTCTTTGTGCTCACCATAATGCTGCTCTGCAAGTTCTTGGGAAATTGTCATCAATTTGCCTCCAACTAGCTGATATCCTTTGCTTTCGAAACGGTTAACGATTTCACCAATCAGACCACGTTGCACGCCGTCAGGTTTTACCATTAAAAATGTTTTTTCCATAATTCAATTACACTCCTTCATAGTGACAAATCGGGATTACCCCTACTGATCGTACCAAAGGTCAAGCGATCTTTCAATTTTTTCTTTTTCTTCGAGAATTTAAAAAGTTCGTTTCGCAAGAAAGTCCGCTACTTGTTCAAATGCTTTTTTCGCATCGCTATCCGGTAAAGACAGAATCTCAGCCGTTGCTTTTTCCAAATACAGATCACTTACCTTATGAGCTTTTTCGATTGCACCGCTTTCTCGAATATAGCGGAGCATTTCAGCACGTTCCTTTTCTGATAACGTGCCATTGAACGCATTAGTCAAGTATGGCTGGAAGGCCGGTTCGTCACGTATGTACAAAATAGGCAATGTCAGATGTCCATTCAACAAATCAGAACCCGCTGGTTTCCCTAACTGCTTATCCGAAGATGTCAAATCCAGTATATCGTCAACTATTTGGAAGGCCATCCCCGCATAGTATCCGAAGTTTCTAAGTCTGCGCACCACTTCATCATCGGCATTGGAAATCAGCGCGCCTAACTCACAGCTGGAAGAGAGAAGGAGCGCTGTTTTCCGCTTAATACGACGCAAGTAATCCCGGAATGATTGGTCCATTCTTCGTTGGTAATCGAATTGAATGATTTCACCTTTACAGATTTCAAGCATCGTATCCGCTAATAACCGATGGACGGAGGCCATTTCGATTTCACCAATTGAAGATAATGCGCGTGAAAAAATGAAATCACCAGTATACATAGCAACCCGGTTATCCCACTTCGCTTTTACAGTTTTACGTCCTCTTCTCATATTAGAATTATCAATGACATCGTCATGAACGAGAGAAGCCATGTGAACGAGTTCCAGGGAAACGGCAACTTTCGCAGTTGTTTCCATTGAATAATTTCCGAACTTGGAAGAAAGAAATACGAAAATTGGACGGATCCTCTTTCCTCCAGCTCTCAGCAAATGCATGGAGGCTTGCTGAATAAGCGGAGAATCCGATTGAACGGCATTCTCAAGCTCTTTCTCAATATAGATGAGTTCCTTTCGGAAATCGGTATATAATGCCATTGCCTTCAACTTTTCCAAAATGTTTCCCTTCTCCCGCCTGCTTATTATTTGATTGCGATATGTCCGGCAGCTACCCCGCCACTATAAGGACGATAATCGACCCGAGTAAATCCAGCAGACTTAAATAGCTGAGCTAATTCCTCACGGCCCGGGAAATCATCAGCAGATTCTTGAAGCCACGAATACTCATTATAACTTTTTGCGAACAGTTTTCCGAATATGGGCATAATGTTATTAAAGTAAAGTCTGAACAACTGACGATAACCAGGAATCTCTGATTGGGAAGTTTCCAAACATGCAACAATCCCTCCCGGTTTAACTACTCGGAACATCTCTTTTAATACGGTTTCATAATCGGGTACATTCCGTAAGCCGAAACCGATTGTCACGTAGTCAAATGTATTCTCTTCAAATGGCAGCTGCATCGCATTACCTTGAATCAAGGTAATGTTAGGATACTCTCCAGTTTTAGGAGCCGCCGATGACAACATTGCGCTGCTGAAATCAAGCCCGGTCACATCTCCTCGGCTACCTACTGATTGGGCCATGGATATGGTCCAGTCACCTGTTCCACAACAGACATCCAGGGCTTTGGATCCGGCTTTCACATCCATGCGCTCCATGATGTCAGCACGCCATCTTTTATGCAAGTTAAAACTGATGACAGAATTCATCTTGTCATAGTCCGTTGATATCGATTCGAATACAGAGTGGACTTTCTGTTCTTTAGATTGACTCAAGTGGTATCTCCTCTTTTCAATGTCAGCTAAGCGATTTCATCGAGTTCACGAGTTCTTGAACCGCCTCTCGAAGTATCGGATGCAGCGAATCCATCTGTTCCAGCTCTTGCTTAAGCTTGGGTAAGAGTAAATCCGATGCCTGTTGGATAATGGGTTTGTCTACAACGAATGCTTGCTGTTCATTGGAGTTATCCATTTTATCCAGTCGCACAAGAGATAACACAGTCTCCGCAAGCTCAAGATAACTCTCAAATCCATAAGATTTGTAAAAAACAGCAATACACCCTGACTCGATAACTCTTAGCCTCTCCAATAGAACAGGACCGGTTATATTCCGTTCATTATGCAATGCAGTTTTCTGTTCGTTAATATGGGCAATCGTTTTAGACAATTCGCGAATAAATGCGAACTCACCAATTTCAGCTAAAATACGATAATGTATTCCGCTGAAATGATCTCCTGCAAGTACAGTCAGTTGTTGTTCAGCCGAAGTCGCTTGTGTTCTTTCAATGCGATCGTGAACATCAAGCGCTGCGTGAATCGCTCCAAGAGACAATGTAATCTTGTAAAGCCTGTCCTCTTTGATTTCTTCGTTAACAATGGGAAGCAAAAGAAAAAATGCTTTCACTGAGTCTAAAGGAAAAAGACCGATTTCTCTTTTCAGAATGGATTCACGAAGTGCGAATTGCAGGTCGTTTATATAGTTTTCAACAATTGAATTCAATTCTTGTTTGTTCATCACCGTTTCTCCATTCCAAGGCATCTGACAAGTGAACGATGCAGGTTGCTGTTATGCTCTCTCTTCACTGGAGACGACCCCGTGTGCAGTGGTTATCTCTGCACTCCCACGGATTTTCATAGCGGATGTGTGTTCCGTAAACTGGGCAATCATCACTTCTCCACAGTCAAGTTTTTCCGTATGATGGAATTTCGTGTCGTTACCTCGAGTTAAACCGATAACGCTGACACCATCTTCTTTTGCTTTAATGACGATGTAATCCGGTGCAGTCATAATTCTCTCTCCTGTCTTTCATATCTCACCTATCATATCATAGTTAAACGGCGATCCGCAAAGGACCAAGACCTTACTTTACAAGAGACAGAATTTCCGACCTTTTCACATCATCATGTTCGTAAATCCCTCTTGCTGCGGTTGTAATCGTTTTAGATCCGGGTTTTTTTATCCCTCTCATCGTCATACACATATGTTCCGCTTCGATGATCACGTAAACACCGAGCGGCTTCAGCATTTCCATCATGACATCTGCAACGGTTGTTGTAATCCGCTCTTGCAGTTGTGGACGCTTCGCCGTAGTTTCAACAGCCCTTGCCAACTTACTGAGACCTGCCACAACGCCGTCACGAGGTATGTATGCAATATGGGCGACACCAAAAAATGGAACGAGATGATGTTCACACATCGAGTAAAAAGGGATATCTTTCACTAACACAACTTCTTCATGCTGTTCATGGAAAACCGTTTCAAAATACATGCGAGGATCGTCCGCCATTCCTGCGAATACTTCCGCATACATTTTCGCGACTCGCTTAGGTGTTTCCAATAAGCCTTCTCGATCCGGATCTTCGCCAATTGCTTCGAGGATCATCGTGACCGCTTGTTCTATTTTACCAAAATCCACTTCTTCCATTGCCGGAACCTCCTCTGTTGCACATCTAGTCTTTCAAAATAGTAGCATACTCCACTCATTCAGTACAGTTGACGGCTCTGAATTTCACTCACTAAACGGAAAGAAGCCCGCCAGCTTATCCGTATAGGACATCTGACGGGCTTCTATGTAATTGAACTCACTTTACAGCATCTTTCAATGCCTTACCTGCTTTGAATGCAGGAACTTTGCTAGCTGCGATTTCAATTTCTTCTCCAGATTGAGGGTTACGGCCTTTACGAGCAGCACGCTCGCGTACTTCGAAGTTACCGAAGCCAATCAATTGTACCTTTTCACCCTTTGAAAGAGCGTCTTGGATTGTTTCGAAAACAGTTTCGACAGCTTTTGTTGCATCCTTCTTGGAAAGATCTGCTGCTTCTGCTACGGAGTTGATCAATTCAGTTTTGTTCATCTCGTTCACCTCCTCTCAAACGTTTATAAAACCTCTTTAACACTGTAAAAAGAGTAACATAACCATTTCTGCGGTGCAACAATATTGTGGTTCAGGTCCTTCTAAGTTCTCTCAAAAACAGAAAAAAGACCCGCTGTAGACGGATCTTCACTCTTTAGACGATAAATGTCACCATGCCTTTATTTCCTTCATTCACCATTTTTTCAATGGTTTCACGCAGTCTTCTGCGAGCACTGGACGGTACTGCAGACGTTTTGAAACGGATACTCTCTTTCATCACTTCATGCAGGGGAGTTCCGAACAACTGTGTCTCCCAAAGCGCATCGCGATCATGTAAGTAAGCGTTTTTCAGCTCTTTCAACAAGTGGTGACTATGGAATTCAGAGCCGATGAGCGGCGCAAATTCCGCTTCCATATCGATTCTGATGACATGTAATGCCGGAGCGGTCGCTTTCATGCGGACTCCGTAAAATGAGTCTTGCTTAATAAGTTCTGGTTGTGTTGGTTGGAAATCTGCAATGGTTGGAAGGGCAACACCATATCCATCCTGTTTCGCAGTCTCGATCGCTTCAGCAAACATATCATACGATTTTTTCGCTTTGACCGCTTCTTGAATGAACACTAGCCAATCTTTCTTTGTTTTCATCTCGGTATCCATATACGACTCACAAACACTCAAATACGTTTGTTCATCTATTTTCAAGTCTAGGATAGCTCTTCCTTTACCTGCATCCACCTCGATAACTTCAGCGTGTTTGATGTAATCTTCTTCATTCAACCGCTCGGCAAGTTGTTGGACCTTCCGGATTTTGGAGGCCTCTAGAAATCCTTCATTGATTATTTCATCAATATTTGCATTCAAATAATGCTCTGCTCCTAACACATCCATCCAGTCAGGCTTTTGCAGATCGATGTGAGTAATCGGGAATTCATAAAGGGCTTCCTTTAATATCAATTGGATTTCCTGTGCATTCAACTGATCTGCACTAATTGCAATGACAGGGACTCCATGCTCTTCTTGTAATTGTTGTTTGAGCTGAACCGTTTTTTCATGTGCTGGCATTTTAGAGTTTAAAACAATGACGAACGGCTTACCGATTTCTTTCAATTTGGACACGATTTCCGTTTCAGCCGCTTCCGCAGAGGCTCTAGGAATATTGTTCACTGTTCCGTCAGTTGTTAGCAAGATCCCGATCGTTGAATGATCCCGGATGACCTTGTCTGTCCCGATACGTGCAGCCTCTTCAAATGGAATGGGTTCATTGTGCCACGGAGTATGGACATATTTAGGTCCGTCTTCGTCTTCGTAGCCTTTCACACCGTCAATGACATACCCGACACAGTCAGCTAAGCGAATTTGAAAAGAGAGTTCCCCTTCTCCAATCGAAACTGCAGTTCCTTGCGCAGGGACAAATTTCGGTTCCGCTGTCATAATGACGGGGCCCGGAGAGCTTTGTGGAAGCTCATCCTGTGCACGGGTCCGGTCTGCCTGATCACTCATATTGGGGATAACTACTTCTTCCATGACACGTTTAACAAAAGTGGATTTTCCGACACGAACAGGACCTACCACTCCGATATAAATATCGCCATCTGTTCGTCTCGCTAAGTTTTCATATAGTTCTTCTTTCATTTCCATCGTCCTCCTTTTCTACGCATAGTAGTTTATGAAAACAAAAAACGTTTCATGCATAAAAGCATGAAACGTTTTTGTTCAGTTAGACGATTTCATGAAAATTGGTTCGTTGTCTTCGTTCACCGTGTATGGTAACGAATAGGCAGGGAGGATCGGATAGTTGTCCGAAAGTAAGAAACGGATGTCGTCTCCAGGCTTCACTGAAGGTTTTTCCTTCTCCAAAATACGGTTTAAGTCAATGGAATAATCGATATAGAATTTTCCATCCCCACCTACCACGAGAGGCAGAAGAGCGTCAGAATAAGGGCTCTCAACAGTCAACGGTTCTTTAAGTCCCATTTTTTCAAAGTCAACTTCGTAGACATTCGCACCTTCTTGTACAGCATCTTTGAAAGGAAGTACTCCGTTCACGGTCTTCCGCAAAATCAGTTCCCTAATCCGTTCAGCGACGCGTAAATCCACAAGTTTTACAGTTGGATTCTCTTCTACATCCATTAAAACGTATTGATAAATACCACCTTGTTCGTAAGCGTTTGATGGGATTTTCTCTGTTAATGAAGGAACGATTTTAGCAAAGTCGATTGGATACTTAATATACTGATCTGTAGCCATATCCTTTGTTTTGATCGGCAGTAAACCATCCGACTGTTCCTGGTACGTATCGACCGCTTTTTGTACAGTTTCCAGCTGATCCTCATAAGGTCTCTGCTTACTTTCCATTTCATCTTGCGGGTACATGCATCCTGACAAAAAAACGGAAACTATGACCACAATAGGAAGAAATAGCACTCTTTTCATAGTCTTATGCGCCTCCCGTAGGTCCGTTAAAGACGAGGTAGATCATTGCAAAGAATGAAAAAATCAGCAGACCGTATGCAATGACAGCAAATACTATCTTCAGAAACTTGTTTGTTAATTTGGTGCGGCTAACATGAATGAGTCCCATGGAAACCATCATGAAGCCCATGGCGTAAAAAGACAGCCACATTTTATCCAGCGAGGACAAAGTACGTCATTCCTTCCAATCGTAAATTTATGCATGAAATAAGTGAACTGTCTATGTGTTGATTTAATCAATACCACTCAGTACCCTTGGTTTCCACTTTAGGCGAATGCTTTCCGTTTCAAACACTTCGTATTCGGAGGACGTAAATCTTCAGCTCAACAAATATAGACAAAGCAGACCTTGGATCAATTAGAGAAGTCGTCAGTTTCGTTCTTTTTCCCGCGATTCATTAACCAATCCACCGCTTCCTTAGGTTCATGACCTTCAAACAAGACAGAGTATAAAGCTTCTGTCAACGGCATAGAGACATCATACTGCTCTGCAAGTTGACGAGCGGCTTTAGTTGTGCGAACACCTTCAATCACCATTCCCATGCCTTCTGTCACTTCTGCGAGAGAATAGCCTTTCCCAAGCATATTCCCTGCTTTCCAGTTACGTGAATGGACGCTGTTAGATGTAACAATCAGATCCCCCATTCCTGCGAGACCCGAGAACGTCAAAGCATTTGCGCCCATTTTGACACCCAAGCGTGTAATTTCAGCTAGGCCTCGCGTGATTAAAGCCGCCTTGGCATTGTCACCATAATTCAAGCCATCCGTGATCCCTGCAGCCAGTGCAATCACATTTTTAAGGGCACCGCCGAGTTCAACACCAAGAACGTCCTCATTCGTATATACACGGAAGTAGGAATTCATGAAAAGCGTTTGAATCTCTTTCGCTGCATCCGCGTCCTCTGATGCCACGGTCACGGTCGTTGGATGACGTAATACGACTTCCTCTGCGTGAGAAGGTCCAGAGAGCACAACAAGTCCTTTACGCGCTGCCGGACGAATTTCTTCCGCAAGCATTTCGGTAATGCGCTTGAGGGTGTCCGGTTCAATCCCTTTGGAAACATGTACAATAAGTTTCGGCTGTTGGATTAGGCCATTCAATTGCGCACCTATTTCGCGCATACCTTTTGTAGGAACAGCAACAACGAGAATGTCTGCATGATCTACAACGTGTTTAAGATTGGAACTGGCTTTCAATGATTCAGGCAAGTGACAGTTTTTCAAGTAAGCTTCGTTGGTGTGCTTATCGTTGATTTCATCAGTCTGTTCTTGTCTTCTGCCCCAAATCATACAGTCATGCCCATTTTCCGCAAGAACAAAAGCTAGTGCTGTCCCCCAGCTTCCCGCACCAATTACAGAAACTTTTTTCAAGATTCCTCATCCTTCCCTACAGTTTCATTAACTTCTAGCACGAGTGATAATTCGAATCGGCGTCCCTTCAAATCCGAAAGATTCACGCAAGCGATTACGAAGGAATCTTTCATAAGAAAAGTGCATCAACTCCGTATCATTTACAAATACAACAAAAGCCGGTGGCCGGACTGCAACCTGTGTTGAATAATAAATACGGAGACGCTTCCCTTTGTCTGCAGGAGCTGGATTCCTAGCGATGGCATCCTCAATCACTTCGTTCAGTACACTCGATTGAATACGCATCGAATGACTTTCACTAATAGTCACGATCATGTCAAACAATGAGCGAACTCTTTGCTTGGTTTTTGCAGATACGTAAGCAATCGGCGCGTAATCCAGGAATAAAAAGTTTTTTCGGATATCTTCGGTAAAACGGTTCATCGTTTTCTCGTCTTTCTCAAGGGCATCCCACTTATTTACAACGAAAAGAATCCCCTTCCCTGCTTCCTCTGCATATCCAGCAATCCGTTTGTCCTGCTCACGGATACCTTCTTCCCCATTTATGATGATCAGCACTACATCTGAGCGGTCGATGGCTTTCAAGGCACGAAGTACACTGTATTTCTCCGTATTTTCGTAAACCTTCCCTTTTTTGCGCATCCCGGCTGTATCGATAATTTTGAATTTCTGTCCTTCATATTCATAAGAAGAGTCAGTCGCATCCGTGGTGGTTCCTGCAACGTCACTTACAATCACACGTTCTTCACCAAGTAAAGCATTAACTAATGATGACTTACCGACATTCGGCCGGCCAATTAAAGAAAAACGGATGACATCTTCTTCAACCTCTTCTTCTGATGGGTCAGGGAAGTTTTCTGCTACGGTATCTAATAGATCACCAAGCCCTAAACCGTGAGACCCCGAAATAGGATGCGGATCACCGAAACCGAGTGAATAGAAATCATAGATCATGTCTTTCATCTCAGGGTTGTCCACTTTATTTACAGCAAGAACCACCGGCTTTTTCGTTTTATACAAGATCTTTGCCACCTGCTCGTCAGCATCGGTAACACCTTCTCTTCCATTTGTAAGGAAGATGATCACATCCGCTTCCTCAATCGCAATTTCAGCTTGCAAACGGATTTGGACCAAAAACGGTTCGTCTCCTATAGCGATCCCACCTGTGTCAATCAAGTTGAATTCGTGAGACAGCCAATCTGCTGCACTATAAATTCTATCCCGCGTCACTCCGGAAACATCTTCTACTATTGAAATACGTTCTCCGACAATTCTGTTAAAAATCGTGGACTTCCCTACATTCGGACGTCCTACGATGGCTACTGTTGGTTTACTCATTAGTCATTCATCCTTCCAAGCTATCTTCTGCATATTATACACAAAAAAAAGAGATGGCGCTCAAAAAAGAGCCATCTCTTTCATTAACAGTTGTTACAAGTCCACAAATCATATTAGTTTGAGAACTTTTTTAACTGATCTCCGATGACATCACTAATCGAAAAACCAGAGGGTTCTTCAGGCATTTCATAGCCATCATAAGTGTCCTCTTCTTTTTCAGTCAAATCTTTAATGCTTAAAGATAGACGTTTGTCGTCCGGATTAACATCCAACACTTTCACTTCGACGGTCTGTCCTTCAGATAGGACTTCGTTCGGAGTTCCGATGTGATCATGTGAAATCCGAGAAATGTGGACAAGACCTTCCACTCCCGGCAGCACTTCTACAAAAGCTCCATAAGATACAAGACGTTTCACAGTACCTTGCAGCACCGCACCTTTAGGAGCTTTGTCTTCAATACCTTCCCACGGTCCAGCTAGCGTATCTTTAATGGATAAGCTGATACGTTCAGCATCGCGATCAACAGCCAAAATTTTCACTTCAACTTTGTCGCCTTCATTCAGGACATCCGAAACTTTTTCCACGTGCCCGTGAGCGATCTGTGAAATGTGGACTAACCCATCCACACCGCCTAAATCTACAAATGCACCAAATGAAGCGATGCGCTGAATGGTACCTTCCAGAACTTGACCCTCGTGTAGATTTGCAAGGATCTCTTCTTTTTTCGAAGATTTCTCTTCTTGGAGAACAGCACGATGTGATAGTATCAATCGATTTTTCTCTTTGTCCATTTCCACAATCTTAAAGTCCATAGTGCGCCCTTTGTATTCTTCAAAGGATTCAACGAAATGGTCTTCCACCAGTGATGCCGGGATGAACCCGCGCACTCCCAGGTCGACAACAAGGCCGCCTTTGACAACGTCCTTCACTTCAGTTGTTATCGTTACCGCATTATTGAATTGCTCTTCCAATGTCCCCCATGCATCTTCAGCATCTACTTTTCGTTTTGATAATACGAAAGCGTCATCTTCCACCTTAATAATGGAAAGCTCAAGTTCATCGCCTTCTTTTACTGCATCAGATGCTGTTTCAATGTGAAGACTAGATAATTCACTGATTGGAATCACGCCGTCAAATGGTGCACCAGAAATTTCCACTGTGACAGACTTATCTTCTATCTTTGTTACTTTGCCCGTCACGCGATCTCCTTCATTATACCCGTCCATCTCTTCTACATTCATCTCTTCAGTCATATGTAGTCCTCCTCCATATTGATCATAGTTCTATACTATTGGAATATACCCATAAAAACAAAAAATTGAACTTGTTTGTCAACGATTTTTTTCTATTAGCTGTTGTATGGCGCTCATAATCACTTCTGTAGCTTCTTCTGCAGAAGCTTTACGTTCACGTAACGGACTCATATCGATTGGTTCCCCGTATACCACTTTCAGCTGTTGGAATGGACGATATGAGCCGATTATTGCACAAGGCATGACTAACGCATCGCCTTTTAGTGCAAAAAAACCTGCTCCTGTCAATCCTTTCCCTAATTCTCCAGTTTTACTCCTTGTTCCTTCAGGAAACATTCCAACTACTTGTCCGGACCGAAGTAATTCAAGCGCTTTACGGATTGCCTGGCGATCGCTAAGTCCGCGTTTTACTGGAAATGCGTTCACATTCGGCAGTACAGACTTCAAGACAGGTAATTGAAAGAGTTCTTCTTTCGCCATGAAGTGCACGGGACGGGGTGCTGTCAACCCGACAACAGGCGGATCCAGGTTATCGATATGATTCGTACATAACAGGACCCCCTGTTCTTTAGGGAAATTCTCTTTACCTATAACTTTGATTCGATAGAAAGGTTTTAACACAGCAGTACAAAGTACTTTACCAAGAGGATATAGATTCATCGGCTTTTCCTCTTTTCCGCATGCTGAATGATCGTATCAGCAACCTCTTCAATACTCATCGATGTGGTGTCGATAAGAATTGCATCACTTGCTTGTTTCAAAGGTGATGCGACCCGTTCCATATCGGCCTTATCCCGATTGGATATGTCTTGGCATAGCTGATCCAAAGGACGATCAATTCCTCTTTTTGTGTTTTCAACAAAACGTCGTGCAGCACGCTCTTCCACAGATGCTGTCATATATATCTTCAATTCTGCACTTGGGAGTACCGCTGTCCCGATATCCCTGCCGTCCATGACAACACCTTTGCTAGTGGCTAAAAGTCGTTGCTTTTCCACCATCATCTCTCTTACTCGTGGTTGAGCAGCAGTAGCAGATACATTTGACGTCACTTCTTGTGAACGGATTGCGTCAGTTACATCCGCGCCATCCACCCTTACAATTTGTCCATTTTCCGTAGGTTCCAATTCAATGACAATCCGCTCTAACAATTGAGAGAGTGCGTCATCGTCATATACATCTATATGCTCTTTCAACGCCTTATATGTCAGAGCTCGGTACATTGCACCTGTATCGATGTACGTATATCCTAATTTACTTGCAGTAATTTTTGCAATGGTGCTTTTTCCTGCAGCTGCAGGTCCATCTATAGCGATTTGTATTCCATTTTCCATATCTATTACCCCCGTACTCAATTCGAAAACATTGTACCATAGCGAAAAGGAAAAAGTCTTATTCGTAAAGACCTTTTCCTATTCGTTCCTTTTTTTTAATTGTCTTTCAAAGCATAACCGAATGATTTGCTGACGGGATTCGGAATCGATCTGGTCGAATTGCATCGATGCAATTCGACGGCCATCCTTCTCCCAAATACGAACGATTCTCGCGTTCACCCGTACATATTTTATCGAACTATTCGCATATGGAAGTACAATTGTCAGCTTGACGATATCATCTTCTTCCAAATTTGTTCTTGATAGATTGACCGCCATCCCGCCTGCGCTGATGTCTTCGGCGACAAGCTGGTGGATTGTGCCATCTTTGTCCACCGCAACGTCCAAGGACGAGTCAACCCGAACAAATTCGCGGCGTTGTATTTTAATCAGCCCCCCATCTCCAGGATAGGTGAGCTGCAGCATCGGAATTCCCCTGTTCAGTCTTCCCATCACTTCCGTTTTAAAGACGTACGCCATTTTCAACTCATCGACAAAAGAGATAAGAAGTTGAGTACCGTCCATGAAGAAAGCGGTTCTTCCTGTCTCAAGATGAGTGGGATAATCGATCATCACACAATCATTCCCGAGGTCCACAACTCGGCTTTTATATTTTTCTCCCTCTTCAGTATAGTCTTTGTCTATTGTGATTGAGGTTCCCAATGCAAGCTTCATCAAACCGCCACCTGTCATGATTCATACTATTAGTATGACACGATAACCGGGATTTTCCAATCCCTATTTTAAGCTTGCTTCTCCGTGCGGATGACATCTTTTGTTTCCGTATCCACAAGGACGACATACGTTCCAGTCTCACCATTTTCTTCCAATGTCACCGTTAAGGAATAAGCGAGCCGCTGGATTCCATGTTCATTTTCAACATAAACCAATTCTTGCTTGTGCACTTTGACATTCTTATGGAAAAAAGTCCCCCAATCAATTTTTATCATCGGCTGGTCTTTAAGTTGTTCTTTTCGTATATACTCTGCGGCGTTGAGCCCTAATATCCGCCCATCCTCTTTTGCGGCCTTGATTTGAATCGTGTCGGATAAAACTTTTGCTTGATGCATTTTCTCTACTCGTGTATAGACAAAGTGGAATGCCGTATCATTTTCCCTTACCTCTTCATAGACCACATCTGTGTATCCTGAATCTTTTAAAAACGTTTCTACCCGATTACGTACACTTTCCAATTCCATAGTTCCTGTTCCTGCCGGACGTTCTGTAAGGAAAGACAGGATATGTCCGCCCTTTTGTGTAATATCGATATAACCGATTGAATCTTGATCGGAAAATCGGATATGGTAAAAAGGATACGCTGCTCCTGGTTTACTATTTGTCGTGTCGATCACTTGGTCAGACACATCCGGAAAAAGTTTTTTGAACTTGGCAAGTGCCTCTTCTTTCGTGATTTTCGGATCTTTGATATGCTTCAATTCTTTCTTCTTTAATGCATCCGATTCACTCGCCGTTAGAGGAAAATCACTTTCCGTATATTGTTGGATAGAGGCACTTAATCCTTTCCAATCAAAAGTGGCCTTCTCGCCATCCAGTTTATCTTGCCATTCTTTCATCGAAAGATTACCATTTGCCATATCAGCAGTTGCAATTGACCATTGGTCAGAAAGACTTTCAATGTTTTGAGAAGCACGATCCATGACTTTGTGGAATTCTGCAGGATCGGTTCGTTCATCCCCTTCTTTCGAGAACTTCCCTAACCTGCCTAAATAGTTCATCCATGTCGTTGAAAAACGTTGATCGAGAGGGAGTGACGCCACGGACTGTTGGATATCCGAAGATAACCGCCAAATATCCTCACGCGCCTCAAGATCTCCTTGACCCTGATTGAACAGCAACGTCTTCTTTACAGCTCCATCAAGCTCTTGTAATTTCGATGAAGCATCGGAAATATTTTTTGCATACTGGACAGACAGGGCATTTTGCAAGTCCTTATTTTGCATAGCTATTGAATAGGAATATACAGACAAAGAAACAATCGCGAATACAGCGAGAAACACTATTCTTTTCATGAGTACGTGATGCACCTGCTTTCTGTATAAATTTTAATTTCTTACTGTGAAGCGGAATTCTTGTTAATCACAAAATATATGCATTCCTATTTTCTTGATTTGCGGTCGGGACCAGATCCATTTGCTCGTAGCTGTCACCGGGTTAAAATAATAAATTGCATTCTCAGAAGGATCCCATCCATTCATGGCGTCAATTACCGCTTCTTTTGCCCGTTCATTCGGCGTCAACCAAATTTGACCGTCTGACACAGCAGTAAAAGCCCCCGGCTGGAAAATCACTCCGCCCACTGTATTCGGGAAATCCGGATGCTCAATCCGATTTAAGATGACAGCTGCTACAGCAACTTGTCCTTCATAAGGTTCTCCTCGAGATTCACCGTACACAGCATTAGCTAACAGCTTTAAATCATCTGCACTATATTTTGAAGGGACTTGTGTACTTGGCTTTTTAGCAGCCGTTCCCCCTTTCACTTGGGAAGACAATGGTTTCCCCCCATAGTGAGTGAATTCCTTTCCGTTCTTAATATTATCCATAACAAACTTCTTGTCATATGAAGAAATCGCTGTCAACTTTTTCTTTGTCTTAGTCCCCGCTATTCCATCCACGGGCATTCCATACTTTTCCTGGAACTCCCTCAATGCCCAATACGTTTGATACCCAAAGTTTCCATCTATTTTCCCTTTGAAGAATCCGATAAATTGAAGCCTCGCTTGAAGTTCAATGACATCGTCTCCTTTTGTCCCTTTTGCTAATTGCCGATCAGTAAAAGCGTGGGAATCAGTTGATAGTGAGAATTGAATGCCAACAAAAAACAAAAAGCCAATCAACATTACCCGCAATGTCTTCTTCATGTCGTTTCCTCCAGTCGTTCTTCTTAATGAACTTAGACTGTCCTAAATTACTGGATTTATGACACACAGTTCCAATTGCGCACAAAAAAAAACCATCCATTGGAAACGGATGGCTTGATCACTATCTTGATCTTTTTTGAAATTGCCTCATTGCAAATACATGTGCATATTTCACCCTCGTGAGCCCAAACCACCATAAAAAAAGCATGAATGGGATCATTAAATAGAGCCACAGATCATGAATCTCCAAAATTGCATTGTACGTAACATGCAACAAAAAAGGAAAAACAAAAGCAAGGAATAAATTTAGTTTCTTCTTATCTGTTGTAGCAAATTTAGCTCTTCCAAAATAGTATCCCATTACAACACCGAACAATGCATGACTCGATACCGGCAATAACGCACGGATAAATGCTGTGTCCAGTCCGAATGTGAACAAAAATAAAATATTTTCAACAGTCGCGAATCCTAAAGAAACACTGGCTCCAAAAAGAATTCCATCGTAGGCATCCTCAAACTCGAAATTTTTATAAACAAAGACTAGTAAAATGAGCCATTTGAAAAATTCTTCCAAAATACCCGTGAAAAGAGTATTCTGTAAAAATGCATTTTCGAAAACCTGTTCCTGCTCAAAAACATGTTGAATGAACAGGATAGGAAAGGTCATGACCGCTCCGTAGACAAATGCCTGAAAAAGAGTGCGCGAAGGTTCCCTTGAAATTTCTTTTCTCAAGTATAAATAACTGAATAATGCCAGTGAAGGAGCAATCGCAACAGTAAACAAAATTATCAAGCTTCGCACCCCCAGTCAGGGAGATTATAACATAATTAGAACAACAATTACCTGTTTTGTTAGCAATTTGTATTTATCTTATCGGAAATCGATAAGGCAATTGCCTCTCCATGATGCCTGCCGTTTTCAATAAAAATTGAATTGGCATTATTCCCCGCAGCAATTACCCCGGCAATATATAGACCCTCTACTGAAGTTTCCATTGTTTCTTCGTTGAACAAGGGACATCCGCTTTCCTGTTCCAACTGGATCCCTATACTTTTTAGGAAAGTATAGTCAGGATGATAACCAATCATGGCGAATACAGCATCTGCCTGGATTTCTTGTACGCCCGATTCTGTTTGGACACGAACAGAATCCTCTGTTATTTCTTCAACAGCAGCTTGAAACATCATTCTGATTTGCCCGTTATTCACCAGACTTTCAAATCCAGGTAAAATCCATGGCTTCACACTGGATGAATAGGATGATCCACGATAAACGACTGTTACGTTAGCGCCTGCCCGCTGGAGCTCAAGTGCAGCATCTACTGCAGAATTTTTACCACCAATCACTACTACATTCTTGCGGAAGTATGGATGTGCTTCTTTAAAATAGTGATGGACGTGTGGTAAGTCTGCACCGACTGCTTCAAGGCGGTTCGGTTGGTCATAATAACCTGTCGCAACTACGACGTACGAAGTTTCATACACAGCCTTTTCCGTAGTGAGATGAAAAACCTGCCCTGATTTTTTTACAGACAAAACCGTTTCATCACTGTTTATCGTCAATTGTTCGAGTTCAGCTACTGTGCGATAGTAAACAAGCGCATCATTGCGTTGAGGCTTATCTTTCGCGGTGATAAATGGAATATTGCCTATCGATAATTTCAAGCTGGAACTAAAAAATGTCTGATGAGTTGGATAGCGATTGATGGAGTTCACTATACTCCCCTTTTCAATAAGCAATACATCCAGACCTAACCGTTGTAAATGGATAGCAGCAGATAGTCCACAAGGACCTGCTCCTATTATAATGGCATCCGTTTTAAGCATGTCGACTTGTTCCACTCCTTTTTTCGTACCGAATTATTATCAAGTGCGTTTCTGGGGGGGCGCCGAAACGCAACGGGACCAACGTGGTTCCAAATCCATTACTTATCAGTCGTACACAAGACGTTTCAACTTTGAACTCTCCCCTAGGCTGCATGCCGAATCGACCGAATCGAATCTGTCCTCCATGCGTATGCCCCCCTACGAGGAGATCAGGTTGAGAAATTTGCTGAATCTTATTGAACAGTGATGGATTGTGGACTGCCACAAGCTGATACGAATAATCTTCCTCAAATGACACTGCTTTTTGTAAATCCGTATTTCCGCTTGAAGGATCATCTGCACCGCTAATAATCCAGTCCGGGTGATCAGGGATACGCACACTTCTATTATCCAGTATGGTCCCACCGACATCTGCAATAACTTGCCGAATGGTCGTTTCCCCTATTTCCCGATCATTGTTACCCCATACGTAATAGACAGGTCCTAAAGCAGCAAGTTTCCGAATATTATTCTTCACACGTACTGGGGAGACACCTTTTTCCGCTAGATCGCCGCCAATAATAACGAGGTCGACCGAACTGGAATGAGATCTGACTTTATTTAAAAGTTTCGTAGGAATCCTTCTCCTGTGCACATCACTAATGAAAAATGCAGTGAGCTCCCGGTCAGCTGTCGATGACGCGTTCACTTTCATTCGGTGGATCTTTAAAGAAGTCCGATGTGCACTATAAAACATACCTCCCAGCAAAAAGCCTAAACCTGTGAATAATACACTCATTGCTATCCAAAAATTTTTCATACATCCACCTGCCATATGAAAAAGGCAAAGTCAGCGTACTTTGCCTTTTCAAAATTTGTAATTAAGGAATAACCAGCGTTTGTCCAACACTGATTGAATTTGACGATAAACCATTTGCTGCTTTGATTTTTTCAACACCGCTGCCTGAACCATAATAAGTGACCGAAATCCGGTAAAGCGTTTCCTTCGGCTGAACGGTATGTGATTTTGCAACTGGTTTCACTTCTGGTTTAGTTTCAGGCTTGGGATCCGGTTTTGGTTCTGGTTTTGGTTCCGGCTTTGGTTCCGGTTTTGGTTCCGGCTTTGGTTCCGGTTTTGGTTCCGGCTTTGGTTCCGGTTTAGGATCCGGTTTCGGTTTCGGTTTTTCTGTGACCTCAGGTTTTTGTTCCGGCTTCGGAGCTTCCACTTTATCATCTTTTTTTGCGTCTTCATCCGTCTTTGTTTTGCCATCTTCTTTATTTTCATCAGCATCCGCCGGAGCATCGCTCGAAGAATTCGGTGATTGACTGGCACCGAGTTCATAGGTTACCCCTGATTTTTCAATATTGACGGTCGTTTCATCTTTAGGATTATACAAATCTGAAAGGACATACACAAATATCCCAATCGGAATCAATGTAAAAAGAACAAGAACAACATTTATGAGCGTTAGCCCTTTTCTTGATTCTTTCTTATTCTTCTTGGGTGTTCCATTCTTATTTTGTCTTAATTTAACGCGAGAGGGGAGATCGCCATTGGTATTCTCACCTAAGTCGATCTCTTTTCTATTTTCTTCGAACTCTGAGTTATAGTCACTTTTTGTCATAGTGGCATTCTCCTATCCCCTATTACTATATCTTTATTATGACGAATTTTGTCGTAAATGTAAACGTCAATGAGGTCTCCTAACAAAGCAATAGCCGAATTCTCTCCTGCCACGGCAAGAGTCTTCTTGGATTCGCTGGCCGCCCGTTACTTAAAAGCCATTCATCATTAGCCGTACCGCATACGGAACAGCACATATCATGCTTGAGCGGAGAGCTTTCATCAAAATAAGAGAGTAATTGTGCTCGTAAACAGGAGTCCGCTTGGACATATGCAATCATTTGCCTTAGCTTCTCTTCTTTGTCGTACTTTAGCTTTGTGAACATTTTGAGAACGCCGTCTATTGAATGGGTCTCTAAATAATACCGCAGGATCCTAGAGCCTGTTTCAGAAATCCCGGCCAGTTCCGCCGATGATTCAATCGACTGGCCAGATGTCCGCATCGCTGCAAAATGACGGACCTGCGATTCATCAGGCAAGTCATGCTGCACTATGAAACGAACCTTTTGTTCGTCGCCCATGACATATAACAACACTGCTGCAGAAAGCTCTCCATCTCTTCCAGCACGTCCTGCTTCTTGGACATAGGCAGCCGCAGATTGCGGTAATTGGTCATGGATGACTTGCCGGATATTATCTTTGTGTACACCCATTCCAAAAGCATTGGTCGCACAAATCCAAGTTATTTCTCCAGTTAGAAATTGTTGCTGGATTATATTCCGGTCCCCCGCTTCTTTACCGGCATGGTACGAAGCAATCGCGATCCCTTCTTGTTGTAGTACACGCGTCAGTTCTTCCGCACGTTTCCTAGAAGCAACATATATGATTCCAGGTCCCTTTGTTGTGATCAAGCGTTCCTTCAGCCATGCTGTTTTATCCGCTTCCAT
This sequence comes from Sporosarcina gallistercoris, assembly GCF_050459885.1. Taxonomy (GTDB): domain Bacteria; phylum Bacillota; class Bacilli; order Bacillales_A; family Planococcaceae; genus Sporosarcina; species Sporosarcina gallistercoris_A. The sequence goes on along the minus strand of NZ_JBCMNO010000005.1, from coordinate 41,568 downwards.
TTCCAGCTGTTGGACCGTATATGTTAGGTTTGGCCGATCCAATGACTGCCGGATAACGTTCGGTTTAGACATATGTAAGTAGCGGATGATATCCGTTTCCACCCGCGCATCTGCAGTGGCAGTCAACGCAAGAATAGGTGGATTTCCAGCTGAGCGGATGAATTCCCCTAATCGTAAATAATCCGGACGAAAGTCGAATCCCCACTGTGAAATACAATGGGCTTCGTCCACTACGAGAATTGAAATCGGTAATTTCATCAAAAAGTTGGTCATATCCGGACGGCTGATCATTTCAGGTGAGATGAACAGAAACTTGATTTTATGGATTTCATCCAATACAGATTTCCGCTCTTCAGAGGATAGAAAAGAATTGAGTGCCGCCACGCGTTTTTCACCACGTTTCCGAATACTCGCCACTTGGTCTTCCATTAACGAAACAAGAGGTGACACGACGAGGACAAGTCCATCCATCATTTCACCGGGTAACTGATAGCACAAAGACTTTCCCACTCCTGTAGGCAGTATGGCAATCGTATCATTACGTTTCAATACGGAGAGGATGACTTCTTCTTGACCTGGACGGAAATGGTTAAATCCGAATCGGCTTTTAAGTTCCTGATGAAGATCCATTATACAAGTTCTCCTTTCGATGTACTTAATATAAGACGCAACTGAAAATAGGATAAGTGGGGAAACTTGTCTTTTAAAAGACGCAGCCGCTTCACGCTGTTTCTATTTACTTCTTGTTGAACCGCCAACTGATCCGAAGACTGCACAAATCGTAGAATAGGGAAATCTCTGTCGTTCGCTGCAATTTCAGCAATATGATCTTCAATGGTATTCACTTTCAATTGCCGGACAACTGAAATCTCATCGATAGATAACCCTTGGTCAAATAATTTTTTTGTAACCGCTGTCGATTCTGTGAGAGGGGTTTCAATGCGAATACCCGCTGCGAGCATATGTAATAAGGGCAGTTGGTTTGCTGCATCTACTCTTTCTAATACAGCGATCAGTCGGTGGAGCGCTTCAAGATACTCAAGCTGCAGACTGCCGACCGTCTCTCCGGTGGATTCTCCAAGCTGCTCCCATGTCCACCCTGATGCATCAGCACCGGTTAAACGATGACTCACCAATGCTGCCTGCAAATCAGAAATACCGGTCATTTTCAACGCGAGTAACAATTCTTCAGCGAGAGAGCAAGCGCTACTTGTGCGTGAACCTCTTTGAGCATGCAGGACTTCTTTGACAAACTGTTGAATTTTACGATCATTCGTTATTGGATGAAAGGAGTTTCGGGAATTTCGTAACTGAGAGAGTGTTTGAACCAATAAAACCAACCGCAAAAAGAAAATTTCTTCACGGCCTCTGTAATGCCATCCATCGAACTGAAAGTCAGATAATTCATCCGCCTTTCCCTTTCCTATTGCAGTGACTGTCACAATCCCTTCACTCTCACTGATCATTCCTGCATATTGAAGGGAGTTGACAGCTTCTGCAAAAGTTGAGTCTGAAAGTTTGGGAAGAATCGAGAAATAAGGTTTGACAGAAAAGTAGTCGACGTCTTGGAGTGTTTGTCCTGAACGCTTACCACGCAAGATATGTAAACTGGCATTCAAAGACCTTTGCCCATCCATTTTTACTGCTATCTTTAATATTATTGAACTCAACTTCACGAAGAATCCCTACTTTCTAGTGGTTAAAGGTTGAAAACTGCTGAAAACCGTTTTAGAATGGATGAAGTACCTAGTTGCTAGTGCGAAGAAAAGAGGAGAGAACGAACATGTCTACTCGAAAGTTTACAATCGTAGATCAGGACACATGTATCGCTTGTGGGGCTTGCGGAGCTGCAGCGCCTGATATTTATGATTACGATGATGAAGGAATTGCGTTTGTTATCCTCGATGATAACACGGGAAATACTGAAGTTCCAGAAGAACTGCTGGAGGACCTTGAAGACGCATTTGACGGATGTCCAACAGACTCCATTAAAATCGCAGACAATCCATTTGAAGGCGATCCACTCAAATATGAAGATTGAAAAACAGGCTGCCCACAACTTTCGTGGACAGCCTGCTTTTCTATGTTAGACCGATAATTTGCGATGCTGCTGAGAAATCCAATTCTGCATACTTTTAAAGAGGAGTAAAGAAATCGCCATTAAGATAGCACCTTTAATGAGGTTGAAAGGCAAGATTCCTAATACGATCATTTTGTACAGCCCATCTCCTGTTACAGGGGGTGCATTCAAAAAATACGTGTATGCCGGCAAAAAGACCAAATAATTCAAAAGACTCATGCCTGCAGCCATAGAAACTGTACCTGCTAGAAGACCGGCAGTTAAGCCGCGCGAGTTACGGAATTTGTTGAAAATGAAGTATATCGGCATGATGAATAAAATGCCCGTCACAAAGTTCGCTATTTCCCCCACAGGTACACCTGTCGGACTTCCTGATAAGAACCAATGAAGAATATTCTTCAATAACTCTACGAGGATTCCTGCAACCGGTCCTAATGTCATCACCGCTAATACGGCGGGGATTTCACTAAAGTCGATTTTCAGAAATCCTGGTAACGCAGGCAGCGGGAAGTTAAACTGCATAAGAACTGTGGAAATGCTACCTAGGATGGCGACTAAAATCATCACCCTTAATTTTTTACTGTTCATACTACTCTCTCCTTTTGCGATTCACTTCACAAAGAGGAAAGGTTCCGCCTGATCTTTCGTCTGTCTTCACAAAAACTCCCTTAAGCAAACAAATGCAAAAGGGAGTGAGTAGACGTGTTTAAATAAGACACCAGCATTCAGAAGAACGCCCGCACTTAAATAAGCCGTTGCCTAACAGACAAAAAGACGGCTTCGCCTTCACCTTCTCCCATCCAGACTATACTGTCGGCTCCAGAATCTCACTGGAATCAGCTGTTACGCTCGCGGGCTAAAAAGCTTTCGCTCCTATTTCCGCCGGTCGGGAATTACACCCTGCCCCGAAGATGAATCAATATTTAGTTACACGACAAGTATACCGAAAAAAAAACAGTCTGTAAACTTGTATGTTTACAGACTGTCAGTATTACTCGTTATATTGTACGGGATTCGCACCAAGTGCAGTCGGCAGGGGCTTCCTGAAATCCCAGCCATTCCATTCCAACGGTTCAACATTGGAAAGTTTCAACTGGACATCAAAACTAGCTGCCGTTAACGTAAGAGCATCTATCAGTCGACTTGCTTCTTCCAAATCCATGGTATCAAAACGAACACGCTCACTGAATTCAACTTCTGCCACTCCATACTTTTCCGTCACTGTGAAATCCAACTCTTCAGGAATCGCGGCTGCAAATAGATCGTTTGGTGCGATTTGCATGACTTTAAGCGCCTCTTCAAAAGAAGCAGCTTGCTGCATAAAATTCGGCGACAGGTACTCTTGACCGTTTTTCTGTCGATAGACGTAATATGGCGTATGCGCCTGGACTCCTTGCATCCGTAACGGCTCAAGTTGACCGACTTGGTCAAACTCTGCCGGATTCCCGGATCCATCTAGTATATGAATTTCACGGTAAGATGGGAACGTTTGCATGAGGGATTGAAGAAACAGTTCCTGCGCAGAGCTTGACTGATCATAAGCATGGGTGTCATTCAGAACGACGTTCAGCTGATCACCCTTTTCTGTATAGGTTGCATCCATTGGTTGAAATGGTTCAAAACCTAACGCTTGCTCATCCACCAATCCGATGAACGCCTTGTAAAGTTCAAGTTCTGTTGAAGATTCGGTTAGCCCCTCGGCCTCGATTTGTTCCCTAGTCAAAAGAATCGAAATTGGAAGAGCAACTGCCTGACCGCCCTGCACCCCCATATGCACTATTCGTCCCCCTTGCAGATCAGCAGGATAAACTGCATATTGAGAAGTATTTCCTTTAAAAGCGGAAGGTTCTGCGGTAGCATCCCTTGAAAAATTCTCCGTTTCTTTTTCTTCTCTTGCAGTTGCAGGTACTCCCCTAGACTCTTGTATGGTGGCCTCATCTGCACTGTGTGTCCCATTATCCATTGAGTTCATAAAGGAAGGTATCAGCACCGCAACTAGTAATACCGCTGCTGCCGCGACTAGGAGAGGCGCTATTTTTCCTCGCTTGCGTAACGGCTTTAAAGGGGTGGTGAGTAGTCGCTCATCGTTCCCCAGACGCTTCATAACTTCTTCCTTAGAACGGGTATCCTTTATTTTCGGCATAGAGTGCAGGAGCTTTTCCAAATCATCATCTTCTTGTTTGTGATCCATTCGGCTCCCCCCTCTCTAATTCCGCCAAAGTTTTTGTCCTTAAGATTTTCAGTGCTCGATGTTGTGTAGTTTTCACTTTCCCGTGAGACCACCCTAACACTTCTGCAGTATCTGCAATCGACAAGTCATTGAAATAGCGCATAATGATGACAAGACGCTGATCCAGTGTACACAAATCCAGTTTTTCAAGAACTGAACGCATTACTTCATTTTCAAGGGTTTGCTGTTCAGGCGTCTTGTCAATCGCTTTCAAGTCATCTTTGTCCCAGTCGAAAAATGTTGCATCATATTTGCTGCGAACTTTCTTTTTCCGGAAATGATCAATCGATACATTTTTAGCAATGGCGAACAACCATGTTTTTTCGCTGCTCCGTCCCTCGAACGCGGAATAGGCACGAATCGCTTTCACGTATACTTCATGAGACAAGTCTTCTGCAAGTTGACGATCTTTCGTCAAGTATGTCAAGAAGTTGAATACATCATGATGATACGCATCATATAAATGATGGAATACGGAGTCGTCCACAATCATCCTCCTCGTTCAAATAAGTTGACGGCTAAAACACCGTTAAGTTACACGGCCATTTATTCAAGAGGCAACACACAAGTGAAGATTGTGCCTTCCTTATTCCCCCTTTTAGCACTAATACTCCCGCCATGGGACTCTGCAATATTTTTAGCAATTGCAAGTCCGAGTCCAGTTCCGCTTTTCCCACGCGTCCGAGCCTTGTCCGCTTTATAGAACCGCTCAAAAACAAAAGGTAAATCCTCTTCAGGTATCCCACTTCCCGTATCTATGACAGAGATGGCAACCGATTTAGGATATTTCTCAACAGAAAGTTTCACACGCCCTCCGTCAGGTGTATGACGAATCGCATTGTCGATTAAGTTGGTGAAGACTTGTTCAATCCGGTCTTCATCTGCTTGTAGATGAAGTGTTTCAGATCCATTCGCTTCCACTTCAAGATTGACGTTTGCATCCTTCGCAACTTGAGCGAATTTGTTACGCATCCGCTCTAAAAATGAAACAACTGCCATCTCCGATTTATACAAACGCATATGTCCCGATTCCATGCGTGCAAGATCTAGCAAATCTGTCACCAATCGCCCCATCCGCTGTGACTCATCATGAATGATTTTCACCATTTCATGATTTTCCTCAGCCGTCTCAGGAACACCATCCAGTATGGCCTCACTATACCCCTGAAGCATGGAGATGGGCGTTCGTAACTCGTGCGACACATTTGCGATGAAGTCCGAGCGTAATTTGTCAAGCTGATGTTGTTCTGTCATATCACGAAGAACAGCTACTGCCCCACGTATGCTATTCTTACTGTACAAGGGACTGATTTTTACGACGAAAAACCGTTTTCCGAGCTCTAGTTCAGCATCCACTTCCTCTGCAAACATGACAGCATGTTCTAGCATGTGAATAATTTCCGGAGGCAGCAGCTCTTTTGACTCCTGGTTAATAAATGACCATTTTTGCAACACTTTCTCCGCTTGAGGATTACTGAGCAGGATTGTATTATCCCGATTGAAGGTAATGACAGCGTCTGTCATGGAGGTCAAAATACTCGATAATTGCTCTTTGTCCTGCTTAATGAGTTCCACGTTATATTTCAACTGGCGGCCCATTTGGTTAAATGCAGTTGAGAGTTGACCAATTTCATCATTTTGCTTAACAGGAATCCTAGCATCAAAATTACCTTTCGATAACTCAAAGGCAGCTTCTTTCATCTGGCGCAAAGGTCGGGTTATGCGTGTCGAAAGGAAGAATGCGAAAAATGTTGTCAAAATGAATGCAATAAAAGCAGAAAGCAAGACGATGTGTGTTGTCCATTTTGTCGTGTCATGGATTGCTTCGAAACTCTGGTACAACACCACATAACCGTCCCCCTTATTCGGCAAAGGAGTGGAGGATACTATATAGCGTTCAGAAACTTCTTTTCCAGAGAGGGAAGGAAGAATCATTTGTTTTGAGGAATTCCCTTCCTTACGTTCACTAAATAATTGTTCACTTAGAATCTTCTCTTCAATCGATTGAACATTTGTCACACCATCATGGAATGAGTAAGCGACTTGCCCGTCTTTACCGACAACCATGGCTTGAGTGCCATTGTTCAGTATATCGTTGACGACGAGTTTCATAGCAGATTCGTTTTCGTGATCGATGATAATATTCCCGACAGTTTTCGCCTCACGTGCAAGGGTTTCTTCGGCTTGACGGGTATGGAAATTATCAAAGAATTCCAATAAAAGCGCTGTGACAATAAACAGGACAAATGAAACGAGAAGCAATATGGTTGCCCATAGCTTCCCGACGATTGAATTCCATATTCTATTCATTCAGAGGGCACCTCAAACTTATAGCCGACTCCCCAAACCGTCACAATCATTTTAGCAGCCCGTTCAGAAACTCTGTTCAATTTCTCTCTTAAGCGCTTTACATGTGTGTCCACTGTTCTAAGGTCACCAAAAAACTCGTAATGCCATACTTCCTTCAATAATTGTTCACGGTCAAATACTTTGTCCGGAGCTTTTGCGAGGAAATATAACAGTTCATACTCTTTTGGTGTCAAGCTGACTTCTTTCCCTTCAGCTGTGACCCGATGTGCATCGTGATCGATTGTTAGTTGCGGGAATACGACTAGATCCTTGGTGTTTGCCGTGCTTGGTGCTCCGTTAAATGATCCTGTACGCCGCAATAGGGCTTTCACACGCAGAACCACTTCACGAGGACTGAAAGGTTTGACGATGTAATCATCGGCACCCGTTTCAAAGCCGGAGACTCTATCCGATTCTTCCCCTTTTGCAGTCAATAGGATGACTGGAGTTTGGTTTTCAGCTATTCTCAGTTCTTCCAATACTTCCATTCCGTTTTTTTCAGGCATCATGACATCAAGTAAGATACAGTCATAATGATTTGCTTCGATTTTCTCAAGCGCTTCCGCCCCATTAAACGCTTCGTCCATTTCATAGCCCTCTCGAGAGAGATACATGGTCAGAAGTCGTCTTATTCGGTCTTCGTCGTCCACGACGAGCAATTTTACGTTTTCATCCATTGACGATTGCTCCTTTCAAAACTACTTCTTTCATTGTACTTGTCCGGCGCGAAAAAAGAAACTAGTATACCTATTTGTCGCAATCCCCTCATATCCCGAGCACATAATTATAGAAACAGAATGATATATCATGATGTAACGAAAAAACTGTACAGCGGATTAGGCTGCACAGTTTCCATTATGCGTATGAGTGTAGACCGGCGATAATCAAGTTGACGGCTACGAGATTGAACATGATGATAACGAATCCAGCGACAGCAAGCCATGCCGATTTCTTACCTTCCCAACCTTGTGATAGACGAAGGTGCAAGAATGCTGCATAGAACAGCCAGGTGATAAGAGCCCATACTTCTTTTGGATCCCAGCCCCATAATCTCGACCACGCTTCGTGCGCCCAAATCATAGCAAAGATGAGTGCTCCAAGTGTAAAGACAGGAAAACCGATTAGCACAGATCGATATCCAATTTCATCCATCAATTGTGAATTCGCCTTCTTAGCAAACGGCTGCAAGAGCGCAGCAATCGGTCGTCGGAAGATAAGCCTGATCAGTATATAGAGGACAATCCCCGAGAATAACGACCATACGAAAGTAGTAAGTGTTTTCGCATTCACGATCGCAGGTGTTTCAACCCACGGCTTCATCGTTCCAGTGGTCACTTGCTCGTAGTCATTCATACCAAATAACGGCGGCATATTATACGTGATTTCTGAAGGCTTTCCGTTTTTGTCCACGTACGTGAAGTCCGCTTCATACCCAGCAATGCTGAACGCTGAAGAAGATAACACGAATCCGAGAACTAGAACGACAGTGAACATAACCGCTTCCAGCCAAAATCTCTCCTTGGATTTCCTTGTTAGATCGACGTTCTTAACAAGATAGATCAGTCCCGCTACCGCACTGATCGCAAGAATGGATTCACCAAGAGCGGCAGTGATCACGTGCACTGTTAACCAATAACTCTTAAGAGCCGGAATCAGCGGTGTGATTTCTCTAGGGAACATACTCGCATATGCAATGATGACAATCGCTATCGGAAGCGCAAACAATCCGAGCGAAGGTGTTTTATAGATGAAGAAAATGAGAATGAATGATCCGACAAGCATCATACTGAACGCCGTCGTAAATTCAAACATATTACTGACAGGAGCATGGCCAGATGCAATCCAGCGAGTAATGAAATATCCGAGTTGTGTAACAAAACCAATGATGGTCACAACAATCCCGATTTTCCCCCACATGCTATCTTTGTAAGTTTTTTCGGTTTTAGAGCCCTTGACTGCTCCTCCGAAAAAGAAGGTGCCGACTAGGTAGGCAACAAATGATACTAGCAGTAAATTTGCACTCAATGCAGCGTAATCCATTATTTTGTCTCTCCTTCCGTCGTATCAGTGACAGCTTCTTTGTCCTGCTTATCGGTATACTCCGGAAGTGCAGCTACTTCTTTCACTTTGTCCAAATCCTTTTTAAGTGTATACCAGTTTTTGTTAGTGTGGGCTGCGATAAGCATTTCAGAACCGGTTCCTTTTTGGATCCAAATCCTTCTATGCTGCCAGTACGATCCTTGGATCACACCGATCATAAAGATGATTCCGCCTAACAAAAGAATATAAAGCGTCTTATCTTTACGGATGGTGAGACCTGAGGCATCTCTGGTTTCCGCAGCTTTGAACTTAACTTCATAGTCATTCGGTTCTACTTCTAAAGTTTGCCGGATAGCTACAAAACTCTTCTCGCCCTCTGGATGTTCAGGTGTCTTCATATTGAATATGAAGGCAGGATTATTAGGGATGGGTGATTTCGAGGATGGTTGTCCATCTACAATACCATCATAATCCGCATAGTATTCCATGAGTTCAATTGAAGCTCCCTTACCAAGATCGTAATTCTTAGCAGGCTCGTTCAAGTCAATTGTGAATTCACCTAAAGATTTTTCTGTCTTTTTATTCACCAATGTGAACGACATTGTTTTCAATTCACCCGTTTTGTAATCCATCTGAAAAATGCTATATCCATCGAACTTCAATGGTTTGTTGACAATGATCGGATATTCTTTTATGAACTCCACATCCGAAGAACCCGGTAAAGAACCTTCTTTTTCTTTATAGAGTTTGACGTCTGATTTAAACTCGCTTACTATGGCGCCATTTTTATCAAGTGCTTCACCGAATACTTCGTCTGCCTCTTCTTTTGAATACGTTTCAACAGAGAAGTCGACATTTTCAAGTAAATATCCAGGAGCGCCTGGAATTTCCCGCGTCTCCCCTTCACGGATCCACATCGTTTCGTCCACGTAAAATCCTGGAATGCCGCGCATGAGCACACCTAATAAAAATATGATGAGTCCTGTATGATTGACGTATGGACCCCAACGACCGAACCTGTTCTTCTCGGCAAGGATCGCACCATCTTCAACTTTAACCTTGTAGTGTAAATCCTTTAACGCTTTCTCGGCATTTTCAAGCGATTTATCGGAATCCGTAATTTCACTTTCCCCATAAATCCTCTGACGCTTCATAAACGACGGATGACGTTTTGTACGTTGTTTTTTGAGTGACTTGTAAAGTGGAATCACTCGGTCTAAACTGGCAATTATAATTGATGTCCCCAGCATGCCGATTAAGATTTTAAACCACCAGCTGTTGTACATATCATAAAAACCAAGTTGGTAATACAGTTTACCGACGGTACCATAAAGACGTTCATAGTACTCCAAATACTCGGATGGATCATTTCCATTAACAGGGACGTAAAATTTTTGAGGGAAAATCGTACCGATTGCAGAAGTTGACAAAACTGCAATAATGATACTGACTCCGATTTTTACGCTTGAAAAGAAGTTCCAGATTTTATCGATAATAGATTTTTTATAGGTTTGCGAACGTCTAGCAGATCCTTCATAACGCATGTCGACCATTTTACTATTTTGCGCTTCGTCTGTAAGCGGTCGGCCGCACTTTTCGCAAAGGACGGTTCCGAAAGGATTTTCGTGACCGCACTGGCATTTGATTTTGCTCATTGGGTACCATACTCCTTATTCGGGTTGAATGCTCTCCATTAGAGACACAATTTCAGCTTCGCTCATCTCACGCGTAACAATTTGTTTGATAACGCCATTTTTATCAATCAGCATAGTAGTCGGAAGCGGAACGACATTGTAACTATTCCGGCTTACACTTTTATTTTTGTCGATCAAAACAGGGAATGTAAGCCCGTATTGGTCAATAAACGTATTCACCTTAAATTCCGATTCCCCGATATTCACTGAAAGAACTTGTACCCCTTTTTTCGTGAACTCTTTGGAATGCTTTTCAATATATGGCATTTCTTTTTTACAAGGAGGGCACCATGTACCCCAGAAATTCAAGAACACACCTTGTCCTTCATAGTCAGAGAGCTTCACACTCTCGCCGTTCATATCCCGCAGTTCAAAGTTCGGTGCCTTATCCCCGACTGCAAGCACTTTCATCTCTTTTTTTGAAGTAAGTGCAAAGATAATAGCCGCCGATAATACGAGTAAGATCGCTCCTCTAATGATCAAGCGTTTTTTCTTTTTGTCCATCTTAGCCACTTCACTCCCCCCTGACGTTGGTAATTCGAATCATACCTAGCATCCTTCATTATAACAAAGATGTGTTTTTTTATCGGCTTCGTTCGTGAGGGCTTTGTGAAACATTTGTGTCACAAATTAGCCGATTTTGCCAGTTTCCGCTAGAACACGAAGTTGTTTCACTTCATGGGTAGTCAACTCGCGTGCTTCACCCGCGTTTAAACCTACCGTAGTAAGGTGGGCAAATGATTCCCTTCGTAATTTCACTACTGGACACCCAATGGCATCGAACATACGGCGCACTTGACGGTTTTTCCCCTCTGAAATCGTAATTTCAATAAGAGCGGTTTGGGCTTTTTTATCCATTGTTCGCATTTTCACATGCGCGGGAGCAGTTAAACCATCTTCCAATACAATTCCATGTTCAAGCTTCTTAAGTGCTTCACGAGTTGGGATGCCTTTCACTTTTGCAATGTACTGCTTCTTTATCCCGAACTTCGGATGGGTCATTGTATAAGAAAAGTCTCCATCATTTGTCATGATGATGACACCTGACGTGTCATAATCCAAACGGCCAACGGGGAAAATCCGCTCCTCAACGCCTGGAAGTAGGTCCAACACCGTTTTTCGTCCCTTTTCATCGTGTACAGTCGAAATATAGCCCCTTGGTTTATAAAGCAGGTAGTAGACGAAATTCTCTTTTACAACTTGGATTCCTTCAACTTCCACTCTGTCTGCATTTGATACTTTTGTTCCAAGTTCAGTTACCACGGAACCGTTCACTTTTACTTTGCCTTCCAAGATTAACCCCTCGGCTTTTCTCCGGGATGCAACACCAGCTCTTGCTAATACTTTTTGTAGTCTTTCCATTTCCGTCACCTCATTCTTCAGTCTCAAAAATTATGTCATATTTTAATACAAATGAAAAGAAGACCGCCTAAAATGACCATAAGCTAAGGAATTCTTGCTCTATTCACGGCATTGCCTACCTTTTTCAAAAAAGAAAAAAACAGAGGCTTTGAGTAGTCCTCTGCTGCAAAAGCTATCAACGTACTCCGTCATCTTTTTCGGACAAAGAGTTCACTCACGTTTAAGTTCAACTTCCGAAGTCACTACTTGCTCTTGATCCAGTGAGACTATCCATTCGCCAAATGATGATTGCGCTTCACTTCGCGGAATCCGCATGACTGAACTAACTCTACTCTTCTCTTCCTGATTGAGCAACACCTTTATTGGTTTCTTTAGATGCGCTGTGATACCAGGCAGTACCGCATAGTCCCCTTTTTTTGCGATTGTTACAATTGAATACTCGTTAAAAACTTTAGAAGACAAGGATTTATGGACATTCCAGTCATTTCCGTTATTCAATGTCACGACAATCACTTTCTTGCCGTTCTTCTCAAAGTAGGTGGCTAATGTCCTGCCTGCCGCTTTCGTAAAACCAGTCTTACCCGCAACAGCATCCGTGTCAGATGTAATCAGTCGATGTTTGTTTTCCCATACTCCTGCTTGTTTCCCTTTCCGGGAGTATTGTTCTGTAGATGCTATCTTTTTGAATTCCTTATTTTTCATACCATAGTAGAGCATCATCGCAGTATCATAAGCGGATGATAAGTGTTGTTCATCATGTAGACCTGAAGGATTGGTAAAATGCGTATCCTTAAGTCCGTAAAGGTCTGCTTGTTCGTTCATCAATTGAACAAACCCTTCTTCGGATCCCCCTGCATGCTCAGCAAGTGCCATGGCGGCATCATTTCCAGATCGCATCATGAGACCATGGAGCAGCTCGTCTGTTGATATCTTACTCCCAGGTTCCAGATAGATGGAAGATCCTTCTGCAGATGCGGCCCGAGAAGAAATGATGGTTTGTTCTTGAGCTGTTCCAGATTCAAGAAACGTCAGTGCCGTCCAAATTTTTGTTAAGCTCGCAATCGGCAATCGATCATGCGGATTGGCGCCATCCAATATTCTTCCGTTGTCTGCATCGATGACCACCCACGATGAATTGGCGGCAAAAGCTGTTGGAATGGACATGAGTACCATCGAAACAGTTAGTATCAGTATACTAAGCACTCTTTTCAAACACTGTTTCCTCCTTCTTCTTCTTGTGCTTCTAATATGTCCTGAAACTTCGTTAAAAATAAGTCTGTGTCTTCATCTTCTTCTGTATCTTGAAGTAGAGGCGGTAAGTCTGCCAATGAATTCAGACCGAAACGATCTAAGAAATACGATGTCGTGGCATATAGAATGGGTCTACCACTCGCTTCCAAACGCCCTTTTTCCATGATGAATCCTTTAGAAGCAAGCGTCTGGATGGCTCTTTCGGATTTCACACCACGGACATCATCCACTTCTATTCTAGTCACCGGCTGTTTGTAAGCTATTATTGCTAATACTTCAAGAGCTGCCTGCGTCATCATTTTTGAAGGTGGATTTTCAAACAACCGTTTGATATCTTCTGCATAATCCGCTTTTGTGACAAGCTGGAACACGCCGCCATACTGACGCAATGTAATTCCGCTTGCAGGCCGCTCTTCGTAGCCTTTGAGCAACTGTTCCAGAGCATCTGTAACTTCACCCTCGGTGGATACAGTCAATGCAGCAAGTTGTTTTAACGTCAGTCCCTCTTCGCCTGAAACGAAAAGAAAACTTTCTATAGTAGCTGCAAGCGTGTTATTTTCATTCATACGATTGTTCCTCCATTTGCATCCGAATCTTTAGCCTGTCAAAGTTCCCATGTTGCTCAACAACGATATCAAGTCGTTTCATCAGTTCAAGAATTGACAGGAATGTGATGATTAATCCACTAATATCTCCTTCTTCAAACAACTCTTCAAAATCACAAGTACCTCCCTTACGTTCTACATGACTCATGATTTCATCCATCTTATCGCCGACAGAAATTTCGTTATTTGTTATACTTGCAGACATAGGCGCTTTCAGCCTCCTGCGTTGCAGCATGCGTTGGAAAGCACCTAACAGATCGAATACATTGAGTTCATCACCCGGATCTGCCGGTATGACGCCTCCATACGCTTCTAATTCGGAAGGTGGTTTTGTGAAGTGAACAGCACGTTCATCGGCAGATTCTTTCAGTTGAACTGCTGCTTCTTTATACTTTTTGTATTCTAGAATTCGTGCAATCAGTTCTTCACGGGGGTCTTCTTCCATGTCGTACTCTTGCCCTTCTTCATCGAATACATCGCCTTCATGTACAGGAAGCAGCATTTTGCTCTTGATTTCTATCAAGGTGGCGGCAAGAACCAAATATTCACTGAGCTCATCGAGTTCGAGTACACGCATTGCATGTAAGTGTTCTATGTATTGGTTTGTCAGCTGCGCCATTGGAATGTCATAAATATCAATTTCCAATCGGTTAATTAAGTGCAGCAATAGATCGAGTGGACCTTCGAATGCTTCTAGTTTTACATTATAAGACATTTTTTCACCTTTTCTGCTCACAGCAGATGGACTAATGGAAAGGAGTGATTGTATGCATCCTTATTTTCATCCGCTCTTCGTGGAGTTTCTCGTGTATTTTAATGACAATCAAGATTATTTCGAGGGGCATGAAGTGTTAGAAGACTATTGGAAGTCGATTCCGGGATATTCAAAATCTCATCCACTAACCGCTTATATACTATTGTCTACAGGGATGTATCATTGGAGACGTGGTAATCTGGATGGAGCTTCCCGAACGATCAGCAAAGCACTTCAGCGATTCACCTCTCTTTCGCCCATATACGATGAATATAAAGAAATGGTTGATTTTGATCAACTTATTCAAGACATCGCTTATGCAAAGCAAGAACTATCATCTGGACATTCTTTTGATGCGATGGAAATCACAATCCAATCTCAGCGACTGATTGATTTAGTGCAGACAACCAAGCAGAGCCTGACCTTACTCACAGCAGGAAGCGATGACGTTATTCATAAACATATGCGACGTGACAGAAGTGATATTCTAAAACTTCGCAACGAAAAGAAGAAGAGCGGACGTTAGCGTTCCGCTCTTGTTTCTTCCAGAACACATTTACTGACGAATGCATCCGTATATTCATTCCCATAGGGAGTTTTGTCCGGGAATTCCTCTTGCAGTTTCGCAACCATCTCTTTCCCGATGCCTTCCCCTCTAAAAGAGGGGTTTATGGAAAGATGCTGGACGACAAACGAATGATCTGCGACTTCAGCACCGACCATTCCAATGAGATCTTCTTGTTCTTTCACTAAATACATTTCCCAGTTGTCATCTGTCTCATAGCGTGTCATCGTCTCTTGTAATTGTTTGACAGGCTGATCACCGGAGCTGTATGAAAGAAATCCCATTGCTATTTTATGATACGCTTTCTTGTAACGAACAAGTTTCATGGGTATCCCTTCACTTTCAATAATACTGTCTGCTCGATTTTACAGGACTGTCCATCATTTATCAACTTGAGCCTTATCGGGGATCGATAATCGGTACGACTAAGTACCAGTAGACAGCTCCCCATACTAATGTCATGATGACAATTCCTGTAAACAGGAGTAAATTTCGCTTTCTCATTATGATTCTTTCCTCACCTTCTGTTGCAAGGAGAGGTCTAATCGAGTGATATCTTCATACGTCTCTCGACGAATGACGAGCTGATGCTGTCCCTCTTCTGCAAATATGACCGCTGGCCTAGGAAGCCTGTTATAATTTCCCGCCATTGAATACGTATACGCTCCAGTGCAAAACATAGCAAGGATATCGCCTTCAGATACATCTGCAAGTTTAGCGTCGACAATTAGTTTGTCACCGGACTCACAGCATTTCCCCGCTATCGTAACTGTCTTATCATGAGGACTTGTCATCCTATTCGCCACAGCCGCTGTATAATTTGCATCATATAGGGCCGGACGGATATTGTCAGACATCCCACCATCCACTGCAATGTATGTGCGTACCCCTGGAACTTCCTTTTCACTTCCAGCTGTGTAAAGGGTTGTTCCTGCATCCCCTACTAGTGAACGGCCAGGCTCTATCCAGATTTCCGGCAGAGGATAGGCCCACCTCTCAGAAAGTCCAAGAACAACTTCCGCCATTTTTTCTACATATTGAGAAGGTTCAAGCGGCTGATCTTCTTCCGTATAGCGGATACCAAATCCTCCACCCAAGTTCAAGACAGCACAAACAAACGAGTGAGTTTCCTTCCATGCTTGCATCTTTTCCATCAGTACGTGTGCAGCGTGGGTGAATGCATCCGTCTCAAAAATTTGAGACCCTATATGACAATGGAGGCCTAATAATTGTAAATACGGCGCGTCATAAGCGAGCTCAAATGCTTGGTCCGCCTGACCGTTTTTCAAGTCGAATCCGAATTTGGAATCTTCCTGGCCCGTTGTAATGAACTCATGTGTGTGAGCTTCAACACCTGGCGTAACTCTAAGCAAGATATTCATTTTCTGTTTTCGTGTAGATGCGATTTCTTTAACCATGGACAACTCTAAAAAGTTATCGACTACAATACAGCCTATTTTTTCATCAAACGCAAAGTTCAATTCTGTATAGCTTTTGTTATTGCCATGAAAGTGAATTCGTTCTCTAGGGAAATCGGCTTTTGCGGCAGTGAACAATTCTCCGCCTGAAACAACATCCAATGATAACCCTTCTTCAGCTGCTAATTCATAAATGGCTATCGATGAAAACGCTTTGCTCGCATAGGCTACTTGTGCCCGGATTCCCATTTTTTTGAACGTTTCTTGAAATCCTGCAGCCCGCTTCCGGAATAACGCTGTATCGTAGACAACGAGCGGTGTGCCATACACATGCGCAAGGTCAATGGTGTCTGATCCACCTATGACTAAATGCCCTTTGCCGTTCACTTCTTGAGTTCCGTATAAGTCCATCGGGTACGCCTCCACTCCAATATTTGCGATTAATCTCCCCTTACAGGTTTTCAATATAAAAGGAATAGTCTATGGACAAATTTATCACAACTTATTGGGACAGGCAATTGTTTACGGCATTCTATTCCGGCTAGGTGAGTGGGTGATAAAAGGTCTTGGTGTGTCTTTAGTCATTGGTTGGCGCAAGATGACACGAAGCATCGCTTTCGGGAAAAATGGCAGCGCCGGCCATAGGTACGGAACATTCAGCGGTTTCATCGAGCTCAAGTAATAGAACAATACGGCAAGCATGATGAAAAAGCCTGGCGCGCCGGCTACAGCAACCGCAATGAGTAAGGCGATCCTGAATATTTTTGTCGTGATGCTCAATTCATAAGAGGGGATTGAAAATGTGAGAATGGCACTGACTGAGACATATAGGACAACTTCTGGAGTAAACAGTCCTACATCAATCGCTACTTGTCCGATGACAATTGCTGCAACCAGTCCCATGGCGGTTGTCATGGGAGTCGGTGTATGGATGGCCGCCATTCTTAGCACTTCTATACCTAAGTCGGCCAGCAACAACTGGACGAACAACGGAACAGCTCCTGGATCATTTGGACCAATGTAATGCAAAAATTGTGGTATGTGCTCCGTCCTTGTTGCCAATAAATACCAAAACGGCAGTAATAGAAGGCTGGATATTGCGCCGATCATACGAATCATCCGGACAAATGTACCAATGAAGGGAGCTTGCCGATACTCTTCCGCATGTTGCATATGGTCAAATATGGTGGTAGGCACGAGGATAGCAGATGGAGAAGTATCGACTACAAGAGCAATATGCCCTTCCAACAGATGGGCTGCGCAAATGTCAGGTCGTTCCGTATATCGTACAAACGGCATCGGATTAAATTTCTGCTTGAAAAGAAACTCTTCTAAAGACTTATCCGTCATCGTTAAGCCGTCCGTTTCAATTTCATCCATTCTTTTTCGGATTCCATCCAATATATCTTCATTGGCCGCTCCTTTGATGTAGGAAATGGCCACATCTGTTTTTCCGACTGCAGAGACTTTATGCATTTCAAATCGAAGTTCCGGTGTCCGTAATCTTCTTCTGATCAACGTTGTGTTTTGAAGAATATTTTCCGTAAAACCGTCCCGCGATCCACGGATCACTTTTTCATTATCCGGCTCTTCCGGCTGTCTCCCTGGATAGCTTCTAATATCGATAAGAAAAGTGAAGCCATCATCGGTCACAAACCCTGCAAGTCCGCTCAATATCGATGTTAGGAATTCATCGCGACTTTTCGCCTGTTCTACGGCGTGATATGGAAAGTAAGAGAGCAGCTTCTCACCTGAATGGTGAGAAGCTTCATCCCCCCTGTCTGCATTTTGCATTTCAGTAAGTAACGTCGTGATCGTCTGACCATCGACTAGTCCATTGATATATAGAAGAAGTACTGGCATTTCCCATATGTGAATTTCCCGTAAAGTGGCATCGAACGTTTCTCCCGTGCCAAACTTATCGACAAACCACGCTTCTGCTTCCGTCTTAGATGTAAATAATGGGTTCATTTACCGATCAGCCCTCGCTTTATCTAACGTTTCTTCTACACTTGCACCCATCCATGTCTTCAGCTGGGCTAGTATTTTCTTTTCTAATCGTGATACCTGGACTTGAGATATTCCAATTCGTTCTGCAATGTCACTTTGGGTACAATCTAAATAGTAACGCATATAAATAATTGTCTGATCTCTTTTGTTTAATTTTGAAACAACATCACGAAGTGGAATATGATCAAACAGCCTCGTGGAGCGGTCGTCTTTGAGCTGGTCCATCAGTGTCAGGCTATCGCCGTCACTGTCATATAACTGCTCGTGTAACGATGCTGGATCGCGTAAGGCATCCGATGCCAGAATGATTTCATCAATCGTTACTTCAAGTGTTTCAGCAAGCTCGGATATTGAAGGGGATGTCCCATGCTCTTTAACATAACTGTCAGTGGCATGTCTGATTTTAAAACTAAGTTCACGAATCGAACGGCTCACTTTCACCATTCCGTCATCTCGAAGGAACCTTTGTATTTCTCCTACAATCATCGGCACTGCGTATGTCGAGAACTTCACCTCGTAGGATAGATCGAATTTATCAATCGATTTCATGAGACCGATACAGCCGATTTGAAACAGATCCTCCAAGTCTGCACCACGCGAAGCGAACCGCTGGACAATGGACCAGACGAGGCGTGTATTCCCTTCCACCATACGCCTGCGTGATTCCTTATCGCCTGCTTGGGACTGTTGAATCAGCATGCGCATTTCCTCTTGGGACAGAAGTGCTCCGTTTTTTTCAACAGACATTTCCATAGGTCACCTCATTCTGCTTTTTTCCGTGACCGGAGAAAATGTTTTTTCAAACCGTACAACAGTCCCTTGCCCAATGGCGGATTCAACCGACAAATTGTCAGCAAAACTTTCCATGATTGTAAAACCCATTCCGGATCTTTCCAGCAACGGTTTCGTTGTAAACATCGGTTCCATCGCCTGGTCGACATCGAAAATCCCATTTCCTTCATCCGTTACGGTCATTGTCACTTTGCTGTCTTCAATTCTCGCATGAATCGTTACTTCCCTTTTCCCATCACAGTCATAACCATGAATAATTGCATTTGTCACAGCTTCAGACACTATCGTTTTAAATTCGGATAACTCTTCAATCGTCGGATCTAATGGTGTTATGAAACACGTCATCGTCATTCTAGCCAATGCCTCGTTCTCTTCAATTGCGACAAATGACAATGTCATTTCATTGTTCATGTAAAACCCCTCCGATTTCACCTATAGCTTTTTCTACGGTGCAATGCCTCACCACTTCGCCAAGACCTGAGAATTGAAAAATTTTCTCCATCGTGCCAGAGGGATTCAAAATAAGTGTCTCCCCATTTTGCGGAGAAAGATCTCTCATTCTTCCTAAAATCAAACCTATACCCGAACTATCCATGAATCCAAGATGCGTCAAATCCCATATAATCCCATGCACTTTACCACTAAAGATTTCCGATGAAATTTGTGTCCGGATGCGATTGGCTTCATGATTCCCCAATTCTCCGCGCAACGTCACAACAATGATGCCATTTTTTGTAATTGCTATATCTGTCATCGTTAATCCCTCCTTCTCGCCAACTATTCAACGGAAGGAATGCGGAACCCTTCTTCGTGACAAAACTAGTCAAAACTAGTGTTCACGTTACATGAACCGACAACAGAACATACAGACAGCATGTCCAAAAATGACAGTCTCTAGACGATGATTCTATTTTCGACGTCAAAAAAGCACCGATCACGTAAATCGTGATCGGTGCTTTTTTCGTGGATGACTTTACTTGTTCTTTTTTCACTCCATGACTTTATGAATAAGTTGAGGACGTACAGCAGCGTGTTGAGAAATGTGAATATGCTGCAGCAGCAAATTTTCAGTTAGTAAGACGTCATCTGTATTCGAGTGAATGACAGCAATCGTCTCCCCTGTATTAACCGCATCCCCGATCTTTTTCTTGAGGACAATACCTACCGCCAAGTCAATGTCGTCTTCTTTCGTCGCTCTGCCAGCTCCCAGAAGCATTGCTGCAACTCCGATTTCATCCGCTTCCATCTTTGTTACAAAACCAGTCGAGGTCGACTTCACTTCAAATTGATGTGCAGCTTTCGGCAATAAGTCCGGGTTTTTCACAATTTCAGGATTCCCTCCCTGTGCTTCAAGGAACTTAGCGAACAGTTCGAGTGCAGAACCATCTTGAATAACCTGATTCAACTGATTGCGGGCATCTTGTGTATCTTTTGCTTTTTCACCGGCAATCAACATCTTACTTCCGAGAACAAGACACAGCTCTGTTAAATCTTCCGGTCCATTCCCATTTAACGTATCAATCGCTTCTTTCACTTCCAGTGCATTTCCGATTGCATATCCAAGCGGCTGGCTCATATCTGAAATGACGGCCATCGTATTCCGCCCGACTTCCCTGCCGATTGCTACCATTGATCGCGCAAGTGCCTCTGCATCTTCAGTAGTCTTCATGAACGCCCCATCACCGGTTTTCACATCCAACACAATTGCATCTGCACCCGCTGCAATCTTTTTACTCATAATGGAGCTTGCAATGAGCGGGATGCTGTCTACAGTTGCTGTAACATCGCGGAGTGCATATAGCTTTTTATCGGCAGGCGTTAAATTACCGCTTTGTCCAATAACCGCTAACTTTAAGTCGTTCACTTGTTTAACAAACTGCTCTTCCGTAATTTCAACATGGAAGCCTTCGATTGCTTCCAACTTATCGAGCGTACCACCTGTATGCCCAAGTCCACGCCCGCTCATTTTAGCAACAGGAACCCCACACGCAGCTACCAGTGGTGCCAAAATGAGCGTCGTTGTATCTCCGACGCCTCCTGTTGAGTGTTTGTCGACTTTAACACCTTCAATTGCCGATAAATCGATAGTGTCGCCTGAGTGGACCATCGCCATCGTCAAGTAGCCTTGCTCTTCTGCATCCATATCCGAAAAGTAGGTAGCCATAAGGAAAGCGCTCGCTTGGTAATCGGCGATAGAGCCTTCCGTGTAACCATTAACGAAAAATCGGATTTCTTCCTCAGACAATTTCTGACCATCTCTTTTTTTCTGAATCACATCAACCATTCTCATTAGGATCACCTTACCTTTTCAATTAGTGAAGGTAAAAAACTCTCTCCGAAATTTGGCGCTTCGGCTTCGAAATTCTCCGCAATAGTTGCTCCGATATCCGCAAACGTCTTGCGTAGCGGAAGTGTTCCGCCACTGTTAAAACGCGGGGAGTACACGAGTAATGGGACAAATTCCCGGGTGTGATCTGTTCCTTCATGGATTGGATCGTTCCCATGATCAGCAGTGATGACTAACAAATCATCCGGTTTCAAGCGGCTCATTATTTCAGGCATCCGCGCATCAAATTCTTGTAGCGCCAGACCGTAGCCCAGTGGATCACGACGGTGTCCAAATAGCGCATCGAAGTCCACTAGATTTGTAAAACTCAATCCTTCAAAATCCGTATCCATTTCAATTAGAAGCTTATCGACACCATCCATATTGCTCTTTGTACGAACCGCTTTAGTTACACCTTCATTATTGAATATGTCCGAAATTTTACCTACAGCAACCACATCTTTTCCAATGTCTTGTAATGCATTCATGACTGTAGGCGAAAACGGTTTAAGCGCGTAATCATGACGATTCGATGTGCGTGCAAAGCTTCCTGGTTCTCCGACAAATGGACGCGCAATGATACGACCAACTAGAAACTCCGGCTGAAGTGTCAGTTCACGCGCAATTTCACAAATACGATATTGCTCTTCAATTGGAATAATGTCTTCATGCGCAGCAATTTGTAGGACCGGATCCGCTGAGGTGTAAACAATGAGCGCACCTGTTTCCATATGTTCTTTTCCATACTCTTCTATGACAGCTGTTCCACTTGCCGGTTCGTTGCAAATCACTTTGCGGCCTGTCCGCTTTTCCAACTCTTCAATTAGTTCAGCAGGAAATCCGTTGGGATATACTTTAAATGGTTTGTCAATATTCAGGCCCATCATTTCCCAGTGTCCTGTCATTGTATCTTTACCGACAGAGGCTTCCTGCATTTTACCGTACAGCCCTATCGGAGCCTGTTCTTCAGGAATTCCTTGTATCTTTTTAATATTGGACAAGCCCATACGAGCCAAATTCGGCATATGCAGGCCATTCTCCATATGTTCGCCGATATGACCGAGCGTGTCAGCACCCTCATCCCCAAACAAATGCGCGTCCGGTGATTCTCCAATTCCGACAGAATCTAATACGATTAAATGAATTCTTTTAAATGGTTGTGTAGTCATTTGAATTACCTCCTATAATAAAATCTTTATGCTCTTGGATGAAACTGACTGTATACATCCTTCAGTCGCGTTCGGCTGACATGTGTGTATATTTGGGTCGTTGAAATATCAGCATGCCCGAGCATTTCCTGTACAGCCCTGAGATCAGCACCGTTTTCAACAAGATGTGTGGCAAACGAATGACGCAGCATATGAGGAGTCAACTTTTGAGTCAGCCCCGAATTTTCAGAGACGTCTTGTAAAAGACTCCAAATACTTTGACGCGTCAGCCGGCCTCCTCTGGCATTTAAGAAGAGCGCATCTTTCCCTGCACCTGAACAAACAAACTCCGGTCGCACATGTTCAATGTAACGTGTACACGCTTTCACGGCAGTATTCCCTAAAGGGATAATCCGTTCTTTACTTCCTTTACCGAAAACGCGGACAAATCCCATTGTTAAATTAACGTCTTCCACATTCATCCCTATTAGTTCACTTACCCTCATTCCTGTTCCGTATAACAGTTCAAGGATGGCAGTATCCCGGATAGTCTGCGGGGTCGCTGTGCCAACTGAATTGATTAGCTGATCAATGGCTGATACGGAAAGAACACGGGGCAATTTCTTTTCCAGCTTAGGCAGCTCCAGGTGTACCGTGGGATCTGTGTCTGAAACTTTGTCCCTTAGCATAAATTGATGAAAGGAACGGATCGATGAGATATGTCTTGAGATGGTTCTGGAGGATTTCCCTTGCTCTTTCAACTGGTGTAAGTATGCTGTAATCTGTTGGTGGTCAACTGTATCTGTTGGTGCTAACGTCGACGATAGCCAATTCGTATATGCAGTTAAGTCCCGTTTGTAAGAAGAAATGGTATTGTCCGCCAGCTGCCGTTCAACTTTTAGAAAGTGTAAATAATCTTGAAGAGCGAATTTTAAGTCTCTCACATGTTTCGGATGCCTGATGACACAGGGTTATCCTGCAGACACAGACTCCTTCCCTCCTTGTTCAACTCAAACGCTAAAAGAGGACAGCATGTTGCCGTCCTCTCTCACTTTCCCTTTGCATCCCCCTCGGATTTACAACGTTTGCAAATCCCGTGGAAGGTGAGCCAATGATCTTTTACTGTAAATCCAAAACGTTTCTCAACGACTTTCTCTACTTCACCGAGGAGATCTTCTTGAATTTCATCGACTGCTCCGCATTCAATACATATTAGATGATGGTGGAATCTCGCAGCTCCTTCTTTACGCAGATCGTAGCGCGCAACGCCATCTCCAAAATTAATTTTGTTTACGACTTTCAATTCAGTTAACAATTCTAGTGTTCTGTAAACAGTAGCTAGACCAATTTCAGGGGCTTTTTCCTTTACGAGCAGAAACACATCTTCTGCACTTAAATGGTCTGCTTCGTTTTCCAAAAGCACCATGACTGTAGCTTCCCGTTGAGGCGTCAATTTATAGCTGGCCCCATGTAATTGTTTTTTTATGCGTTCGATTCGGCTTTCCATAGGACGCCCCCCTCAAGAATGATTCTATTATAGCAAACCGTCATTCGTTATGACAATAGAAAGGAAACCGCCCTATAGCGCCTTTAATTTCCTAAGAGACTGTATACAGCCTTGTCTGCGAAGAAAAGGGCCAGTCCGACCCCGGCAATCATTAAAGGTATTTTGAGGTTGTTGGTTCGCTTAACAGATTTGCGAGTGAAGAAAGGAGGAGATAGCGTCCAGCAAAATAACAATACGAGAAAAGTCCCCAGCAGTTTAAACGGAAACCACCACCCTGTATAAGCGAGCATATTCACACCACCCGCTAGTATATGAGAGGAGGCAAGCCCGAATAATACAGCCTTCAGTGCGCCTATAAGCATCACAAACCATCTCGTTCTCTTAGAGAAGGACAGAACCATTGCGACAACGTAAAAAGAAAGGACCGTTGCTAGTTGAATGAGTAAAGAAGCGGAACTGTTTTGTGCAGCACGACTATCGTACAGCTGGACTAGAAACGTAAAATCCGCTTCTGGAATGCCCCGATAGAGTAACACGCCGCCTATGTAACCTACTGCGAGTATTACAAACAACTGCAAGAACGATAACGAACGAACCATAGACAAGCACCTCCGAATAGTTTGTATTACTCTATGCTTGTCCGGTTACAATTAGTTCATTTTTTCAGGAGTTCTTTTATATACAGCACAGCAAAAGCAGTTTTGGCATCGTAAATCCGTCCGTCTTTCATCATTTCCTCGGCTTCATCGATAGTACTTTCCTGAAGATTGATGAATTCGTCTTCATCACCCGCTGCTGGATTTTCCACCCTTACCAAGGATTTAGCTAAATAGAGATGTATGACTTCGTCTGCAAATCCGGGGGAAGTTGCAAAAGACTGGATATAGGTAAATTCTTTCGCTCGGTAGCCTGTTTCTTCCTCCAACTCCCGGATTGCAGTTTTCTCCGGATCTTCCCCAGGCTCTATTTTACCTGCAGGAATTTCGATGATGGACCGTTCAAGTGCTTTCCTGAACTGTTCAACCAGAACGAGTTTCCCCTGATCTGTTATGGCGATGATTGCGACTGCACCGGGATGCTTGATCAGCTCTCGTTTTGCTCGTTTGCCGTCCGGCAGTTCGACCTCTTCCACTCGGAGTTCAATAATTTTGCCATTGTATAGAGTTTCACTGGTAACCGTTCGTTCTTCGAATTTTTTCATAAGGTCCCCCACTTTCCATCTTGTTTCGTCCAGTATACCATGGGGGTTATGGAGGTGTTTGGATGAAGACAAGAGAACTAGGAAATAGTGGTCTTTCTGTTTCTGAGCTTGGATTGGGCTGTATGTCACTGCCAACTGACCGAAATGAGGTAGACAATGTCGTAGCTGCTGCTCTAGACGCGGGTATCACATTTTTTGACACGGCAGATTTGTACGACAGCGGTGCTAATGAAGAAGTCATGGGACATGCAATCCGCAATCGCAGAGATGATATTGTCCTTGCAACAAAGGTCGGGAATAAAATGAATCCTGACGGAAAAACATGGCATTGGGATGCTTCAAAAGAACATATCATGGAAGGTGTTAAAGCAAGTCTTATGAGACTTGGCACGGATTATATCGATTTGTATCAGCTGCATGGAGGAACAATGGAAGACAATATCGATGAAGTGATTGAAGCGTTTGAGCGGTTGAAAGATGAGGGGATTATTCGACAATATGGCATTTCATCAATCCGACCGAATGTGATTCAGCGGTTTTTGAATGAAAGTAATGCTGTTTCCATCATGATGCAATACAATATGCTCGACCGGCGACCTGAAGAATGGTTTAAAATGATTGCTGATCAGAACGCTTCAGTTATCGCCAGAGGTACTTTGGCGAAAGGTCTTTTGACGGCTGAGAGTGAGAAGCGTGTAGGTCAAACTGATTCGTTTGTTGAATATGAACAACCTGCTCTAAGTGAGGTCGTCCATAATTTAACAGAAAATACAACAAATCTGCATGCGGCTGCCATTCAATTTTGTCTTCGGAACGAGACTGTCGCGTCGACGTTAGTTGGCTCACGGACAACCGATCAGCTGATGGATTCCATTCTCGCTTATGAGACACCTGTTAGTAGTGAAACATTGGACTCCCTGATTAAATTTCTCGATTTGCACAACTATGGCCAGCATCGAATCTGAATCGATAGTGAAACAAGGAAGAGAGTGGAAGGCTGTATTAAGCCCCCACTCTCTTTTATTACGCTTCTTGCTCAGTTAACACAATGACTTTTTTCCGCTTTCTCTTCGGTAACATATTGAAAATAATATTTAACGTTATCGCCGTTAAACTGCCTGCAACGATTCCATTACTTGTAAGTAGTTGTATGCCTTCAGGAAGTTTTGCGAATAATTCCGGCACCACGGACACACCTAGTCCGATTCCAACCGAGCAAGCAACGATCATCGCATTGTCCTGTGACTTAACAACGACGGTGCCGAGCATTTTGATCCCTTGGGAAACGACCATTCCGAACATGGCAACCATCGCTCCGCCAAGTACAGCATTCGGAATAACCGTAGCCAAAGCAGCAACTTTAGGCATGAACCCTAGTCCGATCAGCATGCCTGCTGTAATCACGAGAACTTTTCTCGATTTCACACCAGACATTTGAATGAGACCGACGTTTTGAGAGAAAGTCGTATATGGAAATGCATTGAAAACTCCCCCAATAACAGATGCAAGCCCCTCTGAACGATACCCTTTTTCAAGATCTTTGGACTTGATGTCTTTCTCACAAATATCCCCCAGTGCAAAATAGACACCAGTTGACTCGACAAGAGATACCATAGCCACAATTGTCATGGTTAAAATCGGCTGCCAATGGAATGTCGGTGTTGCAATGAAAAACGGTTGAGCAATATGGAAAAATGATGCTTCACCCACTGCTGAGAAATCAACGACGCCCATGAACATCGCGGCGATCGTTCCCCCAACCAACCCGATCAGGATTGCAATTGCACGTAAAAATCCTGCAGAAAATCGATAGACGAGAACGATGAAAGCAAGTGTACCGAATGATAACATTATATTAGTTAGTGAGCCGAAATCAGCAGCACCTTGTCCACCACCCATGTTATTGATCGCAACTGGAATGAGTGTAATGCCGATTATTGTAACTACGGAACCTGTAACGACGGGTGGGAAAAACTTGACGAGTTTACCAAAGAACCCACTGATAAGCACAATAATAACCCCGGACGCAATGACCGATCCATAAATTGCAGATAAGCCGAATGAGTTTCCGATTGCGATCATCGGTCCGACAGCTGTGAACGTACATCCGAGCACAACAGGGAGTCCAATACCAAAATAACGATTTGTCATAATTTGTAGAAGTGTTGCCACCCCACACATCAAAATATCGACAGACACAAGATACGTAAGCTGTTTAGGTGTCAGTCCAATCGCGCCGCCAACAATAAGCGGAACAAGAACTGCACCTGCGTACATCGCTAACAGATGCTGTATTCCAAGAAGCGTCGTTTTCATTGTTCGACAGCCTCCTTGAAAGTGATTTGCAAGTCTTCCAGTGATTCAATAATTGCCAACGATTCTACACGAATCCCTTTCTCCCGTAACATTGCGCCACCCGGCTGGAATCCTTTTTCTATTACGATCCCAACCCCTGCTGTAGCCGCTCCTGCTTGTTCCGCGATTTCCAATAACCCTAGAACCGCTTGTCCATTTGCAAGAAAATCATCAATGATCAACAATGTATCTTGTGAATTGATATGTGCTTCAGATACCGAAATTTCGTTCGATTCCTGTTTTGTATAGGAGTAAACAGAGGCGCTATATAGATTGCTGTTCTGAGTCAGTGATTTTCTTTTACGTGCAAACACTACGGGTACTTTCAGCTGAAGTGCCGCCATAACTGAAGGGGCAATCCCTGATGACTCCAACGTTAAGATTTTGGTGATGCCTGCATCTGCAAATTTTTCTGCAAACTCGTTCCCAACAGCCTGCATGAGTTCTGCATCGATTTGGTGATTCAAAAAGGAGTCTACTTTCAAAACGTCACCTGGTAACACGTTTCCTTCTTTCATGATCTTGTCTTTTAACAATTGCATTGCATTTCCTCCTCAATGATATGGCGGACATACAAAAAAGCCGTATGATCCGCGCATCCAGTCATATCTATGAGTGGAGCAAAGGTCATCACGGCTTATAATTCACCAGATGGAAACATACGAAAATCTGCAGTCGTTCTGCAGAAATCCTCATGTCCGTTGCCCTCATAGTCAGTTTGTTTACGGCAAACCGGTAGAAACTTGCGGACCATATCTCCGCGATTATATGAGTGAATGTATTCGATTTTGACTTTAGTATAGCACGCTCATTCAAGAAAACAAGACCTATTCTCTAACGGAAAAAATGTAAGCGGATTCTTTCAGTTAAATTCGATGGCTTGCTCTACCGAATACGGCGATAGATCAATATCAGTTGATTCTCCTGAAATTAGCTGGGCTAACAACTTCGCTAAGAAAGGGCCTGCCGTGAGACCCGATGCGCCTAATCCATTTGCTACAAAAATCGCAGGATGACGCGGCAATGGACCAATAACCGGTAGAAAACCGGGAGTAAAAGGTCGTACGCCTGTACGGACTTCCAATAACTCCGCATCTTCAAGTCCTGGCGCCACGTTCAATGCCTTTGACAACACTTCTTGGACCCCGCCCGCTGTGGGAGCCTGACGAAACACAGCTTCGTCTTCATGGGTCGCCCCCGCAATGACACGTCCGTCATCGAGAGAGAGTAGATACTGGTCACCTGGCGGAATGACGACAGGCCAGTTCAGACTATTCTCATCAGATGGCTGCATATGGACAATTTGAGCTTTTTGTCCTCTCACATTCAGACGCATGTTGAGTGGACTCAAATCAGACGCCCAGGCACCTGTTGTCAATATTATCTTATCTGCCTTCTGGGTCTTATCGTTATACATCACTTGAATGTTCCCATCTGTATCCTTAGAAAGAGTTGCATTTCCTTTCAGAAAAACAGCACCATAGTGCTCCGCGGCACGGATTAAAGCTTGTTGGAGTTGCCGTCCATCGACACGCGCTGCTCCGGATATGTATATCGATTGAAATCCTTCCGCAATCGGAGGATAATACTGCTTAGTTTGTACTTCACCCAGCCTAACAATGTCACCAATTTCAGGTGCTTGCTCTCTTCTTGTGAGCGCACGTTCATATGCTTTTTGAAGTTTACGATCATCAGCAAACAAACTGATGGCCCCTACTTGACGATAACCGGTTTCGGTCTCTCCGAGCGCTTCGAGTTCTGTGATGAGGGTTCTATAATGCTTCGCGCCGTTCCGGACAAGTTTGTACCAATCCTGATTTCTGCGTTGAGATAGCCAGGGACAGATGATTCCAGCTGCGGCTCTTGTTGCACTTCCTAAATCATCTCGGTCGATGACTGTTACAGAGGCCCCTCGTTTTGCAAGTTCGTACGCTGTAGATGATCCCAGGATTCCGGATCCTATTATGATGATCTGTTCCAACTGAGTTCCCTCCTTTTCTCCCTAACAGTGTACAACGGACATCCGAATTCCTCAAACCAAGGACTCTGTAATCGTTTTCAAAATTGTAATAAAATTAATATACGGACTATTCTTTCATTTTTATCAGAATGGCGTATAATGGCAGTATTCGATATATCAATTGCAAATGACTTTTATTTGAAAAGGGGAAATAAGCCATGACGACATCTAAGATTGAAATTAACCTTACCGATTCCCGTAAAGAAAAACCGAATGAAGAGAATCTTGCATTTGGCCGTCATTTCACAGACCATATGTTCATCGCAGATTATGTCAAAGGGATCGGTTGGCAAAACCATCGCATAGTCCCATATTCACCGATTTCCCTCGATCCTGCCGCTATTGTGTTCCATTATGGTCAGACAGTTTTCGAAGGACTGAAAGCATATCGCGCAAAAAATAATTCCATTCTTCTTTTCCGGCCCGAAGAGAACTTCAAACGTCTGAACCGTTCGCTAGACAGACTCTGCATGCCTCAAGTGGATGAAGCGAAAGCTATCGATTCACTTCTTGAATTATTGAGAATAGAGGAAGAATGGGTGCCTAGGTCAGAAGGAAATTCACTTTACATTCGTCCTTTCGTCATCGCAACGGAAGCTTTCTTAGGCGTTGCTCCGGCAACCACTTATCAATTTTATATTATCCTATCTCCAGTCGGATCTTACTATGAGGAAGGGATCTATCCCGTTAAAATCTTAGTGGAAAATGAGTTTGTGCGGGCTGTCAAAGGGGGCACTGGAGGTGCAAAAACAGCCGGGAACTATGCCTCTGCACTGAAAGCACAAGAAACTGCAAGTGCTCAAGGCTATTCTCAAGTGATGTGGCTCGATGGTGTGGAACGAAAGTACGTAGAAGAAGTTGGGAGCATGAATATATTCTTCATAATTGATGGGAAAGTGATTACTCCTTCCATTAACGGAAGCATCCTGGAAGGGATTACACGTAAATCCATCATCCAGCTCCTAGCACATTGGGGCATCCCGGTAACGGAACGCAAAATATCCATGCAAGAATTAGCCGAAGCACATGCAGCGGGGAAATTGGAAGAAGTTTTCGGTACCGGTACAGCTGCTGTAATATCTCCGGTTGGCGAATTGAACTGGAATGGTAACATCATGACCATAAATGACGGTAAAACTGGCGCTCTCTCCAAGAAAATCTATGATACGTTAACGAAAATACAAGTGGGTGATCAAGAAGATACACTGCAGTGGGTAACAGAGCTTTCGCCATCCTTTGTAAAAACAATGTAATAAAAATAACCCGTCACTTAAATGTGACGGGTTATTTTTATTTGGTTAATGAGCATCCGGGAACATTCTTTTTAAGGCGTCGCCTATTTCAGCAAACAATCCTTCGACCGGTTTACCGTTTCGGATCTTTTCACTGTAATCATCAATTTGTTTAGTGAAATCAGGGTTTGTAGAGACATATACTTTGTCGGTATTGGTCCCTGCTTCTTTAGCTTTGTCGGCAATTTTCTCTTCCAGTTTTTTGGATTCTGTTGTGCCTTCTTTAAGAGTTGCCCCGACATATGCACTGTTGTTCATCTTAAGTACGCTTGCATGTTCGACTTCATCCAAGGTTGTGACTGCATCAGCAATTTCATCTGCATTCTCCACGGCTTGGTCGTTTGTGGCATTATCATTTGTTCCATCCATGTCTGTCGTTGTACCGGTTTCATTCTCCACTACACCGGTGTCATTCGTCTGGTTCTCCACATTTGTTTCTTTTTTACCGCATGCAGCAAGTGAAAGCATTAGCAGGCAAGCTGAAAACAATAGCCAAATTTTCTTCATGAGTCTCTCTCCTCCATATCCGTTTGAGTTCAGTATGGACAAGAATCAAAAAAATATGTGCACGAATTTTATAAATGCATTTCTATACGCTCAATACAATGCTGCTCTATCTCGCTGAAATCAACCTCGTACCCAATTCCATTCAAATGAGGAACCGTGATGGTTCCTTCCTCGACAATCACTTCAGGAGAAATGATATCATGTTTCCAATAGGATGAGGATCCCGCCGTATCTCCAGGGAATTTGAAATTCGGCAGTGTGGTCAATGCGATATTATGCGCTCGTCCAATTCCTGCTTCCAACATTCCTCCGCACCAAACCGGTATTCCCGATTCCTGACAAACGTCGTGAATTCGCTTCGCTTCTGTAATCCCTCCAACTCGTCCAATTTTCAC
This sequence comes from Sporosarcina gallistercoris, assembly GCF_050459885.1. Lineage (GTDB taxonomy): Bacteria > Bacillota > Bacilli > Bacillales_A > Planococcaceae > Sporosarcina > Sporosarcina gallistercoris_A. The sequence continues at coordinate 9,667 of NZ_JBCMNO010000005.1, read as the reverse complement.
ATTGATGACACGACAGCTACCGAGCTGAATCGCTTTTCTTGCATCCTCAGCCGAAAGGATACTTTCATCTAAGCAAATGGGTGTTTGGATTTGCTGTTGCAGGGATGCATGATCGACGATGTCATCTGATGCGAGCGGTTGTTCGATCATAGTGAGGTTGAATTGGTCAAGCTCTTTTAATAACTCTATATCAGCCAATGTGTAAGCGGAATTTGCATCCGCCATGAGCGGAACATCTGGAAATCGGTCACGGATTTCCGAGAGCAGTTTAATATCATAGCCGGGTTTTATTTTCACTTTTATTCGTTTGAATCCAGAGTTCAAACTCTCATTAATCTTTTCTTCGAGTGTATGGAAATTCCGTTGAATCCCAATGCTGATTCCGACATCGATTCGATCTTTCTTCCCTCCGATCGCTTCTGAAAGCGTCATACCCTGACGTTTTGCCCAGCAATCCCATACTGCACATTCCACCGCTGCTTTGGCCATATTATTTTTCCGAATCGATTTGAAAATCCCATTCACTTCATCCGGGTGCTGGATTCTCTTTTCTTTTAACAACGGAACTAAGAAATCTCGGATCATATGTAAAGAAGTGTTAGTAGTCTCTTCCGTGTACCAGGGAATGGAAAATGCTACTCCCTCTCCATAACCGTGGTTTCCTTCTTCATCGATTACTTCAATTACAAGAAATTGTCGGTCGTGCATCGTTCCGAAACTTGTTGAAAACGGATTTTTCATCGTCATTTCCAGCTTGCGAATGATGACTTCACGAATAATCATTTCCTCCATCCTTTCTTCATGGAAAAAGCCGCACGAGTGAAACACATGCGGCTTTTTTCATTAGTATTTACGTGTTTTCCCTTCAAATTCGTCAAGTAATTCAGCAAAGCTCTTATTTGCTTCGCGCTCTTTTCTTTCTTTAATCATCTGCTCTTTGCGAGCTTCTTCAGCTTTGGATTCCGCTTGGGAAAGTTCTTCTTTCGCGATTTTCAGTTTAGAAAGAACATCCTCTCCTAGTGAATCTGCGAGCCGGAGTGCTCCATCCTCTTTCGGTTTGGTTTCTGAACGATGCTGTTCCTTTTTTTTCGCCATCAGTTGTTCTCCTCTTTTCTGCTTACGGACGTTCGACTATCGTTGCTACACCTTGACCGCCGCCAATACATAATGTAGCTAGTCCGCGTTTTGCGTCACGTCGTTTCATCTCATGTATCAGAGTCACGAGTATTCTCGCACCACTAGCACCGATCGGATGTCCGAGTGCGATGGCACCGCCATTGACATTCAATTTTTCGGGATTGAATTTCAATTCACGATCGACTGCAAGTGATTGAGCGGCAAATGCTTCGTTCGCTTCTATCAGGTCCATGTCTTCCAATGCAAGATGTGCACGTTTCAATACATTCGACACTGCTTGAACAGGACCTATGCCCATAACCGCTGGATCCACACCTGCATTTGCATTCGCAGTAATGGTTGCAAGAGGTGTTATGCCTAATGCATCCGCCTTGGACTGAGACATGATCACTAATGCTGCAGCGCCGTCATTCAGTCCGGAAGCGTTACCTGCAGTCACACTTCCATCCTTTTTAAATGCAGGACGAAGTTTAGCAAGTTTCTCAGCAGTCGTACCATCCTTAATATATTCGTCTTCTTTAAAAAGGATAGGTTCACCGCGTCGCACCGGAATTTCAACTGCTACAATTTCATCTATGAACTTTCCAGAAATGCGTGCTTCAGATGCCTTCTTCTGAGAATTGGCAGCGAACTCATCTTGTTCTTCACGTGATAATTGGTAACGATCACACAGATTTTCGGCAGTATTCCCCATATGGTAATCATTGAATGCACACCAAAGACCGTCAGAAATCATAGTGTCCACCACTTTTTGATCGCCCATTTTAAATCCTTCACGTGCATTATTCAAGATAAATGGAGCCCGACTCATATTTTCCATACCGCCTGCAACAATTATGTCTGCGTCGCCCGATAGAATCGCTTGACGGGCAAGCTGGACAGCTTTCAATCCAGAACCACAGACTTTGTTGATCGTCATCGCTGGAACCTGTTCAGGAAGACCTGCTTTCATCGATGCCTGACGAGCCGGATTTTGTCCGAGACCCGCTTGAAGTACATTCCCCATAATGACTTCATCTACATCTGTTCCTGAAATCCCTGCCCTGTTTACAGCTTCTTTAATGACCAGTGCGCCTAATTCTATAGCACTCACGTCTTTCAGTGATCCTAAAAATGATCCGATTGGTGTTCTGACCGCACTCACAATTACGATTTGTTCAGACATTCCGATTCCCCCAATTTGTGTTATGAAACTCTTCCCATTTGTGAAATACAGAACATTCCCACATATGAATTGCCTGCATCTGCTACAGTCCGTTAGAATAGGCTATAGGAGGGATTGTATGTTTAGTTTACCAAAAAAAGCGACAATTATCGAGGTTGGACCGCGAGATGGCTTGCAAAACGAGAAGAACCAGGTTGAAACAGATGTAAAACTTGAATTTATCCGTCTATTAAAAAAATCAGGCGTCACAGAAATGGAGTTCACGTCGTTCGTGTCCCCTAAGTGGGTACCTCAAATGAGCGATGCCCGAGTGATAATGGAACAGGCTGATCCAGTGGAACGCTCCATTGTACTTGCACCAAACGCGAAAGGTGTAGCACTCGCTCAACAATCAGGGGCAACAAGTATTGCTGTTTTCGTCGGGGTAAGTAATACATTCAATCAAAAAAATATTAACCGTACGACTGCTGAAAGTATAGAGGCACTCGCTCCTGTCCTTATCAAACTGAAAGAAGAAGGTGTTTTTGTACGCGCTTGCATTTCAACTGCTTTTTACTGTCCGTATGAAGGAAAGATTGAAGTGGATGATTGTATCGAACTATGCAGACAATTTGTCGCATTAGGAGTTGACGAACTGAGTGTGGCAGACACGGTCGGAATGGCAAATCCTGTCCAGAGCTTCGAACTTTTCACACGCCTGCGTCAGTCATTTCCTACAGTCCTGTTAACCGCTCATTTTCATGACACTCGAAAAATGGCCCTCGCCAACATTTTCGCATCTTTACAAGCAGGAGTGGATCGGTTCGATTCGGCAGCTGGCGGATTAGGCGGGTGTCCATTTGCTGACGGTGCCACAGGTAATGTTGCGACAGAGGACGTAGTGAACATGCTGGACTCTTTAGGTATCTCCACAGGTATCGACGTTAAACAAGTGTGTGAAGCAGTCGAAAAAATTGCTCCACATGTGTCCCGCCCTATCGAGATCGGCATGTACCGTTTATATGAAAACGGAAGGATCTAAGGAGCTGAATCTATTGAGAAAGCGTCTGCTTGCCATCACAGGTGGAGTCACATTCATTGTGACCGCTGCAGTAACAGCATTTGGAATCCTTGCTACCAATCGGTTAATGTTCCTCAAAATCAAAGATGCTGAGGTTGTTTTAAAACGGGAGTCCATCGCAAGACGATTCGATGCGCACTGGTATGAGACAGTACCGAAAACCACCATGCGCATTCAATCGCCGAATGGCTATTTATTGCACGCAATCTATTTACGTCCTCTTGATACTACAAGAACAGTGATTATCTGCCACGGCGTCACAGAAAACAAAATTAATTCCATGAAGTTTGCCCGTATGTTTGAACGACTTGGATTTAACTCTGTGGTATACGATCACCGCCGGCATGGAGAGTCTGGAGGGAAAACGACCAGTTTTGGGTTCTATGAAAAAATGGATTTGCGTGCCATCATTCAGGCAGTTCGCGAGCGTATCGGCCGAAGAGCCCTACTTGGAATTCACGGCGAGTCAATGGGAGCCGCAACGATGATTTTAACAGCGGGAACCTACCCGGAAGAAGCCGATTTTTATGTAGCTGATTGCCCTTTTTCAGATTTCACGGAGCAGGTTTTTCATATTTTGAAAACGACCACACCACTTCGTACGGCGAAGATCATTCGAATAGCTAATATCTTTTTGAAAATACGCGACGGGTACACTACTTCTTTAGTCTCACCAAAACAAGTCATCGCTCAGGTGGCACATCCTATGCTTTTCATTCATAGTTTGGAAGATGACTTTATCCTTCCACGTATGACTGAAGAGTTGTATGAGCTTAAAAATGGGGCGAAGTCGATTAAACTTTTCCCGAAAGGGGCACACGCCCGTTCCTTTAATGAAAATCCGGATGAATATGAAGCGACAGTTAAAAGGTTCTTGAGAAAGTATGGATTTTCAAATTAAAAAAACCCGTTCGATGTCAATACATTGAACGGGTGTTGTTATTTTTATTATTCATGGTGCCGTAAATACGAATTATATCAACGCGTTTATTTCTTTTTCTTAGCATCTTTTTCAGACGCTTTAGACATTTGAGCCATCATTTGATTGATTTTCTTTTGAGAAGGTTTCTGCCCCATCTGCATCATCATCATTCGGAGCATATCTTCATTAATCGGTGGGTTATCTTTCAAATACTTCATCATATATTGACGAGCTAAGAAGAAACCAAGGGCAACTCCTGCTGCGAGTGCAACAATAATTCCAACGATCCACCAAACAGTCATACGTACTACCTCCCCTACTGCAATAGTCCAAGTGTTTCCACCAAGAAGGATTATACAGCATCCGAACCCCAGTACGCAACGTATCAATTAGCAGATTCATGTTTTCTGCTGCAGGATAAGTCGATTTAACATAATATTTACCTATATGTTATTAATCATACGAATACATATTGAGGCTCTAATGGAGAAGATGTATACCTGACCGGCTTTAGCCAGCCCCACTCGCCCGCTTCATCCATAATTGCGAAATATCGGTCTTCCACACTGGAAAGAGCAACAAACAAATCTAAATCGAGCATTCTGGACCCATGACAAGCTGCATGCAAAGCATGGGACGAAAATCCGATATCAATCGTTCCTTTTAATGGATGGGTCAGTGTATATTTCATATCTCCCGCTTCCACTGTGTGAAAGTTTTTTCCGAGTTCACTCATGATTGCTCGTTCTATATCTCTAATTTCTAATTGATCGCATAGATAGCGGACTTCCTGTAAATGATTTTCCCTTCCATCTGCTTTCAGTAAATCATATAGCAGTCTTTCACGTCCCAAGACAAATGTCTGGTACATTTCTTTGATTTTATAAATTCCGTATGTTCGCATGTATGACCACTCCTTTACATGATCGTACAGGAGGGTTCCCGCAAAGGCTGTCACTTCCCGGAATAGAACACCACTATTTATGTCGAATTGTCTTAATAAACAAATATTTAATTAAAACTACAGATATGACATGATTTTTCTATGTAAAGTTATATTAAATAATAAAAGCAGAGGCTGAGTCCGCCCCTGCTTTTATTATTTCAAAATCACTTACCGAGCATAGTCGATACTTTTGCCACAACATTTTCTGTACTGAATCCGTATTCTTTCATGACAATTTCTCCTGGAGCACTTGCACCGAATGTATCGATTGCTAGGACGTCCCCATCGTTTCCAACATATTTATGCCAGCCGAGGGAAGAACCCATTTCGAGTGATAGTCGTGCGGTTACTGCTTTAGGAAGTACTTGTTCTTTGTAGGCTGCGTCTTGCTCTTCAAAACGGTCCCATGAAGGCATGGAGACAACTGAGACATCAATACCTTTTTCAAGCAGGACAGTTTGTGCTTCAACGGCGAGGCTAACTTCAGAACCTGTTGCAATCAAGATCGCTTCCGGCTTATCAGCTTTAGATGGAGATACGATATACGCACCTTTGCTGACTCCTGATGAAGCAAGTTCCGCTGATTTTTCAAGTATTGGCAAGTTTTGACGGGACAATACAAGTACTGTCGGTTTGTCCGTTGAAGTTACAGCTATATTCCATGCTGCGGATGTTTCATTACCGTCAGCAGGGCGAATCACGGACAAGCCAGGCATAGCACGAAGAGAGGCTAAATGCTCGACTGGTTCGTGGGTAGGGCCATCCTCACCTACCGCAATGCTATCGTGTGTGAATACATATGTGACAGGAATGCCCATCAAAGCAGATAGACGGATTGCGGGACGAACATAATCACTAAAGACGAAGAAAGTTCCTCCAAATACATTCAGACCCCCGTGAAGAGTCATCCCATTCAGAGCTGCACCCATAGCAAATTCACGGACACCGAACCAAATATTGCGACCATCAAAACTACCCGGAAGGAAGTCCCCTGCCTCTTTGATAGCAGTTTTGTTGGAACCCGCTAAGTCTGCACTTCCTCCAAAGAATGAAGGTAGGACCTTTGCGATTGCATTGATGGAATCACCTGAAGCTGAACGCGTCGCGACGGATTTACCTGCTTCATAAACAGGTAAATGTGCTTCGATTGCAGCTTTGTCTGTTCCATCGATTGCATTTTTCAATTGTTCAGCAAGTTCGCCATGCTCTTTCGCGTAAGCATCGAATAATTTGTTCCACTCGGATTCAGTTTCTACACCAAGTTTCTGAATAGACGTTTTGAATGTCTCATACACTTCATCGGGTACGTGGAAGTCTTGTTCAAAAGTCCACTTGTACGCTTCTTTTGTCAGTCTCATCTCATCTTCACCAAGAGGCGCTCCATGGACATCCGATTTACCGGATTTGTTAGGTGAGCCATAACCGATGACAGTTTTCACTTCGATCAGTGTCGGGCCGCCTGTATTCCGTTTTGCTTGTTCAATCGCTTCAGACAAATGAGCTGTGTCATTTCCGTCCCCAACGTGAATATAATTCCAACCATACGACTCAAACCGTTTCTGTATTTTCTCTGTGAAAGACATATCCAATTCACCATCTAGTGAAATGTCATTACTGTCGTAGAGAACAATCAGCTTATCCAATTCCAAGTGACCCGCGAGTGAAATAGCCTCAGCCGCAACACCCTCCATCAAGTCTCCATCACCACAAAGTGCATACGTGTAATGATCGACAATGTCATAACCTGGCTTATTGTATGTGGCTGCAAGGTGCTTTTCAGCCATTGCCATGCCGACAGCCATTCCGATACCTTGTCCTAGCGGTCCTGTAGTCGCTTCGACTCCAGCAGTATGACCGTACTCAGGATGCCCCGGTGTTTTAGATCCCCACTGCCGGAAGTTTTTCAGCTCGTCCATCGGCAAATCATAACCGCTTAAATGGAGCATACTATAAAGCAGCATTGAGCCGTGCCCCGCTGATAATACGAACCGATCCCGGTTAAACCACGATGGGTTGGATGGGTTATGGTGCATGTGCTGTGTCCAAAGTGTATATGCCATTGGTGCAGCTCCCATAGGTAGGCCGGGATGGCCTGAATTCGCTTTTTCGATAGCGTCGATCGACAACGTCCGGATCGTATTAATCGCCAGTTGATCAATAGTGTTGGTCATCGGTAATTACACCCTTTCGAATTCTCTTATTTAAACTAGATTCCTTATTCATTGTAATGAAAAAACCGCAGGAATACAAACTGCGGTCAGAAAGAATGGCGTACTGCTTAATTTAAAAACTTCTTGTTTTGAGCTTCCTTCACTTTTTCAGGAGTTACGTCATTTCCATCAGGGTCCACCACTTTAACATTTTCAATGGTGTCTCTCATTGTTGAACGGAAAGTTTTCAAATATTCACTGCGCAACTGAGATTGCTCTTTCGCTTCCTCAATGGAAAGACCTGAAGTTTTCGCTTTTTTTGCAAGTTCATTAATACGTTTTATCTTATTTTCTTCCAACATAACGTTCCCTCCAGTTCAACTTCGTCAATAAGAACGTAAACAAAAACAGAAGGAAGTGCAACCAATTAGCCTTCCTCTTCTACAATATGCTCTTGATACCGCCTATGTACCGTCGCTTTACTCACGTGATGGCCAAGTCCCTTAAGGACAGAGGTGATTTCTTCAAAAGTGAGTCCTTTTTCGCGCAAGGAAACAATCTCCTGGACAGGTGCCTCAACCCGCTCCCTGCCTTCCGCATTCCCTTGGTTGCGTAAATTACGTTCAGGCCGGTATCCTGCCTCCACTGCCCGTTTCATCCCCCGTCGAATTTTCGCATTATGTAGTTTCCGCTGATACTCCTCAACTATCGCTAGGATTTCAAGAAGCATGGAGTCCATTTCGTTCAATTCCAGTGGGCCATTGTCATGATTCGTAAAGACGGAAGTATTCGTTTTCGCAAGCAGATGTAACACCGCAACACGTGCATTCCCTCTGCCGAGACGTGTTTCATCTTGAATGAGAACAGCGTCTATGGAATCCTCTTTAATAAGGTCCAAGAGATCCAATAACCCGTCTCGATCCAATTCATATCCACTATGTTTGTCAGTAAATGAAGCAGCTATATTAAAATTCAATGTATCCGCCAATGTTGTCAGTTCTTCGTATTGGCGAGAGAGCGATAGCTCCTGCGTATCTTTTTCAGTACTTACTCTGCAGTATAAGACGCAATTGCCTCGTTTCCCCATTATTCCCCCTCCTCCGCCAGCACGAGGCGAGTATCATCCGCCTCCAACTCGAAATATGCAGGCAATTTGAGTTCTTCACCTGCAATAATAGCAGAATCAGTTAAATTATTCAGTGCTGCAACTTCGCGTATCCAACGATCGGCAGGCGTATCTCCAGCAAAGCGTTCTGCTAATTCAGAAAGCGTATCCCCTTCAACGACTGTCACTTCAATAAAGTCTTGTGGAACGGAAAGTCTATGAATTAGGACGAATGTCAGTATTGTAAACAATAGGAATGCAGCTACGATGTTCTTGTTTTTCTTAATTAGTTTCATAAATGATTTCCCCTTTCAGAATGTACGTTCGCTTCTATGCTTTTCATTATATGCGAACAAAGGTTTGTGTGTCAACACTAAAAATTAGAACCTTTGTTTGCTATGCGTACGAACACCTGTTATACTATTTTCATAGAAACATCGCGCAGAGCACCGTCCGCTGCAAAAAAAGTGAAGAGGTGAACATATTGAAAAAGATCTCCAAAAGACAGGAGGATATCCTGACTTTCATTAAAGACGAAGTTCAAAAAAAGGGGTACCCGCCTTCCGTACGGGAAATTGGTGAGGCCGTCGGACTTGCTTCCAGCTCAACTGTTCATGGCCACTTAGCTAGACTTGAAAGCAAAGGACTCATCAGACGTGACCCGACGAAGCCCCGCGCTATTGAAATTTTGGACCAGGATGGAATGGACGAGTTAAAGACTGGTGTCCTTCATGTTCCTCTGGTCGGTAAAGTCACAGCTGGTATTCCAATTACAGCAATTGAGAATATCGAGGAATACTTTCCTATTCCAGATACCTTCGGAACTTCGGAAGATAACTTGTACATGTTGGAGATTGTTGGGGATAGTATGATCGAAGCAGGCATTTTAAATGGCGATCGCGTCGTTGTGAAGCAGCAACATACTGCGAGCAATGGAGAAATTGTGGTTGCGATGACAGATGAAGATGAAGCCACTGTGAAACGTTTCTTTAAAGAAAAAGACTTCTTCCGCTTGCAGCCTGAAAATTCTTCAATGGATCCTATTATTATTGAGAACGTATCCATTCTCGGTAAAGTGGTCGGTGTATACCGAACGATTCACTAATTTTGTATATAAAAACTGCGTACCCGTCATCCTAAAATGACAGGTACGCAGTTTTTTGGTTCTATAATATTTGTTGG
>NZ_JBCMNO010000004.1:0-132084 GCF_050459885.1 Sporosarcina gallistercoris | reverse complement strand
CTGTGTAAGAAACAACTCCAAAACAATTCCGAATATTGTTTGAATAGAACGGTGCACAGGCGGTGATTCTGACTAGGGAAGATTGGTTGTACCAATATATGCAGGATCGTGATAATGACGGCATGGTAGGAGAATAAATAGGGACGCCTATGTCAGAAACAAACACGAAAAGTTACCACACGCAGCATGTGAAAAAGCAGCAAAGAGAGCCAATGGCTTTTCTTTGCTGCTTTTTTCGTTAAAATTTTTTCCTGAAGAAGGGAGTTTTTTCAAAGCGATGCACAGCGGGATGGCAATCAGCAAACCGACTGCGCTTTGAATGAGGTCTCCTGGGATGGATGCGAGGGTGCCGTCCAATCGTTGTACATAATGGCTTGCCCGATGTAATACACAGCAAGCAGAACAGGTGTGGATGCCATGGCTGCCAAGATGTTAAGTAATCCGTTCTCTCCTCGGTGACCATTCGACCATGCGATTTTACCGACGATGTAGCCTTAACAAATGGTTCCCCGCGTAAGACACAACTCCAAAACAATCCCTAACAGTGTTCGAATTGTAACATGCACAGGTGGTGAATCATTCGCTTCTCCGATTGAGACGGGGGATTCAGGGTATAGATTATTGGAAGTACATGTAACAAAATCATTTAAGAGTAATAATCAGAAGGAGTGTGTCTGAAATGAAAGCAATCGTAATTGAACAATATGGCGGTTCGGAACAGTTAGTAGAGAAAGACCTTCCTATACCGGAGATTCAAAATCAGCAACTATTAATTGAAATGCATGCCACTTCTATTAATCCGATTGACTGGAAAGTACGGGAGGGCTATATGAAAGATGCGATGCCTTTTGAATTTCCGTTGATTTTAGGTTGGGATGCAGCAGGGATCGTCAGTGAAGTCGGAAGCAAGGTCACTCAGTTCAAAAAGGGGGATGCTGTATTCGCGCGTCCTGCCATGGAAAATGGAACCTACAGCGAGTATGTGGCGGTCGACGAAGACTTAGTGGCGTTAAAGCCAGATCATCTTAGCTTTGAAGAAGCAGCCTCCGTTCCGTTGGCAGGTTTGACGGCTTGGCAATGTCTTGTAGACTTTGGACAAGTGAAAAAAGGAGATAAGGTTCTCATCCATGCGGGATCTGGTGGTGTGGGCAGCTATGCCGTACAGATTGCCAAAAGCTTCGGAGCACACGTTTATTCTACGGCAAGCAGTAAAAATGAAGCATTTTTGAAAGAGCTTGGTGTGGATGAATTCATTGACTATAAAACCACTGATTTTGCAGATGTTGCAAAGGACGTTGACTTGGTAATGGACACCATGGGCGGTGAAATTTTAGAGAAGAGCTTAGACGTCGTGAAAAAAGGTGGTCGTCTCGTGTCAATCTCGGGTGAGCCAAATGCAGAAAAAGCGAAAGCGAATGGCATTACCGCGGAATCCTTATGGCTAAATCCGAACGGGAAACAACTTGCAGAACTTGGCCAACTGATGGAAGAAGGAAAAGTTAAACCACATATCGGTCATACATTCCCGTTAACAGAAAAAGGGTTGCGAGAAGCACACGATCTAAGTGCAACACATCATGCAAAAGGCAAAATTGTGATTACGATCCAATAAGTCAAAAGCTGGCCTGTACATCGTATAACATCATCATTGTTCTAGCGTGTGTTGGAATTGAACGGTGCACAAGCGATGATTGTGATATGGAAAGATGGTATCCTGCGCTTTAGAGTGAGCGCTGCCTGTATCCCAAACAACCATAAAAAGGTTATCACACGCATCATATAAAAAAGCAGCAAAGAGAGCCATGGGCTTATCTTTGCTGCTTTTTTCATTAAAATTTCTTCCGGAAGAAGGGAGTTTTTTTCAAAGCGACGGACAGCGGGATGGCAATCAGCAACCCGACTCCGCATTGAATGAGGTCTCCTGGGATGGATGCGAGGGGTGCCGCCCAATTGTTGTACATGATGGCTTGCCCGATGTAGTACACGGCGAGCATAACCGGTATGGATGCAACGGCTGCCAGGATGTTGAGTAGGGTATTTTCTCCTCGTTGGCCATTCGACCATGCGATTTTCCCGACAATGTAGCCTTGCAAGGCACGCGCGATGATTGTCGTGGGCGCCCAGATCATCCAGCCGCCGAAAATATCGAACATGCCCATCCCGATCGCTCCAGCAAGCGCTCCCTTTTTAGGGCCGAATAGAATGGCCACGGTGAAAAGCGCTGCTGTTCCTAAATGGATGAGACCGCCTTGTCCGATCGGAAGCTTGATGTTAATGAAGACAGTGGACAGTAATACAATGGTCGACAGGATGGCTGTCAGCACTAAATCCATCGTGTTTGTGCGTATGTGGGTCGATGTTTGGCGTTCTACCTTTTGCATGGGGGGATCCATCTCCTCGCGTTATGGAAAGTTGATAATTCTTATTTTACTGAATGACTGACCATCATAAAAGTGTCAGTTTGATTAAAGTGTTAGAGGTCAGTGGTGAGGAGGAAATTGAGATTTGCGGTATGCGTGGTTTCCCTTTCTTATGGTACGATTGGGGAAGTGAATGTATCGAAGAGTTAGGTGGGGGTTTTATTGAAAAAAGTTGCGATTATCCAGGATATGTCTTCTTTTGGAAAGTGTTCGCTCACAGCGGCCATCCCGGTGTTATCGGTCATGGGGGTGCAGGCAGTACCTCTGCCGACTGCCATTTTAACGTCGCAGACAGAGTATCCGAGCTATTTTTGTGAAGATTTAACGGCGAAGATGTCTCATTTCACAGACGAGTGGCACAAGATGGGCGCTACGTTCGATGGGATTTATACGGGGTTTGTGACAGGAAAAGAGCAGATTGAAAATATTTTTTCTTTTTTACATACGTTCTATAAGGAAGAGACAACGCTTCTCGTGGACCCGGTAATGGGGGATAGGGGACACATGTATGATGTGTTTACTGGGGAGTTGATCGGCTATATGAAGGAACTGGCGAAGCGTGCAGATGTCATTACACCGAATGTGACAGAATGTTGTTTATTGACAGGTCTGTCGTATGACAAACTGCAAACGTATCGCACGGTTGAGGAGTATGTAGCCGCCCTTGAGGACGCTGGTCGGCAGCTGCAGTCAGACACGAACGCCAAGGTCATCATTACCGGTTTGAATCCGCCGGCGCTTTCAGGAACAAGACGCGTCGGTAACCTATACATCGACGGCGCCAGCTCGTATCACAGACTTCAAGAATATAACGGTAAGAGTTATTCCGGAACGGGTGATCTGTTTGCCTCTGTCATGATGGGCGGGTTGATGCGCGGTCAGGATCCCGTAGAGACCCTGGAGCTTGCAGAGAGGTTTTTAACTGCCGCCATCCAGTCCACATCTGAAGAGCGGATTCCAACAGAGGCCGGTGTAAATTTTGAATCGCATTTGCGGATGCTGCTGTAATAAGGGTGCACAGGCGGCGAATCGAATCGAAAAGCACCTGCATGAGAATATCACTCATGCAGGTGCTTTTTGAATAATAAAAGACAAAACGTATAATAGAAATAAAAAGAGGGAAACAAACAACTCAGTACTTTCAAGAAAGGATCGTACACATGAAAAGTCGAAGAGAAGAACTAACTTTGCTGTTGCTGTATCTGACGTCGTGGGAAGATGAGGATTTCCCGGATGGAATGACACGGAGCTGGAAAGGGTATCCGTTAAGCGCGTTGGATCAGTTGCAGGAGGCGGATTGGATACGCGGAAGCACTGGTTCGAAATCGGTGTACCTGACCTCCTGGAGGTAAAGAGGAGACTGAGAGATTAATAAAGAAGTATGTTCAAGATCATGATGATGTCTGTCCCGTAAGATGTACTGATAACTAAAGAGTGGGGGATTTCAGATGGAAATTCACGGAACGAAAAAACTGTTGGATGCGATTTCGTTTTCGATAGTGACCGAGTATGTTGAACGAGAACCTCTATTTTCTTGGCATGCTAATTTACTCGTCATGAATCGTCGGAAGACCTTGGTTCTGATGAACGATCAAAATCGTTACACCGTTGTGCTTCACGGCTTGAAAGCGAAGGACTTCAAGCGGTTGGACGAGCTGATTGTGGAGGCGATCCGTGAGACGCTGAAGGCAGAGAATATAGGGGATGACGTCATTGAACTCTATATAAAAGTAGCGGGGGCGGTGACATTCCATAAGTCAAAAAACCGTTCGTTCGTGGCACAGCTGAACAAATCGTGTGATCATGTGTGGTTCGGTCTCCGTGGATTGGATCCTGATGAGCTCATCAGTACGAATGTAGCAAAGCAGGTGAGTCGGTTGCTGGTTGGCAAGGCAAATCATGAGATGAACCTTCCATATGAAGAGCTGTTCAACGATTTGACAAAGCTTTCAGGAAAGGAGATTTTTCAAACGGACGTTGCTGTGCTGAAAGTGACCATGCCTTTTGAGGATGTTCCCATTTGGCGGCGTGTCCTTGTTCCTCTTTCCTGCTCGTTTGAAACGATGCATGAAATTTTACAGATTCTTTTCGATTGGCATGACTCCCACATGCATGAGTTCATCCTTTTCGATGAAAATGAGACGGATGAGTCCCAATCAAAGTATTCCCCGACCTTTACAAAACAGCATTATCGTCCGATGTTGCGTGTTGTTATGAAGGAAGAATCACTAGAGATGCCGGGTGATTTACCTATAAAACTTGAAAAGAACATCACATTGGCTGGAATTGTTGAAACCCATACAGTCGTCAAGTATATGTATGATTTCGGTGATGGATGGATGCATGACATTCAAGTGGAAAAAGTGCTGCACGATCAAACAATCTCTAAGCCAGTTTGTCTGGAAGGAGAAGGGACAGCCCCTCCGGAAGATTGTGGAGGAGAGCCAGGATTCTATAAGTTTCTGGAAATAATGAAGAATCCGTCGAGTCCCGAGAACGAGACGATGAAATCGTGGGCGCGCGGGCAGTTGTATCGTGAGTTCGATTTAGACGTTGTGAACCGGCGATTGCGTTCGCTGTGAAATGGAGTCTCTTACTCATAGAAACGAATAATTGAGGATGCTAGTTGAATCCAAAAAAATAAGATAAGGGTGAGTAAACTATGAAAGTAACCATACTCGGAGGCGGCAGTGAAGTCGGAGCTTCTTGTGTTCACGTACAAATAGGAGAGACTGCATTGCTGATTGATGCGGGGATGCGGATGCATGGAGACGATCTGCTTCCGGCACTTGGGCTGCTTGAGGAACTTGCGGCGCCTGATGCCATCCTAGTAACCCATGCCCATGCCGATCATATCGGTGCACTGCCGATTGTCCATTCGTTGTACCCGACAATACCAATTTACGCAACTCCACCGACGATTGATCTAATGCGGATCATGATGAAAGATGCCTTTAAGATCATGGAACAGCGCTCGCGACTGACGAACACGTTGCCGCCTTACACGATGCAGCAAGTGACCGCATTGCTGGATCAGTTACTCGTCTATCCGGCATCGGGTGTGCTGCGCATTGGGGATGCAACCATTACCAGTTACCGAGCGGGCCATATTTTAGGTGCTGTCATGTATTTAATAGAAGCAGATGGAGAGCGGCTGCTCATTACTGGAGATATCAGTTTTAAAGCGGGACGCACGATTCCAGGGGTCGCGGTACCGCGTGACATTCAGCCTGACGTAGTCATTATGGAATCGACGTATGGCAATCGGGCACATACGGATCGAAATACGGAAGAAAAAAGACTTGCTGAGCATGTCGCGGAAGTGGTGACCGCTGGAGGGTTTGCGCTGATTCCTGCATTTGCTCTTGGACGTGCGCAGGAAGTGCTACTCGTGCTGCAAGACTATATGGATAAAGGACTGATCCCGGAGTTTCCAATTTACGTGGATGGTCTCGTGACGCCGATTAGCGGTATCTATAAGCGATACCCTCATTATTTGAAAGGTCCTGTTGCGCACCGAATCCGACAGAATGGGGATGCGTTCTTGACAGAAGGCCGGTGTAAAGCGGTGACGCCGCAAGAACGGGAAACGATCCTGACCGGAAAACCTGGCTGCATAGTTGCTTCATCTGGCATGCTGACTGGCGGTGCGAGTGCGTGGTATGCAGAACGTCTCGTTGGAGGAGAAAAGAATGCAATCTTCATTACGGGTTATCAGGATGAGGAGAGCCCAGGGAGAAAACTGCTTGCTCTCGCGGATGGTGAATCTCACACGCTTGAACTGAATGGTACAGCCTACGAAGTGAAATGCCGGATTGGAAAATATGGTCTATCCGCACATGCCGATGCGAACGAAATGGACCGGTTCATCCGCACGCTTGAACCTACATACACGATGCTCGTCCATGGTGATGATGAAGCAAGGCAACGTTTGAGTGAGGTGCTGGATTTCCGGTACAAACCAATTCTAGTGGAGAACGGAGAGACCTACCCGTTTGACAAACGGACTTCCGGCAAAGGGGTAAAAGGAAAGCGGTATACGCCAGTGGATAGTCATGCCCATTTGAAATCGAAAGTGGGACAAGTCGTTCTGTACCAAAAGGAAACGGGAGGTGTGTGGAAATTTGCGATCTGTACAGGAATTCATCCGAAAACAAATACACTTCATTGCCAAACGTTTAAAGGCAAATCGCTCCAATTGCAGATGAACGAAGTAACCGAGTTTTTAGGGAATTGGAATGGTCCGATCGACGAGTTGAAACAGGCGGCACAAGACGTTACTGCGTTCAGCCGACCATTTGTGGAACGGTTGAACTGGAATCTTGCAGAGATAGGCAATCATTCGTTTGACCAGTTGGTGGAGATTCTCGGGGTTTCGGATATGGAAGACCGGATTGCGCTTGCAATCAGCCTCCAAGGCACTCCAGAAGAAAATCGAAGCCGTTCTGAAGGGACAACGTTCTATAAGCTGACGGAAGAAACAAAACGTAAACTGAAAGAACTGGACTTGCCAATTCAAGGGTTGCGGATGAACCAAATGGCAGCGATGGAAACGGTGCGGGCACTGTTTTCCGAAGAACCTAGGTTTTTACGGTGCGGTGTTCAAGGTTTGGGTACACAAGAAGAAACAATTGTTGTATCATTCGATTTTCCAGACGTTGTCACGGACGAAGAAAGGGAAGTGTATCGAACTCGGACGAAGCAGGAATCAGGATGGGATCTCGAATACTCCAACTCCGTACGACAAGACTTGCTTCAGCAAACGGTATCGACGTTATTCGGCACCAATATGGGGGTGCCTTCGATTCATCTGCAAAATAGGCTCGTTACATTGGCAGGCACAGCACCGAAAGACTCAAAAGAACGGTGTGAACAGTTCCAGGAAACGACTGGATTCCGTCTTCAGTTCAAAGGAGCCCCCGCAGTGGACCTGCAGCCGAGTAAAGAAGTTTTTAACGTGGATGGGGAAGGCAAGAGGATGGAGAATAACGAAGCCATTGAAGAGGCAAAACGATGGGCAAGCAAACGTTCCATCACGTTGTATAAGGTCGGAGTGCGACAGGATACATTGGAATTGCACTTTGTCTCTCCAGAAGTAGCTAAGCGCCACGAAGCAGATATGGAGGAACTGTCATGGAAGACGGGACGACCCGTCACTTTTACGAAAAACCCTAAGCAGAACGAAATCATCCGGATTGCGGTAGAAGCCATTCCGGCCGACTGGCAGCTAGTGAAGAATCCATCGATCCACATCGATCGGGTGACGGTATCTGTCAAACTGGCCGACCCCGTGGACTCCGCACAATTTGCGGATGCGGATGCCTATGTGTTTGAGCGGACTGGATATCGACTGGAACAGAAGTGACAGTTGCCTGTGACTTTATTGCGGGGGTACGCTGTGCAACAAACACAATAGTTTCGTACACAGGTACTCACCAAAAACAAAAACAGGTGAAATAGAGGGGGAGGAATAGAATTGAAGAAATTTCAATTAGATGTAGATGGCACTACTTTTCACGGGTGTGAATTGGGTGATAACAGACTTCCTTCACTTGTTTGTCTGCACGGAATGACTGGGGATTCAAATAGTTTTTTAGGGCTTATTGATTACCTGAAAAATGATTTTCATCTCATTCTTATAGATAGCCCGGGACATGGCGACACAGAATCACTAAAACTGGAGGAGGATTATATGTTTTCCTCCTTAGCAAAGCGTATTTATCAAGTAATACAAAAGATTACCAATAAACCTGTTTACATGTTGGGACATTCTTGGGGAGCAGATCTTTGCCTAAGCGTAGCAAAAATAATTCCGACTCACGTAAGGGGTGTTATTTTATTAGATGGAGGATATGCGTTTCCTGAACATGTGGATGGACTGACAGAGGAAAAAGCCTTGGTAGATTGGAAGGCATATGTTGAATCCAGTATATATGGTTCTTGGGACGAAGTGGTCAAAGAATACCAAAGTTACACAACTAAGCAATGGGATACAAATCTGGACGCAACAATAGCATCTAGCTTTAAAAAGGTGAAAGATAACTATATATTTAAGACGGATGTTTTCAGTATTCAAGCAATTATTAAGGCATTCTATAAAGAGCCTTGTTCGACTACTTTTGATAGTATTCAGTGTCCTGTTTTATTACTTCATGCATCAATTCTTCCGACAGATTCAGCCCGTAAAAAGGGAGTACAGGAAATTAAAAAAGGCATTAAAGTATTAAAGGTAATAGGGATAGAAAACACTCAACACCAGCTTCATTGGGACTATCCTGAACAAGTTGCTCATGAAATTCTGTTGTGGAAACAAGAAAGTATTACCGAAGTTTAGTAACAACACTTTTCTCTTCAACAAATTACAGTTGTTGAAGAAAATTGATAAAGAAGCCTTGTTAATTTGTCTTTAACAAGGCTTCTTTTGCATCTCATTAGTTGACTATTTAAACTTCTTGATGTGTTTAATAGCTGATAGAAGTAGGAAATTCATCGTAGGTGGCTATTGACAAAAAAATTAAAGCAGACTATCATTCTAATTGGGAATGATTATCATTATCACGAAGAGGACGTTAGAAAAGAAAACAAGTATGAAGGAGAATCATAAATTGAAAAAATTAATAGTACCTTTCGTTTTCATGTGTGTACTGATTATTGGTGCCTGTAGTAATAGCACAAAGGATCAGGCAGCGGGGGATGCAAATAAAGAGGTTGAAAGTGGAACAATTACATATCAATCTGAAAACGGGCCTATTGAAGTACCGGCTCAACCGAAAAGAGTAGTAGTGTTGACCGGTAATGCAGGGGACTTAATCTCACTTGGCATCAATATCGTAGGGGTCGACGAATGGTCTAAGTCAAGTCCATTATTTAAAGATCAGTTAGAAGATGTTGCCACGGTCTCAGATGAGGATCTAGAGAAAATTATTGAGTTAAAACCAGATTTAATTATTGGAGGTAGTGATAATAATAACATAAATAGGATGAAAAAAATTGCTCCCACAGTTACCTATACGTATAATAAAGTCGATTATTTAACGCAGCATTTAGAAATCGGGAAATTGGTGAACAAAGAAAAAGAAGCTCAGGACTGGATTGATGACTTCAAAAACCGTGCAACTGCTGTAGGAAATAAAATCAAAGAAAAAGTTGGCGAAAATTCAACGGTGACTGTAATGGAAAGTTACGATAAAGAGATAGGTATTCTCGGCAATAGTTGGGGAAGAGGTACAGAAGTTCTTTACCAAGCAATGGGTTTGAAAATGCCTGAAAAAGTACAAGAAATGACCAGTAAAGAAGGATACTACATGATTTCAACTGAAGTATTACCTGACTATGTTGAGGACTACTTGGTTGTAAGTAAATACAATGATCAAGATAATTCCTATCAAGAAACGGAACTATTTAAAGAAATGCCAGCTGTGAAGAACGACCATGTAATTGAAGTGGATGGAAATGCCTTTATGTTTAACGATTCTATAACGTTAGATTACCAGCTGAAACATTTTGAAGAACAATTTTTAAAATAGGCTGTTTTAAGAGATTGGTATTTTAAATAATGTGGAAAACACAGATTGGATGGTGGAGGCAACTGAAAAAGCCCAATAAAGTTAGCTATGTGTAGGAGACAGTTGATTTGCACTCCAGGCGGACGCTTTCTGAGGGGCTTGATTTCAGTCTCCTCGTCGCTTCAAAAAACAAAGATGTGCTCCCAGCGCTGCGCTTATGCTTGCAAAAGCCGTTCTTCGTAGTGAAAGGTACCTGAAAATGAGGAGTATAATCGAAGCCTCTCATGAGTTGTGCAAACTTTTGAGAAGCTTCTTTTTCATTTCTTGGGTAACATAATGTTAGACAAGTCAGTGTTTCATTCGTTCACTAGTATCAATAGATAATAAATTCGAGTCACGCCTAAACTTTGTATGGAGTACGATCGATGTGATGGTCATAGTAGTATGGAAAATAAAACCACTGCAATAAATATATACTATAAAACTTAAGGAGAATTACATGAGCTGGAGCAAACTGAAGAAAAATCTGGAGAGCTTTCTCTGTCCTGCATTAGAGGGAAAGGTTGAATACAGTGCAAGCAGCTATCGTTATTTACCCGATAAAGCAGGAACTTGTTATATTACGGTAGATAAAAAGAATGTACTCAATATGAAGGATACAAGCACCTCCATCAGATGGTATCAAACGGAGCTGGAAATTAAGAACGATTCAAATATACAAATCCCAATCAGCAATGAGGAAATTGAAGCGATTAGGAAAGAAACCAAAGGGATGGTTCCGGAAGATCGTTTGGAAGTGATGGCAAAGGGGAGGAAATCTTCAGTTTGTGCAAAGGAGCTTCTGTCAGCGCAGTCCACCTTAAGTAAATCCAATTTTGTTGTTGCAGCGAATCACTTTTTATCCATCCCTATAGAGGAGAGCATAGAAAGCGATGATATCCTATTGAACATTCTAGCATTAGTGGACAGGCGGGTCGGAAAAAAACGAATTTTAAACATGACCGAGCAGATGAAGTCGAAGCATCCAGCTGTTCAGTATTTTTATGAACTACGGCTCAGTACAGTATGATAATAACTAACTAGAATGAAGTGTTTGTATGACACATACTAACGGGTTCTCAACATTCCGTGATTGTAGATATAAACGCTATCGTTCCGGTCGCAGGCACCCAAGTTCTAACTGCGTGGACTGCCTTTGATCTGAATTAAACCCGCCATGATTCAATCACAATTTTCCTAAGGATTTCCGATGGTATCTATTTGGATACTATGCCACTTAAAAGTGCGTACTTACTCGATAAGTTGATTTGTTTCATACTAATACCGTGCTGCAAACTAAGGGGGATTTACATTGAGTGAGGAAAATGTAGTAGGAAGAGGCATTAGAAGTGTGAAAACTGTAGTGTTTCAAGAAAAATCGCCGACACACAAAGCGGGATTGGTTATTGAACCAGGTAATTGGGCGGACGTGGACCCTTTCCTATTGATGGCGGAAGACTTTTTTGTACGCGGTACCTTTGGTATGCACCCCCATCGTGGTTTAGAAACAGTGACATATGTTATTGAAGGCAAGCTAGAGCATTCAGATAATAAAACCGGCGGCGGAGAATTACTGCCCGGGGATGTCCAGTGGATGACTGCAGGACGAGGAATCCTTCATACAGAAGATCCGGCTGTTGGTGACACCGTGCGTTCCTTGCAATTATGGATCAATCTGCCGAGCGATAAAAAAATGACTGAACCGCGCTATCAAAACTTACGCGCACAAGATATGCCTATTCGACAAGAAGAGGGAGCAACCATCCGAGTGTTCTCTGGTTCTTCAATGAATGTAACGGCTGCTACGGAAAATCACGTACCTGTTACGATGGTCGAGTGTACTGTTGATGCAGGTGTGACAGTTACGCAAGACCTGCCAGGAAGTTATAATGGATTCCTTTATATTGTAGAAGGTCAAGGGGAGTTTGGAGAAGACCAAACAGTTGGCAAAGAAGGGCAAGTCCTCTGGCTAGAACGGGCAGCGGATACCGAACAGACTGAAGTGACCATCCATGCAACAGAAAAAATGCGTGTTCTTTTATATGCTGGACAACCAATTGGCGAAAAAGTCGTCGCGCGCGGCCCCTTCGTTATGAATTCGGATGAAGAAATTGTTCAAGCGTACCAAGATTACCGGAACGGCAAATTCGAGTAAGAAAATGATTTGTAAGTGTTTAATCTATAACGATAAAGTCTACGCAAGAACTAGTTTCCATCGGACTACATGATCTCTGTATGCTGGTACTTAGAAAATTGCTGCCTGTGTTAGACCCAAATAAGAGGTTTGTTTTATCATTGTACAATAAAGACAGATGATTAAAGCGATGAACCGCACCGTAAGACAAGAAAAAGCCATACCCTCCACAAACGGAGGGAACGGCTTTCCTTAATAAATCGCAAAACTACTGATTACAGTTTTGCCCAACGTTCTTCTAACCAGTCCATGAACTCTACGCCTTTGTCGCCTTCGTACGCATCATAGACATCTAAACGCATCCGTTTTAGTTTATCCGCAAAGTCTGCCACTGTATGGTCCTTCGGCAAGCTTTTTTTTACTCTCAGGAAAATTTTGTCTGTGTTTTTGATAATATCAAAACGTGCACGTGATGGCTTCTCAACGTCCTCGCCAAATGCCAAAAGTGCTTCATAGGCTGCTACTTGCACCGTGTTGACAGTATCATGTTGCATACGATTTTTTAGTAAATCTATTACTTTTTCATGTTGATAAGCCGATAACGTGTTGACTGCGTCTAAACGGTCTCGCCAGCTAGACGTATAGTTGGCCTGTTTTTTCAGTATTTCATACTGCTCAGGTAATTCTGTATCAAACTTTTTCAAGTAAATGCACCTCTTTTTTTAACTGGAGGAAAAATGAATTCTTCTTCTGTTTCTCTTATTATACGTTGTCTGGGTGAAAATAGCGATGGCTCGCTGGTAAGGATAGATAGAGAACATGGTGACTGCCTACTTTTAGGGGAGCCGTATCGTCAGTATATACAATTCTATTTTGGCTATTCTTTTCTTACTTAATTGATGGGGAATTCTTAGTGACGCTGTCTGTGTAGGACACAACCTCAAAACAATTCCAAATCGCGTTGGGATGGGCGATTACTTAATGCAAAGCTGAGGTGTATGCGCCCGATACAGGCAGTAACCAATCTGTTTCCTTCCGTGCAAATGAACGCTTCGCTTATACATCCACACGTAAAGTGTTGGCTTAAGGAGCACCGCTGAAGAAAAGATCCATCAGTGAACTTGATGAAAATATAAATTTTACTGAAAAGAATTTAGTGGACGATAATCCGGTTACTAAAAAGTATGTTAACGAGGGAATGACTCTGAAGGAGTTGAGTGAAGCAACCATTCATAACACCTCGCCAATCTTATCTTTGAGGCGATTGGAGGGCCTGATGGATTGAAGGCAGTACTTAAACAAATAGGTGATGATGTCACCGAATCAGAGCTTATCGAGCTGGACCTTAAAGATGTGAGCCCTGGAGAAACAAGGGATACAAGTGCGCCTGAAGCACTTGCTGAAAGTATGCAGGCTTTCACACTCGGTAACGTTCTCACTGATGAGAAGCGGGAGCTGCTGAATGACTGGCTGAAACGAAACACTACAGGAGGTGATCTTATTCGAGAGGGGGTATCAGAAGATTGGGTAGTCGATGGCAAAACAGGATCGGGATCATATGAAACTCGCAATGATATTGCTGTCATCTGGCCCCTGATGATGAACCAATCATTCATTCAATACTCTCCAGTCGTGATGAAGCGGATGCCAGAGCAACCCGCCCATTTCGCGCCTGAACCCGCTCGTTTCCACCGTCACCCCGCCCGTTCCGCGCCTGAACCCGCTCGTTTCCAAGGTCAACCCGCCCGTTCCGCACCTGAACCCGCTCGTTTCCAAAGTCACCCCGCCCATTTAGCGTCTGAACCCGCTCGTTCTCAAGGTCAACCCGCCCGTTCCGCGCCTGACCCCGCTCGTTCTCAAGGTCAACCCGCCCGTTCCACGCCTGAACCCGCTCGTTCTCAAAGTCAACCCGCTCGTTCCGCGCCTGAACCCGCTCGTTTCCAAGGTCAACCCGCCCGTTCCGCGTCTGAACCCGCTCGTTCTCAAGGTCGCCTCGCGTAGTGATCGCTGCCTGTGTAAGACCCAACTCCAAAACAATTCCGAATCGCGTTGGGATTATTCGATGCACAGAGCCCTTTACTACTGATGAATCAGTAAATGGCTATTGACCGCATAAAACAACTCCAAGTTTTCCCGTAACGTAGTCCCTTCGTATTCCGTCCGGAAAATTCCGCGCTCTTGAAGGATGGGGACAACTTTATCCACAAACGCTTCTAATTCACTGGGCAAATTAGCAATTAACATAAAACCGTCCGCCCCATTCTGTTCGTACCAGGCTTCGATGAGATTGGCTACTTGTTCTGGTGTACCCATAAATGGTGTTCGCGGTGTGGCTTCCCTTAAAGCCACTTGGCGCAAGGTTAAGTTGTGCCTGCGTGCTTCAGCCTTGATGCGATCCGTATCGCTTCTGAAACTATTTTCACCAAGGGTCCCTATATCCGGAAAAGATTCGTCCAATGGATAGTGGGAAAAATCATGATGCTCGAAAAGACGGCCTAAAAATGCGAGTGCTTGTTCAATTGTCACGAGACTGGAAAGTTCCTCATATTTTCGTTCCGCTTCCTCTGCCGTATCGCCAATAATCGGACTGATTCCTTGGAAGACCATCACATCATCGGGGTGACGGCCGAATGCAGCGGTTTGCTCTTTCACGTCTGCATAGTATCGCTGCGCTTCCTCTAAAGTAGGCATAATAGCAAAAACTGCATCTGACACTTGTGCGGAAAATGCAATTCCTGATTTGGACGAACCGGCCTGAAAAATTACCGGCTGACCTTGCGGCGATCGACCTATATTCAATGGTCCTTGTACAGAAAAGAACTCCCCTTCGTAATTCAATGTATGTAATTTATTTGGATCGAAAAATTGTCCGGATTCTTTATTGCGTATAAAAGCATCCTCTTCCCAAGAATTCCATAAGCCTTTCATGACTTCAACGAATTCGGCGGCCATCCGGTAACGCAGGGCATGATTTGGATGATCTTTTATGTCTTTACTAAAGTTTAAAGCCGTCTTTTCCAATCCGGACGTCACTGCATTCCATCCTGCTCGTCCCCCGCTTAACATATCAAGTGAAGCGAACTGCCGCGCCGCTGAAAAAGGTTCACTGTAGGTAGTCGATAACGTGCTAACTAGACCGATGTTCGACGTCACCGCCGCCAGTGCAGAGAGAATCGTGAGCGGTTCGAATCGATTCAAATAATGCGGATTTGATTTTTCGTTGATGTACAAAGCATCTGCGATGAAAACAAAGTCAAATTTCCCGCGCTCTGACGTTTGGGCCTGCTGTTTATAAAATTCAAAGTTTACACTTGCATCCGAAGGGATACCAGGATGCCGCCAATCCGAAAACTTCTCCCCGACACCATGGATCATCGTTCCTATTTTCAACTTTTTTCTCCCATACATGCTGCTCTCCCCAGTCCAGTAGATTGTTCTGAATGGCCCTCGTAATCATCCGTCCATTGTCTTAAATTATTACGTGTGTCTTAACTTCTGTCAAGACAGTAATTCCAGTACCTGTGTCAATGGATAGAGTCTAGAAATATAGGCTCTCATGAAAACGTCCGCACCTTCGTAGAGCGGACGTTTTATGTATTTTTATCGACTCACGAAAAATCTCATCTACATGAAATTGAACAAACTTATTGACCGCAAAAAAATCACGTGTTACAATTACTTTGAATTCAAGATAATTAATTCTCCAAAATCATTTGGAAAATAAATTATACGGAATGAATGACTTTTCCACGGAAGTGGCGAGCGATGATGGATACACGAACTTATTACTAAGAAAACTAGCTTGCACGTTCAAGCTAATTATTTTTTTACGCATATATCCTGAATTCAAGATATTGTTTTAGAGTCAGAAGGGGGAGAACAGCATGAACGGCTTGAAAGGGATTCACCACGTGACGGCCATTACGAGCAGTGCCGAAAAAAATTATGAGTTTTTCACGTACACGTTAGGCATGCGGTTAGTCAAGAAAACGGTGAATCAGGATGATATCCGGACGTATCACCTTTTCTTTGCAGACGATACAGGATCCGCCGGTACGGATATGACGTTTTTCGATTTTCCGGGGATTCCGCAAGGGACTCATGGCACGAATGAGATTTACAAAACTGCTTTTCGTGTCCCGACAGATGCGGCATTGGACTATTGGGTGAAACGCTTTGAAAAATATGAGGTAGCCCATACAGGAATAGAAGAAGTTTTCGGCAAAAAGACTCTATCCTTCACTGATTTCGATAATCAGCACTATATGCTGATTTCAGATGAGCACAACTCAGGTATCGCATCGGGCACTCCATGGCAGCACGGTCCTGTGCCGCTTGAATTTGCGATTACAGGATTAGGCCCGATCCACATTCGGATTGCAAAGTTCGACTATTTCAAAGAGGTGCTTGAAAAGGTCATGCTGTTTAAAGAAATCGCATCGGAAGATTCTCTGCATCTGTTCGAAGTGAGGGAAGGCGGGAATGGAGCGCAAGTGATTGTGGAACACAACACCGATCTTCCGGATGGACGTCAAGGATTCGGAACCGTCCACCACACGGCTTTCCGGGTGGAAGACACGAATGTGCTGAACGAATGGATTGACCGCCTGCAATCATTCGGTTTGAGCAATTCCGGTTA
Source organism: Sporosarcina gallistercoris (assembly GCF_050459885.1). GTDB lineage: Bacteria > Bacillota > Bacilli > Bacillales_A > Planococcaceae > Sporosarcina > Sporosarcina gallistercoris_A. The sequence continues at coordinate 115,347 of NZ_JBCMNO010000004.1, read as the reverse complement.
TGTAGATCGATTTTTCTTTGAATCCTTATATGCTCGTGTAGCACCGGGAATACTTTTCGAGTGGGCTACGGACGGACCTGGATTCATGGGGGATGAACCCTATGAGACTGTAGGTGAAATGTTGTCGCTGCCTCCATTCTTGGAGGGGAAACGGGAGCAGATTGAGTCCATTGTGCGGCCTATCGATACCGTACGCAGCACACTGCACATTGAGAAAGAGTACTTGTAGAAGGGGGGAGCTCGACTGTGCAACACGTTTTCAGAAGAGGGACGAATGAAGAAAAACCCGTATTTCTCTTGCTGCATGGTACAGGCGGCACGGAGCATGACTTGCTGTCGTTAGCTGAAATCGTTGACCCTGAGTCATCCGTACTCAGTGTGCGGGGGAACGTATTGGAAAACGGCATGCCACGTTTCTTTAAAAGGTTAGCGGAAGGCGTTTTTGACGAAGAAGATTTGGTTTTCCGTACGAAAGAGCTGAATGGCTTCTTAGCACAAGCGGCCAAAGACTATCAATTCAATCCGTTGAATGTCATCGCCATCGGCTATTCAAATGGTGCTAATATTGCAGCCAGTCTGCTATTCCACTATGCCGATACCCTAAAGGGAGCGATTCTTCATCATCCGATGGTGCCGCTGCGTGGCGTCCCCATGCCGGATCTAACCGGGATTGACGTGTGGATCGGAGCCGGAGCCAATGATCCGATTTGTCCTAAGGAAGAATCGATTGAGTTACAGGAACTGCTGGAAGCAGCAGGGGCATCCGTCGGAATCCATTGGGAACACGCAGGACATCAGCTGACCATGGAGGAAGTGAAAGCCGCAAAAGCTTGGTATGAACAAACTTTCAGATGAAGATGATGTAAATAGACTGGCATGAAACAAAACTCAGATTCAATAAAATGGAGGAATTTCAAATGACAAAATGGACAGTAGACCAATCGCATTCAACAGTAGGTTTTGAAGTGAAACATATGATGGTATCCAAAGTGAGAGGCCAATTTGATGACTACACAGCAACAGTTGAGGCTGCAGACTTAACAGATCTAACCACTGCAACCATCGCTTTCAATTTCGACGTTGCAAGCCTTAATACACATTCAGCAGACCGGGATAATCACTTGAAGTCAGCAGATTTCTTCGACGTAGAGAATTTTTCGGAAATCACATTCCAATCCACTGCCATTACAAAAGATGGCGATGATTACAAAGTGACTGGCGACCTAACGATTAAAGACGTTACGAAACCGGTAACCTTTGACGTAGAGTTTGGCGGAAAAGGAACGAACCCATGGGGTGTTGAAGTATATGGATTCGAAGCGGAAGCGAAGATCAACCGAGAAGAGTTCGGGTTGACTTGGAATACAGCTCTTGAAACAGGAGGCGTCCTTGTCGGCCGAGACATTAAAATCAAAGTCGAGCTGGAAGTGAACCCTGCGTCTTAACCATATAGTCACATAGAAGTTAAGGGCGTTTGCGCAATTAAAACTAAAACCCGCCAGCCGATTCCAATGAGAGTGGAATCGGCTGGCGGGTTTTAATATAATGAATGTCAAAAAGAACCCACAACGAACTGGATAGAGTATGTATGAGGTTTGTGAGAGATGTGTGGGAAACAAACACAAATATTTCATATATCACCCAAGAAATCGGAACAAACGTGTCGATATAGCTAGTATAGAGAGATCCTTGTAAGTCCGAAAAAACAATGGCTATCCCCAGGCTGCTTTTAAATCTATAATGAATAGAGAACGTAAAAGGAGCGGAATAATATGAAAAGCATTCAGCAACGTAATCACGTGAAGATAATAGGACAAGGTGAACAAACAATCATGTTAGCCCATGGATTCGGATGCGACCAGAGCATGTGGCAGTACATCGCTCCAGCTTTAGCGGAGCAGTACCGGGTAGTCTTGTTCGATTATGTAGGAGCAGGGAATTCGGACATCTCCTCCTATCAAACAGAAAAATATAGTACAGCACATGGCTATAAGCAAGATATCTTGGAAATTATCGATGAGTTGGGTTTGAAGGAAATCCACTTTGTCGGACATTCCGTCAGTTCAATGATCGGGATGCTCGCCGCAATCGAAAGACCGGAATGCTTTAAGAAATTCGTGATGATCGGACCTTCTCCATGTTACATAAACGAACCGAACGGTTATGTTGGCGGATTTGAAAAAAGTGATATTGCGGATCTACTGACGATGATGGAAATGAATTTCACGGGTTGGGCAAGCTATTTGGCACCCATCGTGACAGATCCGACGAAAAATCCCCAAGTCACAAAGCATGTAGAAGCGAGCTTTGTTTCGACGGATCCTCAAATCGCACGGGAATTTGCCGAAATGACGTTCTTGTCAGATCACCGTGATCGTTTAGCATCGATGAGCATTCCAACACTGGTTATCCAATGTTCAGATGACAGTATTGTACCGATAGAAGTAGGCGAATATTTAAATGCCCATTTACCATCAAGCACGCTGCGCATTATGGAGGTCAAAGGCCACTATCCTCACATTAGCCAGCCAGAGGAAACGTTGAAACTGATTCAAGAGTTTTTAGTAAAATAACGGTGAAGAGGATGACTCGCAGTGGAAGAACGGCTAAAAGAGGCACCATGCGGACTAATAAGTATTGATCATAACGGCTGTATTATTGAAGTGAATAATCGTTATCTCTCCTGGATGGGATACCGGGAAGAAGAGGTTGTCGGCAAGCACATTGAAACCTTTTTAACGAAGGTCAATCGAATATTCGTCCATACTTACTTTGTCCCGGCTATACAGTTGCACGGCTCAGTGGAAGAGTTTTACATCAATCTTACGAGTGCGTCTGGTGAACCTGTACCGCTTCTTATGAATGCGAGACGATATATTCAAGATGACGTACCAATCGTCGATTGCATGTTCATCCAGATGAAACAACGGATCGATTATGAAATGGAGCTGCGTTCGCTTCAGAAAAAGACGGAAAAGGCGTATAAAGATCGAGAAGAGGCCTTTGCTCAATTAGAAAAAATCTATGGGGAAATCGAAAGAAAGCAAGACGAAATATTGGAGATGAACGAAGTACTTCTGAAACTATCCAATACTGATAAGCTGACAGCTATTCCGAACAGGCGCTTTTTCCAAGAAGAATTGGAACGTCATATTGAGCAGCATTCAAGAAAAGGAACTGTATTTTCGTTACTCATGGTGGATATTGATCATTTCAAAAAGGTCAATGATACACATGGACATCTAGTTGGCGATAACGCTCTGATCCGGTTGGCAGAATTGTTGACTCGAGAAGTGAGGCCGGTTGACCGGGTAGCACGGCTCGGCGGTGAGGAATTTGTCATCATTCTCCCGGGGATGGATGCAGAAGCGTCGCTCGAATTGGCGGTGAAGCTTAATAAGGCAGTGGAATTTGCTACATGGGAGCGAGTCGATCGCTTAACGGTGAGTATCGGGGTGTCTACATTCTCTGAGGGGGATACGGAAGTCACTATATTACATACGGCTGATCAGGCGCTTTATCACGCCAAAGCCAGTGGCCGCAATTGTTCGATTCATTTTCAGGAAGTAGTATAAGTAACTTACGCGTGAAGATCCTTTTACACACAGTACCCAGACATCATAAAAGCTTGCTAGCGAATTTCAAAAATCATGGAATTTGCTGAGCAGGCTTTTTGTCTAAGCAACAGCAAGTTGAATAGAATTCAATCTGATTGTGAAGAACGTATAATTATGAACTGAAATTATCATGATTTGTTTGTGAAAGAGTGACATTTCCATTTTAACGCTTATACAGTAAGCTTCTCCTCTTTTCACATACACATTCCTCATGTAAAATGGAAAAGAGCGAAATCTGGTCAGAGAACCAGTTGCTCCTTCGTTTTGTTTTTGTGAGTTATCGGTTACGTAAAATAAGAAATTTTCCGGATGCAGGGCTGACCTGGCATCCCATAATGAGAGGATTGGAAATTGAATATGCAAGAGAATTTCTGGCGTGAATTACCACGGCCGTTTTTTATATTAGCACCAATGGAAGATGTCACCAATGTAGTGTTTCGCCATGTCGTGGCGGAAGCAGCAAGACCAGATGTGTTTTTTACTGAGTTTACAAATACGGAGAGCTATTGTCATCCGGAGGGGATCTTCAGTGTTCGAGGGCGTTTGACGTTCACAGAAGACGAACAGCCAATGGTGGCCCATATATGGGGGAATAAGCCCGAGCACTTCCGGGATATGAGTATTGGAATGGCGGAACAAGGATTCAAAGGCGTCGATATTAACATGGGCTGCCCCGTTCCGAATGTTGCTTCGAAAGGAAGAGGCAGCGGGCTGATCAATTATCCTGATAACGCAGCGGATATTATCCAAGCTGCAAAGGCAGGAGGGCTGCCAGTCAGTGTGAAGACGAGACTGGGCTATACGGATGTCGATGAGTGGCGCGGTTGGTTGAGACATGTACTCGAACAAGACATCGCCAATTTATCGATTCACCTTCGCACAAGAAAAGAAATGAGTAATTTCGAAGCCCACTGGGAACTGATCCCGGAAATAAAGCAGCTGCGCGATGAAATCGCACCCGATACATTGTTGACCATCAATGGAGACATCCTGGATCGACAGATGGGATTGGAGCTCGTTGAGAAGTATGGTGTAGACGGGGTCATGATTGGCCGGGGAATCTTTAAAAATCCATTTGCCTTTGAAAAAGAGCCAAGAGAGCACAATAGTAAAGAGTTAATGGACCTCTTAAGACTTCATCTGGATCTCCACGATAAATATTCCAAGGAAATCGAGGAGCTCCCATTCAAACCGCTTCGCCGCTTCTTTAAGATCTATGTTAAAGGGATCAGAGGAGCAGGTGAATTGAGAAATCAATTGATGTATACGGAATCGACAGATGAAGTGCGTGCCTTGCTTGATGGTTTCGAGTTGCAGCATGTGGATGACCTAGAATAAGGAAAATGGATATGTATAAGCACAGTTTAATCACATCACAGACAGCTTCATTCGGTGATACTCAAAAGCGTCAACTCTTTAAAAAGGGTTGACGCTTTTACCGTTTCTTAACAGCATACTTTCCTCTACTTTACTTGTTCTCTGTCCTCATAGGGAGTTCGTTGTTTGTAACCTGTTCAATGAGCCCATTCCGTAAATAAGGGAGTTTCCTCAGGACTTTTTTTGGGTAGGCTTGCTGTAAGAGGGAATGGAACTGAACGAGGCGTTACCATTCATTGAAATCATTAGTATAGGAGGAGTTCCGGTGAAAGAAGATGAAAATAAAGTTAAAAACGATGAAGAAACGAAGCGGGAGACGCTTACAACACGCCAAGGACATCCTGTGAAAGACAATCAGAATATCCGGACGATTGGTGATCGCGGTCCAGCGACGCTTGAGAATTATCACTTCATAGAAAAAATTTCTCATTTCGATCGGGAAGAAATTCCGGAACGGGTTGTCCATGCGAGAGGAGCGGGTGCATTTGGTTATTTCGAAACGTATGGCAAGGTTGGAGACAAGCCGGTCGAAACGTATACGCGTGCCAAGGTGTTCTCCGGTGAAGGGAAAAGAACTCCTGTATTAGTCCGTTTTTCCACCGTGGCGGGGGCGAAGGATTCTCCTGAAACGGCACGGGACCCGCGGGGGTTTGCGGTGAAGATGTATACGGAAGATGGGAACTGGGACTTGGTAGGGAATAATTTAAAAATATTTTTCATTCGGGATGCTATGAAGTTTCCGGACATGATCCATGCGTTCAAAGCGGATCCTGTATCGAATGTCCCCCATCCTCAACGGATGTTTGACTTTGTCTCGCGCTCTCCTGAGTCGATTCACATGATCACTTTTCTTTTCTCACCGTGGGGAATCCCGGCGACCTATCGTCACATGCAAGGTTCAGGTGTAAACACGTATAAATGGGTGAACGAAAAAGGGGAAGCGGTTCTCGTGAAGTATCATTGGGAGCCGAAACAAGGCATCCGGAACCTCACACAGGATGATGCAGATGCTGTTCAAGCGAAGAATGTCGGGCACGCAACACAGGATCTGTATGAAGCGATCGAGCGAGGCGACTATCCGGAGTGGGAGCTGTTCGTGCAAATCATGGAAGATGACTACCATCCGGAGCTTGATTTTGACCCGCTGGATGATACGAAGCTTTGGCCAGAGGACCAGTTTCCTTGGTTGCCGGTAGGGCGTATGGTGTTGGATCGGAACCCTGAAGATTACCATGTGGACATCGAGCAAGCTGCCTTCGGAACTGGTGTACTCGTGGACGGTATGGACTTTTCAGATGATAAGATGCTGCAAGGTCGTACATTCTCTTACTCCGATACGCAACGTCATCGCGTAGGAACCAACTACTTGCAGTTACCTGTCAATGCCCCTAAAACGACTGTCCGTACCAATCAGCAACGTGGGCAGATGGATCATCGGGATCCCCGCGAGTCGGGAGAGAATCCACATATCAATTATGAGCCGTCCACGCTTGGTGGATTCAAAGAAGCCCATTCGAGAAGTGGACATCCGCATCGACCGACGTATAACGCAGCGGCGATGAGTGCCCCGATTGATCGTCCGAACAACTATGGTCAAGCGGGCGAAACGTTCCGTCAGTTCGAGGACTGGGAGCGCAAAGAATTAATCAGCAATCTTTCAGACGCTCTTTCAGTATGTGATGTACGGATTCAAGAAGCGATGATCGAACATTTCACGAAAGCTGACGAAAAGTATGGCCGTCTTGTCAAAGAAGGTATTGAGAAAAAAGTAAGAGAAATGAAAGAAGCAAAGAATGATGACAACGTTCCTGGCCGGGATTCAGGGAAGTCGAAATTTGGACAGGGGACTCCGGAGTCAAAAGAGGCAGCCGTGGATGCAGTGGAAAAAGGGCGCGAAGCAGATCCTTATTAAATCTCAACATAAGATAACCTCTCACATTCAAGGAGTGTGGGAGGTTTTATTTTATCCGTGAGTGTTCAAACAAACATGTTAGTTCCATTAACCTCTCCAAACGTTAATCAGCTTTTACCCGCTCCACTTTTTTACGATAATCCTTATTCAAGGAAAAGTGGAAGGGATGTATAGTTCGCTGGAGACCAAGGCGGGACAGGAAATTGCTGTCCTACTCAACGCTTTCAGAAATGAGCACGACGGAGAGGTGTTCAATGATTTCATCTATTTTCCAATGAAAGAGCGTTATGAGTATGAACAGGTATTTCTTGCTGCTAAAAAGGAAACGGATGACCGCAACCGTATGAGGGAAAAGCAAATTGCCGAGCTTGATATGCTGCGACAAGAATTGGAGTCCGAGCAAAAAGAGCTGTTCAGACCTTATCGGAAAGTTATAGAAGTTAGCGGAAACGGATGGGGTGACCGGTCTTTGGAATAGACGCAGCTTACAGGAGAAACTGACTTCATCTATTCGTCGCGCGGTATGGTGGTGAGGAATTCCCATTGATCTTACCGGATACGGATCAGCCTGAAGCTCTGAAAAAGGCCGTAAGAATACGTGTCCGTGTAGAAGGGGAAACTGGGCTTGGCCAGTATTTCGGTGAGTATAGGGGAAGCGACTTTTTGCCAGGAGATACAGAGGGCTCTTTACAATCCAATGCAGAATAAGCGCGTTATGCTTCCTAAGATGCTGGACGCAATTTAGGTACCCATGCTAGTGAGGGAGTACAAGTGTAAAAGCGGAATTCAGTTTAAAAGATGAGTTCGGCCTTCACTAAATTCAGGTGACCGGTTCATATGCGGATTCGATGTCTTAGAACCAGTCACCTTTTTATAGGGGGCAACCGACCATTTTTGAAATTATGATGAAGCTCGAAAGTTTTGTGCTCAGGTGCAGGAGGAAGTGTTTTCTATTCTCCCGCCTTAGGGCTCGGTTGATGAAAGAAATTCGGTGTCACGATGTCATTCTGATACGGCTTATGGAATATGTGCGTCGTGGCCGGGGAGACTGGCGGAATGAGCCAGGTCCAGTTCCCGGTGACGGGACGTCCGGCGTTGTTCTCCTTTTTCTCGAACGCTTTGAATTGTTTGGCAGCTGTATGATGATCAACGAGTGTAACGCCCGCTTGGTGATAGGAATGCAGGACGGCGATATTCAGTTCGACGAGTGCCTTGTCGATCCAAAGCGACCGGTTCGAGTTCGTTGAAAGCCCCATCTGTTTCGCTATTGCAGGCAGGAAATTATATCGGTCTTCATCCGCAAGATTCCGCGCACCGATTTCAGTTCCCATATACCAGCCGTTGAAAGGCGCCATCGGATAGTCGATGCCGCCAATTTCGAGCAACATGTCAGAAATAATGGGAACAGCATGCCATTTAATCCCGAGCGTCTCGATTCCCGGGATCTCTGGATGGCTGATCGATACTTCTTTTACTAAGCCATCTGGAATGATATACAACTGCTCTGGTTGTCCATGTTCTTGGATAACGATCGGGAGGACGTCAAAAGAAGTGTGTGCCCCTTGCCAGCCGAGGGTCTCGCACTTTTTTGTCATGGAAACGTTAGCGGAATCCCCGATAATCGAACCATCCATTTCATAGCCCGCGTATCGGATCAGCTGATGATTCCACATACGGATCGGGTCTTTTCCTGCTTTCCGAGGCGGGAAGACAGTAATGGCAGATCGGATATCGCCGCCATTCGTGGCGTAGCGGATATGATCCTGCAATGCTTCAAAAGCTCCGTCAGCTGTAGTGACATCTCGTCTATCAAACACTTCAAGTGTTTCCCAAAGAAGACGTCCGATACACCGGTTGCTGTTGCGCCATGCCATTTTTGCTCCGTGGGACAGTTCTGCAAGGGTATGCGTATAGGTGCCGCTTTCTATGATCTCTTTTTCAATATCTTGCAGCCGCTGTTGTTGCTGATCTGCAGGGAGTCCTAATTCTTCGTAACAGCGACCAATGAAATCGACCGCTTTCTGGAAAAGTTCTGTATGCTGTTCGTTCACAATAATCCACTCCTTACTAATCAGTCTACCATCGAACGACTATAGGATTGCTGAACGTTTTGTGTCTGGTTCCCCAGCAGCTTGAAAGCGGTGAATGCGAGTGTAGTTGAGGTATACTAGGAAGCGGAAGGAGTAAACGCCATGCCAGACTTTTTGAAAGAGTATTTTCTAGGAATCGCAGATAGTTTGCAAACTACCTTGAAAACTCCGGATGCGTATTTGAACAAAGTTGCACTGACAGCAGTGGTTCTTGTGATAGGAATCGCGTTGTATATGCTGCTCAAAAAAATGCTTGCGCGCAGTGTCAAAAACTTTACGAAGAAGATCCAGTTACATAAAGCAGCGAAGCAGACAATGGGGACGCTGACCATCGTTTCCGTACTGTTCATATGGGTCCAAGCGATTAATGTTCTGGTCTTGATAGCGCTCTTATTCGGTATGATAGCGGTGTTCATGGTCAGGGGATTGACGAGCAACATTATCGGATATTTTGTCATTAAGTACCGGAAGTATTTTGAAATCGGACACCGAGTAGAGATTAATGAAATTATTGGGGATGTCATTGAAATCAATTCAACCAGTTTCAAATTGTTAGAGGTGCGAAATGGATTATCTTCCGATGCGCATACAGGACGCATTATCAAGCTTCCGAATAGTATCATTTTCAACGAATCCATTGAAATGGTTGGTGTCGCGAACAGGTTTGTCTGGCATGAGGTTAAATACGTTGTATCGTTTGATAGTAACTGGCAAGCGGCAGAACAGATTATGACCGAGGCAGGAGCGTCTTATTTCGAAGAGATTGTGTTGCCTGAACTCCAACAAACGAATCGGCGTTTACTGAACGGACAGTCAGAATTACGTCCTGTATTTTCAATAGATACGAATGATGCAGGGATTGTTTTGGTGTTACGTTATTTAGTGGATTATCAACAGGGCGTATCTGCAAAAACGACATTGCAGCGGACGATTTTACCGCAGTTCATTGAGCATCCGAACATCGAGTTTGCGATTGTAGAAGTGAAGGTGTTCCAAGGATAGCCTGTTAGATGGAGCACTTCAGCAATGAAACAATTATCTGAACGAAAGAAGGAATCCCTTTATGCCGGATTTTACAAAAGCGATTGCAGAGATTACGATACGAGATGCAAAACAAGAAGACGCACCACGCATTGTCGAGTTTTACAATGTGGTCGGCGGAGAGACGGATTATCTGTCATTTGGTCAGGATGAATACCCTCGAACTGCAGAGGAATTGGCACAATCCATTGAAGATATGAAACAATCCAAAGGAACGTGTATGTTTCTTATGCTGGACGGGGAGGAAATTGTCGGGATCGGTACGATGGATTCGAGTTCGAAACGCAGATTCCTTCACGTAGGGACACTCGGGATTGTCATTCGCCAATCACACGCGGGAAATGGGCTTGGCCGCTTGCTGATGACTGCACTGATCGACTGGTCCAAAAAAAATGAACAAACTGAAAAAATTACGCTCATCACCCGGTCAGATAATGAACGGGCAGTTGCACTTTACGAAAAACTTGGATTTAAGCAAGAAGGGGTATTCTACAAAGACTCGTTCGATGGCGAACGGTATTATGACAGCTTATCCATGGCACTTTTCCTATGATCACAAAAACTCTCCTGCACTCAATTGGCGTAGGAGAGTTTTTGTGTGCAATTTAAGCATCTATTGAGTTTTTTTCGGATCACGTATTGCAAAGGACAACAGCAGTCCAAACGCTGCGATGGATCCGGCTACCAAGAAGGCGATATTGACCCCATGAATAGCACCGGCAACGGAGTTCCCGCTTGCTGCGGTGATGGTAATCGTAACGAGCACGGCGGTACCGACAGCACCTGAGATTTGGCGGAAGGTGTTATTCATGGCCGTACCGTGAGAAATCAGGTGATTGGGCAGCTGGTTCAAACCAAGCGTTGTGGAGGGCATCATGACCATTGCAATGCCGATCATACGGATTGCGTTCAAGACTGCTAAATACGTAAATGTTGTATCTTGTGACAAGTTTGCAAAGAAGAATGTTGTGACGGTTAAAATTGTAAACCCGATACGAAGCAACCATTTTGCTCCGTATTTATCGAACAGTGTCCCTGTTACAGGATTCATGATTCCCATAACGATTGCGCCTGGTAATAGCATTAGGCCGGAATGCAGCGCATTGAACCCAAGCAAGTTCTGCATGAAGATTGGCAGAATGACAGTTGTTGCAATCATCGATGCAAATACAATCATCCCGAGTCCTGTTGCGAGTGAGAAGATCCTGTATTTGAATACGCGGAATTCCAGGATGGGCTGTTCCAGTTTCAACTGTCGGTTGATGAACAAGAAGAGTGTGATGGCACCAACCAATAGAGAGAGAATGACATTAGGGCTAAGCCAGCCTGAATTGCCGGCCACACTGAATCCGTAAAGAAGGCCTCCAAACCCAAATGTAGAAAGAACAATTGACTTGTAGTCCACTTTAGGGTTCGTTTGCTCAGTTACGTTTTTCAGTAAGAAGTAAGCAGCTAGGATAATCACAAGTGCAATCGGGAGTACGACGTAAAATACGCTGCGCCATGGGTAGTGATCCACAAGATAACCGGACAAACTTGGGCCAATGGCTGGTGCAAATGCAATGACAAGACCGAACATCCCCATTGCTTTCCCCCGCTGTGAAATCGGGAAGATCAGGAACATGATTGTTTGCAGGAGCGGCATCATAATTCCAGCGCCAGCGCCTTGTAAGACGCGAGCCGCTAATAAGAAGGAGAAGTTAGGAGAGAAGGCACCGATAAGTGTACCTGCGGCAAATGTCCCCATAGCCGTCAAGAACAAACTTCGAGTAGAAAATTTCCCGATTAAGAACGCTGTAATCGGAATCATAATTCCATTAACGAGCATGAAAATCGACTGCAGCCACTGGACAGTACTTTCATTAATGTTGAGATCTTTCATTATTGGGGGGAGAGCCGTTGCTAGAAGTGTCTGGTTCAAGATTGTAATGAATGCACCAGACAATAACACTGCAAGTAGTGGGAGATGCTTTTTGAAATCGAACGTCTGGGAATCACCCTGTACTTTTGAATTAACCATTGATTTTTCATCACCTCATCCTGGATTCGCAAATCCTGACATCCCTTTTAAAATGAAACCCGGATCTGACATTCTTTATATACTAGAGGATATTCATTTTGACCTCAATTTAGCTGTTTAAAAATCTTGTTGTCTCGGTAAGAGTTGCCGTACAGTCCGCAAGTCATACCTAACCATACCTTATTTCAACTAATTCAAACTCCGATTGTCTGGAAAGCAGCAGTATGGAACTAAGAACAGACAAATAAATTATCAGGTGATGAGAAAAATGAATAAACGATCTTTGAAAGGGGGGATATCAATAGCACTGTCGCTGTCTACAGCTGCGTCGTTTTGCATAGTTCTACGGGTACCTTGTTTGTCGTGAAGTAAGTAAAGGTGGTATAGACGGAATTTTTATTGTATATAGATTTTTATGGATGAGCGCCGTTCAATAATTTTAGTGAAAAGAATCTTAACTAAGGTATAATAAGTAATCCATTCTTGTGGCAGTCGGGGTTCAGTGTATGCTGCTTTTGACGGATTTGGCTACTGAATGAGAGAAAAGTTGTAAATGAGGCTTAGTAGTTGTGAATAGCTAAGAAAGAGAGTAGGTGAAGACGATTTTTAAAATCAGTAAGGATCAGTTTCTAACCGTATTAAAGATTTCGTTTCCGGTATTACTACTAGCATTGGCTGTTTTTGAAATACAGAATACGGTGCGTGGGATAGACATCGGTTCTTTTCGATATGAATTGGACCAAATACAGCTATGGGAAATCATATTCATCGTACTTATTTCTTTTTGTGCAATTATTCCCATGCTCTTTTACGATGTGATATTGTCGAAAGTTTTACATGTTAAAGTGAAAACGAGAAGCTTATTGAGGCATTCGTTCATTACTAACACGTTCTCAAATCTTATCGGTTTCGGCGGTCTCGTTGGGGTAATGCTGCGCAGTTATTTCTATTCAAAGTACAAAGTGGAAAAGGAAGGTGTTTTGAAAAGCATCGCTTCCGTAACACTCTTTTATTTAACTGGAATTTCCTTATTGGTGTGGATCGTGCCATTATTCTATTGGGATTTCCCGTTATTGCAAGACACGAAATGGCTTCTTATCGCCGTCATCCTATTAGGCCTGTATTCTCCAATCCTTATAGGCATTTTTATTATGCGTTACCGAAAAGCGAATTCAGATGCCATTCATGCAAAACAAGCAGTACAGCTAATTGTGATCTCAGTATGCGAATGGATTTCCGTCTTTTTAGTTATTTTATTTTTAACCGTCGTATTGGATATTCCAATCGGATTATCTGCGTTACTCCCTATTTTCCTGGTGGCCTCCAGTGCGGGCATAGTAAGTATGATTCCAGGGGGGATTGGATCATTCGATCTTGTATTTTTGTGGGGAACCCAAAGTATTGGAATCGCAGATGAAAAAGTGCTTTTTTTACTCATCCTATACCGGATAGGCTACTTCATACTTCCATTCTTAGTCTCGGCTTCACTGTTTGTGATGGAATACTGGAATCGGTGGAATCATTCATGGGATGACCTGCCAAAGGCTATTGTGCAAAAGCTTAGCCATATGTTGTTAACAGGATTGGTATTTCTTTCAGGAATTGTGCTTTTACTATCTGCCTCGGTGCCAGGGATATTAAGTCGTTTGAAAATCATGCAGGAAATCCTCTCCCTTCCGATCATGAACGTATCGCACCATTTGACCGTAGCAGCTGGTTTTACCCTTTTAGGGTTATGTAGGGGAATTCAATATAAGGTGAAAAGGACATATCAACTCACCATTATGGTCTTATGCAGTGCTGTCGTATTTTTGATTTTCAAAGGTTTTGATTACGAAGAAGCCTTCTTTTTACTTCTTGTAATGGGATTACTGATTGCATCCAAAAATCAGTTTTACCGTGAAAGTTATGTACTGACATGGGGAATTATCTTATTTGACGTGGCTGTGGTGGCCCTCATCACCTCAATGTATGTGTTCATCGGTTATTTGAACTTACCGACCTCGAAAATTCATATTCCGATTGAACTGAGGGACTACATCATTACTGATTCCCGTGACTTATTTTATAGTGCTATTATTGGCCTAGTAATAGCCGGTGTCATTCTATTTATAGGTTTTCTCATTCGGAAGCCGAAGCAAATGGAGATGCAGACTTCAGGTGAACAGGTAGAAAGGATTCATAGTCACCTAACTACCTATGGTGGAACTGAGTTCTCTCATTTGATTTTCCTGCATGACAAATATGTTTTTTGGAATAAAGAAGAGACTGTATTATTCTCTTATCAAATCTACGCAGATAAGATAGTTATCCTTGGCGACCCAGTTGGTAAAGAAACAGATTATTCCTCAGCGATCGAAGAATTATTGAAGACAGCTGATCTATATGGGTATACCCCAGTGTTCTATGAAGTTAATGCAGGAGTATTAGCTCTTTTACATGATCAGGGGTATGGATTTTTCAAACTGGGAGAGGAGGCATTTGTAAACTTAGAGACATTTACATTATCCGGGAAAAAAATGAAGGGATTTCGAGCAGTAAAAAATAAGTTCGAAAGAGAAAACCATATGGTTGAAATTCTCAGTCCGCCATTCTCTTCAGAGTTGTTGAAGGAATTAGAAGAGGTCTCGATAAGATGGTTACAAGGAAGAAGGGAAAAAGGATTTTCTCTAGGCTTTTTTGACGAAGCTTATTTGAACACTGCAAAAGTCGCTGTTTTAAGAAATGCGGATGGCATTATCGGTTTTGCTAGCTTAATGCCGATGTATGATAATGATGAACGAATTTCGATTGATCTTATGCGCTATAATCCTGATGCACCGTCGGGAACGATGGACTTCATTTTCCTATCGTGTATTCAATATCGGCATGTCCCCATTGTCTAATGTGGGGAAGTCGAGATATTCCTTTTTGAGTGAAAAGATTGCGGCGCAAATCTTTTTACATGGACAATATTTTTATCATTTCCAAGGACTGAAAAACTTTAAACAGAAATATGCAGATTCTTGGGAAGCGAAATATGTCGCTTACAGAAAGAAGTCTTCACTATCGTTTACGATTGCGCAAATAACTTTACTGATTGGACGCAGAGGAAAATAGGAAGCAGCCAAGCACTGTCGTCATGAAGTGCTTTTTTTGTGCGCAAAATGGGTGATTCTTTGGAATTTCTAGTATGTGTCACAATGGTACAGAAAGCTGTTCAACATACGTTTTTTAAATCATTTCCACAATTTTTTACTTGCCACGCCATCCCGCTAAGGGAGTACCCTGTCCAGTAGAAGGGTAGAATACTTGAATACTATGCGAAGGGGAGTTTTGCAGAATGGACAAAGTATTCGTATTGGGCGGAACGGGTTTGTTAGGGCTTGAAACGATTCATGAATTACTCACCAAAGGCTACAAAGTGTCTACAATTTCCCGTAACGAAGAACTCATGGATGAGGTATTACCCGAGTAAGTGAAGGATCGATATCTCGGAGATATCAATAAGATGACGGATGAACAAGTATTGAAGATGATGCAAGGAAAAGATGCGTTCATATATGCTGCTGGATTGGATGAGCGGACACTTCCTAAAGCGCCTGCGATGAAATTCTATTATGAAAACAATGTCTTGCCGACACAACGTCTTGCGCGTTTGGCAAGGAATGCGGGCATGAAGAAGTTCGTGATTTTCGGTTCGTACCATACGCAAACTGCAAGTATGTGGACCGATCTGGATTTGCAGGAGCAGCCGTATGTCAAAACGAGGTTGCTGCAGGAAGAAATCGCGTTCATGGAAGGGGAAGGGGCTATGGAGGTCATGTCGCTCCGACTGCCATACATATTTGGAACGATGCCGCAGAGGACGCCGCTTTGAAAAAGCTTCTTCCCGCGGGTTCAGGGGATGTCTGCAGTGAAAGTTCCTGCGGGCGGGACGGCAATGGTGACCACGAAGCAAGTGGCGCAAGCAGCAGTCGGTGCTTTGGAACATGGCAAGCATCGCGCTACCTATGCCATCTCAGGTATCAATATGAAATACAAAGAGTTCTACAAGATGATTGCAGAAAGTCTCGGACAAACGGATACGACTGTTGAAACAGCTTCCTTGGACCAATTGAAACCCTCTGCTGAAAAAATGGATGAAACGGTTGCGGCAAAAGGGAAAGAGCATGCGATCCATATGGGAAAACAGATTGAAATGCAGAATCGGGATGCTTTTATTGATCCAGAAGAAACGATGTCTGCTTTAAAGTATCAGGAAGAGGATGTACGTGCTGAAATTAGAAGGACGTTGGCTGTTTGTGCAAAAGAAGTGCAGTGACTTTGTTCATCAACCAATATGAGCTGCGGGGATTTTAGTGAAGTCCAGGAATAATACTAATGGGTTTTCCCATTTGTAAATTGAGGATTTCAATTGGTGCTGACTTAGAATACTCAAATCACAAATTGCAAAAGCCTGTGCCAGACCCGAAAGAAGGGGTCGGCACAGGCTTTTCACTTAAATGGATGCTTCGTATATCGAGTGAACCGCTTTTTCAAGAGCGCTGTTGAACTCTTCGTCTGTTTGGCTCGCACTCAAGTCTTGGCTGAGCGCTCTGGAGAAACTGGCGATCAATCCTTCATTCTCTTTCAGTTTCTCATTTGCGATCACTGTCGGGTATCCTCCTGAGAGCGCGACAACTCGTACCACTCTAGGGTGTTGGATAAGTTCCCTGTACAAGTTCGCCTCAGTAGGAATCGTAAGTTTCAACATGACATTCTCGTCATCCTTCAGCTGATCCAATTGGTTCAGGAGTTCATCTTTCAATAGTTGTTCACAAGCGGGTTTGTTTCCGCTGTTAATGTCCACTTCGGGTTCGATAATCGGAACAAGTCCAGCAGCGATAATTTGTTTGGCTACCTCGAATTGCTGATTGACAACCGCTTTGATGCCTTCTTCATTTGGTTCTTTAATGACGGAACGCATTTTTGTCCCGAAAATATGGCGTTCGTTTGCCCGTCTCAAAGTATCTTCCAAATCGGTGATCGGTTTCATGAGCTGGACTCCGTTTGCTTCTTCCGCGAGTCCTTTGTCAATCTTAAGGAACGGTGCGATCCCTTTCTTTTCCGCCAAATAATCAGCCGTGTACATTCCGTCGATTTCACGATCCATCGTTTGTTCGAACAGGATCGCACCCAATATGTGTTGTGCGTCAAATGCGGGTGATGTAATGATCCGTGTTCTCATATCATGCACTAATGTAAACATCTCGTCCTCGTTTGAATACGCTTCTTCGTTCACGCCGTATGCTGCGAGTGCTTTAGGGGTACTTCCGCCACTTTGGTCGAGCGCTGCGATGAACCCTTTTCCGTTTTTCACCTTATCCAATTGTTTTTCATTCATTCCACTCACTCCTTATCCATAGTGTGTAACTTCCTGAAAAAAATATAAAGATGGGACTGTCAAATCAGCCTTATTAATACTCACTCTATCATGAGTAGATCCGTTCACGCCAATAAACCAGACTAGGGCTGGTGCTAAAATGCCAACCCATCTCTCTCCATTCGGAACGCCTTCCAACGAACCGAACCTCATTAAAGGCATATATCGTTGAGATCCCCGAAATGGAGAGAGTGATTCTGAAGTTTCCTTTATCACAGTTGTATTCTTTAAATTCGGAATGAGTACCAATACCCAGTGATATGGTGGTATATTGGTAAGGGTTGGTAAAGTAAAGGAGTGGTCGTATGAATACTCATGAATTGTTTAAAATGATCAATCAATGCGTGGATGAATTGGACTTTATAACTGCCAGAAAGTACATGGAGGATAATCTTGATGTGGTAAAAGCACATAAACAGTATCTTCAGCGCAATGCGCAAGATCTGTTTGAGTTTGTCTTGAATTCGGATGGGAAGCGGTTGACCCAATCGGAGATAAAAATCATTCATGCCATTAATGATTATGCTGTTCACTTTAACATCCGGTCTTTTAAGTCCGTTGTAAAAGAACATGCAGGGTTAGTGAGCAGAGAAGATACACTCACCTATTTAAATCAGGACGCGAGGGCACTGTTGGAGAGTATGCATATCCTTCCTTCAAGCGATGACTTGTCATGATCCCCTCATCACCTCAAACACTTGCTTACAATAAGTACGCTGCATTGTATGAATCAAAAGTTCTTTTTGACCAACAGGAGGAGTTCACTTGTCTAACATGATTTCTGCCATTATTGAAGAACGCCGTTCAGTGAGAAAATACGATCCTGACTTTACCATTGAAAAAGAAGAGATTCTTGAAATGCTCGAGATAGCGGCACTTGCGCCTTCAACTAGCAATCTTCAACCCTGGGAGTTCTTGGTTTTCCTGGACGATGAAGAACGCAAAGAGTTAAGAAAGATCGCGTATAACCAGGAACAGATCGAAACTGCGTCTGCAGTCATTGCCGTTCTGGGAGATAAAGAATTTTACAGAAATATCGATCCAGTCTATGACAGTATGTCGGATGCGGGTTTTGTGGATGACGCAACTAAAGCAGTACTGGTTGGCAATGCTCACAAAGCATATCCACATGCATCGGAACAGTCCCGTATCAATATGGCGACGTTCGATTCTGGTCTCGCTGCCATGCAATTCATGCTCATTGCGAAAGAGCGGGGCTATGCAACAGGACCCATGGGCGGATTTGACAAAGTAAAGTTCGCGGAGCGCTTCCATCTAGAGGGACGGTATTTCCCAATTGTCCTTATTACGATTGGGAAAGAGAATGCGCCAGCGTATTCAACGACTCGTATTGCAATTGAGGAGAAATTGAAATTCATATGAGTTTTTGAAAAGTGCCAGGAATTCACGAAATCGGTGAGTACCTGGCATTTTTAACTAGCGTCTGTTTTCACTTTTTTTCAGGCACCAATATGGTCCGCTCCAAAGGGACTCCTGCCATTGCAACAGCGCGTTTGTGGACAACATAATACAGACCGTCAACCAAGTAACGACGTGAATGGAGCAATAGATGGCGATCTGACAGCTTAATAACTGAGCAAAATAGCAAGTAAAAAAGCGGCGGATATCTATTGGGATAGATATCCACCGCGCTTTTGCAATCGGAAGAGAAGTATTGAAATGATATATAGTTATCTGGAACAATTTATTAGTTGTAAAGCACAAGATAGCCGTACTCCGAGTTGAGGTCGTAGTACGGCTATCCATCGGGATTATTTCAACGAAGCTACTGCTTCTCTAACGCGTGTGTCGCCTGCAATCACTTGAAACTCTTTTCCGATTGTCGACGGATCTTCTAAGCAAGCAAGAAGAACTTGAGCGATGTCATCTCGCGGTACTTTGTTCGCTTCGACTTTCTCCGCCGCTTCGATTTTACCAGTTCCTTCATCGTTCGTTAACATACCCGGGTGGACAATCGTGTAGTCCAAGTCCGTTCTGCGCAGCCAATCGTCTGCATAATGTTTTGCCGCAACATAAGGGGCAAATGAGGAATCCGCTTCTTGAATCGCTTCACGCGACGTATCATAAGAGCTGATTAAGACAAAACGCTTCACGTTCGCCTGTTTCGCAGCTTCAATTGACTTCACTGCACCATCCAAATCGATCAGCATCGTTTTATCGGGACCTGTTTTCGGTCCGGATCCAGCTGCGAAAACAATCGCATCTACATCTTCAGCAGCTTCTGCAATTTTTTTCGTGTCATCTTCCAGATCCACTAAAACTGTCTCAGCTCCGAGTTCTTCGAAATAAGAAGCCTGTTCCTGTTTTCGAATCATCGCTTTGGCTTTCAACGAATCACTCTCTTGAATCAGCGTAACAAGCTGCTTACCGATTTGTCCATTTGCTCCAATAACTAGTACTTTCACAATATCCAACCTTTCTTGAGTTTCCTTATTAGGATTTCCCGCAGTCCAATGGAACGTCGGGAAAAATGGGATCTAATATATGAATACCCGGTTTATCTGAAAGGTAACATGGGTCGGAAATCACTAGCTCAAGCTAACTAATTCGTTTCCAGAATATCGAATGGTATAGTGGTCTCATTAAAGGTCTACTAAAGAAAAGGGGAGAACACACATGAAAATTGAAATTTGGTCGGATTTTGTATGCCCGTTTTGCTATATCGGAAAGCGCAAGTTGGAAGTCGCGTTGGATGAAATCAGAGGGAAAGACCGCATAGAAATCGAGTTTAAAAGTTTCCAACTAGACCCCGACTCCCCGAAGTACAGCGGACAGAACTTCTATGAGAGTATGGGAGCTAAGTTTGGCGGTGCCGAAAAAGCGAAACAAATGACGGCGTCTATCGCTGAACAAGCCAAAGAAGTGGGGCTGGAGTTCAATTTCGATACGATGAAACCGACAAATACGTTTGATGCACATCGGATGACGAAGTTTGCGAAAGTGCATGGCAAAGATGCTGTACTTGCAGAGAAGTTGTTGTATGCCAACTTCACAGCATCGAAAGACGTGGGCAACGAAGGGGTACTCGTTGAACTTGCGGTTGAAGCTGGTTTGCCCAAAGAAGAAGCACTTGCTGTTGCGAGGAACCCGGAAGCTTATGCAGACGAAGTACACGCGGACATCGAAGAAGCAAAACGGTTAGGGGTAACAGGAGTTCCATTCTTTGTATTCAATAGAAAGTATGCGATTTCAGGTGCACAGCCGCCAGAAGCATTTTTACAAGCGATCGAAAAAATCTTGGAAGAAGAACAGCCTGTATCCGCTTTTGAAAACCTTTCACCGGATAATAGAGCAGAGGCTACCTGTACGGATGGCAGCTGTGCGGTACCGACCGATAAGAATGCAGAGTAACTTTACAACGCGGCGTTTCGAGTGAACTGAACACATGAAAGACTCTGATGTGCCCGATGTTCGTTCTGCACATGGTATAGTGGAGCAAGAAATTATAAAAGTGAGAAGGCGAATAAATGATTGAAGTAAAAACATCAATAATAAGTGACGGCGAATTCAATAGAGGGGTATTTGCCACATGTGATATCGAAAAAGGTCAGTTGCTGCATGCAGCACCGATCATTTCTTATCCGAACGAACAGCACGAACATATTGAGAAAACAATTCTTGCGGATTATGCATTCGAATATGGAGTGAACCATTCCGCAATTTTGTTAGGATACGGCATGCTGTTCAATCATTCCTACGAACCGAATGCTTGGTATGATATCAACTTCGATGACCAGACGTTCGATTTCTATGCCCATAGAGCTATTAAAGCAGGCGAAGAAATCTTCATCAACTACAATGGTGAAGTGGACGACCAGGAGCAACTTTGGTTCAACCAAGATTATGCACCGACTGAAGATTAAGCACGGATAAAAAAGAAGACGAAAAGCCATTTACATAGTACGTGTAGATGGCTTTTTGTGTGGGGAAATTCCGAGGAATGGTGTCCTGTTGATTTCCAAATAGTGTATGATAAGCATATGGTGAATTAACTGAATTGAATTATATTTATTGAACGAACGGTTTATCATTGAAGAGAGGAGTGAACAAGATAATCCATTATGTTTCATTTAACTTATTGTCTGTACTTTCAACTATATTCGCATGGGGGATAATCGCTTACCTTGCCTATAGAATGTATAAGAAAAATCCGGAGCAACAGGTAGGATGGAAAGCTGTAATCATTTTAATAATCGGTTTGGTTTCGTTTTCAATCACGTGGACGGTGTCTAATACAGTCATTCAGATTGCAGTGTTACCGCTAGGTGTATGGATTTTATATTTCATTTTGAAAAGAAAAACCGGACGTTGGGAGAGGTATCGTAAATTTGCTTGGTTAGGGTTTGGATCTAATTATATCATCTTACTCAGCCTACTCCTCGGAAGTGCGATCGGTCATTCTTTTTATCCGACAGATCATGCGGCAACGTTTGTATCGGATGTAAAAGCAGCATCGATCCTCTCCATTCATCCGACTGGAAATGGAGAGGCTACCTTGAAAGTTGAGACATTGAAATCAGAACTTCATAAACTGCAATCATCAGAGATTTACGATGATGCTTGGTATGAGGATATGTTTTTGAACGAAAAAGCAGCATATGAACGATTTCCATACTTATTGAAGGATGCAAAACCGAAATGGGGAAGTGGCGTCCGTTCAACCAGTTTTGTAGAAAAGGATGGGAAGGGATTGCTCATTCAAACTCCGACTCAAACCCTTTACTTCCGTTCGACTCAATCATTTATTGAGGAGGATGAGGAGAATTGAGAAAGCGCCATAACTCATGGATATGGATTTCGTTAATAAGTGTCCTGTTTGCAGTCTTTTTATGGTGGAATTATTCTCCGCCAGCTGCATTTCCTGATAATCGTGAACTTCTCAAGGAGATGAACAGTTCGTTGGGGGAGTATGGAGCTCGGGACAAAGTTGACAGGATTCAAAAAGTCATTCACGCAGATAATCGTCACGTAGCAGTTCCTTTCGTTTCAGAAGATGGGGATTATGGGATGAGTTTTTGGATTTGGGGCAAGCGGAAATGGGAGATGACCAGTTTGGAATCGAGTGGGGAGCCAAGGATATGGATGATTGACTATGCTGATCCATCTTCTTATTTCTTGACTTGGAATATTAATCCTGAGAGTGCTGCGGAGGAATTGAATGCCTATATGATCCGTCGGAGAGATTATGGAATGGCAGACGGAAAACACTATTATTTCCCAAGAATTCAATTGTCCAATGAAATAACGTTAGCTAAAGAGTCGTTCGGTGCGATGCCGCTTCCTGCCACCTGGCAGGAAGTGCTGAATTCCTCAATACGATTAGAAGAAATAGGAACATACCAGTGGTTCAATAGTTATTCAACAGCCGCTATGCAATTTGAATTCGGATGGAATGTATTGGATGACAGAGGGAAATCGGTCTCACAAGAAGTACTCTTCAAGAGTTCTAACTATTCATACGGCTCGAGCGACTTTCAGATTATGATGATGATTGAAGAAAGTGAATTGGAATAATAACTTAAAACAGTCGTTTAGGAGGACAGGATGGATACAGAACAAATTTAAGCGATCTGTAAAAAGTATGATATACACCCTGTAGAAATAGATCATTTACGGACAAGTGAAAAAGTGTTAGCTAGAGTGAAATCGAATTCGAATTATTTGCTGAAAGGTGAACGTGCAGAGCTCTACTATTGGGAGGCTTGCTGTCAATATGCTCAACTTCTTCACGAAAATAAGATGCATGTCGCTCGGTATCTGAAAAATAGAGACGGTTGTTATGTAACTGAACAGGAAGGTTTCGTTTTCACTCTGGAACGAGTACTAACTGGGCAGGAACTGACCTGTATGACAGATGCGTTGTTTTATGAGTTGGGTAGTTTGTTAGGCGAACAGCATAATGTTTCATTGCAACTCAAATCGCCTTTCACTACAGCTACTTCATGGAGTTTGTTTGGGGGCAATGCGACTGAAAAACTTGGGGATTATGATGAAAACGAATTAAGTTTTTTCGAGTTTAGAGATTATTATCAAAGCCATCCTTTGTATGCAACGATCGAATCGCTATATCTTGGATATCGGAAAGTCTTGCAAAGAGCTTGGGCAGAACTGCCTCAAGGGGCTGTTCAAGGGGATTTTTGCTATTACAACATGGTGAAAGAAGAGAATGGGAAATTAGGCATTTTCGATTTCAATCTTGCGGGGAACGAAGTGTATTTGAACGAAGCCGTTGCAGTGGCTGTATACCATGCATGGCATGCGCCTTATGAAGGGAATTTAACCGAACAGGAACGATCTCTATTATTCCTTGCATCCTATACTGCCGAACGGCCATTCATAGAGAGTGAACGAGTGCTCCTGCCGATATTAAAATCAGTCATACGGGCGTTTCGCTTTGATCGAGTCGAAGCTGGAGTGTCTTTAGATGATGAACAAAAGAGAAATGAGTTTGTGCAAGAAACGCTTGATATATTAAGGGAAGCATAGATTGATGGGATATTTGGTCGTTTAGGGATGCAATTTTGCTGTTTTTCATACCTTTTCATACAATCTTTAATTATTTCCTTCTAGAATACGCGTGCAAGAAAAAAGGAGGAGTTCTTAGCCAAAGGGGGGATCGACTATTGAAACGCATATTAATCATGGGAGTCATATTGGGCTTACTAAGTTCAGGCTGTTCTGCAGTGAATGTAATTAGGGGCTGTCCGGACGGCATCATTGAATGGGCGGATGTTGTAAAGCTGAATGATGTTAAATATGCTGGGGGAATCGAAGGCATTTCAGAGGGGGCCGCTTTGGAGAAGGGCAGTAAAGTGGGCGAAGTGAACTATATGATGGCGGATCATGCGTGTTCGAACCATAAGATTCGAAACGGAGATGCTGCCTATTTGCCTGTAGGCACAGAAATCTATGAGGCAGCTGGGTATCGTCCGGACTTCAGAGTGATAGCAGAGGATCGGGTGTTCAAAGTAAGAGATAATGAGGCAGCCGACACTATCGGAGATTTGTATGATATTGAAGGGAAAGTGGAAGGTATTATCTTGGAGAGTGAGATAGACAATTCCTACTTGGCTGAGCTGAATGAAGAACAAACAAAGTCCTTCGTCGAAGATTATCTATCTTTGGAGTATAGAGGCTATGACAAGGTCAGTGATGAAATTGAAGGGAATAATCGTGTGTTTTTGAGAATTCATTTGCAAGATGGATCCTCTTTTTTGGAGAGTTATTGGCTTGATAGTAATATTCTCACAACAGGGGCTTACGGTACGGAGCGTATGAGCATGATAATTGAAAAAATCTTGGAAGAGTAGCGTAGCAATGTAGTGCTTATTCCCAGATACTAATTGAATAATAGATCGCTTTTCTTGTTCATCAATAACTAAGAAAATTCAGTAGCTGTGCATGCTAGAAGAAGAGTTTTTTGTACGGTAGCAGCTGCCGGACTGTACGTTGAGTATGTAAAACTAGAGAATATCGCGAAACAAAGGAAGTTTCAACTCACGGATGAAGAGTTGGATCTAATAGATATTGGAAAATATCTTAATAGAGAATTTTAACCAGTAGGGGAGGAGCAAGGGAATGGAACAACGTATGCAGTCTATCCGAGGAATGAAATTGAAAACAGTTCTAGTTGAGCAGATTGCGGCTTACCAAAAAGGAGATGGGTGGGAATATCTCTGCTCGGAACCCGTTCTGCTTTTTCAATCCAAATCAGATCCCAATCAAAAAACATATTGGATTCTCTCTTGGCGGGAAACAGAAGAAGGCGATGATGAATTGCTGATTGACGAGACCCATGATGCGGACTCACTCTCCCAATTTCAATGGGTTGAAGGATTTAGAAAGCCTGTAATCGTGAGCTCTTCGATTCGCCTGGAGAATGCATCTGTTCAAAGTATGGTTGTGTATGGCTACAAGGATGAAGAACAGGAATTTCTGACATCGATCGTGTTGGAATTGGAAGATGTGTATGTAACGTTTACGAGCGGACCGGTTTTCACTGTGACTGTGACGAAGACGTTTCTGGAAAACGTGGATGGGGAACTGTTTAGGGTAGGAGAATGAAAATTGGGTAACTGTTGGAGAGATTAAAGTGAGGCACGGCCAAGATTTATGAGCGGAATACGGAAGTTATGATCCCATTTACAGATTTATGAGCGGAAAGCGTGAGTTATGATCATATTTATAGATTTATGAGCCAAAAGCGTGAGTTATGATCACATTTATAGATTTATGAGCGGAATCCGAAATTTATGAACACACACATATGTCGTGATGAGCAAAAAGGCAGCAATTACACACATAACCCCATCGCCCCAAAGTTAGGAGTTTATCCAATGAAAGCAATCGCTCTATACGCATTTTGTCTGTTCTTCGCTGGCGCAGGAATCGGACACTTCCTGTTAGAACCATTTTTCATTCAGGCTATGCCGGAATGGGTGCCTTTCCGGAAGGCAATTGTCTACATTTCAGGTGTCGTGGAAATCTTGTTGGCACTTGGATTGTTCCTGAAGCCGACACGAGAACGAGCGGGCGTATTGATCGCCATCTTTTTAGTGCTCGTGTTCCCGGTCAACGTCTATATGGCACTGACGCCCGAGAATTTCGATTTACCTCCAGCGGCGTTGTGGCTTCGACTTCCATTACAAGTTGTGCTCATTTGGTGGGTACTAAAGGTGCGAAAATAATTCAAACACTCAATTGCGGACCTAGTTGAGTGTTTTTTATTTTTCAAAAATAATGTTAAGAATACTATACATAATGTTAAGTATAGTGTACATTAGAAGAAAGAGGTGTCGCAATGCTGAAGAATCGATTAAAGGAACTGCGTGCGCGTCACAGGTGCACGCAAATAGAATTGGCGAAGCAAGTCGGTGTCACGAGACAGACGATCGGGTTCATCGAAAAAGGGGAGTTTTCTCCTTCTGTAACACTCTCACTGAAATTAGCAAAGGCGCTTGACTGTGATATCAATGAAATCTTTTGGTTGGAAGGAGAAGAACAAAGTGAAGAATGATATGAGGTTTACGTATCCATTATGGCAGATGGCTGGTATTTTTATTATCATGGGGTTCGTCGTATTGATTGGGTATGCTTCAACGATGAACACTTTCCCACAAGGCGGATTTGAGTTTGAGATTAATCTTAATGAGAGC
This sequence comes from Sporosarcina gallistercoris, assembly GCF_050459885.1. Classification (GTDB taxonomy): domain Bacteria; phylum Bacillota; class Bacilli; order Bacillales_A; family Planococcaceae; genus Sporosarcina; species Sporosarcina gallistercoris_A. The sequence continues at coordinate 88,710 of NZ_JBCMNO010000004.1, read as the reverse complement.
TCCAGTATTTTCTTAATGGGCATGCTTGTAAGTACACTTCTCTATTTAGGTTTATTCTGTGTGCAAATTGCAAAGCACAATAAAAGAATGCCTCGCCATAAAATTTCCATGATTACCTATAAGCCGCAAGAGTATTTGGAGGACGATGAACTTTTCCAAGATGTAACAAAACAAGCGACCAAAAAAGTGTACACTTATTTTGTATGGATGATGCCGTTGATGGCGGGTGTCTATATGATGTTTCCAATCGATCGAACATGGATGATTGTGGGCATTTTGCTCGTGGCAGCAGGGCAATACTGGATTTACTATCGAACGATCCAGAAGTTTGTAGCATCCGTGTAAGAATAATGAAGACATGAAAAAACGAGTATGCCGAAAACCGGATACTCGTCTTTTCATGTTCTCTAAAATTCCTGCTTCCACAACGGCGCAAACCATTTCACACCTCTGCGATTTACAGGCAGCACTTTCATATCTGCCACTAAATGACTGATGTAGCCCACCATTCCCGCTGCAAACATCCCGTCAATCGGCCATTCGATATCCAAATACTTTAAAATCATGGCGTAGAACAAAACGCCGAGTAAGGAATGCGTATAAGAACGGTGTGGTAAAAATGAAGCGAAAATAATATAACTGCCGGCTAGTAAAATGCCGAGGGATTGGTCCAACACAAATCCGAGCAACAGGACAAGAACTCCTGTGATCGTCAGCATCCGTCTTTGTGTAATGAGCCGGGAGACGATCAGAAGGGCGAGACCAATTCCGCCGTATATGTAAATATCTTGGCTCATCCCTTGAGTCATCACTTGATAAATGAGCGTGAGTAGAATTCCGATCCCCGCAGTTTCCATTAATACTTTACTTACTTTTTTCGACAAAGTAATGGAATTGCTTGCCAGCCCGTTTGTATCTAAATCTGGTACAACTCCAGACACACCGCCTATTCCTGCACAAATCGCAACAGTCATGACGTCTGGTTGAGTGATGTATCCAGCGATTGCACCCACCGCAATGCCGATACTTAAGTGTGAACTTCCTTTCATCTGAAACCCTCTTTAGCTGTAAGTTCTATAACGTGGGCACCGGCACTAAATAGTAGAACGTATATTCCATGTCGGATGCTTTCTAAGTATAAACGATTTCACCGAAGAATCGAGGAAAAACTTCTGGCGCTGGGCCAACTGCCAGCAAGTGAAGGGGATACGGTTATTTTGAAACCCGATTTTCTAACAGTGAAACTGTGTAGATTTTATCAATTATCGTTAGTTATTTATTGATAATCAATAAATTATAGTGTACTATAAAGTTCATAATAAACAAAGAGGTGTTTTCAATGAAACGTGAAACATTGTTTTTAAAGGTAACGCTCGTGATTATGGCACTGCCGATTCTGGCTCTCTGTATCTTTGTCGCACCACATATCGCAGAATTCTTTGCAGAACTTGCTCCAAAGTGGTCCTTTTTACGATATCCGTTTTTAGTAGGACTATATGCAGCAGCGCTCATCTATTTCGCGGCTCTATACCAGACGATGAAACTTTTAACTTATATCGACAGGAACACGGCATTTTCGGAGGCTTCCGTCAGTGTGTTGAAAAAGATTAAATTGTGTGGAGTCTCAATAGGGACGCTCTTTGTGTTCTTCATGCCGCTGCTTTTCTTGATGGGAGATGCAGATGATGCGCCAGGAATCATCGTTATCGGCTTAGGAATTATCTTCGGGTGCTTGGTGATTGCTGTTTTTGCGGCGGTTCTGCAGAAATTGCTTCAGAATGCAATCGACATAAAATCTGAAAACGACTTGACGGTCTGAGGTGAACGCTATGTCAATTATTATTAATATCGATGTCATGCTCGCGAAAAGAAAGATGAGTGTAACGGAGTTGTCCGAAAAAGTGGGGATTACGATGGCGAATCTGTCCATATTGAAAAATGGGAAGGCAAAAGCCATTCGATTTTCAACGCTCGAAGGGATTTGTAAGGCGCTCGAGTGTCAGCCGGGAGACATTTTGGAATACCGAAGTGAGCAGGATGGCTAATGGATGGAAAGAGGTCGCTCCTTCTGAAATCTTCCGTTTTAATCGCATTAAAAGATTCATGACACAACTGATTATTTTCGGCTGGGAGCAAGCGTTGTCATGCTTGTTTCCAGTCGTCATTTTCGGCTCATTGGCGTTGACGCAAGTCCTTCCTTTGCCATGGCTGCCGAGGTATGATTGGTTGCTCCTCGTATTCTTATTCATGCAATGGTGGATGGTTCGGTCAGGTCTTGAAACGAAAGATGAACTTAAAGTGATTACTCTGTTTCATCTGATTGGACTGGCACTTGAAATCTTCAAGGTGAATATGGGGTCTTGGTCATACCCTGAAGAAGGATATATGAAAATTTTCGGGGTGCCTCTTTATAGCGGGTTCATGTATGCCAGTGTTGCGAGTTATCTATGCCAGGCATGGAGACGGCTCGATGTCCGACTTATAAAGTGGCCGCCGTTCTCAGTGGTCGTTCCTCTTGCGGCCGCCATCTATTTGAACTTTTTCATCCATCATTTCTGGATCGATATTCGGTGGTGGCTATCGGGACTAGTAGTCGTTGTCTTTTGGCGTTCGTGGGTGACTTACGAAGTGAACGGAAGCCGTTACAGGATGCCAATCGCACTTTCTTTTATACTCATTGGTTTTTTCATATGGGTTGCAGAAAATATCGCAACGTTTTTCGGGGCTTGGCAATATCCGAATCAGATGGACACATGGAGTCTGGTGCATCTAGGGAAAGTGAGTTCCTGGTTATTACTTGTAATTGTTAGTTTTCTCATAGTCGCAACGCTGAAACAAGTGAAACAGAAACTTCCTGTTTCCAAGATTAAGTGAAGCCAAAAAGAGGCATCGACGCTGCTGAACTCGTCGATGCCTTTTTACTGCTTATTTGTCCGAATCATTTTTAGGGATCAACCGTTCAGGTCCCATATAGAATACAGCAACGATCGAAATGGCTACTGGAATGAGTGCCCAGAAAAATGTTGTCGAGATCGACTCGGACATGGCGTTGGTAATCACCTCGAGAATATTTGGTGGAATTGTTTTTCGTGTTTCCGGAAGAAATACGTTTTGGATATTTCCAAACGATTCTATGCCACCTGCGCCATCACCAGGCAGTTTTGCGAAACCGGAAGTGAGTCCGCTTGTTAATAGTTTTGTTTGAATTGCACCAAAAATCGTAATTCCAAGTGCTAGGCCGAACGAACGAAAAAATGAGTTCGTTGAGTTGGCTGAGCCACGGTACCTGAAATCCATCTTGTGGACGGAAGCTGCAGGCAGTAAGGAAAAGGAAAAACCGACACCGAATCCGACGAATATCATATAGATCGATAACATCGTCCGTGACGTTTCTGGAGTGATTGTACTCATCAGGATCATTCCGATTGAATAGGCGATGACAGAAATGACCATGATTTTACGATACGACGTTTTCGTTTGCAGGATCCCGCCGAGTGCACTGCCTACCACCGTACCAAGAAGCATCGGCATCAGGACGATTCCCGCATTCGTAGCCGATCCGCCATATACGGCTTGGACAAAAATCGGGATGAAAATCGTCAAGCAAATGAACGTAGCGCCGTAGAGGAACGCGAGTATTTGTGATGAGGCAAACAGCCGGTTTTTGAACATCCAGAACGAAATGATCGGCTCTTTTGCACGTGTTTCCGCCCAGATGAAGACGATGAAAAAGATTACAAAAATGCTGAACAAGGAAATGCTTTGCCATGAAGACCAAGCAAATTCTTTTCCACCGAATTCGAGGCCGAACATAAGACTGACCACAGCTAGAACAAGCGATATGGCCCCAAGCCAGTCGATTGCCTGCTTGACAGGTTTCGCAGCCTCTTTATAAAAACGGGCAATGAGGAATAAGGACACTAATCCAATTGGTATATTGACGTAGAACACCCAGTGCCAACTGATGGACTCTGTGATCCAAGCACCGAGCAATGGACCGATGACACTGGACGCACCGAATACTGCCCCTAATAGACCGGTCATTTTTCCGCGTTTTTCAGGAGGGAACACATCGAAGACGATTGTAAAGGCTATCGGTAAAAGTGCACCGCCGCCAATCCCTTGAATCGCCCGGAAAACGGCTAGTTGCGGAACGGATTGTGCCACTCCACAAAGAGCAGAACCTACCATGAAAACAATAATTCCGAACATGAAAAAGCGTTTGCGTCCAAACATATCAGAGAGTTTACCGAAAATCGGCATCCCCGCAAGAACTGCGACTGCGTATGCGGAAGTAATCCAGACATAACTGTCGACGCCGCCGAGATCCCCTAAAATTGAACCTAATGCAGTTGCGACAATTGTGTTATCCATCGCTGACATTAAAATACCGAGAAGGATACCAGCGAGTACAAGTTTTAGCGTTCTTTTTTCTTCCATTCCCATTCCTCCTAACTATCACGTACCCGCAAACATTTCTGTTTATGAACTTTCCTATAGTACCATTATTCTAGTGGATTGGCATCTTGGATGTAGTGAAGTTTGAAACGGAAATTATCAAAGCGTAAGCGTTTGGAATCAGGCAATTTATATCCGTACACATACAATGTACAATTATTCATAAATACACGAAGACAAGCGCATACTACTGATATTCATATAGGGTTGGGAGAGGTAGTTATGCAAACCATTGAAAAGGGATTGTCCATTTTTGCTTTAGGCGGTATCAATGAAATAGGCAAAAATATGTATGTCGTGCAATATGAAAAAGACATTTTCGTCATTGATTGTGGTTCAAAATTTCCTGATGAAAGTTTGCTTGGAATCGACTTGATCATCCAAGATATTTCATATTTGCAGGAGAACAAAGACAACGTCAGGGCTTTGATCATCACTCATGGTCACGAAGATCATATCGGAGGCATTCCTTACTTTTTAAAACAGTTGAATCTTCCTGTATATGCAACAGATCTGACGCTCGGTTTAATTGAAATCAAACTAAAAGAACATGGTTTGCTGCGAGCGACTGAAATGCATCTCATTGACGATGCCTCCAACTTATCGTTTGGTTCAGTGAACATTACGTTTTTTAGAACCAACCACAGCATACCTGATTGCGTAGGAGTTGTATTCGATACACCCATCGGCAGAGTCGTCCACACGGGGGATTTCAAATTTGACCTGACTCCTGTGAACAACGAGCCGCCTGACATTCATAAGATGGCTAAAATCGGGGAAGCTGGTGTATTAGTATTGCTATCGGAGAGTACGAATGCTGAACGCCCCGGGTTTAATCCTTCTGAAATGGCGGTCGGAAGCCATATCGAGGATGCATTCCGGAAAGCGCACCAGAAAGTTTTCATCTCCACATTCGCATCGAACGTTCACCGCGTTCAGCAAGTAGTGGACGCAGCGGAAAAAACGGGACGTAACTTAGTCCTGCTCGGCAGAAGTATGTTGAACGTTGTGAAAGTAGCTTCTGAACTTGGCCATTTAGAGATTCCGGATGGCATGATCATCGAGCCTTATCAGATGAAACGAATGGATCCCCGCAATGTCGCTATTCTTTGCACAGGCAGTCAAGGGGAACCCCTTGCAGCATTGGCCCGTCTGGCTAGCTCAAACTCCCGTCATGCAGAAGTGCATCCTGGGGATACGGTCATTTTAGCGTCGTCACCAATTCCAGGAAATGAAACGAATGTCTCCCGCATTATTGATCAGTTATTTATGCTGAAAGCGAATGTTATCTATGGCTCGGAAGAGGGGATGCATGTATCCGGACATGCTCGTCAGGAAGAACTGAAACTGATGCTGACTCTCATGAAACCGAAATACTTCATCCCCATCCATGGCGAATACCGAATGCTTTATAAGCACAGGCAATTGGCCGAGTCTGTCGGGGTGGAACGTGAAAACATATTCATCGTCAAAAATGGGGATGTAGTGGATTTCGATGGTGAATCTGCCAGACAGACACGCAAAGTGAAGGCGGGAAGAGTGTTTGTCGATGGGTTAGGAGTCGGTGATGTAGGGAATGTGGTGCTCCGCGATCGAAGACTGCTTTCGGAAGAAGGGATGCTTGTAATTCTAGTCACGGTCAGTAAAGAAACGGGACGCCTGTTGTCTGAGCCGGATACCATTTCGAGAGGTTTCGTGTACAAACCGGATGCTAAAGAATTGATCGACGAAGTGAATGATACAGTCCGTCTGGCTGTAGACAATTTCAAAGGCAGTCCAGGCAGTGATGGAACAGTTATGAGACAGCAAATTAAAAAGTCCGTAGAAACGCTTTTGTTCGAACGGACGAAGAGAAGGCCGATGATTTTGGTGTACGTTATCGAAATCTAGGTAAAGGAAAAGCAATAGGTGTCAGGGAGGAAGAGTCGGATGGATACTCGTCGGCTCTTCTTTTATAGCACTACCTAAATCACTCTATACATAAAACAACTATTCTTTGGGCATGCTAATTTAAAAGACATTGCCGAATGAGGGGATAGATATGCGGATTGAGCGGTCGACAGAGTGGAAAGAAGGATTATTGGAACGTCTCGAGAATCGCAAAGATTGGGATAATTGGACACTCTATCAGATGTGTTATGACATGGAAAGAGCGAAACTGATTCCCGAATTCCACGGTCTTCAATCTCCAAAACATTTGCCTAATCTGACGCCGTACGCGCATCAGTTAGAAGCAGCGGAGACGGTGATTGAGCGGATGAATGGAAAAGCCATTTTAGCTGATGAAGTAGGACTTGGAAAAACAATCGAAGCAGGACTCGTGTTAAAAGAATATCTCATCAGAGGACTCGTGAAAAAAGCGCTTATATTAGCACCCGCTTCTTTAACAAATCAATGGATTGCAGAGCTGAATCAGAAGTTTCATATCCCTGCGATCGCTTACAATAAAAAATACAATCTGGATCACTGTCCGATTGTTGTGACGAGTATCGACATGGCGAAGCGGAGCCCCCATAAAGAGATGATTGTTCAACAAGAATACGATTTGGTCATTATCGATGAAGCCCATAAGCTGAAGAATCCTAAGACGAAAAACTATGAGTTCGTTCAGCAATTGAAGAAGAAGTTTTGCCTGTTGTTAACTGCCACGCCGATACAAAATGATGTGTTCGAACTGTTTAACTTGATTTCATTATTGAAGCCGGGTCACTTAGGAAACTTGGAAACCTTTCAGAGTGTGTTTTCCGCAAGCAAGCACCATGTCGAAGAAGATGAGTTTTTGAAGGAACTGATTCAGCAAGTGATGGTGCGGAATATCCGGCACGAAACAGGGATTGAATGGACAAATCGACTCGTACAAATAATGCCGCTAGACTTTACGGAACAAGAACGAGCTGTCTATACGCTGATTTCGAAGTTACCTGTTTCCGATTCGTTTACGCTGCTCACCCTTCAGCGCGAAATGTGCAGCAGTCAGCTGGCTGCGGTGTTGACGTTAGAGAAATTACATCAAACAACCATCCAGCCTGAAGTTCGATTTCAAATAGAAGAGATTTTGTTGAAACTGACGGAGCTGGATATCCATTCAAAGGCGAAAAAAGCTGTAGATCTTATTCAAAAAGCTGATGATAAAGTCATCATTTTTACAGAATATCGAGCGACACAAGCTTATTTACAAGCGGTTTTACACGCAAAAGGGATTTCGTCCGTACTGTTCAACGGGAAATTCAGCAAAAACAAACGAGAGTGGATGAAACAGTTATTCCAAGGCAATGCCCAAGTGCTGATTGCTACCGAATCGGGAAGTGAAGGGATTAACCTTCAATTTTGCCATCATGTCATAAATTACGACTTGCCTTGGAATCCGATGAAGCTGGAACAACGGATCGGCCGTGTCCACAGACTAGGACAGACAGAGGACGTACACATCTACAATTTAGCAATCCAACAGACAGTAGAAGACAAAATGGTGGAATTGCTCGAGCGGAAGATTGGTGTCTTTGAAAAAGTGGTCGGAGAATTGGATCATATCTTAACGGACGGCAAGCGGTCGATTTCTTAAATCGTTCAGTGAAAGGAGGGTGTCTATGCGCCAGCAAGAAATCCATCGGTACATCCAACGGTTTTTCCATGAAAACAACTGTATCGTGCTGGACGAAAGTTCCGATCATTTGACGGTTCAGCTGACGATTGACATGGATAAACGCATTATGAATCGTCCGTTTTACTGGAGCTATGTAGAAAGTGGCGGTGTAGAGCCTAATCCGGCTAAGTTGACGATGATCACGAATCCTACCCAGTTTTCAACGTCTTTGGCAGGAGAGCGGATCCACTTCGGTTCTCCCCGGCTTCATCAGCTGTTTCAAGTGACGAAAGAACAAGGAGCCTTTGTTCAATTGTATGAAAAGCCGGGTCTGAATCAGACAAGTCAAAGTACATTGACCCCATGGCTCGGCGTGAATTATAAAATTACGTATTCAAGTGATCGCACGAAAGAGATGTTGTATTCGTTAGGCATGAACCTGATGAATGGCGCAGTAATCGATGGGTTTCAAGAGTCTGTGCGGAAACTGAAATTGGGAGCTTCCGTAGCTGCGAATACGTACTATTTGCCGTATAACATACCTCCTATGCGAGCTTTGGATCGTCTGGAGGATGTGATGGGGAATGTCGTGAATCAGGATGATCATACATGGGTTGAAGAGGCGAAACAACGGCAAGTGAGAGATTTGCGTGTGTTGGATTACTTCTACAATGGCGTAGAGAATGTGCCTGAAAGTTACGCATTGGAGAAAAAAGCGATTGAGGAACAATATGAAACAACTATTAAAATTGAGATCATTAATGGCGGAATATTCTATTTGAAGACAGCCCTCCTGTAAAGCCTTCAGATAACGATTGGGTATAGTGTGTAATCAGAAAATACTGTATAATCGACTGTAACTAGTATAGGGAGGGTTGACCATGACGCTATTGTACTTGAATTCTTCTCTGTAAACGATAAAAATACAGGAGGAATAGAAATGACACAATCGTGGGTGGAACCCTTTTATCGGAAGCAGTTTGAGTGGATGGATCAGAATGTGGACAGGAAAGATGCAAATGCCCAGTTAGCTCTAGAGGTCAAAGAGCAAGTCGGAAAGCCCTTTCGACAGATGCTCGATATTGGAGCGGGAAAAGGAGATGTAGCGAAAACATTAGCGCAAACAGGGATCGAGATGACGACACTCGAGCTTGTCCCGGAATTAGTCGATTTTGCTAGAAAACGTTCCGGTGGATTAGTGACGAGTTATTGCGGTGATTTCTATACATTTGAACTGCCACAAACATTTGATGTTGTGAGTTACTTGGATGGTTTCGGAATCGGAACAGATGAGGATCAGCTTCTGCTGCTGCAGCGGATTCGTAACTGGATGAAAGAGGATGGCTGTGCATTGATCGACATCTATCAGCCGCGTTACTGGCAGCATGTGGCTGGCCGGGAGATGACGGTGGACTCAGCACGTCGTGTTTATCATTATGACGCAGAAGAGCATCGTATGGTGGACAGTTGGTGGCATCCGGATCATCCGGAGGATAAAGTCACGCAGTCATTGCGCTGCTATACTCTGGAAGAAATCAGTGACCTATGTAAACTGGCCGGTTTGAGCATCGTAGGCTTTTTTCCTGGCGGTGCGATGGATTTTGAAGAATGGCGTTACTCTGAACGAGTGCCGTTGCATGAATGTTTGTCTTATCGGGTGAAAGTGAAAAAAACAGGATAAGCGTATATTAATAAGGGTGCCGTGATGGCACCCTTTTTGAGTAGTGATTCAAGTCCAAGCATGACAAAAAATGAAGGGGTTTGATATCTGACCTTTCACCCTATTAGAAAAATATGGGTTTGTATTGACAGCATGGAAGGCACGATATATCCTGTACTATGAGTTTTTGTATGAGACATGCAACACGAATTCAAATCGTGTTGCTTTTTTTTTTGCAGCTGTCGTTGAAAAAGTAAAGGGGAAGAAGGGAAAGCTGAATCTGTGAACGTCTCGGAAATACAGTATAGAAGTGTTAGCAAAACGAATATTGGAGGGAAATTATGACGAACGAGTTTTGGGAAAATATTCGTCGCAAGATTGATTGGCCTGTATTTCTATGGAGTGGCGGCATATTAATGGCATTCGTGCTGTTTTCGATTTTTAAAGTGGACCAGGTCAGCAACTTCGTGAATAAGGGATTTGATTTATCGATTCGCTACTTTGGAGCGTATTGGCAATTTCTCATGATGGCCACATTTGTAGTAGGCGCGGTACTGGCGTTTTCAAAGTATGGAAAAGTCCGTCTGGGTGATGCAAAGAAGCCTGAGATGTCTTATTTCAAATGGGTAGCTGTCATTTTGACGACAGGTTTAGGCGCTGGCGGCGTCTTTTGGGCAGCAGCGGAGCCTATGTATTACTTTCTGGACGTGCCTCCCATGCATAAAGGGATTGAAGGCGGAACCGTGGAAGCGATTGGGCCAGCATTGGCTCAAAGTTACATGTCATGGGGCTTCACCGCATGGTCTGTCTACGGTGCGATCAGTTCCATCATTTTGATCTATGCGCATAAGCATAAAGGGATGCCGTTGAAACCGAGAACTCTTTTGTACCCGATTTTAAAAGAAAGAATTTTAACGAGCAAATGGGGCACAGCTGCCGATGTGGTTTGTATCATAGGAGCTGCTGCTGGTACGATCGGGCCAATTGGTTTTCTTGGTCTGCAAGTCAGCTATGGAGTCAGTGCGATCTTCGGCATACCGGATACATTCGTAACGCAGCTCTCCGTCATCGTCATTTTGACAGGAATAGTACTCGTATCCACCCTTACAGGTATTGAGAAGGGGATTCAATTCTTAAGTAAGCTGAACGTGAACTTAGTGGCAGTAATTGCCGGCTTCCTGATTGTGTTCGGTCCGGGTCTGTTCATCGTCAACATGTTCATGTCTTCCTTTGGTACGTATGTGAGTGATTTCGTGAGTATCAGTACGTTCCGCGGGGATGAGGCATGGCTTGGAAGCTGGATGCTCTTCTTCTTCGGATGGTTTATTGGATTCGGCCCTTTGGTGGCTTTATTCGTTGCGAGAATCTCGAACGGGAGAAAAATCCGTGAAATCTTTTTAGTGGTTGCGGTAATAGCGCCTGTCATTACAAACTTTTGGTTCACGGTACTTGGCGGCACGGGTATTTTCTACGAATTGAATAACGCAGGTTCCGTCAGTGGGCCATTGAACGAAGGCGGACTGCCGAGTGCAATCATCGCCATTGCGGAACAAATGCCGTTAGGGTTCATCATGCCTACTGTATTCTTGATTTTGACGACACTATTCGTAGTGACGACAGTGGATTCCATGTCGTATTCAATTTCCATGGCCGTGACAGGCGACGGGAACCCACCAAAAGTCGTTCGTGTATTTTGGGCGGTCATCATGGCCACCATCGCCACCATCCTCATTAAGATTGGGGGAGGAGGGATCGGAGCTTTGCAGTCATTTGTAGTCATAGCTGCCGTACCCGTCTCGCTCCTATTACTTGTAGTGGTATGGTACGCACCGAAAGTGGCGAAAGTGCTTGCGATTGAACAGGGCATTGTTAAGAAAGAAGAGAGTGCGGACTGAAAGATTAAGAAGAAGTCATCCGCATTCACTAGCGGGTGATGTAACAGGAATTGTAAAGGATAGTAGAATAGGAAACGTCGAAAAGCGCATTGCTCTGGAGCAATGCGCTTTTTCTATGGAGTGTTTGAATTCACAATGTATGACTGCTAAGCATGTAGTGATGATGTCAGGCTGTCTATCACCGGGATAAATCTGGATAGGTAGCGGGAATAGTTTCAGATACACCATCTGAACCGCAGTTTAGAAAGCTCTTTTTACCAGTACTAGTTAAGCTCGCTGGACGAATCGTCTTCTGATGGTACCCAAAGCTGCGACCAGTTCTCGATTTCTTTTAGCACCGGTTCCATGGCATAACCTTTTTCGGTTAGGGAGTATTCAATAATTACAGGAGTTTTAGGAAATACTTCCCGTTTAACGATACCTTGGCTTTCCAAATCCTTCAAACGATCGGATAAGACTTTGCCGCTGATTCCGATAGCTGACTGTATCTCTCTGAATCGTTGAGTTCCTAATAATAGCTGATAAATGACGAGCCCCATCCACCTTTGACTCAGGAGGGAGATGGCTTTTTCGAACTTAGGACAAATCGTTGATTGTTTCATAGGATATCCACCTCTCCTCACAGTATACCATGAACCTCATTCTGCTTACATTATAAAACAAATATACTTGACGACACAGGGTTATGTATATACAGTTGGTTACATAAAGTAATTAGATTGTAAAAAGAAATTAAAAGTACGTCCGTTATTTCACCAGTTGATGAATGGATTAAAACAAAAATGATAGGGGGATTATGATGAATTTCCATGCAAAACCAACAACATTTGTTGGCCACGTCAAAATAAAAGTGGTAGACCTGAAGCGGTCTTTGTCTTTCTATCAAGACATTCTTGGTTTCGATATTCTGGAGCAAACGGGATCCTCCGTGAAGCTTACAACGGATGGCAAAACCAATATATTGTCTTTGGAGCAACCGGAAAATGCTGTGCCAAAGCAAAGCAGAACTATAGGGTTATATCATTTTGCACTTCTTTTACCGCAGAGAGCGGATCTAGCTAATCTCGTCGTCCATTTATCCGAAAAAGGAATACGATTAGCAGCATCCGATCATCTTGTCAGTGAAGCGCTGTACATCAATGACATAGACGGCAACGGAATTGAGATCTATATCGATCGATCTCCTTCTGAATGGAACTGGCAAGCGGAAGAAGTGAAGATGACTGTAGATCCTCTTGATTTTGAGAACCTGCTGTCAAATTCCAGTCCCGAGTCGGTATGGCAAGGGATGCCGGAAGGAACGGTTATGGGGCATATCCATTTACACGTTTCTGAATTAGTGAAAACTGAAGAGTTCTACGTGAAGGGATTAGGACTCGATGTTGTCAACCGTTACGGCGGGCAGGCCTTGTTCCTTTCTTCCGGGAAATACCACCATCATATAGGAGTCAACATATGGAATGGGGAGGGAGCACCGGAGCCAGCACAAAATAGTGTAGGTCTGCAATCCTTTACGCTCGTGTTACCAGATGAAGAAACACGATTGGAAGTCATCGAGAATATTGAACGCATTGGAGGAAATGTGAAAGAGGAAGGCCGTTACTATATCACATCCGATCCTTCAGGAAATCGTATCCTTTTAGACGTATAAATAGACGGTCTTAAAAAAGAATGAAGAGCTTGGTATCAAGTCCATGAGTTCTTCACAAGAATAGGAACTAATTCAAACCAAGACTGACTTTGACAACAGCTTCTTATTGAATCTGCAAGCGTTACAATAGGATGATGTGATGTTGATGCTCAATCAGGTCATTGCCTGGAGCGGCGCATTAAAAACATGGAGATAACATTTTCAAATCCGTTCAATGAAAATATACAAGTAAGCTCTGAGCATTCCGCTCGGAGCTTTTTTAGGTATTCATCTAAAAAAACACTTACATCATTCGGAAAAGTTCTGCTATAGTAGTACAGACCGGTTGGTATGTCGGAGGGAGGAAGAGAAGAGTGGATACAAAAACACGAATGATTGAAACGGCGACAAAGCTTTTTCAGCAGAGAGGGTACAAATCCGTGGGACTGAACGAATTGCTGCAAGCTTGCGGAATTACGAAGGGAGCACTCTATCACCATTTTCCTGGAGGTAAGGAAGAGCTGCTCATTGCATGTTTGCATTCGCTCAACCAGACGCTCACGAGAGATATTAAATTGGTCTTTCAAGGTGCTGCTTCTACAGAAGCGGCAGCCCGTGCGGTTGTTGGCGAGATGATCAAGGATTTGGATCGGGATGGAACGATTGCAGGATATACGTTCAGCAGTATCGTAAGTGAGATGTCTCTGCTTAGCGAACCTGCTCGCGAGGCTTGCAGAGCGCTATATGAACAAATCCAATCCATCTTCCATGCGAAATTACTTGAAGATGGTTTTTCAAGTGATCGTGCGGCCTCAGTCGCTTTGTTCTTGACCGCTACCATAGAAGGCGGACTGCTCTTGTGTCGTGCACAGAATTCTTCTCTCCCTTTAAAAACGATATCGAACGTCATACCTGAATTGATGAAGGAGTTTTAAGACGTATGATGAAGGAACGAGAAGTTAAAAGAGGATTTATCATGTTGGCATTGTTCACAGCAGGCTTTGTCGGGTTGTTCAGTGAAACGGCCTTGAATATTGCGCTAGGTGAACTCAGTCACATTTTTCAAGTAAGTACAACCGCAATCCAATGGCTTGCTACTGGCTATTTCTTGACGCTCGGCATTCTTGTGCCGATTACAGGGAATCTGATGCAAAAGTTTACAACACGTCAGCTTTTCATCGCATCCCTGACTTTATCGATTATCGGGACGATGACTGCGGCAATGGCACCTGTATTCAGTGTGCTGATCATTGCGCGGGTTATTCAGGCAGCAGGGCTTGCCATCGTGTTACCGTTGACACAAAATGTGATTTTCACGATTTATCCGCCGAACGAACGCGGGGGCGCCATGGGAATCATGGGCCTAGTGATCCTGGCTGGACCTACACTCGGGCCGACCCTGGCAGGGCTGATTCTGGATACGCTCTCTTGGCATTGGATTTTTGGAGTGACGTTACCGGTCTTGCTGTTCTCTTTAGTATTCGGGTACATCTTCATCCCTAATGTAAATGAAGTTCGGGAAACTCGAATCGACAGTCTATCGGTCATCTTATCCACTCTTGGTTTCGGTGGGTTGGTGTACGGATTTAGCAGCAGCGGGGACTATGGATGGGGAAGTATGCCAGTAATCGGAACAATCGTCATCGGACTTGTTGCTCTGATTCTTTTCGTTGTCCGACAGACGAAGCTCGAATCACCGATGCTGAACTTACAAGTTTTCAGACATCCTCAATTTGTAATAGGATTCACTATGAATAGTATTACGTTCTTCAGTATGCTTTCCATGCTCGTCGTTTTACCGATGTATATGCAAGTGGTACTCATCATTTCAGCCTTTGCAACTGGACTGGTCTTGCTGCCAGGAAGCCTGCTGAATTGCATTCTTGCCCCTCCGATTGGACGCTTATTCGACCGGTATGGTCCGCGTGCAATCATAACACCGGGAACGCTTCTTGTAGTGGCGGGGTATGCCCTCTATTCACAGTTTGGAACAGAGACGGCTTTGTGGATGATGGTTGTGACACATATCGTGATGATGCTCGGTGTAGGGTTGACCATTGGTGCCGTACAGACGAATACGCTGAATGCTTTGCCTAAACGGCTTTTCCCGGATGGCATTGCGGTTACCCAAACATCTCAGCAAGTATCGGGAGCTGTCGGAATCGCGATAATGATTTCCATTCTAACCGTTAAACAAGGCGCTGCTCTAGCGGAGGGAGTTACGATAATGAAGGCTACAGCGGAGGGGACTTCTATGGTATTCACGTTCAGTTTAGTGCTGGCTGTCATGAATGTTGTGCTGTCTCTCTTCTTAAAGAAAACGCAATAATACTCGCACAGCAACCGAAATGGTTTGTTGAGAAAAGTTGGTTCTGCTCAATAGGCGGAATCAGCTTTTTTGCGTCCCGAATCTCCCCTAGTCACATTATCTTTTAAGGTTAGAACAATTGAACCTGGGTAAATGAACTAGGATCAATGGTTTATGGAAATAAGGCTTTCCGGTCGAAGGTGAATACGTTGAATGATGAAGGCTTTGTAACCTGAACAGCCAAAGTTTACGAAAGCATGGAGAAGGAGGAATCCAGATTTGAAGAAAAACTTTGATCTAATTGTAATCGGCACTGGAACAGCGGGATCGAGCACTGCTCAAGCTTGTAAAAAAGCGGGTTGGACGGTAGCCATTGTTGAAAGTCGTACATATGGCGGTACATGTTCCCAACGGGGGTGTGACCCGAAAAAAGTGTTGGTAGGCGCAGCGGAATGGATGGATTGGAAATATAGAATGGAAGGGAAAGGACTTTCGGGGAATGCACGTATTGATTGGAAAGAGCTGATGGCGTTTAAAAAAACGTTCACGGAGCCGATTCCAGAAAACGCCGAAAAGAATTTCAAGGAGCTTGGGATTGATTGTTATCATGGTCATGCAAAGTTCCATTCGAAAACTCAAATAAGAATAGGCGAAGATGTGCTTACCGGAAAGAAAATCGTCATCGCGACGGGAGCACAACCTGTGAAATTGGGGCTCAAGGGTGAGGAGTTAATGATTCACAGTGATGATTTCCTCGACCTGGAAGTGCTGCCGAAGAAGATTCTCTTTGCAGGCGGCGGCTATATATCTATGGAATTCGCACATCTCGCAGCACGTGCTGGCGCAGAAGTGGAAGTGATTCATGGCGGAGAACGTCCCCTTGAACAATTCGATCCCGATTTGGTCGAACTGCTCGTAAAACGTTCTGAACAAATAGGGATTAAAATGCATCTGAATACACGTGTCGAGTCTGTTGAAAAGAACGGAAGTACGTTTACCGTGACAGGTAAAAAAGACGATAAGAAGCAAACCTTTACAGGCGACTTAGTTGTCCATGGATTGGGACGCGCGCCTGCGCTCGATATCGATCCTGCAAAAGGGAATGTCGATCTTGGAAAAAAAGGGGGCGTGCATGTCAATGAATACTTGCGAAGCGTCAGTAATCCTGACGTTTACGCTGCGGGAGATGCAGCCGAAACCTCAGCGCCGCCATTGACTCCGATCTCTTCAAGGGATTCAGATGCAGTCATCCGAAATCTATTGCATGGCAACAATACACCTATTGAGTATCCGGTTGTCCCATCTGTTGCATTTACAGTCCCGAAAATCGGTTCTGTCGGGTTGACAGAAGAAGAGGCAAGAAAGTCCACTCAAAAAACCAAAGTGACGTACCGGGAAATATCGGATTGGTTTACGTTTAAAAGGACAAACGAGCAAGCAGCTGCATTCAAGCTCATTACGAATGCCGAGAAAGGAACCGTCCTGGGTGCGCATATTTTAGGCGGAAATGCAGATGATCTCATCAATCATTTCTCCACAGCCATTCGCCTGGAGTTAACTTTTGAAGACATGAAGAAAACGATTTTCGCTTATCCTACAGCTGCTTCCGATATTGGCTCCATGTTGAATGAGGTCGATTAAAAAACTAAAAGGATCCCCCCGCCATTCCATTTGAATGGCGGGGGGATCCTACATATTTAAAATTATTTCTTCGACCAATCTGTATGGAACGATCCATCTTTATCGATGCGTTCATACGTATGCGCACCGAAATAATCCCGTTGCGCCTGGATTAAATTCGCAGGTAACGTCGCGGTCCGGTAACTATCATAATAAGCAAGTGCGCTAGAAAAGGCTGGAGTGGGTACGCCTTGTGCAATCGCAAGGCTCAGTACTTCACGAAGCGCTGATTGATACACGCCCACAATTTTCGTGAAATAAGGGTCTACCAGCAAGTTCGGCAACTCCGGATTCTTATCGAATGCATCCTTGATATTTTGTAGGAACTGCGCACGGATAATGCAACCTCCACGGAAAATCATCGCAACCTCTCCGTATGGAATATCCCACCCATATTGAATGGATGCGGCACGCATTTGAGCGAAACCTTGTGCATACGAACAAATCTTACTCATATACAAAGCTTTTCGGATCGCTTCGATCATCTCATTGCGATCCCCCGCAAATGGTTTTGCTTCGGGTCCTGTCAAGCATTGACTCGCGGCAACACGCTCTTCTTTAACTGAAGAAATGAACCGTGCAAAGACGGATTCCGTCACGATTGGGAGTGAAATCCCTAAGTCCAATGCATTTTGGCTTGTCCACTTGCCCGTCCCTTTTTGTCCAGCTTTGTCTAAAATCTGGTCTAGCAGCGGATTACCCGTCTCTTCGTCCACCTTCCCGAAAATCTCGGAAGTGATCTCGATCAAGTAACTATTCAGTTCGCCTTCGTTCCACTCTGCGAACGTGTCATGCAATTCTGCAGACGTCAACCCGAGAGCGTGTTTCATGATGAAATAGGCTTCGGAAATCAGCTGCATATCTCCGTATTCAATTCCGTTATGTACCATCTTCACATAATGGCCAGCTCCTTCAGGACCCATATGAGCACTGCATGGCGTGCCATCGACTTTCGCGGAAATGGCATCCAGGATCGGTTTAACTTGTTCATACGCTTCCTTCGGTCCTCCTGGCATAAGGGAAGGACCAAATCTTGCACCTTCTTCGCCGCCTGAGACGCCTGTACCGATGAAATGGATACCTGACGCTTTTAACTCGGCAGTCCGACGATTCGTATCTTCGAAGAATGTATTGCCTCCATCAATTAAAATATCGCCCGATGTTAGGTGTGGAAGGAGGGATTGGATGACAGAATCTGTCGTCTCGCCGGCTTTCACCATCATCAAAATTTTGCGTGGGGCTGCAATCGACGCGACAAATTCCTCAAGAGTGGAAGCCCCGATAATGTTTTTTCCTTTTGCTTCATTGGCAATGAATTCGTCCGTCCGATCTGTCCAGTAGTCATAGACCGCTACAGGGAATCCTTTACTCTCCATGTTCAATGCCAAGTTCAATCCCATGACGCCAAGTCCGATTACACCGATTTGCTGATTGCTCATAGTCATCCTCCGTTCTGAATTCAGTAACTAGTAATCTCCGTTAACCGTTCTTCAAGTTGCTTCTTTTCATCCTCGAATCCCTCTTTGCCAAGCAGCGCAAACATGTTCTTCTTGTATGCTTCAACCCCTGGCTGGTCAAACGGATTCACGCCCAGTAACGTCCCGCTGATAGCGCACGCTTTTTCAAAGAAATAGACGAGCTCCCCAAATGTGTATGCATTCAACTCGTCCAACTCGATCAGCAAGTTCGGGACGTCCCCATCAATATGTGCAAGAGTCGTGCCCAGTGCCGCCATTTTGTTCACTTCGTCCATCGTTTTTCCCGATAAGAAATTCAACCCATCAATGTTGGTAGCATCCGCTTGGATTGTCCGTTCAACTGGCGATTTCTTGATTTGTAATACGGTTTCGATGAACAAACGACGCCCTTCTTGAACGTATTGTCCCATGGAATGTAAATCCGTCGTGAAGTTGACTGAAGCAGGAAAGAGACCTTTTACGTCTTTTCCTTCACTTTCTCCGAAAAGTTGCTTCCACCATTCGGCAACATAATGGAGACCCGGTTCGTAGGTCACTAATAACTCAATGGATTTTCCTTTGCTGTTGAAGATATTTCGAACCGCAGCGTATTGATAGCTCCCGTTTGTCGCAAGATCAGGATTATTATACTCATAGTAAGCAGCTCTAGCACCCGCCATCATCTGGTCAATATCAAGACCTGCAACAGCGATTGGAAGTAAGCCTACGGGTGTAAGTACTGAGTAACGTCCTCCGATATCTTCAGGAATGACGAACGTTTCATACCCTTCCTCAGTTGCGAGCTTACGAAGCGCGCCTTCTGTTTTGTCCGTCGTCACGTAAATTCTTTTACGTGCTTCTTCCTCCCCGTATTTTTTTTCCATGAATTCACGGAAAATCCGGAAAGCCAATGCAGGTTCAGTCGTTGTCCCTGATTTAGAAATGACATTGATGGAAATGTCCTTTCCTTCCAACACTTGCAGAAGGTGTTCGATATAGATGGAGCTGATATTCTGCCCTGCAAAGTACACTTCGGTATTACCGGCCATCTGGTTATGGAATGTATGGGAAAGGGCTTCAATCGCAGCCTTGGAGCCGAGATACGATCCGCCGATTCCGATGACAATCAGTGCATCCGATTGGCGTTGAATCCTGGAAGCAGCCGATTTCACCCGTTCGAACTCTTCCTTATCGTATTCAATCGGCCAATTGACCCATCCCAGATAATCCGATCCCGGCCCGCGCTGGCCATGTATTTGGTTATGCGCCTGCTTTACAAAAGCACTGAAATTATCCATCTCCGTACTTTTCATGAACGACATTGCGTTTGTATATTCAAATGTAACTGACATGTGCTGTATCTCCTTTTATGTGAAAGATGGTCTGATTACCACCAGTTGACGTGATCATTTGCGAGTAACTGTTTTGCTTCTTTTGGCCCCGTTGAACCGGCAGGGTACGTGACCAACGGCAATCGATTGGCTTCGAATGCTTCCAGTAATGGCTGAATCCATTGCCAAGACAGCTCGACTTCTTTCCAATTGGCAAAGAACGTGGCATTACCGAGCATCGCGTCATGCAGAAGGAGTTCATAAGCTTCTGGCTGATTGCTTGTATTCGTAGTGAACGTAATCGTAGACGGTTGAAAACGATTTGTAGAAGGGTCTTTCATATTCACTTGTAACGAAATACTTTCATTCGGACTGATTTCTAGGATCAGCAGATTAGGAGCAAGTCCTTCAGGGTGATAATCTTCTAAATGCGTAGGGCGTTCCTTGAATTCAAAGACGATACGAGTCGATTTCTTATCCAATCGTTTACCAGTCCTTATATAGAAAGGAATCCCTTTCCAAAACTCGTTGTCGATAAATAAGCGGGCTGCGATATACGTGTCATTCATGGATGACAGCGGGACACCCGGTTCTTCACGATAAGCAGGAACGTCAATGCCGAATAGATCCCCCTTACCATATTGTCCGCGAATCAGATCGGTTTGTAAGTTTTCCTCTTGAATCGGACGCAATGCTTCCATGATGTTCACTTTTTGTGTACGGATTTCTTCAGGTTGAGCCTTCTTAGGCAGATGAAGTGCAGTCATCATGACGAGTTGCAGCATATGGTTTTGCACCATATCGCGGATTGCGCCCGCTTTGTCGTAGTAAGCGGCACGAGTTTCGACGCCAACCGTTTCGCTGGCAGTAATTTGTACGTTCGCAATCAGTTTGTGATTGAACAACGAATCCAATACAGGATTGACAAGGATCAACGTTTCCAGATTTTGCACCATCGGCTTACCAAGATAATGGTCGATCCTATAGATTTCGTCCTCATGAAACGCTGTCCGTAACTTTTCGTTCAACTCACGGGCCGAGGCTAAATCACTTCCGAAAGGTTTTTCTACAATAAGCCGTTTCCATCCAGAGGATTGGCTGACTCCGCTTGTATTTAAATTAGAAGTGATTACATCAATCAGACCTGGAGCGACGGACAAGTAGAATAAGCGGTTTTCAGGCAGGTTCAATTCGCGCTCTCTCTGTTCGATGAGCCCTTTCAACTTCTCATAAGACTTTAGTTCAGTTGCGTCGAATGTACAATAGCGGAAAGCGGATAAGAACCGTTGCAATCCTTCTTCTTGAACGTTCCCTCTCGAGTATGTGCGAAGCGATTGTTCCACCTTTGCAAGAAATACGTCATCAGTGTAAGGGGTGCGGCCAAGACCGACAACTGAAAAAGCCTCTGGCATTTTGTTGTCGACATACAAATTATATAGAGCCGGGTATAATTTTCGTTTGGCGAGATCACCAGTTGCTCCAAACAAAACGACTGTCATCCCTTGTATGCTAGTGTTCCTTTTCTCTTCTGTATGTGAAGAGGGATTCTTACTATCCATGTACTTCCCTCCAATAATTTGAATAGCATTTCAAGTACTTTAAAACTTCAACAGTACCTAGTATAAGTTGACCGGACGATAAATGTAAGTAGGCAGTTTACAAACGAATGGTACAAAAAAGTACAGGGTAAACAATTGTTCAAGTTACTGAATAGATGTAAGCGTTTTAAAAGCAAGGCCGATACCGTAAGCTTACACTATTTGTGACTGAAAAAATCCGTAAGGTGTAGTTGGTAAAATTAGTTTAGATAGGGTTTTATAGCTAAAAGTGTGTGGAAATCAACTATTAAAGGCAGATTTTTTGCGATACACAGCTTTTTCTTATTGAACAAGGGGCTCCTCCTAGACAATCAGATGGCAGATATGCAAGGATGACGATATGGTGTGAAAAGAATCTAACAAAGATTGGATGGTCGATCATGATGAAAATGTATGATATTACAAGTTCTATTTATGAAGGTATGACAGTGTATAAAAACAAGCCGGAAAAGCAGCCGGAAGTGAAACGCGTGACGAATGGGTATGTGACAGAAACACGTTTAGACCTCGATGTGCATACAGGAACTCACATCGACGCACCACTTCATATGGTTGTAGATGGGGATACGTTTGAAACACTCCCTTTAACAAACCTGGTCGGCCAATGTAAAGTGATCGATGTAACAACTGTCGGGTCCGGAGTTACTAAAGCAGACTTGGAAGGTTTCAACCTTCAGAAGAACGATTTTGTTTTATTGAAAACTAGGAATTCTTTTGAAGAGGAATTTGACTTTGATTTCGTTTATCTGGCAGCTGACGGTGCGCAGTATCTAGCAGAGGTAGGGATTCGTGGAATTGGAATCGATGCGCTAGGCATTGAACGAAGCCAAGAAGGACATCCGACGCACAAAACGTTATTTGCAAATGACATTATCATCATCGAAGGTCTTCGTTTGAAAGAAGTGGAACAAGGCGACTACTTCATGGTTGCAGCACCCCTCAAGTTAGTCGGCACGGATGCTTCGCCAGCAAGGGTATTGTTATTTGAAGGATTACAGTAAACGCAGAGCATTTCGAAGGATACGCTAAGAGATAAGGGAGAACACTCATGTATAAATTAGTAGCAATCGATCTGGACGGCACGCTATTGACGGATCAACTGGAGATTACCCTTGACACCATCACTGCGATTCAACGGACGATTGAAAGTGGCGTTGTGGTGACACTCGCAACAGGGCGCATGTTTCCATCGGCAAAAAAGTTCGCTGAGCAGTTGGGATTGAATGTCCCGCTCATTACCTATCAAGGAGCGATCATCAAAGACGTAGAAGAGAAAAAGGTTTGGTATGAACGTCTTGTACCACCGGGTATATCCGAACGGCTCATTCAGTTTGCGCTTGAGCATCAGGTCCATGTACAAGTGTACCAAGACGATTTCCTTTATGTTGCCGAAGATAACGAACAGATCCAGGCGTATGCCAGGGAAAGTGACGTTTCCTATACTGTTGTAGATGATTTGGGCAGTCTAGCAAAAAGGGGATTCACGAAAGCATTGTTCATTGGAGAACCGATGCATTTAGACCGCTTGCAAATTGAGCTCCGCGAAGAGTTCGGTACAGATGCACACATTGCCAAATCGAAACCTCATTACTTGGAGGTTACAAATCCCGAAGCGAATAAAGGAGCTGCTTTGCTTTACTTAGCCGAGCAACTTGGAATTCACCAGTCTGAAATCATTGGAATCGGCGATAATCACAATGATTTTGAACTCATAATGACAGCTGGCTTAGGTGTTGTTATGGGGAATGGCGTAGAAGCATTGAAACATGTCGCGGACTATATTACAGACACGAACAACAATGAAGGGGTTCTTCATGTACTTCAAAAGTTTGTGATGAAATCCGAGACGACTGTGAATTGAAAATCAGCACGAAGAGGCTCGGACTATGCAAAAACATAGTCCGAGCCTCTTTCGGGTTGATTTATACAAGTAAATCACTAGGGAATTCCAAACCGATTTCTTTTCGGATCGAATCCGCCACTTTCATCGTCATATATGAATTGGAGTACGTATTCACTTCTGACTCGGTTTTACCTTGTTCAATGAGGTCGACAAACTCTCTTGCTTCGTAGTACATCGATGGGTACGGCATTTCAACGGTAAGCGATTCGACACTGCCATTGTGATACCGGATTTCAACTTGCTCCGGAGAAGACACTTTCGTTATGAGCATCGTGCCTTCTTCTCCTTGGATCTCCCAAGGTAATGCTGAGTTGGAAACTTTAGAGTACATCAACACAGCATCTTTGTCCTCGTACTTTAACGTAACGCTTCCTGAACTATCTACACCGGATTCAAGAATGGTGCCCGTCGCTTTGACTTCAAGAGGTGCACCGAATAAAGAAATCAAAGGATATATACAATAGACGCCTAGGTCCATCAATGCACCATTTGCAAATTTCGGGTCAAAAGCGTTTAACACGACACCTTCCTTATATTGATCGTAGCGGGATGAATATTGGCAGAAGCTCGCAAAGTATTTCCGTATCGGTCCTAGTTTGTGAAGATTCTCTTGAATCACTTTGAAATTCGGAAGCAGGGTGGACTTCATAGCTTCCATTAAAAGGACATTGTGCTGCTGTGCAGTTTCAAACATTCGCTGGACTTCTTTTGAATTGGCTGCGAGCGGTTTTTCACATAAAACGTGTTTGCCATTCTGTAAGAAAAGAATGGCTTGTTCTGCATGTAAAGAGTTCGGGGTAGCAATGTACACCGCGTCAATGCTGTCGCTAACCGCCATTTCCTCTAGATTTGTAAACTGATGGGGAATCCCGTGTTTACTAGCAAACTTTGATGCACGTTCACTTGTTCTGGAGTAAACAGCTGTCACGGTTAGGTTGTCCATATGTGATAAGCCATCCAACATTCTTTCCGTAATCCAATTTGTTCCCACTAAACCGATTCTAACCATGATTTCACCTCTGTTTTTTTTTGAACTCCGACGTTTCCTAGTCTTCCTACCGCGACCGGCGATAGTCTCATTATAATGTGTCCGCGATGCAATTCAACCTATATAGAACAATTGCAAGATTCAAGTCGGTGCGTAAATAAGTGCCGTCTCAAGCTCTGTGGGTTTACCGTAATGACAAAGTTATAATCATTAAAAAATAATATTTGACAGTTAACTTTCATAAATGATATAGTGCCACTATATTGAAAACGCTTTCTATTATGCTCTGTGAAAAATGGAAACAGCCGAGTACTTGTTTAACGTCAAATAGCAAGGAGACTATCCATGAACAACCGAGATTTATTGAACAAATTACAACACTCCCTTATTGTCTCTTGCCAGGCATTAGAGGACGAACCGCTTCACAGCTCATTCATCATGAGTAAAATGGCACTGGCCGCAAAACTTGGAGGGGCTGCTGGTATCCGCGCAAACTCAGTAGAAGATATCCAAGCCATTAAAAAAGAGGTCGATCTCCCCATCATCGGGATTATTAAGAAGGACTACCCGAACGAGGCGGTATTCATTACCCCGACATTTAAAGAGATCTCTGCCCTGGCTGAAGAAGGCGTCGATATTATCGCACTCGACGGGACAGATCGGATGAGACCTGGAAACCGAACGTTTGCACAACTTCTCAGCCAAGCAAAAGAAGCATTTCCTGAGCAACTGTTCATGGCGGATGTATCGACCTTGGAAGAAGGCATCCTGGCGGTTGAAGCGGGAGCGGACATTGTTGCTCCGACATTAGCAGGATACACACCTTATTCAAAAGATGTAAACCCGTTAGAGCTAGTGAAGCAACTTGTTGAGAAAGTGAACGTGCCTGTCATCGCTGAAGGGAATTTTGATACCCCTGATAAAGCAAGATTAGCGATTCGAGCTGGGGCTCACGCAGTCGTAGTAGGAAGTGCCATAACCCGTCCTATGAAAATCACGGAAAAATTCGCATTAGCGATCCACCTGAAATAAGGAACTCACGACAATATTCTAAACAGAGGAGCGGATTAGAATGAAAGGTATTTTTACAGCACTAATGTGTGCATTTGACGAGCAGGGCAACATTCACGAAAAGGGGTTGCGCCAGTTAGTTCGTCACAATATCGATGTTTCTAAAGTAGACGGTCTATATGTCAACGGAAGCACAGGGGAGAACTTCTTGATTTCAACTGAAAACAAAAAGCGGATCTTTGAAATTGTCAAAGACGAAGCAGGGGACCAAGTGAAACTGATCGCTCAAGTCGGTTCTCTGAACATCGATGAAGCTGTCGAACTCGCTCAATTCGCAACAGATCTAGGGTATGATTCTCTATCTGCCGTTACACCGTTCTACTATAAGTTCGATTTCGAAGAGATCAAAGACTACTACAACACAATTATTAACAGTGTCGATAACACGATGATCATCTATTCTATTCCTGCTTTAACAGGTGTCAACATGAGTCTGGAGCAATTTGGTGAGTTGTTTGAAAATGAGAAGATTATCGGCGTTAAATTCACAGCTCCTGATTTCTATCTACTCGAGCGTTTACGTCATGCGTATCCAGAAAAACTGATCTATTCAGGATTTGACGAAATGTTATTATCTGCAGCTGTTTTAAATGTGGACGGTGCAATCGGCAGTACGTTCAACGTCAATGGTGCACGTGCCCGTTCAATTTTCCAGCTTGCTCAAGAAGGTAAAATTGAAGAGGCACGGGAAATCCAAAAAGTGACGAATGATTTGATTTCAGCAATTCTTGCAAACGGGCTCTATCAGACAATCAAAGAGATGCTGAAAACACAAGGTGTCGAAGCGGGAGTTTGTCGCAAGCCGATGAAACAGCTGTCAGCAGACAAAGTGGAAGTGGCACAACAACTTGCAAAAACGTTTTTAAGCAAGTGATGGAAAGAAGACTTTTGCGGAAGTCTTCTATTATATAAGTAAGCGCTTACTGACGAACAAGTGATGATAGGGGGAAAAGGGATGGATGGGAAGTTTGCTGTAATCGACTATGTAATTCTGTTTGCGTATTTGCTTTTTATTCTATATATCGGAATTGCGGTTGCAAAGAAGGAAATGAAAGGGAAAGAGTTCTTTAAAGGAGATGGCAGTATCCCATGGTGGGTAACATCCGTAAGTCTTTTCGCAACGCTGCTTTCTCCAATCTCGTTCTTGTCCCTTGCAGGAAACTCGTATTTAGGAAACTGGCAGCTCTGGGCAGGTCAAATTGGATTGTTCATCGCGGTTCCAGTAGCCATTTACTTCTTCTTGCCCGTGTACCGCAATCTCAACATCGATACCGCATATGAATATTTGGAAAGACGGTTTGGTAAAGGGTTACGGATTATGGGTAGTTCTCTATTCATCATCTACCAAGTCGGGCGGATGTCGATCATCATGTATTTGCCAGCGCTTGCGCTGTCAGCAGTAACAGGAATCCATACTGTAGTGATCATTCTATTCATGGGTGTCATTGCCACCATCTACTCATCAATCGGCGGCATCAAGTCCGTACTATGGACAGATTTCATCCAAGGGATTGTCCTGATAGGCGGAGGGGTATTCGCTCTTATCGTACTCATCTTCTCCATTAAAGGCGGAATCCCGGAAATCATGAAAGTCGGTGTCCAAGACAACAAATTCTTTAGTGAAGCCGTCATTTTCGACCCCAATATCTTGAATGATAGCTTGTTCATCATCTTCCTAGGTGCTGGATTATCTACATTGTTCTCGTACATATCGAGTCAAGACATGGTACAGCGCTATTTGACTACGACCGATTTGAAACAGATGAACAAAATGACCATTTTGAATGGTGTGCTCTCTCTCGGTACGGCAACGTTATTCTTCTTTATCGGTACGTCATTGTACGTATTTTATAAGCAGGCGGGCGGCGCTATGCCGGATGGTGCAAAAGATCTCATCTTTGCGAATTTCATCGTCACGGAGTTACCGGCAGGGATTTCAGGATTACTCATCGCGGGACTCTTTGCGGCAGGTCAATCCACGCTCTCAACAGGGTTGAACAGTGTCGCGACCAGCTGGACGTTGGATATTCAAAAAGTTCTGCGTCCTGATATGTCTGATGAAAAAGGAACGAAGATCGCTAAAATCGTCAGTATCGTTGTTGGAGTCGTGTCAATCGTCTTTGCAATCGTTCTCGCATATTCCAACGTCAGTTCTGCATATGAATGGTTCAACGGTTTGATGGGTCTCGTACTCGGTATTATCGGTGGTACATTCACACTGGGTGTTCTTACAAAAAGAGCGAACACAAAAGGTGCCATTGCAGGGTTTATTGTAACGACCATGATCGCCATCTATGTTTCTTATTTCACAGACACGACGTTATGGGCATATTCACTTATTAACCTGGTTTCATCGCTCGTATTCGGTTACTTGTTCAGCTTGCTGTTCAAAGGTAAGAGTAAGGCGGAAGACGCTTCAGCACACCTTACGTATTACGACCAGCCAAAAGGATAATTTGAGCATAAAGGGAGGGCAGCGCCGTACGTTAGGTGCTGTCCTCTTTCTTTTGAAATGATATAGTAAATGGAATAGATGGAGAGGGGAATCGGTATGTATATTGGAGCAATCGATATTGGCGGCACATCGATAAAAACAGCAATTTCAAATGAGTATGGGGAGTTGAAGAATCCGAAAGCGTATCCAACGGAAGCCGATAAGGGCGGTTCGCATCTGATGGGGAAAATCCTGATGATTTGTGAAGAGATGCAAGTACAGGAGAATCTGGACGGAATAGCGATTAGTTCAGCAGGGCAAGTAGATGCAGATACGGGTACGATTATTTATGCTACGGATACGATTCCAGGCTATTCAGGGATGAATGTGTGTGAGCAAGTGTCAACGAAGTTCAATGTGCCGGCTACGATGGATAATGATGTCAACTGTACTGCACTGGGGGAACAATGGGTAGGGGCCGCCCGGAACGTGAATGACTTTTTGACGGTTACGCTTGGAACAGGAATTGGTGGTGCATTGTTCATCAACGGAAGTTTGTATAGAGGGACAACATTTTCCGGCGGTGAAATCGGACATATGATTTTGCATCCTGGAGGGAAGCCTTGTACATGTATGCAAGCAGGGTGCTATGAGCGATATGCGTCCAGTGCTGCTCTGTCAGCTACTGTTCAGCAGCAGTTAGGTGACATGGAACTTCCTGTGTTCTTTGAAAGGATCCGTTCCGGAAATGCGGAAGCAATCGTTCTATTTGAAAGATGGATTGACGATTTGACAACAGGATTAGCATCGCTGGTCCTTATTTTGAATCCGTCTGTGGTCGTGATCGGTGGAGGGATTTCCGCGCAAGGGGAATTGTTGAAGGAAGCGATTCAAACGTCTCTGGAAACGAAACTGATGCCGAACCACAAAAAAAGAGCTGACTGTCGTGCTTGCGGAAAAAGGGAATGACGCAAATCTGTTGGGAGCGGTACGACACTTTTTAAATCACCATCCTGTTCAGGAAGACTAAGTGGAAGGAGAACGATTGATATGCAAACGGGACCGCTGAAAGGCATGAAGCCGTCGGTGCTCATGGAGCAGTATAAACCGGAGTTTACAAAGTCTGAGCATAAGATTTACACCTACTTAATAGCAAATGAGGGGCACGTGATCTATTTATCGCTTACAGAATTGTGTGAGGCCAGTGGTGCAGCAGAAGCGACAGTGCTGCGTTTTTTCAGGAAGCTTGGGTTTAAAGGGTTCCAAGACTTTAAGTATTCCTATGCCCAAGAGTTGGCAGCGGATACAAGTGTGGCTGAACACGGCACCTATCTGGATAAAATCCGGAAAAACATGGTAAGGGCAGTAGAAGACTCCGCAGGAATAGTGGATCAAGAGGAACTGCAACGTTCAATAGATGTATTGAAACAGAAAGATAATATCGTCATCTTTGGCGTTGGTTCTTCAGGGATAGCTGGCCTCGATATGCAAAGCAGGTTAATAAGGATTGGTCGACAAGCCACAGCTGTCATCGATCCGCATTTTCAAGTGATGCTTGCCTCTTCGCTGAACGAAAGCAGTGTTGTCATCGCAATTAGTATATCAGGTGGTACAAAGGATATTGTCGATTCGGTCAAAATTGCAAAAGCTAAAGGTGCCACCATCATTGTGCTGACGAACTACTTGAAATCTCCATTGAGCAAATATGCAGATCATATTCTCCTCGGGGCGGCGAAGGAAAACCCGCTGGATAGCGGGTCATTAGTATCTAAAATCGCTCAACTATTTTTAATCGATGTACTCTGTACTGGATTGACTGTGAAGGATGTAGAAAAAGCGGAAGAAATCCATAACGAGATTTCTACTAATATCTCCACAAAGCTTTATTGATCAGGTACTTTATTGCACTTTCGATGAAACTTTTAAGTGAGTCACCCGACTACTCCTAATAGAAACAACCATTTAGTGAAGTGAGGGGATTTTATGAAAAAGATAGCAGGGATTTTAGTAGTGCTCATGGCAGTAATGATGGCGGCCTGTGGCAGTCAGTCTTCGGACAAACCGAATAAGAATCAGGCAACTGACGTGGATTTCGCAGACGTTGTTTCAAACATTAAGGACCAAGTTGCAGGAGATTTGAAAGCTGATGGTGTGGAAGAAATGAGTCAAATCTTTCAAGAAGTTGATTTAACTGAAACTGATGATGAAAATTCTGGAGCAGATATTTGGATGGCGAAAATGACACTGAATCCTAAATCACTTGCTAATGGGACTGTTATCGCTGCACTCATGAACGTCAATGCAGATGAGATTATCATTCTGGAAGCAAAAGATGAAAAACAGGTAGCTGAGTTGAAGAAGTCTCTTGAAAATGAATTGGCGGCCCAAGTTCAAACGTGGGAGCAATATTTACCTGACCAATATGAGAAAGTGAAGGACAACAAAATCGTCACAAAAGGGAAATTCCTTTTGTATGTGACATATGAAAATCCGGAAGCAATCGAGAAAGCATTCAACGAAAGCTTCTGACAGAGGATAACGCACAGTTTGTATTTTCAGACTGTGGGCAAAAGGGGTGTGAATCGATTTGATTTTCACCCTTTTTGTCTTTTTGCATCGTTGACTCTGAAAATGAAGGAGTACAGGACGTTGATTTCCGTTCCCGGCGGACGCTTTCCGGGGGGCTTGCCCTCAGTCAATCGAACGACGAAGAGTTCGATTGGCTGAATTTTAGCGGACTTTGCTAAAATTAAGGCATCATTGATAGTCCTCGCTTTGCTCAGTCCAGTTTTTTTGAAAATACGTGCTCCTAACGCTGCGCTTTTACCCGCAAAAGCCGTTCTTCGTTACGGCTTTCGCTAATCCCCCAGGAGTCGCCGCCCTTAGATAGTTTTTTCATTCTAAAATTAAATTGCTTGTAGTGGAAGGCTCAAGCCATGCCCGCCGGAAAGCGAGTCCTGAAACGAAAAGCAAAGGTTGAGTGTTGAACCTTTTCTTCATAAGCTCCATTAGTGACCTTATAAAAGGCTTGACTCGAGGTAAGAAAGCGTCCGCCCGGAACGGAAATCAACTTTTCAGTGTTAAATCCATTGTAAAAAACACTGTAGGCAAGCCCCATGATTTCTGGAGTGAGTCCACAGTGTGAAAAACAGTTTGTGCCTTTTTCTAATTGGTTTGGGAGGTGTGTCGTGATTGGTATTCAGTAGTTTGACATTTCTATTTTTCTTTTTGCCTCTCGCACTTATATTCTATTACATCAGTCCACGCAAATTGAAAAACCTGGTTCTGTTAGGGGTCAGTCTATTTTTCTATGCATGGGGCGAACCGATCTACATCATGCTAATGATCTTTTCTGCACTGACGGATTATCTACATGGCCGTATCATCGGGCGGTATCGGGAACAGCGGCCACTCTATGCAAAACTGGGGCTCCTGTCCTCACTTCTTGTGAATCTGGCGGTTTTATCATTTTTCAAATACGCCGATTTCCTCGTTGACAGCATGAATTCCATCATAGGAACAACTATCGCACCGCTGGATCTTCCGTTACCCATCGGTATTTCGTTTTACACGTTCCAAACGATGTCCTACGCAATCGATGTCTATCGGGGGACTGTGCGGCCTCAAAAAAATATCATTACATTTGCGCTCTATGTCTCCTTATTTCCACAACTGATTGCAGGTCCAATCGTCCGCTACGAAATGATTGAAAAAGAACTGATGAATCGGACGTTTCAGCTCGGTCAATTTGCGGATGGTGTCCGGATATTCATCATCGGGCTCGGTAAGAAGGTCTTGTTGGCCAATACGATTGGCCAGCTCTGGGCGAACATTGAAAGTCAAGGGGTTTCCGACATCACCGTCTCTGCTGCATGGCTTGGGATCATAGCGTTTGCGTTTCAGATTTACTTCGACTTCAGTGGATATTCCGACATGGCGATTGGCCTTGGAAAGATGTTTGGATTCAGTTTTCCGAAAAACTTCAATTATCCATACATCGCGAAGAGTGCTTCTGAGTTTTGGAGACGCTGGCATATTTCACTCGGTTCCTGGTTCCGGGATTACGTCTACATTCCGCTAGGCGGGAATCGGAAAGGTCAGTTTGTGCTCTATCGTAATTTGTTCATCGTCTGGGGTTTGACGGGATTATGGCATGGAGCCAGTTGGAATTATGTATTGTGGGGATTGTATTTCGGTGTGTTGATCGGACTCGAACGCGCGGGTCTGCTCAAATGGCTGGAAAAGCTCCCGCGTGTTGTTCAACATGGATATTTACTGCTCGTCATTTTGTTCAGCTGGGTTCTGTTCGTCTTTGAAGATATTGGAGAAGGGATCCGCTATGCGCAAGTGATGGTTGGTTTGGGTGGACGCCCGCTCTACAACACAGCTTTTCTGTATGACCTCTATACGAATGGAGTGTTGTTGTGTATAGCAGGACTTTTATCGACTCCGTTGTTTACCCAACTGTGGAAGCGATGTGTCGAACGTAGTGAAATCATGCAAAAGGAATGGGTTCAGACAGGTTTACAGGTAGTCTTTTTTGGCGTGATTCTAACTCTGTCGACTGCCTATTTAGTCGATGATGCATTTAATCCGTTCCTTTACTTCCGTTTTTAACCCATTCATCAATTCGATCAAGGAAGGAGGGGAAGATAGGTGAAGCGATTGAATACGATCATGATAGTCGTGTTTGCCGTTTTTGTGGGTGGAATTGCTTGTATGAATCTACTTGCGGAGGACGAGCCGTTTTCACAGGCAGAAAATCGTCCGCTGATGCAATTCCCCGAACTGTCTTTGGACAAGATTATATCAGGAGAGTTTTCAAAAGATGTAGAAACGTACCTGAGTGATCAGTTCGTCCAAAAACGGTTTTGGACAAGCATTAAAGCATCTGCTCAAAAAGCAGTTTTGAAGAAGGATAATAATGGCGTGTATTTCGGTAAAGATGGATATCTGTTCGAGAAGTTCGAAACTCCTTCAGAGCAGCTCGATGCCAATAGTGAGAGTATCTCACGTTTTTTGGAGAAGATGATAAGCGTTTCAGTGTATGGGCTTCTTGCCCCGACCTCTATCGAATTGTATCCCGAAAAGTTGCCGAAATTCGCACAAACGGCAAGTGAAACAGATGCGATTCAACGTGTTCGAGAACAAGTGAGGGGGGACATCGACTGGATCGAAGCGGTCGATGCTTTAAAAGCGGCAAAGGAACAGCCGATCTATTACCATACGGACCACCATTGGACGACACATGGGGCGTATACAGCGTACCGCTCAGCGATAGAGAAAATGGGAATGGAGCCGTTGTCACCGGATGAATTTACTATTCGCACTGTATCTGAAAATTTCAGGGGGACGTTTGACGCGAAGGCAAATGATCCTTCAGTTGCTGCAGATGAAATCGACGTGTACATTCCAAAGTTCAACGGTTCCTATGATGTTGACATTGACGATGGTCAATCGAAAATGGAGTCGCTGTATGCATGGGAGTTTCTTGAAAAGCGAGATCAGTATTCGTTGTTTTTAGGTGGTAATCATCGCGCTGTGACGGTCCATTCTAATGTGAAAAATGGTCGCAAACTGATGATCATCAAAGACTCATATGCTCATGCGTTAGTTCCATTTCTAATAAATCATTTTGAAGAAATCTATATGGTCGATTTGCGATATGATCACCGCAACATGGCACAGGTTGTTAAAGAGAAAGGCATTCAAGATGTGTTATTTGTGTACAATATCGCTAATTTTGCAGAAGACCAGAACTTGATTTGGCTGCGCCAGTAAAAAAGAAATAGAAAGGCCGAGACGTCGTCAAAGCGTCCCGGCCTTTTTTGTTTCAACGTATAATGGGTACTTATTTTGCAGCATCCATCGCTTCTTTCACTTCTTGGATCTGTTCAATATGCCGCAGCTCATGGTATCCCACGAATGGAATCCATTGGTCCAGACTCATGTCACCAAAGATAGGATGCGGATAGGATCCTGCCTTCAGCTGATCAGCGGGGACCGTAACTTCAAGTTGCTGAAGCAGGTGGTGCGATGCGTTCAGTTTGTCTTTCAATTGTGCGCCTGTAGCAAAGTCATCTCCCGGTCTAGCGAAGTCAGGAGCTTCCACTTTTGTTGAACGATCGACTGTCCGTTCAATTGGCTTGTCGACTGTCCGTTCAATTGGCTTGTCGGCAGTTTCGTGAGTGTCTTGCATTTTGAGTTGTGATTGAATCGTCTTCGCGACGCCACCTTCCATTAAATAGAGGTGCTCGAGCACTTGCCGGATGGACCACTTATCTTCAGAGGCTTTCCAGTTCAGCTCTTCATCGCTCAGACCACTCACTGTATCCATTAATTTTGTACGTGCTTCCACATTCACTTTCATCGACTCACTCCTCGTAAACTCTATACCTATTTATACCATTTTGTGAGCCGACCTAAACATCTAGGCGATGCATCATCCGAGGTGTTGTTGTTGTTGTTCGGGTAGACGCAGATCTTTTTTTAATACAGAAGTGAAAAGCACTAGGAGACTGCCTATGGCAATAAAGGTTAGTACTTCAACAGAGTGGCTCCACTCAAATCCTTTTCCGAAAAACAGTAGATCTCTCAGTCCATCAATCATAGGACGCATAGGAAGCCAAGGATTGACCCAGTCTTGGTAAAAGGAAGACATGAATTCTTTCGGCATAGCGAGTAGCGGCAAACCGAAAAATAAGGTCAAAACAAAGATAGGAATACCTTTCATACCAAGCCAGGATAGTACTGCAGAAACTAGCAAGAAATACGTGAAATAGGCTAGTGAGATAAACAAAGCCGTAGCTGAGAAACTGGGAATTGCAAGCCCGATGACGGAGTTAGCAAACCAAGTGGTGAAAAATCCTGCTAGGAGTGCCAGTATCGCACCAATGCCAATAACGGCAGAAATACCTGCTGCCTTTTGTTTTCTTCCTCTTAAGAAACTCTTTTGAAGTGCAAAGAAGACGATCACGGCTCCCCCAATACTAGCCATCCATATGGGTTGAAACAGTGAAACTGGCGCGTTTCCATTTGCACTCTTTGTTCCAATCGCATTGACGTTCGTCACTTTCTTACGAATGGGCTCTACCATCATTGTTGCTTGGTCGACAGTCAATTTGGCATCGGCGGTACTGAATGTACTCAACAGTTGAGTCCGAACACCTTCGTTGATACCATTTACGATGCCGTCGAGTATTTGACCAGCCGCAGTTGCAGCTAAGGTGTTCATACCCTGATTGATGTACAGTTGTATCTCAGGTGACGTAGGGGCCGGGGTTTGCAATGAGAACTGGTTTTCACTGAAGGATTTAGGGATTAGAAATGCGGCGTAATACTCCTTCGCTTCCATCCCTTGCTGGGCTTCTGCCAAGCTGTCAACAGAGATCCATTTGACGGGTGAAACCTCTCCTGGCATCGATTGTGATTGGATTTTTTCAATCATCTGTTTTCCTATATTTAGTTGAGACTGATCGGGTAATGAGACGCCTGAGTCTTCATTGACCAATGCGATGGGCAATTCTTTTGGTGATGGGCTGACAGATGGAATCATCGTAAGCGAAAAAATCGTGATTACAGCTAAAATGATAATCGGTGAACTATATATAAGTTTATTTTTTAATATATTCATAGCATTTCCTCCTTTTAATGAACACCGCGTTGTGTATCCATCTCTGTGTATAGTATAATCAGTTTTAAGTTGCATGCAATCGTCATC
The DNA here is from genome assembly GCF_050459885.1 of Sporosarcina gallistercoris. Lineage (GTDB taxonomy): Bacteria > Bacillota > Bacilli > Bacillales_A > Planococcaceae > Sporosarcina > Sporosarcina gallistercoris_A. Next base: position 52,994 of record NZ_JBCMNO010000004.1, on the reverse strand, counting down.
TTTACTCTTGATGTTCAGTAATGAACATCAAGAGTAAATTTGTTCAGAAACTTCTTAAAGGGAGCGACATGATGAATGAAAAAAAAATAGATAGACGGATTTTACGAACACGACAAAGAATTAAAGAAACATTTGCACAGTTAATGGAGGAAAAAGGGTTCGAAGCAATTACAATCCGTGATTTGACGGAAAGGGCAGATATTAATAGAGGAACGTTTTACTTGCATTATTTGGATAAATACGATCTTTTGGAAAAAAGTGAGAATGAGATTTTTGAAGAAATGGAAAAAATTGCAGATAAAGCTTGGGAGAAGGTATCTCGTGAACACTATGGGAAGATGAATTTGGATGAACCATTTCCATTTATCATTAAGTTATTTGAATACTTGGAAGAAAATTATGAGTTTATCCGGGTGTTGCTCGGGCCAAATGGGAATAGCGCATTCCAGCTACGTGTAAAAGAAGTCATTAAAATAAAGATGTTGGACAAGGTACTTAGATATACACAACCGAAACAGATGCTTGTCCCTATGGATTATTTAGTCGCCTATGTCAGTTCAGCTCACTTAGGAGTGATACAGCAGTGGCTTCAGCGTGGAATGGATAGAACGCCGCAAGAAATGGCGCTATTACTATCTAAAATCTCGAATTTCGGTCCTGCACATGTAGCTGGATTGAAAGAAACATTAGAAGGAAAAAAATAAGAAACAAGCTGTTTTCGATGGGACTGATTTCAACATCCTGAACGGTTTACACATGAAGAAGGTGAAGAAGTGGAGATTTTCGAAGTCATATTGCTCATGTTAACCGCAGTGTTCCTTTCCAATATACTCAATCGGTTTTTACCGACCATTGCAATTCCTCTCATTCAGATCGTCTTGGGGATGGCATTAGCCATTCCATTGACCAATCATTCATTGGAGTTAAGTCCGGAATTGTTCTTGCTTCTGTTCATCGCCCCGCTACTGTTCAACGATGGTGTGAATGTGGACAAAAAAGCGTTATGGAGAGAACGTAAATCGATTTTGTCCCTTTCAATCGGGCTCGTCTTTGTTACTGTCGGCTTGCTTGGCGGATTCATCCACTTGTTGCTGCCAACCTTACCATTAGCGGCTGCATTTGCCCTCGCAGCCGCACTTGCGCCTACAGATGCAGTTGCAGTCGGGGCCCTTGCAGAAAAAGTGAAAGTACCTCATAAGATCATGCACACGCTGGAAGGGGAGTCTCTCATCAACGATGCTTCAGGGCTTGTCTCCTTCCAATTTGCAATGGCGGCTCTCATGACTGGAACATTTTCGTTGTTCCATGCAAGTACTACTTTTATAGTCATCTCGATCGGCGGAATTGTACTCGGTGCCGTGTTGAGTTTCCTGAAAATCGTCTTGATGAGAAGACTTCGCGAACTGGGGATTGAAAATAGCACATCGTTCATCCTCATGGAAGTTCTCTTGCCATTCCTTATTTTTGTTATTGCAGAGAAAGTGGGAGTCAATGGAATCTTAGCGGTAGTGAGTGGGGGAATTGTCCATTCACTCAGCTATAAGAAGCTGAATGTTGAAATTGCCCAGCTGAATTTATTGTCAAAAAATACGTGGTCAGTCATTACATTCAGCTTGAATGGGCTTGTTTTCGTGTTACTTGGAACCCAGATTCCAAGTATTTTGCAAACCATCTTAAATGATCAGCATCTTGAAATCATCACGTTGCTTGGCTATATTTTAGCAATTACAATCGCATTGCTTGGATTGAGGTTCATGTGGATCATCTTATTCAATAATTTCCAGAAAACATCGGAACTCAGGAGCAAAAGAAAAATCAAGGATACGCTACTCTATACAGTTTCTGGAGTGAGGGGAACCATTACATTAGTGAGTGTGTTGTCGCTTCCGTTGTTCTTAAGCGATGGCACCCCGTTCGAGGGACGTGATCTGTTATTGTTCATCGCTGCGGGCGTTATTTTAACGACCTTGCTGCTGGCTAATTTCACCTTGCATCTGTTTGCGCCGAAAGTTGAAGGGTTTTCACATCAGCATGATTCGGAGTGGGAAATTGAGATGTTACGAGAAGTGAAAAGAGAGTTAAGGAAACATAGGACGGCTGAGAACAAGAGAACCATAGGGAAAGTGATTAAGATGTACAACGATCGGATCTTCTCGCTCAGTAATTTGAAAGAAATGAACAATGGTGAACGTAAATTACGTCAGCTCATTTTGGAATGGCAGTTGGAAAATACACTGGGGTTAGTAAGACAGCACCGGATCCGTATCCAACTTGCATTCCCAGTTCTCAGAAGGCTGAATAAAAGACTTTATAAATTGACGAGAGAAAAGAAGTACAGATTCAATTCGTTCTACAGCAGGCTGTTGAAAAGACATCTTCAAGGAATGCATTTGGCACCGCTCACTTCAGGTCAGCGCAAAGAACAGCGGATGATTCTCTTGCAAAGCAACAGTCAATTCATAACGGAAAACTTGAAATCACTCGAAGAAGGTCAATACTCACCAGAGCTGATTGAAGCCTTCCTGTTGAATTATGAAAGAATGGGAGGCTACGGACTACCTAAGGAAGCAGCACATCATTTGCATGAGTGGATAGATTTCGCCCTTCATACGGAAAGGAGTTATATCCAGACTGCATTCGAAAAAGGGGACATTTCTAGAAGTGAGATGAGACAATATCGGGAAAACCTGTTAGCCCTCGAAAGCAGCATCCAACTACAGGACTGAGCATTGAGAAAGAAAAAGGACTGTCACAGAAGTCAGAGTTCACTGACGTTCTGGACAGTCCTTTTCTATAGGATCAGATATTATGCTTTGGCGCCTTCTTTTTTAGGTTGTGTTAGAAGACCAGGTTCCTTCAAATACTTGATAACCCCTTCTGAAGCACGGTATGAAAGAGCACCGATTGTTGCAGTAGGGTGGTGGCCACCGAATTGTGGGAATGCAGATCCGCCAACGACGAATAGGTTTTCCATATCCCATAATTGCAAGTAGTTATTGATCGCAGACGTTTCAGGGTCTTCCCCCATACTCACGCCGCCTGCGTAGTGTCCGCCATCGTAAATATGGTCGAACTCTTCAGGGATCTCATCTGGATCGACAATGTCCGCGCCCATGTTTTTCATGATTTCGGTACATTTTTCAATCCCGAACTTAGCCATGGCTTTATCGTGATCGGTATATTTGTTAGTAATTCGTAGCAATGGATCGCCGAACTCATCCGTGTACGTCGGATCGAGTGACGTATAGTTGTGCCACCACGACATAACCGCCGGTGTATACCAAGCCACTAAACTACGGTTCGTATAGTGAACGGATTTCTCTTTGAATTCAGGGCCCCAGCCTTTTGTGCCTTTAGGAACACTGTTAGTAGCGATAGGTCCATGCCCATACTGACGTAATTCGATGCCGCCGCCGTTGATGAAATCAAGGTCAGTGTGATCGAAATTATCACCAGCGAAGTCACTTAATGTACCGCCCAGTGCTCCAGCCCCCATGAATAAGTTGAACTTCTTTTTATCGAAGAAGCCACGTGCTCCCAGGAACGTAATATTGAATTGACCGTTAAAGTTACGTCCAATAACCCCTTTACGAGTGACAGGATCATACTGCTCGCCGATTTTCGAAAGCATAAGAAGTCTGTTGTTTGTGAACGAGAAAGCTCCCAGTACAACAACGTCAGCTGGTTGAATATATTCCATACCTGTCCGAAGGTCGACATACATGACGCCTGTCGCTTTGCCGTTTTCATGCAGCACGCGACGAACAAGGGAGTTGGTACGGATTTCACAGTTGCCTGTTTTGACCGCTGTCGGGATTACTGTTACGAGCGGATCTGATTTTGCACCGAAGTCACATCCATACTCGGTACAATAAGAGCAGAACATACATTGGGCGATTGTTTCACCATCCGGATTTTTGTACGATTGAGAAAGGTTGGCGGAAGCCACCTGATAAGGGTGGTACCCCATCTTTTTCGTCGTATCTTTAAACAAGCGGATTGCCGGTGATTCCTTCATCGGAGGGTTCGGATAATCACTTGAGCGCTTGTCGCCGAGTGGATCCGGTTCTCCTGAAATCCCTGCTGTTTTTTCCCACTTGTCGTAGTATGGTTCCATTTCATCGTAAGAAATTCCCCAGTCACGGATAATCATGCCTTCTGGAATTTTCTTTTCACCATACCGTTCAATTGTTTTCGTGCGGATTTCGAAGTCAATCGGTCTCCAACGATACGTAGCTCCTGCCCAGTGGACACTGCCGCCACCAAGGTCAGTTCCTGCCATCATCTCGTTGCGTGTACGGACTGGCAATGCTTCTTCGTCTAACGTATTGCGTGAAGTAATCGTTTCGGGTGCAAGATTCTGCATCATTTCATAACGATCTGAAAAGCGAAGTTCATCTTTCACGCCGACGTAATCTTGGCGATCAACGGGTTTTCCACGTTCGAGTGTTACGACTTTATGACCTGCTTTAGCAGCTTCTGCAGATACAATACCGCCAGCCCATCCACTTCCAACAACTACAACGTCTACTTTTTCTAGTTTTTTAGCCATTTAGTTTCCTCCTAGCCCCACATCTCTTGATAATCGCGTAGGCTTTCCTGCTTCATCACTGCAAATTCTTCATCTTCAATCTGTCCGAGATACCCCATGCGAGGTCCAGGGAATTCTTTCATTTTCCAGCCTGCCATATTACGGTTTCCACCATAGACAGGGTCTGCATACGCCCCTTCAATGGTCGTTTGAAGCAATAGGTTGAAGAAAGCGGTGGAATGGATACCATTCATTCGAACTTTTCCTTCTTCCATCATCGTTAGGATTTCGTCCATTTGTTCACCTTCGAGTTCAAAGAATTTCTTCTTATGCTTCGACTGTGCTGTGGCTTGAAGTGTTCTAACACCTTCTCTGAAGATTTCTCCGCGATTCATACGAGTCTGATAGCGAGGAGTGGGTGCAGAAACTTGGGTAACCGAGTTAGGTCCTTGCTTATTCTGATCTCTGCTTTGGTCCTCATAATAGGCAGCTTCCTGAGTTTGCGGAAACGGGCCTTTCATGTATTCTTTTGCATTAGAACCCCAGTCACTAGAGAGCTGACGGTCGATGAAGTAAGGAACTCCAAGACCGATTGCTCCTGGACCTAGTTTGTCTTTAGGGAAAAGACGTTCAGTAGCAGCGGAAATCGTTTCGAAATCCTCGCTCTTACTGAAGAACGTACGAGCTTCCATGTCCTTGTTCTCAGTGGCTGCAGGTTTTTTGCCAGTTGCAGGCTTTTTGTTAATCTGATTGGTGATCAGCCCGCCGAACAACCCACCGCCGACTAATCCACCGGCAAGAAGACCCGTGTTTTTCATGAAATTACGACGGCTCATCCCTTTTTTGCCTGTTGTATTCTTTGGTCCTTGCGTTTCAGACATTGCGTATTCCTCCTTTTTTGGGTTTGTAGATACACCGTACTTCACTCAATAGCTGTTCTTCCGTGATGTAAAATTGAATCTGTCACTCAATTATGAGCAGAAGAAAATAAGAAGGTTAAATAAGTTCATCCATCAAAAAAGAAACATCTAATATAGGGCGAAATAAGTATAAATCTACAGCGTCTAAGTATAGCCCTTATCAAAGCGAATATCACGATTTAATTAGCAAAGTATTCGAAATACCTATGAAAGTGGTTAAATGAGAGGGAAATGTAATTATAAGTAAAAGGCACAACTTTCATAGATGGTAGGGCTCATTTAGAGCGGTTATTAATACATTGTATCCCTATATACAAAGAATTAACCAAGGTGAACTGGAATTTTTTATTATCATAACAATGGGTTGAACCGTTTGAATGGAACAGTCATTCACTCGATTCATTTACGAGAATGGACCAGTTCACCTTGAACCCATACATCCCGGATATTTTCTGGTCTTGCAAGATACATGATTTTTTGCAAAATATCGAGCAGTGGTTCGTCAGGGTCGAATATCGGTAGCTTTGCAGTCGGGATTGTTGTATCCACACGTTGAACATCCCAAGCATACCCTTCTTCCAAACGTCCGATCGGCAGACTGAGACTTGCCCCGCCGCCAGCAGTTACTAAGTGGAACGCTTCTGCAATTGTAATACGGGAATCTTTCACTCCTCGTTCGTCAGCAGGGACACGTGGATCCACTCCATCTTCCAACATGCGGGATGACATGACAGCTTGACGCGAGTTATCGTAAAGGCTGGGTGAAAATCCTCCTGATAGATCTGACCCAAGCCCGATATCGACGCCTATATCAGCAAATCTGGAAATTGGAATGACGCTATTTGCAAAATATGCGTTTGAAACCGGGCAATGGGCAATCGCGCTGCCAGTTTCGGCAAATAACTTGGCATCCTCATCGGAAAGGAAATTGCAATGAGCCATGACAGACTTGTCCTGCAGCAATCCGAAGTCATTAAGTGCTTGGGCATCGTTTTTTTCGAAACGCTCCTGGACGTGCTGATGTGCCCAATCGCTTTCACTGCAATGGGATTGGATGTGTGTATCGTATTTGGCTGCCAGCGCACCAAGACCTGTCAGTACTTCATCAGTACAAGTAGGGATGAACCGTGGAGTGACAACGGGATAGACGCCTTGCTTAGTAGTCTTGGCAATTTCCTTGACTTGAAGGATGAATTCTTCGGTATCTTGCAAAGCGCTCTGCGTATCCGCATCACGATAATAATCTGGACATTCTTGAACTAGGTCCATAACAACTTTACCTACTAAACCGCGCTGGCCTTGCTTAGCACAAATGTCAGCGAGCAATACACTCGCCTCTTTGTGAACTGTCGCAAAGTAAAGTGCAGTAGTGGTGCCGTTTGCAAGAAGTGTACTGACGACATCTTCGTAAACTGGTTTTGCATAATCCAGATCTGCAAATTTCGCTTCAGAAGGGAAGGTATACGTACTTAGCCAGTCATGAAGAGGAATATCCAGTGCCGTTCCAGCTTGAGTCCATTGAGAAGCATGGACGTGCAAGTCCACAAAACCAGGAAGCAAATAGGACCCTCCATCAATCTTTTGGAACACATCTGTATGTAAATACTGATGAAGGACTTTTTCGTAATCGGAGTGCTCAGGGCGTACAATGCGTTCAATCATCCCGTCTTCGTCAATACAGAACAGGCAATCTTTTAATACATCTATCTCTTTCCGTGACTTACTTGTAAAAGCAGTTGCTAAAAAAACCTTTGTATACATAACGTTTCCTCCCCTTATCCGCTTGTTAATGACTATTATACCATTACATTTCTCCTGTTTGTGAAGTCGATCTCTTTATAGTAAGCATTCTTAACAAGTAAATTCGGACCAAGGCAACGGACAGCAGGACAATGACAGCTAACAGATTTCGCGAGCGGGTGCTGTTGCCATGCTTCATACATGTCCGGGAGGGTTCCATGTTGAATATTACCCAGTGGTGGCACATCTCCAAAATCAGTCACAATGACATCCCCAGTGAAAATATTAACGTTCAAGCGGGAACGGCCATCTGGATCATTTCGGACGGAAACATGAGGGCTGGCCTGGAGTTCAGCCAAAAGTTTCTGATCTGCAGCGTTCGGGCTGCAGGAATAGAAAGGCAGCGTTCCAAACAGCATCCAAGTGGATCGATTACGGAATTGAAGGATTTCGTGTATCGCCGTCCGGGTTTCCTCCAACGAAAGTACTTCTAGCGTTGAAGCGAAGTCGCTTGGATACATCGGGTGGATTTCGTGTCTTGCGCATTTCATTTCGTGGACAACTTGCTCATGGATTTTTTGTAAATGAGGAAGCGTTCTCCGATTCAACATCGTTTCCGCAGAGACCATTACCCCTAAGTCTGCCAATGCACGGCTGTTTTCAATCATCCTCTTAAATTGGTCAGCACGTCGTTCGAAGGTAGGAATACGTTCCATATTTGCGAATCCTCCCTCAGCGAAATCTTCAACAGTTCCCCAGTTATGGGAAATGTGAAGAATATCGAGATATGGAGCAATCATTTCATAACGCTCAAGAGGCATCGTCAAGTTGGAATTCATCTGGGTGCGTACGCCACGTTCATGCGCGTATTGAAGGAGTGGCAGCACATAGTGTTCTACCGACCGTTTAGAAAACATCGGCTCACCACCTGTTAAACTGATGGTGCGTAAATGGGGAATTTCCTCGAGTCGCTGGATCAGCAACTCTATCGGAAGCGCATCGGGATCTTTTGGTTGAAGCATATAGCCAACCGCACAGTGTTCACAGCGCATATTGCATAAGTAGGTCGTCGTAAATTCAATGCTGGAAAGAACTTGGCGTCCGTGGGTATCCACGTCTAAATAAGCTTCCCACGGATCTTGTGAAATTAGGTCACTAGTTGAAATCATTGGTCAAACTCCTGTCTTCTAAAATGAACATAGATAAGTATGCGCTGAATATGAAGTGGTTGCAATAAGAGGAACAATTCACAGAACACGTTGAAAATTGAAGTATGGGATGGAGAATGAACACCACCAGCACTCTGCAGATTCCCAATTAACTTTCGAATCATTCTGAAATTAATCTATCGTACTCGAAAAGTGATATTTCCTTAGAAAACGGGTATTGGAAAGAGAGCCGTTGGCACAAATTCAGAAAGCAGGTGCTCGTAATGAAACACTTGTTCATTTCATTTGTCATCCCTTCGTATAACGAGGAAGGCAATATTTACACGATGATGAAAGCGTTGAGTGATACTATGGCGTCCAGTGGATTGCCTTATGAAGTGTTATTTGTCGATGATGGAAGTGACGATAAAACAATGGATGAAATCCGTGGTGCTATCATTGATTATCCAGAAGTTGAATATGTATCCTTTACCCGGAACTTTGGGAAAGAGGCTGCCATTTTAGCAGGGCTTGAATACGCTAAAGGGGATGCTGTGATTTTGATGGATGCCGATTTGCAGCATCCGCCTGAATTGATTCCCCAGCTGATCCGCGGATATGAAGAGGGATATGACCAGGTCATTGCAAAACGGAATCGGAAAGGGGACTCTCCGATTCGATCCTTACTTTCGCGAGCTTACTATTGGGGAGTGAACAAAACCATAGATGTCGAGTTGCATGATGGTGAAGGGGATTTCCGTTTACTAAGCCGTCGCGCGGTTGATTCTTTGCTTCAGCTCAGTGAAGGGAATCGTTTCTCCAAAGGACTGTATTCATGGATTGGATTGGAACAGAAGACGATTAGTTATGACAATGTCACACGAAAGCACGGCGAGACGAAGTGGTCTTTTAAACAACTTTTAAATTACGCGGTCGATGGCATTGTATCGTTCAATACGAAGCCGCTGCGTTTGTGTTTTTATGCAGGATTATTCAGTCTGTTTCTGGCAATCTCGTATATAGCGATCTCGTTGATCGGAATTATTCGGAATGGGGTGGATGTTCCCGGATACTTTACGATCATATCAGCCGTCTTATTCCTCGGAGGCGTCCAGTTATTATCACTTGGCATAATAGGCGAGTATGTTGGACGGATTTATAACGAAACGAAAAAACGCCCGCATTATCTTGTTCGACGTACAAGTGCTGCGGTGAAAGGAAAACCAGTCGCTCATGCCAAAATTCGAAGTTCGTGAATTCATCACATTCGCCATAGTTGGCGTTGTCAATACAGCAACATACTACGGGTTTTACTTGCTTGGACTGAAAGGGATGGGCCTGGCTTATATGATCGCCCATTTCAGTGCAGTCCTATTGAGCATGATCATTTCATTTTTCTTGAATAGTTATGTGACATACAAAGTGAAACCGACATTGAAGAAATTTTTGATGTATCCATTGACGCAACTTGTCAACATTGCAGTGACGGCCGTGCTGCTATACGTACTAGTTGATGGATTGCGTGTGAACAGTAGTATTGCGCCGCTGGCGGCAATGATTGTTACAGTACCTGTTACATTCTTTGTTACTGGAAAGGTGCTGAAAGCGGCATGATGACTAAAAAGCATTGGATCGGCCTTATAATTGTGAGTGCACTAACGGCTGCCGCAGCACATGGGTTCATGCTCTCGGAATGGATGCAAGGGCGCTATGTGGTTGGTCCGAATGACGGCTTATCTCAAATGATTCCATTCAAACATTTCCTATATGAATCGATGCGTGAAGGGAATTTCTTTTACTCGGAACGGTTCGGATTAGGAGGAGGAACGTTTTCTCAGCTTGGTTATTACTTTTCTACGTCCATTGTGTTTCTAACGACGGCAGCGATTACAATGATTCTGGAATGGAGTGGTTTACGGCCGACACCTGAACTTCAATATTGGGCGGATGTAACTGTGTTTGTCAGTATGATCAGATTGACAGGGATATTGCTTATCACTACAATTTTCTTCCGTATGATCGGATTGAAAACGCAGTTCTCCTATATCGCGGCCGTCATGTATGGAGTCAGTATTTTGTACTTCCGCCATGTGACCTATTGGGAGTTCTTTGCGGATGCCATGTTGTTTTTGCCGTTACTGCTCATTGGAGCAGAGCGGATCATGCGTCATGGGAAACCCGGGTGGTTCATCACCGCAGTGGCGCTCAGTATGGCGGACAACTTCTATTTTGCCTATATTAACTTCCTTTTGGCATTCATCTACATAGTTTTTCGTTGGTTCATCCCACTAGTCGGGTACGAGGTGAAGAAAAAGCGGCAAATCGTTCAGTTTCTTATGGGTGGCTTGCTTGGTGCTGCGATTAGTAGTCCTTTCTTCATCCCTGCAGTTTATGGGTATTTGAATAACTTCAGACCCCCGTTTGAAGGGGAAATCCCTCTTTTCGAGATGACGGAAAATATTCTATCTGACGGGAAGTTGGTCGTTTTACCTGCATTTGCAGTCATCTGCCTATTCCTTTTCCCGCTGTATAAAAAGAAAGCCTATCGGTTGTTTGCAATCATGACCGTCGTGTTGGCTGTGTTGCATGCCTCACCTGCGGTTGGCAGTATATTTAACGGATTATCCGCGCCCCAATTCCGTTGGGAGCATATGCTCATGCTGGCCTCTGGTGGAATGATTGCAGTTACACTGCAAAATTGGAAGGAAGTACAAGTCAAGCATGCAGGGGTGGCGGCACTAGGTACGATCGCGGTGTACATTCTTTTTTCCAATATGGAGTTGGAAGGGAAGCCGAGTCTCTATGCCGATAGTTTAGTTGTGATGGCGCTGATTACTTGCGCATTCGTGATGTTAGCTGCCGTTCGCCAATTCAAACATTGGGATATCGCATTGTGGACGGCAATGATCGCTTTCACACTAGTCACGGTGAATTTATACCAAGAAGAAAAGTTGACAGGAAATCACCCTAAGGTGGAGCAAGTTCAAGGACAAGGGATACCGCAGTCTTTTTTCACAAGCGATGCCTACAATGGGAGCGCCTCACGAGAACTTATTCAGCAATTGACGAAGGGGGAGGAGGATCCGCTTGCTCGAATTGAATGGATGATCGGGACACGTAACAACACGCCCATTGTCCAGGACTTTTTGGGGACTAGCATTTACTCGAGTATTTTAAATCAGCACTTGCTGCACTTTTACTTGGATGACCTGTCAATCGATATGGGTCGGGAAAGTGTCAGCCGCTATGCTGGATTCGGCGGACGTGCAAATCTTTATAGCTTATTGAACGGCGTCTATGCGATCCGTTCCGATAAGGGGAATCCTGTCCCGTTCGATTTCGAAGAAGTTGCCCAAAATGGAAAGTTCAAAGCGTTTGAAAGCAACCATCGTCTGCCATTTGTGCGGACGACGGATCGAATCTATACAGAAGAAGAGTTAGAGGATAGTCCCGTAATCGCTCGTGAACATGCCATGTTAGATGGAGTGATTTTAGAGAAATGGAAGGACACCTCAGAGCAGGCACCTAGTGTGGAGAATTTGAAGGACAAGGTTACGGTTCAACCTGTCCGAGCTGCTTATGAAAATGACAAGCTTGTCGTTACCGGAAAGAATGGCGGGGTCGATATAAAAGTGTCGGATGTCGGTCTGTTGAAAGAGGACACGTATGTATCATTCCACTTGGAACGCTCAACTGCAGACATAGGTTTTCACCTTAAGGTGAATGAGTATAAAACAACCCGTAAACGGACGGATTCGATTTATCGTACACGTGTCAATGACATAACGATCCGGATTCCTTCTGAAGAGACCATTCGAATCCGAGTGCCTGAAGGGACGTATACATTCAGTGATTTAGCGCTTTACGCTGAGGATTATACGACTCTTGAAAAAGCTGAGCGGGAGAACGCAGAGACTTCTGGCGCCGCCGTTGAGTGGCAAGGAGAGCACGTAACCGTTCAGCTGGATAATTCAAGTAGAGACATTTTTGCAGTGATGCCGATCCCATTTGAAAAGGGATGGACGGCGAAAGTGAATGGAAAAAAAGTTTCTGTATGGAAAGCGAATTATGCGTTTACAGCGATCCCGATTGAATCAGGTTCCAATACGATCGAAATGACATATCGACCGCCTTACTTCGTTGTTTCCATATGGATCAGTCTGTTAGCAGTAGCAGGAACAATCGTCTGGTTGACTAAAGGAATGAGAAACAAACCTTTCGCTGATTGAAGCGGAAGGTTTGTTTGTATGGTAAAGCAATTGACTTGTACAGCTCCTTGTTGAGCGGGCGCTCAGTCTGAGATATAATCGAAGCATCATATGAACTGGAGCTGTTAACTCAACCATGACGAAACATTTGAGCGAGCAAGAACTAATGGCGTTAATGCAACCTGGCACAGATATCATTATACCGATAGCAAATGGGGAGCCTCACTTGTTACTGGATTTGTTAGAAGCGAATTATGAACAATTGGATCATGTGACCGTTCACCAAATGCTTGCCTTGCGTGAGCGGGCTTATATTCGCGGAGAAATGAAAGGTCATTTGTCGCACACGTCTTACTTTTTGAGCGGGGCAACCCGGAAGGCATTCCAAAGCGGGGCCGTCGATCTCGTTCCGAACGTATTCAATGAGGTACCAAGGTTGTTGCGGGACACATTGAAACGTCCAGTCGTCATGGCGGTTGCATCCTTACCGGATGAGCATGGATACTTTTCTCTCGGAACACAAGCGGATTATGTCTCCGAGTTCATCGGCAAGATCCCTTTCATCCTCGAAGTGAATCAGCACATGCCACGCACATTCGGGAAAAACCAGATACACATGAGCCAAATCGCCGGCTATGTGGAACACGACGCACTACTGACGGAGGAAAAGTGTCCGATCAGCAGTGAAAAGGATAAAAAGATAGCAAGTTATATCACGTCCGAAATTCATAATGGGGATACGCTGCAAGTGGGAATCGGTGCAGTTCCGAACGCTGTGATGAGTATGCTGAGAGATCATCGTGATTTAGGGATCCATACTGAAATGTTGACGGATGGAATTGTGGATCTCGTCGCGTCAGGTGCTGTAACAGGGATGAACAAACGGACACATCCAGGGAAAATTGTGACGACATTTGCCTACGGTACACAGCGACTTTATGAGTTCCTTCATAACAATCCTAGCGTCGAATTTTTACCAGTCAGTGTCGTGAATGATCCTTTTGAAATCGCAAAAGAAGACAATATTGTATCGATCAATGCAACGACAGAAGTGGACCTGTATGGTCAATGTGCTTCTGAAACGATTGCCGGAACTTATTATTCATCCACTGGCGGACAAGCAGATTTTGCACGCGGCGCGCAATTAGCTAAAAACGGGAAAGGGTTCATCTGCATGTACTCGACATTGAAAAATGACTCCATGTCCCGTATTAAACTGAATCTGGCACCGGGTTCGGTAGTGACAACCTCTAAAAACGAAGTGGATTGCATCGTGACAGAATACGGCATTGCTAAGTTGCATGGCAAGTCGCTCCGCGAACGTGCGGAAGCTTTGATTGCCATCGCGCACCCTAAATTCCGGGACGAGCTTCGAAGCGAAGCGATCGCAGCTGGAATAGTGCCTGCTGCAGAAGAACACGCAGCTTCAGAACTAGTCGAGCGCTCATAAACTAGGGGAAGTGCTCATAAACCTAGGGGAAGTGCTCATAAACCTGTGAAAGCGCTCATAAACTAGGAGAAGTGCTCATAACTCTGTGAAACACGCTCATAAACCTGGAAAATTGATCATAAATCACAAAAAGCGCTCATAAACGCAAAACGGGATTCCCCTCCAGTCGCCCGCGGAGCAAAAACTACCGCACATTTTAACCCATCACGCGTCAAAACAAGCACTTGACGGCCTAACATCACAGCAGTGAAGCACTATCGTAGAAAGCAAAAAACAGAAGTCCCGTTATTCGGGGCTTCTGTTTTTTCACTTATTTCAAGCCGAATGCTAACATCACAACGCCAGCAACACTCACTGTAACTACCCCAATGAATACCGCGTCCATCCGGCTATAGGAAGTCGGATAAAAGTACGTACGAGCTGCCCCCATCTGATACTGCTTCGCTTCCATCGCAATCCCGATCCGTTGTGCTCTGCGGATACTTTGAGCGAACAAGGGGACCGCATACGCTTGAATCCGTTCACTCCAACCTCTCGGACCGTGAGAAAAGGTGATGCCGCGTACTTTCAAAGCATTCGACCGGACTTGAATCTCCTCCACAACAACAGGCAACAACCGGATAGATGCGATGAAACTATAGGCGTATTTGGACGGTAAACGGAATTGCTGCATCATCGCGTAAAAGAACAACACAGGTTGCACAGTGAGCAGGAAAGTAAAGCCGACAAGACCGAAAGTTAAAGACTTTGTGCCAAGCAGCAATCCGTGGTGAATACTCTCCTCGGAAATTTTAAAGATACCCCATTGCCATAACACGGTCTCTCCTTTGCCGAACAGCATCATAGTAAAAGCTGAAGAAGCGAATGAGATGATTAGAGGGACGGACAGCAAAGCTAACTTTCTAATCGGGAATCCACTGAATCCGTATAGCAGGATACCGAAAAGAACAGCTAGCCAACTGACGAAAGACAAATTCCTAGTGAAAAGAGTGATCAGCAGCAGCGATACGAAGGTTGCAAACTTCAATGCAGGATTCACACGGAATAACCACGTTTCGCGATCAGGCGTAAACCAAGCGGGCATCTGTAACACCTCCTGCTTGTGAACGCAAGGTAAGTTTTCCATTTGCCACTACCCAATGGTCCGTAGCAAAATTGTCTGCAATCTCCAAGTCGTGCGTCACCATTACAATGGTCATTCCATTCATGCGCAGCGATTCCAACTTTTCCAGAAGTGCAAACGTATTGCGTGCATCCTGACCAAAGGTTGGTTCATCCAACAGCAAAATGTCTGTTGAAGGGGAGAGGGCAGTTGCGACGCTGAGCCGTCGTTTTTGACCGACGGATAACTGGTAAGGATGGCGTTGAGCTGAAGCGGGCAAGTTGAATAACTCACTCATTTCTTTTGCATGCTGTTCTGCTTCACTCGGGGAGATTCCTTTCAATGAAATCATGAGTTCCTCAGTGATCGTATTTGTCACAAACTGGAGCTCAGGATTCTGAAAGACAAGTGATAATCCGACGGGCAGCGATTTACGCCGTTTTTCTTGATCAATGGATTTTCCATTCACTTGTAACGTCCCCGACGTTGTCAACAACTGCATCAATGACAAGAGAAATGAGCTTTTCCCAGACCCGTTCTCCCCTAAAATCGTCACCCATGAACCTTTCATTATGGATCCATCTGCCACTTGAATTACAGGCTTCTTGCCACGATAACCGCTAAACTCAGCGACCTTTAGCACTTCGGCCGTCCGTGCAGACGACCGATTTTCAGACAACGTTTTATATGCTTCCGAATCCAAATAATCCTCCCATACGCCTGGATACCAAATCCCATACTTGATGAATTCGTTCTTGTAATCACTGAAAATCGTATCGGGCGGACCATCCGCTAATATTTCTCCATCGTCAGTAAACAGAATGACACGGTCAATCCACCCAACAATCTGTTCAATTTTGTGTTCTACAATGACGACCGTTTGTTCAGAAGTTGCCGCTTTTATAGATTTCCAGATTTGCTCTGTTCCTTCAGGGTCGAGAAGGGCAGATGGTTCGTCCAAAAACAGCACCTCAGGCTCCATGAGCAAAACGGATGCTAACGCTAGCCGTTGTTTCATGCCTTGGGACAGTTCCAGAATGGGCGTGTGGATCTCTGGCAGATGAAGCCCTACCCTATCTAATATTTTACGAATTAACCCTGGCATTTCTTCGCGAGCAATCCGTAGATTCTCCAATACAAAGGCAAGCTCCTCATCTACATAAGGCATGCAAAATTGTGTATCTGGATCTTGGAAGACAAACCCCCATGACTTAGGAAGGGCCAGTGTTTCAGCTTTCATCGGTAACTCGAAGGAATGCGGGACGATGCCACTCGCCACTTGGAGCAGTGTGGACTTCCCGCAACCGCTAGGACCGAGCAGCAACACTTTTTCACCTTTTCTGACGGAAAATGAAAGATCCTTGAATAACAAAGAATCCTCTCCAGGAAACTTCAACCGTAACTTTGTGATACTGAAAGCAACTTCTCGTTGGGTGATTTCCATCCCACTCACCGGTCAAGCAGCGAATATTCTTCTTTCGCCACCGGTCGTATGGAATGTGTAATGCCCGTAGCTTCTAATGCGCGAACGATGAGCACTGCAAACACACCCGTAAAGATGAACGCACTAACTACACGCAATCCATACTTTACAACAAGTGCCCACGATTCCAAGTCAGCATATCCGTAAAACATGTCCAATCCAAAACTGGCAATACACGACATGATCCCAGCGAGTCCTGCGATGATCATAGAAAACTTTCTGTATCGGAATGCAGCAAACAATAATTCTGCAGCTAGACCTTGGGCAAACCCATAAATCAGAACTTCCAAACCATGGCCGATGAATGCAGAAAGACCTGCACCGGCAATACTGGCAATCAGCGCAACACCGGGCTTACGAATGAGCAAAAATGCAAATACTCCATTCATGAACCACATTCCATAGAGCAATTGTCGCGCCACCGGCATCATCGGTTTGACGACGGTATACAAGTCATCCCAAAACTTCATGAGGATGCCGAACACAATACCGACCATAACCGTAATGAGTAAATCAGTGAACTTCAACTTTTTCATCGAACTCCAACTCCTCTTTTGCTTGTGTTCTCACAAAAAAAGACCGTCTGAAAGCGCAGACGGTCGAGGAGTGGGTTCCCGGGTACCCAATGATCCTACGATCACGGCTCTCTACGCTGGCATTATCCAGATCAGATGCGGTCAGCAGCGGATTCATCTGCTATCTCAGCCTGATTCTCTCAAGCACCCGTACGGTCAGTTATGTAAGTGACTCGAGTATACAACAGTACAAATTTTCTGGCAACCACTCTATCCATCTATGATCCTTTCCGATATCAACTGGTCGAAAGTGCTATTTCCAAACGTTTCCCGAACTTATCTCGCCAATCATCGGCAAGTGCTTCAAGCACGGTGACTCCATGTGGATCTTTTTTGTGCACTGCTATCTGGTCATCCAGATGGAACCCATCCAAAGACAAATATGCTTCAGCAACTTTTTGCTTGCAGATGCAGGATAAGAGTTCTTATTCTTTTACAGTATCGATTTTTTGAGGGGTTCCGATTGCGAGAGTCCTCAACTGCATATTTGTAGTCAACCAGATTCCTGTTTTCACAATGGTTTTCTTCAAGTATAGCGAGCAATGGGAATATTCCGATCGTTAATAGGGATTCTTTCTATCTCTTCATGTCTGTTTACGAATAAGAGAGGAGGGTAGAAACTGAACAACTTAGAAAAAGGATGTGATCGTATGAAAGCAGTGACGTTTCAAGGGAAAGAGTCGATGGTGACAAAAGAAGTGAAGACGCCGGGGATACAAGACAATCGTGATGCAATCATCCGGATTACTACAAGCGGAATTTGCGGATCGGATTTGCACCTCTATCACGGTGGGATTCAGCCCGCACAAGACTATGTAGTAGGCCATGAGCCTATGGGAATTGTCGAAGAGGTAGGATCTGACGTGAAAACGTTGAAGAAAGGCGACCGTGTCGTCATACCATTCAATATTGGATGCGGGGAGTGTTTCTTCTGCCAGCACCAGATGGAGAGCCAATGTGACAATTCCAATCCGCATGGCGAAGTTGGCGGCCTGTTCGGTTTTGGAGAGCAAAACGGGAATTACCCTGGTGGCCAGGCCGAGTATTTGCATGTTCCATATGCAGATTTCACATCCTTCAAAGTTCCGGAAAATAGCGAGTTGAAAGATGAACAAATCGCACTGCTTTCAGATGTCATCCCTACAGCGTACTGGAGTGTGATCCATAGTGGAATGAAAAAGGGAGATACAGCAATCATCTTAGGCTCAGGTCCGATTGGTTTAATGGCCCAGAAATTCGCCTGGATGAAAGGCGCCAAACGTGTCATTGCAGTAGATCATGTGGACTATCGTTTGCAACATGCGAAGAAAACAAACAAAGTGGAAACGTATAACTTCAAGGAACATGATGAAATCGGTAAATTGCTGCACGAAGAGACAAAAGGCGGAGCTGATGTCGTCATTGACTGTGTTGGAATGGATGGAACTGTTCAGCCGGGAGAAGAATTCGGTTCGAGTGGAGACAACCAATTTGGAACGATCAGCCCGATCGTGACCGCTTCGGAAGTTGTGCGGAAGTTTGGTACAGTGCAATTGACGGGTGTCTATGCAACAGATGCTAACAACTTCCCGTTAGGTGATTTTTTCACTAGAAACGTCTCCCTAAAAATGGGGCAAGCGCCTGTCATCCACCTGATGCCTGAGCTGTATAAGAAAATTGAAGCAAACGAATTTGACCCGACTGACATCATTACCCACAAAGTGAAACTGGAAGATGCTGCAGATGCCTATTCCATTTTCGATAAAAAAGAGGATGGCTGCATTAAAGTCATATTCCAACCTTAAGGCACAGAAAGTGCGATGCGGAGACATCGCACTTTTTTTGTTCGACCAATTGACCCCCACCCCCTATAATGAGGACAGTAGAAAGAGTTCGCATAGGAAATGGGGAAAAAGTGTGAAGAAAGCAGTCATATTCGATTTTGATGGAACGATTATAGATACAGAATCAGCTTGGTTTGATATTTATCAAGAAATCTTGAAGGAGCAGCATGGATTCGATTTGACGTTGGAGGAATTCGTGAAAGTGGTAGGGTCAACGGACGGCGCATTATTCGACTTCATTGACCAGTCACTCGAAGTCCCTATGGACCGGACTATTTTTCATGACCAAGTCAATTTGCGTTTCGAAACGATTCGAGAACAACTCGCATTGCGTGATGGTTTTTTAGATACAGTCAAACAGCTGAAACAGCGTGGAGTACTGCTGGCAGTTGCGAGCAGTTCGAGATTGACTTGGATTGAAGGGTTCTTGAAGCAATACGGCTTGCTGGAATACTTCCCTATCATCGTTTCAGCAGAGGATGTGGAAGAAGTGAAGCCGAACCCAGCCATTTATAACGTGGCATTGGAACGTCTAGGTGTTACTGCAGACGAAGCGATTGCAGTAGAGGACTCCTACAATGGATCGATTGCAGCAATAAGCGCAGGTGTGCATTGTTTAATCATCCCGAACGATGTCACTCGCTCATTATCATTCCATGAAAAGGGACAACTGATCGAATCATTTGCTGACTTCGATTACGCATTACTTGAGAAGTGAATAGGGGGACAAGCCTTTGAAGAGTCGACAGTTGGAAATCCTGCTTTACTTGCTGAAAACGAAAAAAACCACGCATCGCGACCTAGCTGAAGCATTTGAAGTGAGTGTAAAAACGATTCAGCGGGATGTCGATCGTCTGTCTGTTCAAGGGATCCCGGTGTATACAAAGCAAGGTAATGACGGTGGGATTTATATAGAACCGTCTTATAAGCTGTCTCGTAGTTTCTTTACAAAAAAAGACTTGCAGACAGTCATTTTTGCGTTGTCCCTATTCGATCAGATTTCCCATGAGGATAAAATGACAAGTATCCTTTCAAAGCTAGCGCTAATTGAACCGGATTTCGTCCATCTATTGGAACAAGATGCTTCGGAATACTTCGTAGTAGACGTCGTAGACGAACCGGTATCGATGGAGGAGGGCGTGTATGCTGCGATAAATACGTGTTTTGACTCCGAGCAATTATTGCAGCTGACTGTGAAGGGGAAGGTCCAAACGGTAGCACCTATCAGCTACGTACTGCGCAGTGATGGCCTCCATTTGTACGCATACGGAGAGGACTATTGCCTGCTTCCACTTGCAGACGTTACGGAATTCGAGATATTGGACCGAGAATTCGAACGTGATTTCGAACCCTATCATTCCATGAAAAAAGTCTTTGAAATTCAGGAATAATCAGTTTTTCAAATAAGACAATAGGTGTCCGGTTATTCGGATAGACTAAGGGTATTGGAGGGATGTTGGATGGAAGAATCCATTTATACCCGTTATTCGGTCAATCGGCTGATTTTTATATTTTCACTGCCTGCGATTCTGTCACTCATCGTCGAGCTCATGACAGGCATTGTGGATACTGCTTTTGCTGGACATCTTGGCAATGCGAGTGAAAGTGCGCTGACTGCAATGGGACTCGTGTCACCACTGTTAGGTGTTTTTGTAGCAATTCAATCGCTTTTTGCGATTTCTACAGCAATCATGGTCTCCTCATTACTTGGAAAGAAAGATCGGAATGCACTCGATTCCCATGTGCAAACCGGCTTCCTAATGACACTTTTCTTAAATACGGTAATTTCTATCACTTTTTGGTTTTTCCTGGAACCGGTACTTAGGAAGATGGGCGCAACTGGAGAAGTTCTAGCACTCGCGATTGTCTATATGCGAGTGATCCTCATTAGTAATATCTTCAGCTCGCTCGGTTACTTACTGACCAGTGTCGTTCGGGCATTTGGACATCCGAAAACGGAAATGGTGATAGTTACCCTCTCAGTTGCCATCAATCTAGTTGCAAACGCGGTACTGACTTTCGGCTTCGGACTCGGAATCCTAGGGATTGCACTGGGGACGCTTATTAGTGAAGTTGTATGTGCAGCGCTTGCGATCGTCTGGATGAAAAGAAAAGGCTACTGGTTCACCTATCGTCCGCAACCGATGAAACAGATGGTTACGATCACTTGGAGTCTGGTGAAAATCGGATCCGTTCAAACCGTTCTGCAGTCTCTCGCTGGAGTTACAGCATTTTTAGTCAATCATCAGCTACTGACATGGGCAGGCAGCTCACAAATCGGAAGTTGGAATATCGCGAACAAAGTGTATATGTTGCTTCTCATGCCGATTATTGGGCTCACCCAATCGGTGCAATCGATTCTTGCGTACTTCAATGGCAGTGGAAATACGGAAAAACAACGTTCAACCGCTGTGAACACCATTTTACTGAGCGTAGGATATGGTGGTTTCGCTACAATCCTCTGTTTCCTGGCGGGTTCAGCCATTGTAGAAGTATTCTCGACAAATGAGATCTTACAAAAAGAAGCCCTTCAAATGATGAAAATGGTGTTCATCACGTTCCCATTCGTCGGCATCACCTACACGATGATTACATTGCTTCAAGTAACAGGAAGAGAAGGTCAATCGCTTCTCATTGCAGGCTTCCGACAAGTACTCGTCATCATACCGCTTGTTTTCGCCATGCCATTTCTAGTTCAATGGCTTTCCATACCGGTCGCTCCGGCGTTAGCGGTCATCATGGCGATTCCGGTAGCGGACACGTTTACTCTGGTGCTTGCATGGTTTCTAGGAAGAAGAGTTTCCAGACAGGTCATTCAAGTTGGTGAATAATGTTAAGCGTTCTATCCTGAAATGGATGGGACGCTTTTAAATTGGCGGATTTTAGGGAAGAGGGAACAATATAGCGAAATTTGAAACTATAACGGGGGTATTTCGTAATAGAATGAAGGGAGTGATGGACGTGAAAAAAGTTTTGATAAGCATGGTGATGTTCGTATTATTACTTGCCTATCCGGTTCCAGCATTTGCAGATGACTATACGATTAAAGAGTTTAGGATTGATGCCCATCTTGAAATGGATGGGAATGTGCAAGTGAAGGAACAGTTAACGTATGAATTTGAGGGCTCGTTCAATGGGATTACGCGAGATTTATATCCAAAAGAAGGTAGCGAAATCCGCGATCTTCATGCTGAAGAAAATGGGAAGTCCTTGAAAATCGAAGGTGAAGAAGGCAGTTATAAAATTCATAGGAAGTCAAAAGACGAAACTGTCTCTATTGAATTATCCTACATGATTATCAACGGTGTAGAGAAACATTCAGATATGGCTCAATTTTACTGGCCTTTTTTTGACGATCGCAACGAAACTGATTTTGAAAATGTAATGATTTCCATTCACCCACCTCAAGCGACGGATGACGTCATTGCTATGGGGTACGATGCAGCTCGAGGAGCTGGAACAACTGATGAAGAAGGGAATGTCATCTTTAAACTTGGAGAAGTGTCTGCTGGGACGAATGCGGACATCCGGGTGGGATATGCCGCATCCTTGTTTGCCGGTATTGCTGCCGCAAGTGACAAAGAAATCCGTTCCGAATTGGAGCAGGAGCAAGCGACACTAGCAGCCGCTCAAGCCCGTTACGACAACATGCACAACTTATCAGGGCAGACAGCGCCGTATATTGTGGGAGGCGCAGTGCTGCTTCTGCTGATGATTGGTGGATATGCTTTACGCTTACAACGTCAACGGAAAATTCAAGCCGACCTACAATATCCGGAAGCCTACTTCGTTCCGGAAGCGATTATGAGCCTGCCTGCAACGCTCAGATATACTGTACCTCATGTGGAAAGTACACAAGTCCAAACGACGGCATTGTTGGATCTACTTCGAAAAGGGTACATTGAGAAAAAAGGAGAAGAGGCATTTCGCGTCATAAGCCGCGATACCGAACAGGAGCACGAGCGCTTGCTCATCGAGTGGCTATTCGATGGGTTTGGTGACGGCGAAACGTTTTCCTATAAAGATTTGAATGTATTGGAGGGAGACAAATTATCCGTTCGGAAAGAAGTGGAAAAGTATAATACGCTCCAAAGCTCTTGGGAAAAAGCCTTGAAGGAAGAAATCGATGGAAACAATCTGAAAGGGGGAGCAAAGGGAGTGCGTATCCTATCTGTTCTAGTAGGATTCTTACTCGTTCCACCAATGATTTTTTTCGGAATCTACGATCAGCCGATGTGGCTATTGTTTTCCATTTTCCCAAGTTTATTGCTTGTATTGTTTGGATTGTTATACGCTCCTAAAACAGTCAAAGGGCATGGAATCCAGCATCAATGGGACGCTTTCAGACAGCGGCTGCCTGAAGTATCGGGCGCTGATTTGAGTGAACAACTGGATGATGAGCAAAAGCGTGCTGTAATTTTCGGGATCGGGACAAAAACGATGGATGAAAACAAATTGGTTGAACCGGACTCGTTATATGAGCGTGGCTACGTACCGCCGATCATGTATTATTTCCCGATTGGCTCATATGCCTATTTGCAATTGAACCGTGCGGATAGTGCAGTGGCAGCGTCCACTACTTCCTCCTCTTCTACATCTTCAGGAGGAGGCGGGGTCGGCGGAGGTGGTGGAGGCGCCGGAGCTTTTTAACCCTTGCGACAAGGAATGGTCACACCGACAAGGTTCTTTTGAACAATTAGCTTTGTTACACCAAATAACCGTGATAAGATGAGAAAATAACTTATTTTCAGGTCGATACTGTTTGTAGGAGCGGAATATATGAAAAAATCATCTATTACACTATGGTTGTTATTAACAAATTTACTCATTGCTTTCTTAGGCATAGGTCTCGTAATTCCAGTAATGCCCACATTAATGAATGAATTGCACTTGTCAGGGAAAGTAGTCGGCTATTTAGTTGCATTCTTTGCAGTCGCGCAACTTGTCGCATCTCCATTATCAGGGCGTTGGGTGGATTCAGTTGGACGAAAGAAAATGATTGTCATTGGACTTGTCATGTTCAGTGCATCGGAACTGCTGTTTGCAGTCGGCCAGTCGCTGTCTGTCCTATTTGCATCCCGGATTGTCGGGGGAGTAAGTGCAGCTTTCATCATGCCTGCAGTCACAGCCTTCATTGCAGATATCACTACGAACGAAACCCGCGCGAAGGCGCTTGGTTACATGTCGGCAGCGATTTCCACCGGATTCATCCTCGGTCCGGGAATCGGCGGGTTTCTCGCGACATTCGGTACTCGGGTCCCGTTTTTCTTCGCAGCGGGTCTGGCGCTTTTTGCTGCCATCTTTTCGCTCATCATGTTACGTGAACCGGAACGTCAATATGAAGAGACGATGAACACGAAAAAACCAGGATTCAAAAGGATCTTTGCACCGATATACTTCATCGCATTTGTCCTGATTTTTGTGTTGTCATTCGGACTTGCATCGTTCGAATCCATTTTCAGCCTGTTTGTCGATCACAAATTCGCATTCACACCAGCCGATATTGCCATCGTAATTACAGGAAGCGGAATTGTCGGTGCAATTGCACAAGTTGTCCTATTTGACCGACTTTCAAAACGGATAGGTGAAAAGAAGCTCATTTACCTGTGCCTTGTTTTATCCGCTGTCTTAGTTGGCGCAATGACTGTAGTGAATTCCTATTTTGCAGTGTTAGCAGTAACGATGGTCGTATTTGTCGGATTTGACTTAATCCGTCCAGCGGCAACATCCTACTTGTCTAAAATCGCGGGGAATGAACAAGGGTTTGTCGGAGGAATGAACTCCATGTTCACTAGTATCGGGAATATGATCGGCCCGATAGTAGGAGGTATTCTGTTCGACATTGACCTGGACTATCCATTTTACTTCGCAACGATTGTACTCATCGGTGGAGCGATACTCGCATTCGTGTGGATGCGCAGACCTGACGCAACAAAAGACCCTATACACCAGCCATTGTAATTGGCTGTTGGACAGGGTCTTTTCTATAGGAAGAACACGATCAATTGTGAGGCAATCGCAACGAGTATAAGGGCGAATGGATACGCAGCTGCATAGGCAATCGCTGGGTCTTCCGAATCGATAAGCTGATTCAAAGCACCAAGTGCCGGTGTGCTCGTCATGCCCCCTGATAGTCCGCCTAAGGAGTGGACTACGCTTAGTTTCAACAGCTTCCGTGCCGCCAAATAGCCGCCGAATATCGGGACCAGGGTTATCAGAATGCCCCCAAATATCAGTTTTACGCCTTCTGTCTGAATCACTTCGACAATTCCGGCACCCGCTGTTGTTCCGGCGCCCGCTAGGAACAGCACAAGACCAAGCTCGCGGATGACATGATTGGATGGGCCATAATAGCGGACATGAATCGGTCCGAGCTTACCGAAATGCCCGATGATCAGAGCAACAAAAAGCGGTCCTCCCGCAGTGCCTAACTGAATGGTGCCTAGTCCAGGAAGTGGTATCGGTACCATTCCAAGCAATACTCCAAGCAGCAGCGTCACGCTAATTGAAAAAACATCCAAATTTGTGATGGTGAGTTTTTTCCGGGTGAAGATCTGTTCGACTTCATCGAGCCGCTGTTCCGTACTCACAATTGTCAACACGTCACCGCGGATCAATGGTAAATTCGGGTTTTGTGTCAGTTCAATTCCTTCCCGTGTAATGCGGGTTACCGTTGTCCCATGGTCTTTGCGTAATCGTAGTTCTTTCAGTGTTTTTCCGATAACCTCATCGGCATCGATGGTGACTTTCCGAAGATGGACATTATCTGGATTTTCCAGGTCCGTATGGACGGGATTGCCTACATAAGCGATCAGCCCATCGAGCTTCGTTTCGTTCCCAACGACGACTAGATAATCTCCATTCAGCAAAATCGTATCACCTAGAGCAATCATAGTATGACCGTCCCGGATGACCCGACTGACGACAGCGTCATAAGGCGCGAAATTCAACTCGTTCAAACTGCTTTTATGAAGCATAGGGTTTGTCACTTCAAGCGTAGTGAGCACGGGAGAACCTGCTGTCCGGATTGGATTAGCTGTCTCTTCCAAGTCTTTTTGCAAGTCGATCTTCCCGATGCGGGGCAGCAGCTGGACGAACAGGACGACAGCGAGAACCCCGAATGGATAGGCGATCCCATACCCGACTGACGCAAGGGGATCATGTGTTGCCTGCAAGGCTGCGGCCAAGCCGGGTGTACTCGTAAGTGCCCCTGTCATTAATCCGACACTCAGAGCTGGATCGAGATGGAGCCCTTTCGCAACAAGAATGGTTGTCACGACGGCAAATAGGATGATCACGAACGATAAAATACCGAAGATCAAGCCGCTGGATCGCAGCATACGGAAGAACTTGGGACCAGCCTGCAGACCGATCCCGACAATGAATAAACTTAAGCCGAAATTCTGGATGACCGGAGAAACCGCAAAACCGAAATGTCCAAAAACCATTGCCACGAGCAAAACTCCGGCGGCCCCTAAGTTCAGACCTTTAATCGACCACGAACCGAACCAAGAACCCAAAAACAATATAACAAATAATAAGATCAGCGGTTCGTCGAGTAACGAGCGCAATAATTCCATCCAATCACCTCTATTGAAACAATCTACCCTAAGTATACTGTAATGAACCAGCTGAGTGCAGTGACTTTACATGGAAGTACTCTTCGGGCAGCAAGGGTTAACCTTGTTGCTGCCTCGCTAACAATGCAAATTAGTTATGGAACGAATGAGTATCCGAGTGTCAGAAAACTACGGGTACAGATGATAATGACCCCCTCCAGGTGATAGGACTATGACGATATTACCTCGCATGAGCAGTGGATGTCAGTTTATTATTCGGACAATTAGTGAAATAGGATGACCAGGTTAGTCATGTTACGAAATAGGGAAGGAAGGATATGAGGGTTTAGTTGGTTACACAATGAAAGGAGGGTTCCCGTGGGGATTCTGTTGATCATTTTCATCGCACTAGGTGCAGCGGGTTTGCTTCTTCAAGGGATGATGTATACGAAGCGATTCAACTTGAATTTAGGGATCCGTGTTCTGAATGCAGCGCTTGGGCTTATCATTGCTTACATAACGTTCACCTCATTCCCGGAGAGTGAAATGACAAGAAAGTCTATCGCCGTGGCATTGGGGATTAGTGCTATAGCAGGACTTGCAATCAGTCTGTTGAAACGAAACGCGTTCGTAGGCAGATTACTTCTAACTCTATCCGTTTTAGTAGGGCTCGGCTTTTTGTATACCGGTATATGAATCGAAATAGGCAGGCTGCTTCTATTCAAGAAGCAGTCTGTTTTGTTGTTGACTCTTACGTTACGTCAGGCTTTACACTGAAAGTATGAAAGGAGAAGGGTTATGAAAGTGAAAGAAGTAGCAGCTCTATCGGGCGTGAGTGTCCGAACGCTGCATCATTACGATGAGATAGGACTACTGAATCCGGCAGAAACGACTGAAGCGGGATATCGGATCTATTCGGACGGAAATCTTGCTGAGCTCCAGCAGATTCTGTATTACAGAACTCTTGGATTTTCACTGAAACAAATCCAGGGAATACTGACGAATCCGTCCTTCAATCGACTGGAAGCGTTGGAAAGTCAGCGGCAGATGCTCCTTCAGAAGCGGATGCAACTCGACGACATGATTGGGGCGATTGAGCAAACGATAAAGGAAGGAAAGGGTGTAATGACAATGACACACGAAGAACGATTCAAAGGGTTCGATTTCAACGGGAATCCTTATGAACAGGAAGCACGCGAACGGTGGGGGAAAGAAGCTGTCGACGAGACAAACAAGAGATTGAACCAGTTCGGAAGTGAAAAGCAGGAAAGAATGAATGAAATTTACAGACGGCTTGCTGAAGTACGCCATCTGCCAGCGGATACTGAGGAAGCCCAAGCAGCAATCGGTGAATGGTATCAGTTCTTGAATACGATTGGCACGTACTCACTGGATGCATTCGCAGGACTTGGGGAGATGTATGTGACAGATAATCGTTTCGCAACGAACATCGACCAGTTTGGTCAGGGGTTAGCTAGCTTCATGAGCGTTGCGATGAAAGAGTTTGCACGATCAAATAGCTAACTGAAACAGGTGCCTTTTTGACGGCGCCTGTTTTAGTTTGACCTCGATTGGCCATTGTCTTATGATTGATGAATCTAAATAGTTTGACACTAGATGGAAAGGTTGTGAGCCAATGAACGTACCTGCTAAATTACAGTTGGGTGATGAGATTCGTATTGTCGCGCCGAGTCGGAGTGGCGCAATATTGTCTGAAGAGGGAGTGAAGAGTGCGACAGAACGACTGGAATCTCTTGGATACAAAGTGACGTTCGGTAAGTATGCATTTGAGTCGGATCTTCACCACTCCGCTTCCATTGAACACCGAGTCGGGGATCTTCATGAAGCGTTCAGAGATCCCGCTGTCAAAGGGGTTTTGACCGTCATTGGCGGATTTAATAGCAATGAGCTACTGCCGTATCTGGATTATGATCTGATCGGGAAGAATCCGAAAGTGTTTTGTGGATACAGTGACATCACTGCGATTGCAACAGCAATTACGGCCAAAACAGGGATGGTCACGTATTCCGGACCTCATTTTTCAAGTTTTTCGATGGACATTGACCGAGAATGGCAGACGGAGTTCTTCAAAAAATGTCTCATGCAAAAAGAACGTTTTGCGCTCACACCTTCTGAGCAATGGAGCGATGATTCGTGGTATTTGGATCAGGAGAATCGATCGTTTGAACCGACTGAGTGGAAAGTCTATAACGAGGGATTGGCAAGGGGACGTGTTTTTGGTGCGAATTTATGTACGTTGAACTTGTTGCAAGGAACTGAGTATATGCCTGACTTGAGGGATTCGATCGTATTCATTGAAGATGATGAAATGACCATTCCTGAGACGTTTGCGCGCGATTTGACTTCCTTGCTGCAAGTAGCTGGTGACATCCGTGGACTCGTAATCGGACGTTTTCAAAGGGAATCCAAGGTTTCTGAAGAGCACATCCGCTATGTCCTCGGAAAACATCCGATGCTCCAACACATTCCCGTTCTCTATGATGTGGATTTCGGTCATACCCAACCGATGTTCACCTTCCCGATTGGTGGGGAGGCAGTTTTAGATAGTAAGGATTGTACCATTGAATTGAACGTGTTCTAACATTTTGTTCAAACTGGCATTGCTTAAAGCAGTGCTTTTTTTGCGTAATTTTCATTTATATAGATAGGAAGCGCGGACTTTTCAACTTCCCAGAAAATCTTTCAGCGCTGTGTGAAATAATGACTGACAAAACCGTTACCGATTCCAACAGTCGGTGTCTAAGTAGATAGAAGAGAGGTGATAGGATGTCTGCAGAACAATGGTTTGAGGACTATGCCGGGGCAGTGTATAGCTACATTTTGATGCAAGTTCGCGATCCGCATATCGCAGAGGAGCTGACTCAAGAAACATTTGTGAAAGTTGTAGAGAAAGGCCATCAGTTCGACGGCCGGTCAGCAGTGAAAACGTGGATCTTTCGAATTGCTTACACGACAACGCTGAATCACTACAGAAAAAAGCATCCCCTGACACACTATCTCGACAAGGAGTTCCACATCTTCGGCGGTCACCCGTCCACGCAAGAGACGGCACTGCTCAATGCGCAGGAAACACAGTTCTACGAAGCACTTCGTAAGCTGAAAAAAAGCTACCGGCAAGTAATCCTGCTGCGGCATATACAAGGATTCTCTACGAAAGATACAGCCGTGGTTCTAGACAGCTCGGAAGGAAAAGTGAAAATGAGTCTCAAACGGGCGATAGCCGCGTTCAAAAAAGAACTCGAGAAAGGAGGCATGAGCCATGAAACCCTATACCGACGATGAGATGATCGAAAAACTGGAAACACTCAGTGAGGCGTTCCACCCGACCCATAAACAAAAAGAAAGCATGCATGCAACGATATTCCAACAAAAAAACAAGCGGAAAAAGCGATCACCACTGCAATGGAAACCTGCACTCATCTCCCTACTCCTACTCGTCACCTTCGTGTCAGCTGTCACCCTCATGATTAGCAAGCCGGACTCTCACAGCTTGGGCTTTTTCGCAAAAGACGTCACTAAATCATGGAACCACGTCGTTATGAAGCAAGAAAGTTCAAATGACCTGACTTCCTATTACCTGTATTTTGATGAAGATACCCTGCATATTCAAAACGTGGATATAGGATCATCCTTAATGGGTTCAGGTATGAGCGAATCAGAAATCCAAGAAGCTGCAGCAGATCATCAAACAAAACTAGCAAAGATGACGCTGCAAGAAGGCGAATACCCGAATTACACCGTTAAAAAGAAGAAAAACCTCTATGAAATCACGGTATCCGGGAACCACGGCTTCACGTACACATTGGAAAAAACGGCTCCGCGGAAATATACAGGGGAAGACGGCATTCGCTATAGCACGGGTCAATATATTGAATAAGCCATGACAGACGGGACTCTCAGTATAAGGAGAATTCCGTCTTTTGCCTTTTTTTATCGGCGATAGAATGATTTTAATTTATGGGAAAAGATAGATAATTGACAAATAAGTGTTATAATTTAGAAAGAATAGTTAGGCTTATACCTGGCTTTTACATGAAGTTTTTGTTGAAAGTGAATTCTGGTCAACGGTGTTTTGAAAAGATCTAGCATATTGAAAACGCTTCTATGGAAAGAAGGTCTACTATGATAAGAGCTTTTGAAGAATCTGATATGGATACCGTGGTTGCCATTTGGTACAAAGGATCGTTGCAAGCTCACCATTTCATCGTTGCCGATTATTGGGCGTCGCAAGTCATGGATATGAGAGAAAAGTATATCCCGATGTCAGAAACGCATGTCCTAACTACACACTCAAAAGTTATCGGGTTCATTTCAATGGTTGACAATTATTTGGCTGCCCTCTTCATTGATACAGAATGGCAGAACAAGGGTGCAGGAAAACAGTTACTGGATTTTGAAAAGGGACGAAAAAGCACGATTCAAGTGAAAGTGTATAAAGAGAATCTATCCGCCATACGCTTTTACAGGAAGAACACCTTTGTGGTCAAAGAAGAGATAACGGATGAGCAAACTGATCAGAGAGAGTACTTGATGGAGTGGAACGGTGAATCTTAATATTTAGGAGTGAGAGCTTACTCCTGCGGTCTTGTTAACGGTGGACTTAATGATACATAAAGAGGTGTAAAAGATGAGTAACCAGTTTGAACTGAGTTTCAAGAACAAGGTAGTCAAAATGTGGCTGATTCTTATGGTACCCAACGTCTTTGTACAAATATGTCTTACCCAGTTCACTGAAGTGCCAAGAATTATCCCGGCGTGTCTCCCTGCAATTTCTTTAATCGTCTTTTTCTCTTGGTTTTACTGGTACAAGAGAAAAGAGCAGTCTGTTGCCTGAGTATTTAGGTTAAACACGATTGTTAGGCAAAGTCTATGAGAGAGGTTTAGAAGCTATAGTAATAGAATTGCCGGTAGAGTCAAGAGTTCAATCTCAAGATGAGTGTCCATAACATCCACTCAACTGAACTCACGGAGGGCTTTAATGAAGTTTCAGAAACACTTTCAAGTAAGGTGCCTATTCAACTAACTGGTGCGTTTAATGAATTAGGGTTGCGCTTCCATCGGGCCATTTAATTGGATGACATATTAAGCGAATTATGGATGTCTTAAATGATTATTATACATCTAAATAGCAGATGAGCATTCAAGAAATACGGGAAGAGGGGTTATGTGTACAAATTTTTAAAAATTACACTTATTGTTTTGGGAGTAATTATATTAGGCATTGCTGTACTTGTATTTTCCTTTATTCAAAGTATGAAACCGGATAAGGACAAAGAGGAAGAGGTAAAAGATCAAGCTGAACAATATTTAAAGGATAATTTTAATAGCAATTTTGTGATATATGACACGTTGTTTGATAATATGGGGAACTTTGGATTTGAATATGCCGCCAAAGTCAGGGATACAGTTACTGAAACGCAATTTTTAGTTTATTATGATGATGAAAAGAATCACATGGTTGATACTTATATTGCGGAAAAATGGGCCAAGGATTTAGAGAAGAAAATAAGCCCTTTTATCGAGGAGAACCTTGAAGATTCCACTGATTTCTACGTTTTCTTTGATGACAAAATAGGAAGTGAATTTGATATCGATCCTAATAATCCTAGAACTTACAAAGATTTCGATGTTGATCCTACTATCCGTATTACAGTGCCTAGAAAAAAGAGTGACGAGGACGAAAAAATTATTAATGAGTTCGTATCTTTGTTGAAAAGCGAAGCTGATTTACAACATGGGTCTGTTGTTATGGAGTTTATCGCAGAAAATGGAGTGATTTTAGATGATGAATGGTGGAAAGATTTTTAAATGAAAAGAGAACTTGATTTCAGAAATCGAACCCTTATATTGGGTAGGGTTTGAGGGAGCGAAACGATGAAGAGTTTATTAATTAGCCTTGGCATTTCAATGACCCTAATCTTTGGTGGAGGATTTGTTATTCGCTTTATACGGGATTCGGATTTTTATATTGCCGAGTTCATAGCGGGAATCCTAGGCATTATTATTTTAATCACGGGGATCTTTGTAAAGGTTAAAATGAAAATCGAAGAAAAGAAAGAAAAAGTGTGCTAGTGCGTGGAGTATGCTTTTAAATTTTTTATACGAAAGTGGGTGCATTGAATTTGAATATTCTACATAAAATTCCCATAACACCGATTGGCAATTTGCAAGAGGAATTGAAGAACGCCATACCGCTTTCCATTGCCATCGGTCACGATAACGATGTGTTCGTTTTACTGACGGAAGAACAGCCTCCGTTAATAAATGATCGATTTCCTGCAACTATCACGGAAGAACCCTATAACTACCATGTGATTCACTTGAAAGATGGACAGAAAACGGTGATCGAGTTGCCAGGAGAAACGTGGAATTATCATTTTGTCCAGCCTATTGATGAAGATCATATATTGCTCGTCGGTGCCCGTTCCTATTACCAGAGCGCAGAGAATATAGAAGAAAATGCACGTGTGTATGACAGAAATGGTCGACTGGTTCGTTCCTTTTGTTTAGGTGATGGAATTATGCATGTCCATGTAACCAAGAAGAAGGAGATTTGGACAGGATACTTTGACGAGGGAACATGCGGCAACTACGGTTGGGATGAGCCGATTGGCAGCAGCGGTCTCGTTGGATGGGATGCAGAAGGCAACAAGTGGGATTCCCTTGAAGGAGATACGACTTATTACATTTTCGAGTGCCTGGCCCTAAATAGTAATCCAGACGATGACATATATTTTTTCTTCAGCATAGAAGGCATGGTGGGGATACGAAAAGACGAAGCATCCTCGTATTATGAACTGGATGACCTTGATTTCACTTCATTCGCTGTGAATCGTGACAAGATGGTCATCCATCACAGGAGGGAAGGAAGTATCCTTATGGAACTGGAGCGACGAGGCAACCGTTATGAAACTGTCCGGAAACTTGAACTGATCAAACCGGATGGAACACCGGTCATCCCTCTAGAAGTCAGCAACCGAGAGGACCAGCTGCTGTTTTTAGATGGTGATGAGCTGTACTTGTATAAAGCAGGATATGCTGATTGACGAGAAGTTTACGGAGCAGTGAACAAGAATAGCTCACTCGGCATCTACTTAGTAACGGAATAGGCTATGAGATGAATAGTTGGTATCCCTTATGTCAGAATCGCCCTAATATCTATATCACCGTATCTAAAAAGGAAGGAACCCCATGATTGGAGAGAAAGAAACGCTTTCAGTTCATCGCTATAGTTTCATCGAGAAGCTTTTATTTAAGCCTGTTCGTTTCAACTCTACTAAACTGGCGCAGGAGTTACGTGGGAAGACGATTCTGATTACAGGAGCGAGTTCGGGGATCGGCGAGCAAGTCGCGTATCTGCTGCAAGATTATCCTGTCCATTTGATATTGGTCGCTCGGCGCAAAGAAAACCTGCTGCGTATCCAAGAGAAAATTGAAAAGAACAAGGCGACTGTTACGGTCTTTACAGCCGACCTGCGAGTGGATGATGAGTTGGGAGGGCTGATAGACCTGATTCAATCGCTGCCTGGCGGGCTGGATATCATGGTCAGTAACGCGGGATTGTCCATCCATCGGTCAATTTATGAGTCACTGGACAGGTATCATGATTTTGAAAGAACCATGGCGATCAACTACTTTGCGCCTGTCAAAATGCTATTGTCGTTCATTCCATTGTTAGAGAAAAACAATGGGCAGGTCATCAATGTATCTACCATCAATTCCTTGTTAATCCCTTTTCCCGGATGGGCTGCATATCAAGCTTCCAAAACGGCGTTCGACAACTGGTTGCGTTCCGTCGCAATTGAGTTGCAGCGAAATGGTGTATCGGCTACTTCAATCTATCTTCCATTAGTAAAGACGGACATGATCCGACCGACAGCGGCATATGACCGGATGCCGGCGATGTGTCCGAAACATGTAGCAATAATCATTTGCAAGTCCATGTATACGAAACGCAAACTATATAGGCCTTGGTGGCTGCCATTCGGACAATTGTCCTCCGTACTTTTCCGGAGAACAATAGAAATTGGAATGCAGAAGATGAGCGGAAGAAGGGATCGACATGCAGGTTCGTAGCCTAACTCACCTGTTGAAAGAGATGAGATTGCTGTCACCGATGGGGGCTGCTGGATTCGCCTCGTCGGTCGCGAAGCATGGGGTAAATATTATGATTTTATTGGAACTCGCAGAAAAGTTCCATGGAGACAAAATTGCGATAGTAGATGATCAGGAGTCGATCAGTTACTCGCAACTCTGCAAGCAATGCGATATTCTCGCATTTCACCTACAACAAACTTACGCGATCGATAAAACCAAAAAGGTTGCGTTCCTTTGTCAAAATCAATCCTCCGTCGTCAAAGCCATCTTTTCTGTAGCCCGTTTAGGGGCAGATATCTATTTATTGAATACGGAAATGGGCAGCAGCCATTTTGATGAATTACTGAAACACCATGCATTCGACCTATTCATTTATGATCAGGAAGTAAGTGGGCTAGTGGATAATTCTGTTTATCGGAATCCGAAAATTTTGAGCTTTCATGATGACTTGCATGCCATCAATCATATGACATGTAGCGAATCCTTCGTCGCCAGTAAAGTGAAAAGAACGTCAGCCGGAAAAATTGTACTTTTGACCAGCGGTACAACCGGGAAACCGAAAAAAGTGATTCATCAACCATCGCTTTTCAATTATGTCCAACCATTTTTGACTATGGTGACGAAATTGAATCTTACAGAACGCAAAAATGTAATGATTGCTACTCCCGTTTATCACGGATATGGAATCGCAATTCTGCTTTCCTTTTTAACGTTAGGGAAGACAGTAATTCTGAGTAAAGGGTTCTCAGCAGAAAAAGTGTGTACTCTTATTCGTACACACGAAATAGAAGTGATTACGGTGGTTCCTTTGATGATTGAAAAACTCTTAACACATAGCGATGGTGTTTTAACTTCGTTGAAATGTATTGCTTCCGGGGGAGCAACATTGCATCCAAAGCTTGTTCAATGCATTGAAGAGAAACTTGGTCAGGTTCTGTTCAATCTATATGGGACTTCAGAATCGGGTCTGAACTGTATTGCGACTCCAGAGGAATTATCAATATCTAGGTGTACAATCGGCAGGGTGATTCAGGGCAGTCGGCTGAAGATACTGGATGAAAAGAAAAAGGAAGTAATGGTTGGAAAAATCGGGCAGTTTTATGTGAAGAACAAATGGTCGATGAAAAATAAGGAATCACGTTGGATCAGCACTGGAGACTTGGGGTACATAGACCAGCATGGCTTGTGGTATTTGTGCGGTAGGACAGATGACATGATTGTATCTGCTGGTGAAAATGTCTATCCAATTGAGCTGGAGCAACTCATAAGGATTCATCCCTTAGTAAAAGACGTGGCGGTCATAGGGATACAAGATGATAGATTCGGCCAACGGTTATGTGCATTTATAGAGCCGGTCAACGATGATTTAACAAGTGAATCCTTCAACAATTGGTTAACTGGCAGGGCTGCCCGATATCAAATGCCTAAAAAAGTGATAATCCTTAGTAACATTCCGTACACCTCCTTAGGGAAACCGGATAAGAAAAGGTTACGAGCAATGACAACTGGCTGTGTCAGTTTGTAAAGTAGTTTTAGAAAGTGATGTGCAACAAACAACCATGATTGTTTAAACGTTCATGATTGTTTCTTACGCATGCGCTGTACATTAAGTGCAATTGCAGATATCGTGCTGGTAATGAGACCAGATAGAAATGATTAATGCAATTGGGAGCAGTTGTTGAATAAGTGCTACGATGTAAACGAACTTATGCAAATATCTTTAGCTGACAAGAGGATGAGTCTTATGGATAGCATTCCAAAAGTAAGACAAATATTACTTGACGAGGAAATCGGTGAGCAAGAGTTCATTGATGTATTTAATAGGGTTTTCAAGAAAGAATGCTTTATTTATGCAATCATACCTGAATGGGATAATGAGCTTCTTAATCGATTGTCTAACAATTTTATTACTGTAAAGAAATTCCCCTTACCTTTATTATATATTTTCCCTAGAACTATAGGTTTTTTAGGGTATATGAAAGATGTGGAAAAACATTATATTTTTGATTTTTACTTAAAATCTTCAACAATAGATTTCTTAATATTCTCTGAAACTGACGTCTCCAAGCTTTTAAAAGACATAAATAAGAAAAATATAGATATTAATAAAGTATTTGAATCAAATCAAATTTCTCATATAACTATTGGTCCTGATGGCCAATGGTTAAATGTAGTTGAATATTGAAAAGGCCTTTAGGCTTGGGAAGAGTGCAGTCTTGGAATAAGATTTACTCTTCGATAGGCCAATGTGTTTGATAGGGATTTAATTATTAATAATGTTTTGGGGGGATATGTATGTCCGGAATTTCATTAGTTCCACATAGTGAGTTTTTTGCGAAATCAATGTCACTACTTTCGTCAGCATCTCAAGTAAAAGACGCATTAGGGCTTACTGATGATCAAACTTCACTTGAAGGAACTGTAGGTTTTATCAAGTTTATTAAGGAACAAGAAAGATTGGGAAAGCAGTATTCAAGAGTTATCCTTGATGAAAGCGAAAATTTAATTGGGGTAATAACACTAAAGGACATTGATAATACCAACAAAACTAGTCATATCGGTACTTGGTTAGGGCATCCATATTGGGGACAAGGCTATAATTTATTAGCAAAAAAAGAAATCTTATATATTGCATTTATGGAATTGAATTTGGATTATGTGTTTGCTGGAGCTGAAATTTCTAATATACGTTCTATGAAATCCCAAGAAAAGCTCCCATTTATGAAGATTGAAGTCCAAAATGAATATTTAGATGAACATAAGAAATTAGAAACTGAGGTTGGCTCCCCTTGTATTTTAAACGTTGTAGAAAAAGAAGTCTTCTTAAAATGGTATTTACAAACAGAATGCAAAAGCTAATTGATTAAAAGGGCGCGATTCTAAAAGAAGGTATTAGCATGATCTACATAAAGGCCATTTAGTTAGAGTGAATTACAAGTAAGTATTGAAAATGGATATTAAATAGTGACAAGTTTGAAGATTGCTTCCACATCAACATGCGAACAAGTTCTTTAACAAGGATTAGCGATCCCTTTAATGATTGGCTAAGTTGGTGCTATAAAATTCAAGAAAAAGTTTTGAGACATACATGAAAATCTGAGGAAGTGATACATATCGAAAGTGTTCAAGATCTTTTGCCTAGACATAAGTACGATACTGAGCGTGTGGAAATGATTAGCAAAATGAGTAGAGATAAAATAGTACCATTGTTGCCAGGTTTACTCGAGTGGATTCAAGATATAAATTGGCCAGTGGCACCAAGTGTGTTGAAAATACTTTTGACCTTCCCAGAAGAGATTGTTCCCCATGTGCAAGATGTTTTATCTTCTGATGATGATAATTGGAAGTGGTATATTCTACACTTTTTAGTAATTGAATTGCCGGCAGAGTCAAAAATTCAGTTTAAAGAGTATTTAGCAAGAGTAGTCGAAAATCCTACACAAAATGAGCACGGGGAAGAACTTGATGAAATTGCCAAAGAGATTTTAGAAACCCTGTAATATAAGTTATTTAGTTAACCAACGAAATCATTAACGGAACTGGGTTGTGAAAGAACATGTTGAAACTCTTGGAGGTGGAATTCAGTGAGTTTGCACAATCACGAATCACCAACAGCCTATAAACGAGTTTTCGACCGCTTAGCGATCTATGTGCTTGCGGTCTTTCTCTCCCCCGTTCTTTTCGGTGCTTGTCTGGCGTTATATTCAATGGCAATGGTTGACGACTCCTGGGGATTCGGTCCAACCGTCTTCGTAACAGCGCTTTATTCGCTGCCGTTTTTTGCTCTCGGAGCCTTTCCAGTTTCCTTGTATATCGATTCCAGTGTCAGAACAAAACAAAGCCCCCGGTGGATCAAGAGCCTTCTTTACACGGGGGCTGGTAGTATCGCCGGTCTTCTTAGCGCCGTCCAGTTCGGTGATATGTTCTCCATTCCTGTTATGGCTCTCTACGGTGCAGTCGGTGCCCTTGTACATTTCGGAGTAGTGGAACTTGTAAAAAGACTGTTCAGATGAGATGAATTGCCTGTGTTGACAATCAGGGAGCTCAGTGAAGTCAACTGCTGACAAGACAAGGAGGTGCGGTATGAACTCTTCTGATGAATACAAAGGGCTGAAAGATTACACATTCCTGCTCTCCTCCCTTTTAATCCTCCTGGCTCTTCCATGGATCAAGCGAGTGGACGGTAGCACACCTTTGAAAGTGGGAATTCTGCTAGTTGTTATCTGTCTGCTGTTTTCTGCAAGACGACTGATCAGACATGAGTGGCTGGCTGCAAAGCTCGTCTCTCTGCATGTGAAGATGTGGCATCTGTATATGGTGGTCGCGATTCTGTACTTTCTATACGCAATAATTTCTTGAACAGTCTTTAACTAAATGAATGGCTTGAGAGTAGCAAATAAACCCCAGAGGAGGATAAAAGCATGGCAATTACAGCAATATACATAGTTTTGACGCCTGTTCTGGCGTTTCTCAGCGGACTGCTGTCATATAGCATGATGCTGCGGCTGTTGTGGAACGAATCGATTGGAGCTGAATTAGGAACGGTTGTCTTTTGGGGCAGTGCGGTTTTTTCGGTCATGATTCCTGTCTATTTTACTGTTGTCTACCTTATTGCGCGCCGCTTCAAGCATAATGCGCTCCTTCTCTTTCCCGCTGCCTGTCTTCTGATTTCTTTCCTGCCAGTACTTCTAATCTTTGCACCTTTCGGCAGTCATGCGCTGTTTTCGGAACAATCCGCACTTGTTACTGCATTCTTCACAGCCGCCGGCATCATTTTCGGTTTGTGCAGCTGGCTGTTCAGGAAATTTAAATGGAGATTCAATCACTAACACACATATGAAGTTCAAACTACTAACAATTATATGAAAAAAGTGTTATTTAACCCGAGATATTATGGTAAAATTGTGGAAAAGGATGTGTTCATATGATAAAAAGATTTCGTAATATGTCTCTTTTTGTAATCGGCCTTTTAGCAACTGCCATAGGGTTGCCTGTCTTAAATGCAACAGCCCTCCCTTCGTTCGATGTCGTACTCTATTCCATGTTCGGGGAAGGAAGCATATCGGCGCTGCTGTTTGCTGCTCTTCTTATCGGAATGGTGCTGTTATGTATGAAAAAGTTGGTCGAGAGCTACCAATTACGCGGATAGTGTTTTCAACTTAGGAGAAATGGTAGCTGATTATTCTGTAAGCGCCTGTGGATTTTTTTGTTGCAAATAGTGGTATTCAGAGAACTAAGTGAATGCAATACTACAGATTGTCTATGGAACGTTTGCATTGATCCGCAGGCTTGGATCGATTATCGGTTTACACAACGCAGTCAGGACTGCACGGAGTATTGGGTGGAGGAATAGGGGGAGAGCCAATGAATCTGTTCATTCTCGGAGTAGTGCTCGTTTTTGTAAAGACGAATCTGCAGCTGTTGGACACGGGAGTGTTTTACTATGTCACGAATGCTGCAGGATATTTGCTGATCCATACTGGGATTCGTCAGTTGAGGGAGGAAATCCCCGGAGCACGGCGGTTATTGGCTTACGTACTGGTGATGGTGCTCCATAGTGTCGGATTCGCTGTACTGAATGGCACCGGACATTCGATTCGGACGATTCCGCTGTCAGGCGGCGTGAACACGATGACAGCGCTAATTCTTACTCTGCTTGCTGTTGTAGGAATGGCAATGGTTTTTTATATTCTCCATGAAGTGCTCGAGGCGGTACGAAGTAAGGAGAATGCCACTTTTCCGGAAGTGGGGAGTCTTGAAAAGGTGCCTGGACTGTTGCTTATCCTAATGGTTATAACCTGCGTTCTCTTCTTTACCGTACCCTCTGCTGCAAGCTTTTTGATGATTGTCCTAATGGCGGCGGAATTGGTGTTTGTCGCCAGTTTTTCTGCAAGGGTACGAGTGGTCTGAGAGGCTAATTCTTGAAAGAGGTGCGATGAATGAAGCTGAATGATTTTATGATGAAGAGTTTTCCGGGATTGGAGCTCCGTTCGCCTCTGTTTTACTCTTGGGATGCGAGCATCCGGTTCGAACTCGGTGTGGATGAGAGCACTGTCAGTATTCATGAAAATCCACGGTATTTACAAGGAGTGTATCGGCGAGCAATCGATTTATTCGAAGCGCTGCATGCGCCTCAAGATGTGCTCTATCTTGTAGCTGACGCCCACGATTTAGGAAAAGGGTATGCGTTGCAGCGGAAGTTGAATGTCTTTACGAAGTATGTAAATACGACCTCGGTCTTGCGCCATCTGCAGCACGAGAACCGTCCTTTCCTCTATCCTGAAGATGATGAAGACGGCATCTACCGGACCCACCGGTTCAGTCTTAGATGCCGTCGTTCGGATTTTCGGTATGCTGCACTGCTGAAGGCGATCTGCAATCAGAATATGGGTAAAAGACCCTCTATCCACTATCCCTTCTATTTTGTGAATGAAACGAAAGGGACGATCTACTATGTCTACGACGATAGAGGCTGTGATGTGCTTGGAACGGAACCGGGGGTAATATACTCGGTGTATGAGGAGTATAATGACTGGATTTTGGATTATGATCGTGCGGAGATTGATAAGGTGTTCACTTGTTCTGGATAGATGATTGGACAATCGCGTTTGTTGAACTATCTTTTTGCAGAGATGTACGTAAAAGTGTGTAACCGGCAATAGCGCTCGTTGCCTTGCT
Organism: Sporosarcina gallistercoris; assembly: GCF_050459885.1. Lineage (GTDB taxonomy): Bacteria > Bacillota > Bacilli > Bacillales_A > Planococcaceae > Sporosarcina > Sporosarcina gallistercoris_A. The sequence continues at coordinate 11,659 of NZ_JBCMNO010000004.1, read as the reverse complement.
AAATTGAATAAGTGAGGGATTCATACATGACAACAACCTATGTGAATTGGGGAGAAGCAAAAGTAAAACTAACATGGAGACCTGAAATCCAATGTCCACACTACCATTTAATCACGAGCGTTCATGGATTTTGCTTTTATAAGGATCAGTTGTTATTGGTTAAGTTAAATCATAGAGGATGGGACTTTCCAGGAGGTCACATGGAATTAAATGAAACTCCTGTGGAATGTTTGAAACGGGAAGCTATGGAAGAAGGTTACGTTGAAGGGAAATGTCATTTTCTTGGGCATATTGTAGTTGATCATAATGAAAATCCAAATTGGAGTGAAGATAGCCCATATCCGAAAATCGGTTATCAGTTGTTTTACCGTATGGATATTGAGAAATTACATAGCTTTACAGGAGAGTACGAGGCCTCGGAAAGACGTTTAATAGACCCGAAAGAAGTTTCTAATTACTATCGTGACTGGCATGGACTGTATCAAGATATATTGAATTATGCATCTAGGATAGAGTGAGTGCCTAGAGCTCCGGAAATGGAGGTCTATTGCATGTTGATAAGAAAAAGGAGAAGTTCAAGTGAGTTTTCAGAGTGAAATAAGTCCAATACTATCCAGAAAGATTATCTCTGCTTCAATTTCAGGAACTACATTTGCGATCGTGTTGGGTCTATTTATACCGGATCCATTTGATGTAGGTATTCGTTCTCTTGGTGAATATATACGGGAGTTGCAAATATCAGTTCCTGGATATCTTATTTATAGTTTTCCAGTCATCTTGCTCTACGGTACAATCGCTTCCATGATAAGTGACTACATAGCCTGTTTCATCTCAAATCACACACATAAATCTTTGGAAATTTACTTTTCTTTTGCATTACATGTTCTGTTTGGTTTGGTTCTACTTTGGTATAGCTTGTTAGCGTCTATTCTATACTTTATAACTGATTATATTTTAATTAAAAAGAACATCTATAAATGGAGTAATGCTCTCTTGAGTTTAGGTATTCCGTTAGTAGTCTTGATTCTATTTTTTGGAAGTATACATATTGTAGATATGTTTGGGTGACCGCTTGTAAAAAAATCGGTCCAAAAAGGTGTATTAAGATGTTGGGAGGATGATTGACATGAAAAATACAAACATTGGGCTGGTTTTACTTCTGTCAAGCGCCATAATATTTGGTTCTGCTTTAATATCGGCATCAATTTATTCTCTTACTCTCGGTGGTGTAGATGGTCAAGGGTGGAACAATAATTATGGGGTTTTTGGGACTGCACTATTGAAAGTAGGAACATTGCCATTACTAGTAACGGTATTATTAGTAATAGCAGGGGTCGTATTGATAGCGAGACCCGATAGAGAAGATTAATGCAATCAGGCTCGATTATTGAACAATTGTTACGCTATTATCGAGAGAGAAAGATGAACCTATTCTAAAATGATTTATTTAAGGAATACCATGATTGGAAAATAACAAATCTATATTCATTTAGCAAGAGGGTCTGCTCGGACAATATCCTTCTATAACTAAGAATTGTTCTTGAATGATTTACATAAGAGCCAAGTAGTAAAATTACGGACAATGAGGAATAGGGAGGGGATTATATGGCACGCTGCTCAAATTGTAATTACAAGTGGAAGGTTAAAGACGTTCTTGCACTTGGTTTTTCAAAGAGGGAAAGAATATCCTAACTGCGGTCATAGGCAATACTTATATGCCGAGACACAAAGACTATTTACGTTAGGATACTTGAGTCTTCTATTTGTTCCGTATCTCCTTTCAAAAATCAAATTGAGCGGCAAGGACGAACCGTTATGGTAATTTGCTTCAAACGCGGCCAATTCTAGAAGAAACGGTTACAAGATATGATGAACAACAGACCAGACGGAGGTAAACGATGATTCCTGCAACTGAAGTTGATAACCGTGTACAAATCAGACCAATAACGAAAGAAGACTTTGCATATGTTCTAAAATGGAGCAAGGACGTTACTTTTTGCACTGCTAACGAATGGGAGCGAAATCGGAAGGAGCCAGAATTGCATTCCTGGTGGTTACGTTGTGTCAATCAGACAGCTGATGATTTCCTTCGCATGGGCATCGAACTGGATCATAAGCTGATTGGTTATGTAGACTTGGCCCATATTGAGAATCATTCAGCTGAACTCGGCATTGCCATTGGTGACAGTGAGTTATGGGGCAAGGGAATTGGACATAGCGCAAGCAGACGGATGATGGAGTATGCGTCCACGCAGTTAGGGATTACGGTTTTCACTGCGGAAACCCACGAAACCAATAGGCGATCACGAAAGATGTTGGAAAGGCTGGGCTTTCTTGAAGTCAGCAGAATGGGCACCGAGTACTATCTAGGCGCTGATACAGCGTTAATCCAGTATAGACTGTCTTTGTAGATAGGGATCTTTCTGTGTATTTTCACTTGAGCATCGCATACACAACCTGAATTTGTTCTTCATCTTGATGAAGAAACTATGTCTGACGTACCGGAATTTTGTAATGTAATTTTGCTGTTAAGTATAACTTGACCATCTAAAGAGAAGAAGTACCTTACCTGCTAAAGAACCGGAAAACCAATTAGAAAATCGAGGAGGATTTCATGCCCAGCACGATAGCCGGTAGAATCGCATTTGCCATGTTTGTAATCTTCGTCATTCAAATCATTACGGTTATCACTCTATTCTTCACGAACCCTCTCATGGGAATCTTGGTCATAATAATCTCAACCATACTTGTTGGGCCAATCTTTTTAGTGACTGGAACGCTAGGTGCCGTATTCGAAGACGGATCTAAAAAAGCGATTCCGCTCATAGTGCTTGTCTTGGGGGCCATTGAACTCGCAATGTTCTTGTTTGTTGCGTTCGGATTTGAATTTGGCGGTTAAAGCGTCCAGAAGTGTGCATGACACGGCATTCACATATGAGAAAGTCAACAGCCATTCGTCAAACGGAGATTATTTTTAACAAAATAAAACTTAGGATGCTGTGATTATTCCAAATTCAGTTAGTTATATTTTCTTTCTTATGTTAGCTGGGTGGGCAGCGTCGAATCGCAAAGGGACCTTTATATTCTTCAATATGGGCATGCTAGGTCTCCTTTTCGCTTGGACAGGACGTAAAGGGACAGTGAGAATTACTCTATTCTCTCTTAATATGATCGCACTTATGTTTTATGCAATTCTCTATATCATTGGAATGATTGGCTTCCAAGAACCGTGAGTGGGGACGGAGTAGTGATTCGTAAGGTTCTAGTAGGCTCTCATAGGGGTTTGGTTGAATGATTATAGTTGGAGGTGAAACAATGTTTGGAACTATAGTTTTAATTCTCTTTATTATTTCAATGTACTTCCTGCTTCTAAAAGAGAAAAGGGTCGTTAGAATAGCACTGTCTCTTTACTTTGCATTGGTATCCGTCGTGTTCCTAACCGGAATTTCAAGAATTACAAAAGAATATCATTTGTACCAGGGGCCGGTTCCCGATGAAGGGTTTCGAGCGTTGGGGGATTGGGTCGGCATGTTTTCATATTTCTTCATTATCCCGGCCTTTATTGTGATTGCCTATGTTACGTATAAAATATTAAAACGGATCATGAAAACCAATAGATTGCGAATCGCAGTCTATCTCATCTGGATAGTGTTCCTCCTCGCAGTCAGCTTCGTTTCTTTTTTTATCTTCACTCTGATTTTCTATGGATTTGCTCCTTAACATGTTCTTGAAGAATTCGTTGTGTCCAAAACAACACTTTTCTGATTACGTTCATTAGCCTGAAGAATGCTAATAATCCAAGGACACCGTTCCTTTAAAGTATCGGTGTTCTTTTTCTCTGTAAAAGAATAGTAGATTCATTTCTGTTATTGCACTGTATAATGATATTAAAACCACTCAAATCTGCAATTTGTCTTTAAAGGGGGTTACTATGCAATTCATATCGGAACTGCTCAAAAAACCATGGTTTTTGGGGAGTCTAGTCATTGTTTTTGTAGCTATCGTCTTATGGAACATTCCGGTTGAAAAAAGGAAATATGGGCTCTCTCAAGGCAGTTTAGTTACCGATTATACCGGACTTCTCCCTGAGCGTGTGGAACGAGTCGTGAAAGCGGAAAACCGAAATGATTTGCAAAGGATCGTCAAAGAAGCAAACGATAATGGACAGAAGATCTCGGTTGCTGGATTGCAGCATTCGCAAGGCGGCCATACGTATTATAAAGAGGGTGTCGTACTGGATATGCGAACTTTCAACCGGATACTTGAGATAGATGAACGGCAGAAGACGATTCGTGTAGAGGCAGGAGCCACGTGGGAAGATGTCCAAGAGGCCATTCAACCGCATGGATTCGCTTTGAAAGTGACTCAATCGCAATCCATTTTCACGATAGGCGGTTCCCTGTCGGTTAATGCGCACGGGCGGGATATCCGTTTTGGCCCAATGGCGGAAACCGTAAAGGAAATGACGCTACTAACCCCTTCAGGTGAGATGAAGACCATAACGAGGGAAGATCCCGATGAATGGATGAAGTATGTGTTTGGCGGATACGGATTGTTTGGCGTGATTTTAGATGTGACGTTGGAATTGACGGAAAATGACCTCTACACGATCCATACGGAACAGTTGAAATCAAATGAGTATGCATCCTATTTCAAACGGTTATTGAAACAGCGAAATACAGCGATGCACTATGCCAGAGTGAGCGTTGCGCCCGCATCTTTCCTCGACGAAATGGTGGTTGTCAATTATGACTTTACAGATAAACAGGATCATAATACGGGGCTCAAAAAAGAGCAAGGTGTCAAACTGAGTAAGCTGGCACTTGATGTAGGACGAGTAGGAGGAACTTTTGAAAATTTGTTTTGGGGAACACAAAAGCAGTATATTGCTTCTCTCGATGGCGAGGAAATTACCCGGAATAATGTGATGCGCTCCGAATCGACATTTATGGAGTACACGAAGCCGGGGCGGGTGGAAGTGTTGCAAGAGTTTTTTGTTCCAGTGGATGCCTTTGAAGCCTATCTTCATGATTTAAAGCAAGTGATTCCAGCCAACGACAGAAAAGACGATTTCAAACTTCATAATATAACAGTGCGATATGCGGCCAAAGACGATTTCACGACACTGAATTATGCCAAAGAGGACATGTTCGGTTTGGTTGTTTTGATCCAACATGGACTAAAGGAAGAACAGGTTGCCAATGCGCAATCACTCATCCGGAGTTGGACTGACTTAACTCTTGAGCATGGAGGGACTTATTACTTGCCTTACTACCGTTATCAAACGAAGGATCAATTCAGGGGTTCGTACCCTGCGTGGGAAGAGTTTAAGGAAGAGAAATTACGAAGAGATCCTAATAACGTCTTTCAAAATATGTTCTATGAGTATTACGTAAAGTGAAGGAGCGTAGCATGAATTCCAAAAGTGCACGGTATCTGCCGCTTGTTGTCACGGTAGGACAGGTTGTCATTTTCCCATATTATATCATTTGGTTGAAGCAAGTCTCTTTGACGTTCACGTTATTTGCCTGGTTCTTTGCGGCATTCTCTTTTGCGGCGGCCTGGGGGTATCGGACATTTCAGTCGAAAAAGAATAAGGAACGTTCTTATATATTCGTTGTGTATGCAGGAATGGGAATGGTGTACATACTGATTGGCTGTACAACGAATTCATATGAAAGTCTCCCTTATATAGTGCTCCTCTTACAAGTCATTCTTGGCTTATTACAGGGGTACTTTCGTGCCTGGCATACTGAGCAGGAAACGTACCATTTACACGCGGTTCATCATTATTTGATTGTCGGTTTCATGATGATCGGCTTTAGCTTTCTTAAAATCATATCGCCAGTTGTTTTTCTTACTATTTTTGGTTTCTTGTTATTGATGTGCAGTTTGTGGGAATTCATCAGAAGAGAGAAGTGGACCTTAACAAAAAACGTTTAGCAGCCTGTTGAATGCCGCTTTCAACTCTTCCTGCATGATGGACCTGAAAGTTTCTTAAATGGAATCTCATAAGTACGTGAAAAGACCGCTAATGAGCTCATTAGCGGTCTTTTCAAATGGGAAAATTGTTTATAGGATTTTTAATTTATCTCTTTTACAGAACTGGTTAGCGGCGGATTATGTCCTAAGTTTTTATCCACAGGAATGACCAAGTTCAGAATCACCGTCGCCAGTGCTCCTACTGAAATCCCTGAAGAGAGAAGGTAATTCGCCCAGTTCGGAACGGTTGCGAGCACTTCTTTTGGAAGCACAGTAACCGCGATCGTCAGCAAGATCGGAACGCCGATGACAATCATGTTGCGGTCATCGATAATGATCGGCTGGATGATTTTCATCCCATTCGTGACAATGGCGACGCAGACAATACCGAAAATCCCGTTAATGACGGATTCCGGGATGCAAATAATGATTGCAGATAATTTGGGGATGAACCCAAGTAATACGAGGATGAATCCACTCGCCATGATCACCATGCGGCTGCCGACTCCCGTAATTGCGAGGAGTCCTGCGTTCGATGAATAGCCAGTGAGTGGCGTACTTCCGAATAGGGAACCGACGAAACAGCCAAGCCCTTCACCGAATGATGCTCGGTTCAACCGCTTTTCATCCAATTCCTCTTCTGTAATTGTGGAAACGACGAACCACGTTCCAGTTGTTTCAAGCAGGATGATCAAGTACACAAGCATCATCGTGAGGATGGCACCCATATCGAATACGGGTTTTCCGAATGGTAATAATGTCGGAAGTGAGAACCATGCAGCGTCTTTGACCGGCGTAAAGTCAATCGGGTAGAAGAAACTTGCGGCAATCGATCCGGCAACGATAGCAAGAATGACAGAGACGAGTCGGAAAAACGAGCCGAATCGTGGCAAACGCTTACCGAGAACCATACATGTGACAAGGACACCTGCAGAGACTGAAGCGATTGCTACGTTTTGACCAATAGTCCCTTCGGCAAAGTAGATGTTATTCAAGCCGACAGGCATTAACGCGATACCTACAATGATGATGACTGTACCTCCAACGATTGGCGGAACAATTTTACGGACGGTTTTTGCGAATACTTTCAAAGGATAACCAAGGAGTGCAATCATGATCGCGCCAGGAATGAGGCTTCCTGCAATGGCTCCAAGTCCTAGTTTACTGCCAATTGCGGCAATCGCACCAATCGGTACATATGAAGGACCTTGAACAACTGGCAGTTTCAAGCCGAAGCCAGTTTGTATGAGCGTCGCAAGTCCAGTTGCGAGGAAGCACATCTGAACAAAGAATGAAGTATTTTCAGTACTCAACGAGAGTAAGCCCGCAACGATAATGGGCGCAATATACAAATCCATCGCGAGTACGTGCTGTAATCCGAGTGCAATCGCTTTTGGATAACTAACTTTCTCATCAACACCGATGAGCAGACCATCTGGGCGTTTCTTGGACAACATGAACACTCCTTAATTCGTTTTGGTGAGGTATAGTTTGGAGTATAAAGAATTATTATGAGTTTGTACAGTACAAATACGAACGTTTTGTAAAATTTATATAAATTAGTTCGTGTTTGGGGTTGACCAATATAAATTGTTTTCGTACACTTGGGGTAACTAAACAAGTGGAAGGGGATCTATCCATGCTGAAAGATACTGTGTTACAAGAAGAGTGGCTCGTTGCTTGCCGATCTCAAGATGTCCAAGAAGCACCAATCCAAATTTTTTTAATGGGAGAACGATTAGCGATTTTTCGGAATAGTAAAGGGGTCCATGCCTTTAAAGACTTATGTATCCATAGAGGAGCTGCACTATCACTAGGGGAAGTGAAAAATGATTGTCTCGTGTGCCCATATCATGGCTGGGAATATGAAGATGAAGGAGATTGTGTGAAAATCCCTCAGTTGCCTGAAGGAAAATCGATTCCCAAAAAAGCGAAGGCTGTGACGTATCCGTGCGTCGAAAAATATGGGTTCATCTGGGTGAATCTTGCAGGGAATGAGCCGGAGTTCTTTTCTTATCCAGAAATGGAATCAGATGAGTGGAGAAACGTCATCTGGGGTCCCCAGGAAGCGGAAGCGCTCCCCCCTCGGATTGTAGAAAACTTCTTGGATGTCGGTCATCTGGCTGTCGTTCACCAAGGTTATCTCGGTGAAGAGTCGCACCGAGAAATTGAACCTTATAAGATGAATGAAGTGGATGGAAGAATGTTTTCTGATGAAATCCGGATTTTCCAACCGGATGCAGACGGTACAGGAGTAGCCAAATATGTGTACTACACATATGAGATTGTGCGTCCGCTCACGGTACGTTTCACGAAGCGGGATGCAGAGAATGATACATTGATGACAATTTTACTTACGGTTCGTCCGATGACTGAAACGCATTCTGTCGCTTATGGAATTTTGTCGTTCAACTACGATACCGGGCAGACAGATGAAGAGATTGTAGAGTTCCAGGACTTGATATTCGCTCAAGATAAACCGATTGTTCAAAACCAGAAGCCTGAAGAACTGCCCCTCGATTTGCAAGTGGAATTGTCGCTCGTTTCGGACCGTGTGAGCATCGCGTATCGTCAATATTTAAAAAAGTGTGGCGTCACTCTAGGCACAGCATAATAGGTTTGTGAAAAGCTATCCGTTCTGGATAGCTTTTTTGAGTTGTGTGATAAACTGATGGAAAGAATGTCCGCTATGAATTCATTAAGAACGATAGAATAGGAGGGACGTTATGTTGAAACGAAAGTCCGCATTGTTTTCATGGGTCTGTGCAGTTTTCTTGCTAGCTTCTTGCGGAGCGAATGCTGGTAGACCGAGTACTGAGCCGGAACCGGAAGCTGGATATGTGTTGAAAAAAAATGTGACCAATATTAACGAGCACTTGAATTATGATGATAGTGAGTTACACAAAATTTACTTTGCAGGCGGCTGTTTTTGGGGTGTGGAAGCGTATTTTGCAAGGCTTTACGGAGTGCAGGATACAGTTTCCGGTTACGCGAACGGAACAGGAGAACATCCGAGCTATGAAGAGGTTATCAAAGGTGATGAGAAATTCGCGGAAACCGTGGAAGTCACCTATGATCCGGACCGGATTTCGCTGGAATCGCTCATTGATCACCTGTTTCAAGTGATTGACCCGACAACGAAAGACAAGCAAGGGAATGATGTAGGCGTCCAATATCGTTCCGGTATTTATTATTCAGATGAGGCGGATGCGGAAATTGTGAAGGAAGCTGTGAAAGATGAACAGCAGTTCTATAAAAAGGCCATTGCAACGGAAGCGGCACCTCTAGACAACTTCTATGAAGCTGAAGAGTTCCATCAAGACTATTTAGTGAAGAATCCGAACGGGTATTGCCATATCAATTTGCGTGCGTTGGATGATGTCAAAATCCAACCGATTATCCGGGATGAAGAGGTTGTGAAGCGGTTAAGTGAGCCGAAAGAGGATGAAGAGACGAACTGATGGGGGGATTGTAGGATGAAGACGTTGCTGATTAGAAACGCACGGATCCGGGATGATCAGGATTTGCAGGACATTTGGATGGAGGAAGGGTTCATCCGGAAAATCGGATCGGGATTCACTGCTGACGCGGATCGCGAAATTGACTGTGAAGGAAGGGTTGTTCTTCCTGGCTTGGTTGAAGGGCATATCCATCCGGACAAAGCATTTTTAGAGGAACGGAAACCGAATGTTTCTGGAACCCTTGAAGAGGCGATTAAAAACACAGGTGAACTGAAAGCGGAATACACGTATGAAGATGTGTATGCGCGTTCTGAGAAAGTACTGAAGTGGGCGATTGCTAAAGGAACCACGGTGATGCGCGCTCATCCCGACGTCGATCATATCGAGAAGCTGCTTGGCGTGGAAGTATTACTTGCATTGAAAGAAGTCTATAAGGATAAAATCGACTTGCAAATTGTTGTGTTCCCCCAAGAGGGCATCTTGAAATCCGAAGGGACGCTCGAACGGATGGAAGAGGGCATTCTTATGGGGGCAGATGTTGTCGGAGGCTGCCCTTACAATGAAAAGACGCTGGAAGATTCCATTCGCCATTTGGAATTGGTCTTTGACTTAGCGCAAAAGCATGAGTTGCCGCTCGACTTGCACGTGGATTTCGCCGATCATACGGAAGATCCTAGATACTTGCTGACGGATCGTATTTGCGATCTGACGATAGAGCGGGGGCTGCAAGGACGTGTGACGCTCGGCCATGTGACGACACTTGGATCGCTTGAACCTGAAGAGGCTTCTGTGTTATTTACAAAGATTGCAGAAGCGGGAATTACAATCATGCCGCTGCCTGCAACGGATGTATATTTAAATGGACGGAATGATAATAAGAATGTACGGCGCGGGATGGCGCCTGTAAAACAGATGCTGGAGCACGGAGTGAATGTGGCGTTCGCTTCGAATAATATCCGCAATGCCTTTACGCCATTCGGCAATGCGAACTTGCTGCTGATCGGTTATCTGCTTGCGGAGACACAATTTATGGGATCTGCAGAACAGCAGCGGGCTGTCCTCGACATGATCACTTATAATGCAGCGAAGTGTCTAGGTATTGAAGAGACTTATGGAATTGCTGAGGGGAAGAAGGCGGACTTGGTTGTGTTTGACTCTCAGAAATTGAGTGATGTGATTCAAGACCAGCCGATTGCTAACTTCGTCATTAAAGCGGGCAGAGTGATTGTCGAACAGTCCGTGAATGGCGTTGTTGAATAGAGCTCTATAATGTTAGATTGTTTTGAAATCGGATGGTTATATGGTAAAGTAACACCATTACAATGTTTGCAAAGGAGGCTGCTTGGATGACGACAGTTGGATTTGTGCGCCATGGGGTGACTGCCTGGAACAAACAAGGACGAGCTCAAGGGAGTACGGATATTCCGTTGGACGAAGAAGGAATTAGGATGGCGGAACGTGCAGCAGAGCGATTCGCTGCAGATACGTGGGATGCCATTTACACAAGCCCTTGGCAGCGTGCGAAACGGACTGCGGAACTGATCGGTCGGCAGATGACACATGCCGAAGTGATTGAAGACAAGCGGCTGCGTGAACGTGCTGGCGGTTTGATCGAAGGGACGACGGAAGCCGATCGTTTGGCAAAGTGGGGTCCCGATTGGAAACAGCTGGATTTGCACGGGGAGTCCCATGATAGTGTGATCACCCGAGGCATGTCGTTCATACAAGAGATGCAGAAGCGTTATCCGGACGGCCGGGTGCTCGCAGTCAGTCATGGCGGTTTCATCAAACGGTTATTGTCTGAGTTATTGCCTGGGACGACCTACGAAGAACCACTCGGGAATACGTCGTTGACAATTGTGAAAATCGGCGAGGACGAAAACATTTGCGAGTTGTTCAATTGTACAAATCATTTACATGAGATGAAATCTTGAAACCGGCATGCCTTCGGGCAGCCGGTTTTTTTGTGTGCGTGGATATTATGGAAGGTGTTCTCGATCAGTAGGGAGTGTTTGTTTGTCGTTAAGTGAAATTTGTCCGACTAGCAGCGGGATTTGTCGGTCATGCAGAGAGATTACCCGGACACTGGGCAGCGTTTCTCCATCATCCAGAGGGATTTCTCCGACACCTAGCGGAATTTCTCGATAACGAGACACAATTCAAGGGAGGGAAGGGACTGATTGGTGGCGCTTCGTTTGTTTTAGGGAGGGCTAACA
>NZ_JBCMNO010000003.1:0-50869 GCF_050459885.1 Sporosarcina gallistercoris | reverse complement strand
AGTGGATTGTCCGACATGCGGAGAGATTTCCAGGACACTGGGCGGCGTTTCTCCATCATCCAAAGGGATTTGTCCGACACCTAGCGGAATTTCTCGATAACGGGACACAATTCAAGGGAGGGAGGGACTGATTGGGGGCGCTTCGCTTGTTTTAGTGCAGTGCTGACACGCTGGATGACGGCTTAGCCCGTTGTCCGACAGTACTAGTGGATTGTCCGACATGCGGCGGGATTACCCGGACACTGGGCGGCGTTTCTCCATCATCCAAAGGAATTTGTCCGACACCTGGCGGAATTTCTCGATAACGGGACACAATTCAAGAGAGGGAAGGGACTGATTGGTGGCGCTTCGCTTGTTTGGGGAAGGGCTAACGCGCTGAATGACGGCTTAGCCTGTTGTCCGACAGAACTAGTGGATTGTCCGACACGCGGAGAGATTCCCCGGACACATAGCCGAGTTTCCCCATCACCCAGAGGGATTTCCCCGACACCTGGCGGAATTTCTCGATAACGGGACACAATTCAAGGGAGGGAAGGGACTGATTGGTGGCGCTTCGCTTGTTTTAGGGAGGGCTAACACGCTGAAAGACGACTTAGCCCGTTGTCCGACAGAACTAGTGGATTGTCCGACACGCGGAGAGATTACCCGGACACTGGGCAGCGTTTCTCCATCACCCAGAGAAATTTGTCCGACACCTAGCGAAATTTCTCGATAACGGGACACAATTTAAGGGAGGGAAGGGACTGATTGGTGGCGCTTCGCTTGTTTTAGGGCAGTGCTAACAAGCTGGATGCCCCCTAATCCCGTTGTCCGACAGATCGGATGGATTGTCCGACACGCGGAGAGATTCCCCGGACACATAGCCGAGTTTCCCCATCACCCAGAGGGATTTCCCCGACATCTAGCGAAATTTCTCGATAACGGGACACAATTCAAGAGAGGGAAGGGACTGATTGGTGGCGCTTCGCTTGTTTGGGGAAGGGGTGTAAACCCGTGCCTGGCGTGTCACGAGCTGCTCCCATTTTGCATTGTCGGCAGGTGTGAACCGCCCTCGACGTCGGCGTTGGAACGAAGTCATTTGTATGAAAAATACGATAGACATCCAGACAATCCTGACAATCCGATATAAGGCAAGCTGCTTCATGCGCACGCCACCTTTATAAACTAGTATACTGTGATTGACGAGTAAGCAGAGGATATTGCATTGATCGTACAATGTGGGTTATACGGAGCTACAATGGGGTAGAGCAACATAGTATGACTGTAGAAAAAGAGGTGTAAATATGGCGGAACATGAATTCCATTTAACGGCGGTTTGGCCAGGTGGTCGCAACAGCGCAGGGTATATAGAAGCTGGCAATCTGCAAACCAAAATTTCGATACCTTCTGCGATGGAGGGCCCCAACATCGGGACGAATCCGGATGAAATGCTGCTGGGGGCAGCGGCTACGTGCTATATCATTACATTGGCAGCGATGATTGAACGGGCTCATTTACCTCTGGAGAACATGTCACTCGAATCCATCGGGTTTGTCGATGTGACCAGGGGAGTCTTCACATATAAAAAGATTGTTCATAAGCCGACAGTTTCATTGAAACCCGAAGCAAGTGCAGCTGACTTTGAAAAATTGAATGTACTGATAGTCGAAGCGGAGAGGAACTGTATGATTTCCAAGGCGATCAAAGGAAACGTAGAAGTGGAGCTTGAAGCGACAGTATCTAGTGCGGAGTGAAGTGAAAAGAAAGAGACGAGTTCCTATTATGGAATACGTCTCTTTCTTTGATAGGTGACTGGTTGCCTTAAAGGTCAATCGTTGTTCCGAATTTATCACGGACTGCTTTCTTATAGACACCGTTTCCAACAGCTAAGTCGAAATAAGCTGCTCCTACACATTTGAAAAAGGTGATTTCATCATCATTTTTCCGAGATGAAATTTTTCCGGAGGCAACATCCTTAAGTTCGCCGTGGATTGAGTCAAACGACCATGAATTTTGTTCGTTTGCATGAATCAGTTCTCCTGCTTCCTCACGTATTCCCGCAAAATCGTCGACGACAATTTTGCTGCAACGTTCGATAAAGTTGAAATCGACTTCTCTCATGTGAGGAAGATAGGATCCTACTCCATTAACATGGGTGCCTGGTTGAATATCATCTCCATCGAATACAGGGGTTACAGATCGTGTACTGCAGCAAATAATGTCAGCTAGCTGAATGGCAGTAGATTTTTGTTCAAGCGGTTGAATGGAGATCTCCTGTTCAACGTTCATTGAGCGAAGACGTTCTTTAAATGCTTCAGCCTTTTTGAGTGTGGGGTTTACAAGATATATTTTCTGGATTGCACGGACTTCTAGTATTCCAAGTACTTGTTCAAATGCCATAGCACCTGTACCGATTACAGTGAGAACTTTAGAATTTTTTTTAGAGAGTAAGTCAGTCGCTATGGCAGAAAGAGCGCCTGTCCTCAATCTTGTAAGATAGGACGCGTTCATTAGTGCGAGATGACTACCATCAGATGTATCGGTTAGTAACATGGTTCCTTGAGTAGTGGGCTTCCCCTGTGAAGGGTTTTCCGGGAAAATTGATACGATTTTCACAGAAGCGATTTCTTGAACTTTGTCTGCGCTAGGCATATACAAAACCGAGGCGCTGTTTAAAGGGAACTCAATGACTGTGCGATGAGGATTTTCGACTTTTGCAGCAGTCATTGAAGCGAGTATGTGTCGTACATCTTGTATCGCATCCTTCATCACATAGCAATTTTTTATCTCATGTTCATTAATAATTAACATTATATCCTTCCTTTCAAGCTTCATCTAATTCTTGATTATGTCTATCTTTTACAGCTAATATTGCGATTAACGAGATTACAGCTGTAAATATGATATAAAGTGCAACAGGGATATAAGAGTCGTTAAATTTGGCGAGCAAAGCTGTTGCAACGAGAGGAGCAGTTCCACCAGCAAGGGCGGCTCCTACTTGATAGCCAAGGGAAATTCCTGTGTATCGTACCTCGGCGGAAAAGATTTCTGAAAACATCGTGCCAAGGACGGCGGTGATCGGAGCCCAAATAATGCCTAATCCGATAATTGTAGCGATCACAAGTAAGGTTACTGACCCTTGGTGAATCAACCAAAAGTAAGGGAATGCGAATAGGATCATTCCTACCGATCCATAAATATACAATACTTTCCGCCCTACTTTATCAGAAAGGCTACCCATAATTGGAATCAAAATAGTCGTAATAACGGTTGCTATCATCACGGCATTTAAAGTAGCAGTCCGTGAGTAGTCAAGATTTGTTGTTGCATAGGATACAATGAATGTACTGAATATGTAGAAAGGTGCAGTCTCTACTACTTTTGCTCCTATTGCGATTAGTACTTCACGCCAGTGTGTTTTTAGTGTGGTGGCGATTGGCAACTTAGGAATTTCTCCACGCTCTTGTACGGCTTTAAACGATGGCGTCTCATCGATACCTTTTCGTATCCATAGACCAAATACCACAAGAAGAGCACTTAGTAGAAATGGTATTCTCCAACCCCAGGTCATGAAGGAATCATTAGGTAGTAGAGAAATAATAGATAATGCGAGCGTCCCTAGCATCATACCAATTGTAATCCCCATTTGAGGTATGGAACCAAATAGACCGCGTTTGTCTTTTGGTGCGTATTCAACGGCTAACAGCAATGCCCCGCCCCACTCACCGCCAATTCCTAATCCTTGGATCAAACGTAGCGTGATAAGCAGAATCGGTGCCCAAATCCCAATTGCTTGGTAAGTGGGGAGTAATCCCATTCCAATGGTTGCAATTCCCATAAGGCTTAATGTAATTACAAGAGTTTTCTTTCGTCCGATTCGATCACCGATATGACTGAATATAATTCCACCGAATGGACGGATGAAGAATGCTAACGCAAAGGAAGCGTAAGCTAGAAGAAGGCCTACAGTAGGGTCGTCATTCACAAAAAAGACTTGGTTGAAGACGAGAGCTGCCACTGTTCCGTATAGAAAATAGTCGAACCATTCGATTGAACTTCCTACTAAACTTGCAATTAAAACCTTGTTTAGTTGCTTTTTACTTATCTCCATACCTATTCCCCCTTTGAATAAATTGAAGTGACACTTCAATTCCCTTTGCCAATATGATAGAGTTAAGATATTATTCTGTCAATACAAACTATTGGGAGCGTTTTCAAATGACAACAGAAATTGGACAAGAAATTAAAAAAGTTAGAATTGAAAAGGCCATGACATTAAAAAGTGTTTCTGAATTGACAGGATACTCCATCAGTTTCATATCGCAACTGGAAAGAGGGAAATCCTCTGCCACTTTGGAGTCTATTAAAAAAATTGCGATAGCGTTAAAAGTAAGTCCAAGTCGGTTCTTTGAACAATACGAAGAGGCAGAGGGTATGGAGGTTTCTGCTGTCACTAAAAAGAGAAGTAGAAATAATGGGGTTTTCTATGAAGATTTAGGTGCAAACCTATTAAAAAGAGATTTCGTTCCGATGCTTGTCACCCTTCAACCAGGTGAAACTGACGGAAGTCCGATTGTACATAGCGGTCAAGAATTCATCTACGTTCTTGAGGGAAATCTTACAGTCCAATTGGATGGGAGATACCATGAGTTATTGCCGGGGGAGAAAATCATGTACATCTCTGCAAGGCCACATTATTGGTTTAACTATGGAGCAAAAGAAACCCGGTTTTTGTGTATTAGCTCAGATATCTAGCATGATGTAAGGAAGGTTATGAAGTGAATTTGTAGAACTCTTTTGCTAGAATAGATAAAACCTAACGGAAGGATGATGAATCGTGACGGAAACGTTGTCGTGCCAGGATGTCATTTATACATTCAGTAAAACACATCCACCAGTAAAGAGAATCGATGCGGGAACCACCATTGAAATTGAGACGTATGATTGTTTTAAAAACCAGATCCAGACTGCAGAAACGAAACTTAGTGGTATCGATTGGGATGCTATTAATCCGGCTACGGGTCCCGTTTACGTGAATGGCGCAGCTTCCGGGGATGTGCTGAAAGTGACGATCCAAAAGCTGAATATCGGTAACCAAGGAGTGATGTCCACTGGACCTGAACTTGGTGTGATGGGGCATCGGTTGACAGAACTTGAAACGAAAATCATACCGATTGAAAACGGTATGGCTAAATTCAACGATCGATTGTCCATTCCTTTAAATCCGATGATCGGCGTCATTGGTGTCGCACCCAAAGGGGAGCCGATTTCGTGTGGAACGCCAGGTTCTCATGGCGGCAATATGGATACGAAGCTGATTACGGAAGGCGCAGTGTTGTACTTTCCGGTGCATGCGGAAGGCGCACTTTTCGCGTTAGGTGATTTCCATGCAGCAATGGGAGATGGGGAAGTTGGCGTTTCTGGAATAGAGGTCCCAGGCAGTGCGGTCGTAACGTTGGATGTCATTAAAAACACGCCGCTCCATCATCCTTTACTTGAAAATGAAAAAGGATTCACCTTCCTGGTTTCAGCGAGCACGCTGGACGAAGCAGTGAAAATTGCGGTCGAAGAAACTGCAGACCTATTGGCTGAAAGGACAAAACTCAGTTTGGCGGAAGTCACGATGTTATTGAGTGCAGTTGGGCAAGTGCAAGTGAGCCAAGTCGTGGATCCCCTTGTAACGGTTCGTTTCTTCGTTCCGCGTTATGTACTGGAAACGTATGGAGCCCCATTATTAACTAGTTAAGTGGATTACGGGACCAGCTTCTATTGGTAGGAGCTGGTTTTCCTTTTTGGTTAAACGCAATCCAACTGAAACTTTTGGTAACCACGTCACGTATAGCTACTAAAATGCAGTTGGAGAGTGGAGGGGGATGGTCATGAATGTTTTTGACAAAAATATAACTTTTTGTCATCCGTGGCGTTCCTACCAGGCGCGGATTCTTGCGGAATTGAACGAGCATTTGAAAAACAGGCATCTCCATTTAGTCGCACCGCCAGGCTCAGGAAAAACGGTTCTCGGCCTTGAAGTGATGCTGAGGCTAGATGCACCCACACTCATCGTGGCACCGACACTTGCCATCCGCAATCAGTGGATTGAACGGTTTGTTGAGTCGTTTCTGCAAGAACCTGTGAAGCCGGATTGGATTTCGACCGAGTTGCGTAACCCGGCTACAGTAACGGTGACAACCTACCAAACATTACATAGCGTGTTAAAAGGGGAAAATCTAGAAACGTTCTTCACTGCATTCGATGCTATGAACTTCAAAACGATCATTTTGGACGAAGCCCATCATTTGCGCTCGTCCTGGTGGCAAAGTGCGATTACGTTCAGGGACCGGTTGCACGAACCGAACGTCGTCGCACTAACCGCAACACCGCCTTATGATGCGGAGCAACGGGAATGGAACAACTACATACAGCTTTGCGGTCCGATTGATGAAGAGATCTACGTTCCGGAACTCATTCGTGAGGGGGATCTATGTCCGCACCAGGATTATGTGTATGCATCTGTCCCTTCACCGGAAGAAGCAGGGATGATTGCACAATTCCATCGGTCCGTGGATGCAGTTGCTGAGAAGCTCTTCGCCAATCAGGAATTCCTCGGTCTGTTGGAAGGGCACCCCTGGATTCTGACTCCGGAAGAGTGTATGGATGAGTTGCTTAGCAGTCCAGCCTATTACACAAGCATGATGCTGTTTTTGAGGAAAGCAGGAAGTGGGAATTGGCAGCGTGGACTGGAGATTATCGGTGGAAACGAAAAGAATATCCCCGAATTTTCCCTCATATGGCTGGAGGAACTAGTCAATGGACTTCTTTACAAAGATCCACATTACGACGGCGACCATCCGATATTAAAGCCGGTCCGATTGGAATTATCCAGGATTGGAGCGATTGAACGCCGTACGGTCATGCTCCGTTCGAGCCATGCCATCCAGCAAACCCTCGTGAAAAGTGTGACTAAACTAAAAAGCATCGAAGAGATTGTCTCGTTTGAAACAGAACATTTAGAGCATTCACTGCGACAAGTGATTTTAGCGGATTACATTCATAAAGAGGATCTTCCAACAACCGCGGACGATGAAAAATCGCTTGTTCGTTTAGGGGTCGCCCCTATCTTTGAAAGACTGCGCAGAACATCAGGAGATAATACGAGACTAGGTGTCTTGACGGGCTCCCTCATCATAATTCCAGCCACTGCATGGCCGATGCTTTCTGAACTGGCAATGGCAAGAGGAGTCACGCTTTCTTCCATCCCGCACGCACAGGATGAAGGGTATTTACAACTAGTCGTCGATTCGGATCGGCAACTCGTCACCTCCCTCATGACAGAAGTGTTTTCCAGAGGTGAAATCCATGTGCTGATCGGTACCGCAGCGCTGCTCGGAGAAGGTTGGGATGCGCCTGCCATCAATTCCCTTATCATCGCTTCGACGGTTGGAAGTTATATGTTAAGCAATCAAATGAGGGGACGCGCCATTCGAACTCAAGCAGGCAATCCTGAAAAAACGGCTGCCATCTGGCATTTAGTGTGTGTTCAGCCAGTAATGGATGGAGGAGGGCCGGACCAGATTGCACTTGAGCGGCGATTCCATTCGTTAATCGGGCTGGATGCCGAACTCCCCCTCATCCGATCAGGTATCGAGAGACTGCATTTGGAGAAGAACCCGGATGCAGGTAATGTTGTGGAGCAGCAAAATCAGAAGACGCTTCAACGGGCGGCGAACCGTACATCCTTACAGGAAAGATGGCAACATGCTGTGGGAACTGCTGAACGTGGCGAAAGGAAAGAAGAAGTGGCGGTGGAACGTTCAAAGATTCCGAAACCTTTTGTCTACGCAACCACTGTCAAATCGTTAGTTATTGTAGGAGCAGCAGTGTTTTTTGAAACTGCAAGAGAAGTGATGGGACCCAATCCATTTACTATATCGAAAGAACGCTTGCTGATCGCATTGCTCGTTGGAATCGTAATCGCTTCTCCGTACCTTTGGAAGGCAGGAAAAGCGGGGGTAAGGCATCGATCGTTGGAACGCAGTATGATTCAGGCAGCAACTGCAGTCTATGAGTCACTGTTTCATGCTGGATTGCTATCCATTCCTTTGTCAGAAAACCGCTTCCGTATAGAGGAAGGGGAGTCGGTGTTTTGCAGTTTGGATCAGGGGACGACTCATGAACAGACGATTTTCCTAAGGGCGATGCAAGAGTTGCTTGACCCAATTGAAAATCCGAGATATCTGATCGTGAGAACGTCCAAACTTCTCTTCGTTCAACGACGTGACTTCCATTCAGTTCCTGAGGAGATTGGACGAAAAAAAGAGTATGCAGAGTACTTCCTGAAACAATGGAATCGTCATGTGGATCACGCTACCTTGACGTATACACGAACACCTGATGGAAGAGAAGAATTGCTTGTTGCGAGGCTTGCTGCAATGTCAGCTATATTCCAGGACAAATCCGAGCGATTGAGCGTATGGAGATAGACGGTCACTTGAAAAAACTGGTGAGCAACAGGACTTGAATGACGGAGAGGAGAAACTATGATTGAGTACATACTTGTATTTTTAGGAGCAGCCGTACCCGCACTTGAAATTGCGATTGTCATCCCAGTGGGAATTGTTAGGGGGCTGTCTCCGTTTTGGGTAATTCTCTTAGCATTTGCAGGGAATATGCTGACGGTTCTCTTGCTGATCTTCTTGTACCAGCGCATTGAGGAATGGTACAGAAGCCGCAAAGGTGAAAATTTAAAAGGGGAATCGAAGCGGCAACTCCGTGGAAGAAAGATCATGGACAAATACGGGGTTGCAGGACTCTCACTTGCAGGACCCATCTTGATTGGCACACACATCGCAGCCTTTTTCGCTTTGCTTTTCGGAGCATCCAAACGAAAAACAGTAGTTTGGATGACCATCAGTATTGCACTTTGGTCGCTTGTTTTTGGCGTGGCTACAGCTATGGGCTTTTCTTTTTTTGTTAAAGATTAAACAACTTAGAAAGGAACGTAAGAACCGGAGCGACGATAACGCCATACACAAGGAAAATAGCTCCGAACGTTCCGAGAATGTATTGGATCCTGTGTTTCTGATAGGCGATCGCTTCCGGCGTAGCAATCATATGGAAGTAGCGTTTTTTGCCGCATGCGTCACAATGGAGGCGGTAGGTGATATCCTTCCATATTTCACTTTTGTTGATAATCACTTTCTTCATCCGCTTTTCTTTTCGTTTGAACGAAATCCCGAACGTTTCGGTATAGGGAATCGCTTTTGTATGCGCACAATCCACAGATTCAAACTCCAGCCGAAGGCCTTCAAACCAGCTTTTCTGGCGGAGTGTTTTCTTATACAGGAGGTTGCCGGAAATCCCTACTATGACAATTGTCAGAGGGAATGCAGAAATCATGAGAATCAGTTTCAGCGTACATCCAGCAACTTTCAGAATGATTTGACTTCCATGGTTTACAGTCTACCAACATTCGTTTGTTGAATCCACAACTAACAAAAAGAGTCTTTCCCTGTCGAAAGTGTAGTTCGGATAGATTAATTGTTTGGAGCGGAAAGCGTCCGCCGGAAGCGGAAAACAACGGCGACAAACCATATTTTTATCTAGTCTGTATAAATTCATAACACTATTTAACCATTTTAATTTTCATTCAATTAATTTGCGGAAATATATTGACATGAAAAACACAATCCTATACTATTGTTTTCAGCATGAATAAAGTCATTCTTATTAGTAGCCGCGGAGACGAGGGGTCGACGATGCGGTGGCAAACCCATTCGAAGTAATTATTGAATAGGGCGCCCAACCTGAGCGCAGTTTCGCTATGAAACTGTGAACAATAAGAGGATAAGCAGCTGATGCAGATCGAAGCTTTCCTTAGGTTGTAGGAGAGCTTTTTTTGTGCTCCAAAAAACATTTTTTGTAAGGAGCGGATTTAATTGGTTGAAAAGATTTTATTTACTTCAGAGTCGGTTTCAGAAGGGCATCCAGACAAAATTGCAGACCAGATTTCGGATGCAGTATTGGATGCAGCGCTCGCGCAGGATCCATTTTCACGGGTTGCTTGTGAAGTGTTTACGACAACGAACACTGTAATTGTTGGTGGAGAGATCACAACAGGAGCAGTGTTGGACATTGAAAAAATCGCTCGACAAACGCTTCTTGAAATCGGATATACGAACGATGAACTTGGGATCGATGGCTCATCATGCAACGTGCAAGTACTCGTTCACACCCAGTCTCCAGATATCGCAATGGGAGTGGATACTTCTAGTGATACGAAGGAAATCGGAGCAGGAGACCAAGGCCTCATGTTCGGTTATGCAACGGATGAAACAGCAGGATTCATGCCTTTGCCGATTGAATTGGCGCATGCACTTGTGAAAAAAGCGTCGGTCCTTCGGAAAAATGGACAGTTCCGCTGGGCCCGCCCAGATATGAAATCACAAGTGACGATTGACTATACAGCAAAAGAAACACCGAAGATCGATACGATTCTGATGTCGATCCAGCATGATGGGGATTTTGATAAAGAAGCGTTCGAAACGTATGTGAAAGAGGAAATCATCTTCAGCACCGTCGAGGAATTCAATTTACAAGGGCAATTCCGCGTACTCATTAATCCTACAGGGCGTTTTGTCACTGGCGGTCCTCATGGAGATGCAGGGTTAACAGGACGAAAAATCATTGTCGACACGTATGGCGGGGCAGCCCGTCATGGAGGCGGTGCATTTTCCGGTAAGGATTGCACAAAAGTCGATCGTTCTGCGGCATATGCTGCGCGATACGTCGCAAAAAACATGGTCGCAGCAGGACTTGCGAAGCAATGTGAAATTCAGCTGTCCTACGCAATCGGTGTGAGTGAACCGATCAGCATTGCAATCGATACGTTCGGAACAGGAAACGCTGCGGATGAGCAATTGCTTCGTGCAGTGCGTGAAGTATTTGACCTGACACCTGCGGGCATTATCGACATGCTTGAACTACGGATTCCCCGCTACCAGGCGACAGCTGCGTACGGACATTTCGGGCGGACGGAACTCGATCTGCCATGGGAGCGTACGAACAAAGTCGATGCGTTAAAACAATCTGTATATAACACTGTCGGAGCCGGGTGCTGATGAGCATCGTCAAAGAGACGACAGTTCCAACTAGAACCCTTCTCCAAACGGACGCACCGCTATTTGACGCGCTCGTCGGATATGCAAACTCCGAAACGGTTTCGTTCGATGTACCAGGACACAAGATGGGCGCAATGAAAACTCCCTTCCAGGATGCAATAGGCGTGCAAGCGCTGAAAATGGACGTCAATTCGATGGCGGAGCTGGATTTGCTGAGTCATCCGAAATCAGTCATTAAAGATGCACAAGATTTGGCTGCTCAAGGTTATGGAGCAGATCATGCTTTTTTCTTGGTCAATGGATCATCAGTCGGGATACACGCGATGATTCTAGCTTCATGTAAACCTGGTGAGACACTTCTAGTCCCACGCAATTGCCATAAATCGGTGATTGACGGAATGATTTTAAGTGGAGTTGTACCAGCTTTCATACAACCGGATGTGGATGACCATTTTGGAATTTCACACGGGGTCTCAGTTGAGCAGGTCACACAAGCATTGCAAGAAAATCCGACTGCGAAAGCATTGCTCATTACGTATCCGACGTATTTCGGAACGATGACGGATCTTGAGAAGATCTGTGTCCTCGCCCATGCTGCAGGGGTCACCGTATTGGTCGACGCAGCACATGGTGCGCATTTAAAAGTGATGGATGGAATGACTGACCCAATTCTAGCAGGAGCAGATCTTGTTACAACGAGCATGCACAAAACAGGCGGCTCGCTTACGCAAAGTTCACTCCTTCTCCTTCAAGGCACTCGCCTATCTGCAGATAAAGTTAGAAAAGTGACTGGAATGCTGCAAACGACGAGCGCCAACTACTTACTCATGAGCTCACTGGATGCGGCTAGAAGAGAACTCGTTCTCCACGGAGCGGAGGAGTTCCAACGTCTGAAACCGATTGTCGAAGAAGCAGTCCAAGCAATCGAATCAGGTGCACATTATGAGGTATTGAAAACCGGATATGTGAACCGTCGCTTTCAGCAGTCTCATGACTGGACGAAATTAGTGATCCGGGTGAACGGACTCGGGTTGACTGGTTTTGAAGTCTATTCACTATTGAAGCAACGCTATGGTATCCAGATGGAACTTGCGGAAGGATACGTCGTCATGGCCGTGATCACACCGGCAGATACGGAAATTTCGATTGGACGCTTGAAAGATGCGTTATTAGATATAGAAAGAACTTGTACGAAACCGAATGTTCTCCACTCGGCCTGGACGGTTGTGGATTCTGTGAACGAACTCGTCATGACACCGCGCGAAGCGTTTTACGCAGAACAAGAGTCGGTGGTGATCGACGATGCGATTGGGCGGATCAGTGCGGATACATTAATGATTTACCCTCCTGGAATTCCTTTGGTGATTCCTGGTGAACGGATCACATGTGAAGTGATTCAGCATTATACCTACTATGAACGTGCATTCGGTACAGTTTTATCTGAGTCAAAACGAACTGGCAGCGTGACTGTCGTAAAAGGGGGATATTAAGGATGAGTTTAGAATTATCGGCGCTAGGACGCCACGTGTTGATTGAATATTATGGGTGCCCGAGTGAAATTATCGAGAACAACAAAGTGATTGAGCAGTTCATGAAAGAGGCTGCAGATTATTCTGGAGCAACCATCGTTGAATCCGTGTTTCATCATTTCAATCCATACGGGGTATCGGGTGCTGTCATTATCGCTGAGTCCCACCTTACGATTCACACGTGGCCAGAGTACGGATTCGCTTCTGTAGATGTCTACACATGCGGTGATTCGGTCAGCCCTTGGAAAGCGGCGGATTATTTGGCTGAAAAGCTGCAAGCAAAAAAAGTGGAGTCCTTTGAAGTACCGCGCGGAATGGTGGAGAAGATCCGTCAGTTTGCAGAAAAAGAGATTGAAGAAGTGACGGTGAAACCTGTACTGGCAGGTGTGAACGGATGAGTTGGTATACAGAACAGTGGAGCGAAGACTGCAAGTTTTCCATCGGATACGAAAAACATTTGCACAGCGAGAAATCACCTTTCCAGCAAATCGATTTTTATGAAGGCAAGGAGTTCGGGACATTCTTCACATTGGACGGCTTGATGATGGTCAACGAAAAAGACGAATTCATTTACCATGACATGATTGTCCACCCGGCTTTTGCAACGAACCCGGATATTAAAAAAGTGCTCGTGATTGGCGGGGGAGATGGAGGTACGGCACGTGAAGTGCTGCGCTATCCCGGTGTGGAACACGTCGTACTTGCTGAAATCGATGAGCAAGTATTCCGCCTGTGCCAACAGTATTTGCCGATTACAGCTGCAGGTGTAGAAGAAGACACGCGTATGGAACTCGCTTTTGGAGACGGACTTGCTTACGTGCAAAACGCTCCGGATGCTTCTTTTGACTTGATCCTCGTCGATTCCACAGATCCGGTATCCGTAGGGGAAGGGTTATTCACAACAGCCTTTTACAAAGAATGTTACCGAGTACTGAATGACAAAGGGATTTTGATCAACCAGCATGAGTCTCCTTATTTCCCTGAGTATGCGGAGAACATGAAGAAAGCACGTACGAAAATCAAAAAAATCTTCCCGATTGCACACGTCTATCAATACCATATGCCAACGTATCCATCGGGTCACTGGCTTTTCGGATTCGCTTCGAAGTCACTCGATCCGTTGAAGGACGCAGATGCAGCCGTGTGGAACGCCATCGGTTTGCAGACGAAGTATTACAATACAGACCTTCATTACGGAGCATTCGCATTGCCGAGTTATGTGCGGGAGGCGCTTGATAGTGAAGAATAATGCATTGAGTTCGAACGCATTCATCGGCTGTGAAACCTCATATGAAGAAGCTGAAATCGTATTATTCGGTTCTCCATTTGACGGGACGACAAGCTTCCGGCCTGGCACCCGTTTTGCCGGCCAAGCGATCCGTCCTGACTCCTATGGATTGGAGACGTATTCCCCTTATCTGGACAAAGACCTGGAAGATGCATCGGTTTTTGACGGGGGAGATTTGGAATTACCTTTCGGGAATACGGAACGTGTTCTTCAGCAAATCGGAACGTTCAGCACTGAAGTTTTGGCGGACGGCAAGAAGTTTCTCATGATTGGCGGGGAGCATTTAGTAAGCTTACCTTCAATACGGGCAGCTTATGACAAATTCCCGGATCTCCACGTGATCCATATCGATGCGCATACCGATTTGCGTGAAGACTATATGGGGGAACCGTTATCGCACGCATCTGTCATCCGGCGCTGCCATGATTTCCTTGGAGATGGCCGTATCTACCAGTTCGGAATCCGTTCCGGTTTGAAAAGTGAGTTTGAGTGGGCAAAGACACACACGCATTTGGAGAAGTTCACACTGGATACACTTGCAGATGTGGTTCAATCGCTGAAAGACGTTCCGGTCTATGTGACAATCGACTTGGACGTATTGGACCCGGGGACATTCCCTGGAACGGGAACTCCGGAACCAGGCGGCATCACTTATCGTGAACTGCTTACGGCAATCGGACAGCTGCAAACACTCAGAAATATCGTCGCAGCGGACGTGGTGGAATTATCTCCACAATACGATCCGTCAGGTGCTTCGACAGCAGTCGCATGTAAAACGATCCGCGAGATGCTCTTAACCCTGTCAAAGTGAAGTATATATAATAGAAGAAAGCCGTCCTCCATTATTGATGAGGGACGGCTTTTGTTCTGGGATTAATTCACGTCAACTGCAGGTGTACTCATTGTAGAGGGAGTTTCCTTCTTTGTATGGGAAAGTGTCAACATGAATAGGAAGGACACACAGAACAGGATGGCCAGGTAGATCATTGCGGCAGTCATATCATAGTGTTGCAAGATATACCCGACTAGTATCGGTGAGAATCCACCGACCGCACGTCCGAAGTTGAAGATCGTGTTCGTCGCCGTGCTGCGGATTTCCACGGGATAGAAACTGCTGATCAATGCGCCATATCCTGCGAACATTCCGTTAGAGAAGAAACCAACAATTGCTCCACCGATTAGAACCCCAGCACTACCTGTGGCATAGCTATACAGGAACACGGCTACTGCTGAAGCGAGCAGGAACAGACCATACGCTTTTTTGGCACCCAGTCTGTCCATGATTTGTCCAAAGACGAGCATGCCTGCAATCATTCCGACTGCTGTACTGATCGTCCAGAGAGCTGAGCTAGAAACTGAAAGTCCTTGTGACTGTTGCAGCATGGAAGGCAGCCAGATCATCAGGCCATTGTACCCTGCGATTTGGACAGTTGCCATGACTGCGAGTGTAATGGTTGTAAATGCAATCCGTGGGGAAGCGACGAGCAAACGAAGTTTCCCGGCATTCTCTTTTTTCTTCTGTGCTTTTTTTGTTCTCTGAGACTCGAGCCATTCGGGTGATTCATCCAGGTTACGACGCACAAAGAATGCGAAGATGACTGGAAGGATGCCGACGAAGAATAGTGCTCTCCATCCGAAAGCCGGTAAAATGAGTGCGCTCAGCAATGCAGCTAAGATGACACCGTATTGAGCACCGACACTTACATAAGAGGAGGCACGGCCTTGTTTGTTTTTTGGCCACGCTTCAGCGACGAGCGCCATTCCGATTCCGTATTCTCCACCAGCACCAAGACCTGCGATGAAGCGGTAGATGTAAACTTGCTCAATATTTGTGGCAAGTCCAGTAAGCGCTGTTCCTAATGCGAAGAGCAAGATCGTATAGGTGAACACTCTGACGCGTCCGAATTTGTCTGCCAAAATCCCGAAGAGGACTCCTCCTACAAGCATTCCGATATTGGTGACAGATGAGATCAGTCCGCCTGTTGCAAAATCGATTCCGAAGTCCGCGATGATCATAGTCATGGCGAAGGAAATGAACATGATATCCATGCCTTCCAGAGTAAGCCCGGCGACCGAAGCCACCACTGTTTTCTTTTGATAGTTCATCCTGAGTTCCGCCTTCCTATTGTAGGGTGTTGCTTAACGTAAGAAGAATGGAACCGGTTTTCACAGCGATTGCCATCCTCTTTTTGCGTCTCACAGAACGCTGATTAAAAGAGTGCGCAGTAGTCGAATGAGCACAAAAATGCCCCCACCGTCTGAGAGGACAGTAAGGGCATAGTACGACAAATCACGTGAGCACAGGCAGAAGCCGATCTCACAATCCGGTACCCTTTCCGGCCTCTCTGGACCGTGTTAAAGGAGCAATTTAATTGTTTTTATCCTACCAGAAGAAATTTAGTTGTACAAGATTTTTTTGCAGGATCCGATAATGTTGGAGTTTTCCATTAATATCTTTTGAAGCAGGGGGATTCCATTAGTGATATAATTATTCAGTTGTTCATTTTTAAGATGGAGGTTATATCGTGAATAAGCCGGAAATACATCACCAAGCTCAGTCTAAACGAGTTCTTCTATATAGCTTAACGTTTTTAGCAATTGCAATCATTGGTCTTACTTACGTCAAATGGCTGCCGTATGTGGACAAAAGCATCACCGCAATCACTACACATTCCATCGGGGATTCGATTTTAGGATCCGATCCGGATAAAACGGAGCCGGCCTCTTTTGCAGGGGCATGGGACTATGCAGTGACGTACTTTACTGCTGTGTGGAAAGCTGCAGTACTCGGAATTCTATTAGGCTCCTTATTGCAAGTGCTTCTTCCGGCGAATTGGCTCATCCGTGTACTTGGTAAAACATCATTCGCCAGCACCGCTGCTGGCGGACTCGCCGCAGTGCCAGGGATGATGTGTACGTGTTGTGCAGCGCCTGTAGCAGTTGGTCTGCGCAAAAAGAATGTTTCAGTAGGAGCGGCGCTAGCTTTTTGGATTGGGAATCCGACGTTGAATCCAGCAGCGCTCGTGTTCATGACATTCGTATTGTCTTGGAAGTTCACTGCGCTTCGATTAGTGTTTGGACTGATTTTAACATTTGGCGTGAGTTACTTAGCGAACCGGTTTGTACCTGCTGTTCAACCTGTAGACACGGAGAAGTTATTGCAGCAAGCTGCTGAGGAAGAACAAGGTTCGTTTCTTACGCGCTGGCTGAAAAGTCTCGGTAAAATGACATTGTACATTCTACCTGCGTATTTCCTTTCCGTTTTGTTGATGGGTGCAGTAAAAGGGTGGTTATTCCCGCAATTAGGTGAAGCGACTGGAAGTTCAATTATCCTGTTGGTACTAGTTGCGATTGGCGGCATGCTATTCGTCATTCCGACAGCCGCAGAAATCCCGATTATCCAGACATTCATGGCATACGGTATGGGCGGCGGCCCGGCAGCGGTGTTGTTGCTTACTCTCCCTGCAGTCAGTCTGCCATCGTTATTGCTCGTTTCAAAATCATTCCCGAAACGCGTACTTGTCTTTGTCAGTGCATCTGTCGTTGTGCTAGGCGTTGCCGCGGGAATTGTAGGGAATTATCTATTATAAGCGTAGAAAACCGTTTCCTAAGTGGAAGCGGTTTTCATTTTGTTGATCAATGGAAAACCCTCTATCAAGCTCTCACTCGGACGGTATGATACACTCTCTTCAATAACTACTTAGGAGGGGCTTGGATGAAACACTTATCAGGAAAAACGGCAATCGTTACAGGAGCAAGCAGTGGAATCGGGTCTGGAATTGCAAAAGAACTTGCGGAACAGGGAGCAAATGTCGTTCTAGCTGCACGGAGCGCCGAAAAACTGAACGATTTAGCTAAACAACTTCAAGAAGCCGGTGGTTCTGTACTCGTGGTCCCTACTGATGTATCAAGCCAGTCAGATGTGGAAGCACTCGCGGAAAAAGCGAAAGATACTTTTGGTGGTGTGGACATTTACGTCAATAATGCAGGGCAAGTACTGACAGCAGAAGTACGTTCAGGTAAAACGGAAGAGTGGGAGGAGATGATCGACGTCAATATTAAAGGTGTGCTGTTCGGCATCAACGCCGTGCTTCCATCGATGCTCGAAAAAGGGTCAGGTCATCTCATTAACATCGCTTCCGTTTCTGCTACGGAAGTGACGAAAACAAGTACCGTTTACAGCGCAACCAAATTCGCAGTCCGCGCTATTTCCATGGGACTCGAAAAGGAACTTGCAAAAACAGGTGTCCGTGTCACCAATATCTCTCCTGGAATGGTCGATACCCGTTTAGGCGAACAATATGATTGGGGCGAGCGCAAGAAACTTCAAACTGCAGACATCGCAAGAGCGGTTGTGTATGCTGTGACTCAGCCGGACTATGTGAATGTCAATGAGATTACAATCCGTCCAGTGTAAACGAAAAAGTCGACTTCGCAACTAGCGGAGTCGACTTTTTCGTTTTATGATGCAACAGGTTTCTTCAAGATTCCAAGTAAAATCGCAGAGACGATTGAACCGATGATCACGGCAAGTAAGTAAAGCATCCAACTGCCATCCACAAGCGGGAAAACAAATAGTCCGCCATGTGGAGCGCGCAGTCCGATATTGAATGCCATCGACAGACCGCCAGCAATACCCGCTCCAGCCATTACAGACGGGATGACACGCAGTGGATCCGCTGCAGCGAATGGGATGGCTCCTTCTGTAATGAATGAGAGACCCATGATGTAATTCACTTTACCTGCTTCACGCTGCTGCAGGGAATATTTGCTTCTGAAAACAGTCGTTGAAATGGCAATTGCGAGTGGCGGGACCATACCCGCCGCCATAATCGCAGCCATCGGTTCGTACACGCCGCTAGCAAGCAATCCTGTACCAAACAAGTAGGCCGCTTTGTTAATGGGACCGCCCATGTCGATTGCCATCATTAATCCGAGAACGATTCCAAGAAATACTGCGTTCCCTGTACCAAGCCCCGTCAGCCAGTTGGAAATGCCGGTATTGAGTGCGCTGAACGGTGTATTGACAATATAATGCATGATCAGTCCTGTACCAGCAATTCCGAGCAGCGGATACAGTAGAATCGTTTTAATGCCGTCAAGGGAAGGTGGCATTGCAGAGAGCCCTTTCTTCAGCCCGACTACCAAATAACCTCCAAGGAAACCTGCAATAATTCCACCAAGGAATCCAGCACCGCTTGTCGCGGCCATCAAGCCACCCACCATACCAGGTGCGAAACCTGGTCGATCCGCAATACTCATAGCGATGAAGCCAGCTAGAACAGGGATCATGAGAGCAAATGCATTCCCGCCGCCAATCGTATTCAAAGCAGCCGCAAAGGAATTATACGTCGGGTCTTCCGGATCGAACGAATTCGGACCGAATAAGAACCCGAGTGCAATGAGAATACCGCCCCCAATTACAAACGGAAGCATATTGGAAACACCACTCATCAAATGCTTATAAATGGTGGAGCCGATTCCTTTGGACGTTGCGGATTCACCGCCGGATTCTGAAGAAGTGGATGACCCCCCTTTATATACAGGTGCATCTTGTTTCACTGCGCGGTCAAGCAATTCTTTCGGTTTTCGAATCCCTTCTGCAACAGGCACTTCAATCACATGTTTTCCAGCAAAAC
Source organism: Sporosarcina gallistercoris (assembly GCF_050459885.1). Taxonomy (GTDB): domain Bacteria; phylum Bacillota; class Bacilli; order Bacillales_A; family Planococcaceae; genus Sporosarcina; species Sporosarcina gallistercoris_A. Next base: position 31,317 of record NZ_JBCMNO010000003.1, on the reverse strand, counting down.
GTCCCATTGAGACATTGGTGTCAGCAGCGACAATGACAGCTGTCGCGCGTTCAATATCTTCATTAGTCAAGACGTTTTGTGCGCCACCCGATCCGTTCGTTTCGACTTTGAAGGGAATCCCGAGTTCCGCCGCTTTGTTTTTCAACGAATCCGCAGACATATACGTATGCGCAATTCCTGTCGGACATGCAGTGACAGCGACTATATAGGGTTTAGAAGAATCGACGGACGGAGGCGGCGCAGCAGACGAAGGTTCTTCATCGGGCTGATCGTGTGCGTCAATCAGAGACAATATCTCTTCCTTAGAAGAAGCTGCGAGCAGCTGTTTACGGACGTCTTCATTCATAAGAACAGTCGACAACCGTGCGAGCGCTTTCAAATGCATGCGATTGGCACCATCTTCAGCGGCAATCATGAAGAACAAGTGGGCAGGTTGACCGTCGAGAGATTCATACTCTGCGCCGACTTCCGAGCGACCGAATGCAATCGCGGGTACTTTGACGGCACTCGTTTTCGCATGGGGAATTGCAACACCATCGCCAATACCCGTCGTACTTTGTGATTCCCGATTCAAGATGGCTTCTTTAAACGCACGTGGATCATTCAGTTTTCCTGCGCGATCGAGCACATCGACAAGTTCGTCGATGACCGTTGGCTTGTCGGTTCCTTGCAGTCCCAGTAAAATTGTATCCGCCGTTAATAATTCTGTGATTCTCATGATTTGTTCCCTCCTTTGAATGATGTCACTACAACCTGAGATAGCAAGGCGTCAACTTGTTGCTGCGTACACAATCGATCGGAAAATGCCGTTGCACTTCCGGAAGCGATGCTCATTCTAAATGCGTGTTCAATCGGTTCGTCCTGTTCAAGGGCGGCGAGGAATCCTGCCACCATCGAGTCTCCAGCTCCGACAGACCCGCGAACTACCCCTTTTGGTGCATTTGCAATAAGGGAAAGTGATTCGTTTACATACACGGCACCTTCACCAGCAAGGGACACAATGACTTGTTCTGCACCAAGCTCAACAAGTGATGTTGCGTGTTCAACTGCATCCTGCAACGACCGAACTTCTGCACCAACCATTTCGCCCAACTCATGATGATTCGGCTTCACTAAAAACGGACGGTAGGGCAAAGTCTTCAACAAAGAAGTCCCTTCAGCGTCCACGACAAAACGGATTCCTGATTTTCTGCATAACCGGGCAAATTGTTCGTAGGTGTCTTCAGGAAGCGAAGAGGGGATGCTGCCGGACAGTACAAGTACATCATGCTTCCCTAAATTTTTGACTTGTGCTTTCAATTTTTCAAACCCCAGTGAGTCAATGATGGGTCCTGCTGCGTTCACTTCGGTTTCTTCAGCAGCACGTAATTTCACATTCACCCGTGTTTCTCCCTCGACAGATATGAAATCCGTGGAAATACCCGCCTTTTGCAGCAAACGTTCCACTTCGCGCCCAGTAAATCCTCCAGTGAATCCAAGTGCGCTGCTAGGCACTCCCAGAGTCGTCAGTACTTGTGAGACATTAATCCCTTTGCCTCCAGCTAGAAAATGATCAGAAGTCGAACGATTCAACGCACCGAGGGATAGGGAATCGAGAGTCAGTAAATAATCCAATGATGGATTTAATGTCACTGTATAGATCATAGGCCGATCACCTCCATTTTTGTGTTTTTCGGAAATGTTTGTAAGGATTCCGAACTCTCGCTAGTCGTCATTACAACTGCTTGGGACAAATCTGCAAATTTTGCGAATGCCACTTCCTGGAACTTGGAGTGGTCCGCCAAAATATAGGATTCTCTTGATAATTGGATTGCGAGTTCTTTTACTTGAGCTTCTTCTTCATCAGGTGTGGTAAACCCATAATCCGGATGGATACCATTCACTCCAAGAAAGCATTTATCGAACCGATAATGCTGCAGGCTATGAATTGCACCTCTGCCAATAAGAGCTTTTGTAGAAGGTTTTGCAATCCCGCCTGTGAGTATCGTTTTGCAACCCCGTGTTAGAAGGGCATCCGTATGAGAGATTCCGTTTGTCACTACAATAATCGATGGGGGAAGAAATGGAATCATTTCAAATACGGTAGAACCGGCATCTAAATAGATCGTATCGCCTTCTTCAATATAAGAAGCTGCTAATTTGCCGATGTTTTGTTTTGTTTGAAGGTTTTTAGACGTTTTTTCAGACATCGTGGACTCCTGCAACTTCCCTTGTAGCTTTGCTGCACCGCCATGAATCCGTTTCAGTTTCTTTTGGCGCTCCAACTCTATTAAATCCCGTCGTATGGTGGACTCCGAAGAACCGGTTTCATTCGTGATGTCTTGTAACCGTACAGTTTGGCTGTGTTGCAACATCTGTAAAATAAGATGATGACGTTCAGTTTCTAACATCGGATTCACTCCTAAGCAATCTTGTTCCTTATATCATATACCTAGACTATTCGGAATTCAATCAAAAGCGTTCAAAAGCATTCAAAAACATTCAATGACATTCGCGTGGATCTATATGTCCATTATTATTATTTCTGAAACCGAAATGATTATTGACCTCTCAATTTTGCTCTGTTAGAATGGAGTCTCTTACGACATGGTTCGACAGGATTTTGAGTGTGCCGCACTGTATTATTCAGTCAGCTCTAAATAGACCATGGATAGGTCCAGCTTCCAAATAGGCAAACCATTTTATTCGGAGAAAAATTCGATTATCGATTATTTATAATGAAGTTGGGCATAACTGAAGCTGCGAGCTGTTTTTTAGTAGATCGCTGGGACAAACTCCAAGCCTCCGTAAAGATGCGTTTAGAAACTTCTTTGCATAAAGGGAGTTCGTATCCCTGTGAAATCGGTTATTCAAAGAGAACCTATCTATTTTGGCATTTAGAAGTACATGAATTCTCATTGGTGCTTGGTAACCTGTATTAAAGGGTGACCATTTGCCTGTTGTGTTCCTGCAGGTATACCTTGGTTCTGTCAACTAGACACCAGTTTTTCAAATCGGAAAGGGGAGAAAAAAATGAATTTAGCAGCTATCGGAGTACCAGGACTTATTATCATTCTTGTGATTGTACTTATTTTGTTCGGACCTCGTAAATTACCGGAAGTTGGTTCAGCAGTAGGGAAAACACTAGCGGAATTCAAAAAATCTGCAAAAGACATTATGGATGATGACGAAGAAAAGCCTGCAGTTAAGAAAACTTCAGATACCGAGAAGTAGGTGAGAAGATGGATTCTAATAGCGAGCGCGATCGTGAAAATTTAAGTCCATTGGATAATACAAATAAAGAAGAAGCTGAGAAGTCTATACTAGCCAAATCCGAGGCAACTCACGAAGAAGGGCTAAAGGTACCGAAACAAGCCCTCTATACCGATGAGAACGGCTATCCTACCAATATTCCTCCAGGCAAACGAAAAGATGACCCGGCAGATGGTGAAGATGAAAAAGTAGAAGAGTCCAACCTCGTTGAACACTTAAGTGAGTTACGGAAACAATTGATCAAAAGTATCGCGGTTTTCTTGCTATTTTTCATCGTTGCGTTCAGTACCATCAATGTATGGTTCCCTTATATTACTCGGGGGTACACGCTGATTGTCTTGAGTCCGATGGAAGTCATTTCGTTTTATACAACGATTTCAGCAGCACTCGCTTTCGGACTTTCCATACCATTTCTATGTCACTTTCTGTGGCAGTTTGTAAAACCCGGTTTAAACGAGAAGGAAAGTCGCTTCTTAAGCCTTTACTCTCCTGCCATTCTCATTTTGTTCGTAGTGGGGTTAGCATTTGGTTACTATATTGTGAATCCGCTTAGTTACAAATTCTTAATTTCACTCGGAGAGATGAATTTTGACGTAATGGTTTCAGCACAAGAGTATGCACGTTTCCTCTTGCTGACAACGATGCCGATCGGCTTGCTGTTTGAATTACCAGTTGTCGCTTTGTTTCTTTCGGCAATCGGGATTCTGACATCCGGTTCTATGAAAAAAGTAAGAAAATGGTCATATGTAGTGCTAGGAGTTGTATCGGCACTCATTACACCTCCTGATTTCTTCAGCCAGCTCATTATTCTTATCCCAATGATTGGTCTGTATGAAGCCAGTATATACCTCGTTATGAGAACTGAAAAACGCCTCCAAACTGCTGATGCAGCTTAAAAAACCCGCTAATGCATAATTTGCATTGGCGGGTTTTTCAGCAACTTTCCGACGATTTTCTACGTCTCCTTGATAGGTAGAGCACCTCCTGATTGGGTATGCTGCTTGATATTGCAGACGAGTTTGACCAGTTTCGGACAGAAGACGAAAAAGTGAAACTTGATTTTGGAATCTGACGTCTTTATAGAGAGGGCGAACATTCGCATCGATACTTGGTGCAGTTCAACAGAAAGGGTTGAAAAGTCGTGAATCTTGAAATTCATGACGTAACGGCAACAAACTATCGGGATATTCTCGAATTGAAAGTTGCCCAGTCACAAAAAGATTATATTGAAACACCTTATGAATGCTTGGAAGACTCTGTGGAATGGAAGCAATTTAAACCTGTCGGCCTCTATGCCAATAATGAACTTGTTGGATTTTCCATGTATGGATTTTTCGAAGAGGAAGGCCTACAAGGAAGATTATGGATTGACCGCCTGCTCATTGATGAAAGATTTCAAGGTCGGGGTCTGGGCACGGAATTCATGAAAAAACTGATTGAAACCGTGTCAAAAGAATATGGAGAGCAACCGATCTTTTTAAGTGTATATCCTGAAAATGAGGGGGCGGTCCGACTATATGAAAGGCTCGATTTTGAATTCATCGGAGAACGTGATGTGAACGGTGAGTATATTATGAGGAGACCATAAAAAAGGAAGGAACCTGTCTAATCAGGATCCTTCCTTTTTGGATTTTTTTCTAATTCGATTTCCAACTCTTCCTTTGCGATATCTTCTGCCGTATCTTTGAGATCCTCTTGTATGCGTTCTCCCATAACCTGTTTTTCAGGAGTGGATCTATCCTCTTTTTCTAATTTTCCTGATTTCAATTGCTCAATTTTTTCCTGCATCTTTTCAACTTTTTTCATTTCTTGGTCATAGTCTTCATCGACTTGTGTAGTGGAGGGGATGATATCATCATCATTATAATCTACCCGCTTACCATAACGGATGAGTTCGTAAATAATCATTCCATTATTCGGCTTTCCATGCGTTGTCAGCATCGGGATGGAGTCAAATAATACGTAGAAGAACACATAAAATATGAACCGATTCCAAAACCTCGCCTGTTCTTGCAGGAATCCATTTGCTAATAGACTATTGAGAGTCAAGGCGACAATGATATTAGTAACAATTGGAGCTGCGTAGATTATTATATATGTGAAGTTGCTCTTTCGCTTAACATCATCAAACGAAAACCAGCTATAAACATGATAGTATTTTCGAATATCGAGGATCCAGAACTTAATCAGTCGGGGACCGGAGCCAATAGTAAATCTTGGATTCTTCACACCAAACAACATTGAGACAGTAAAGTATCCTAATTCCCGTATGAACATAACGACAGGCAATATGATAAAAGCTGAAATAACTAGCGCTAATAAATCTGAAATCCCAAACAAAAATGTGTCACTTCCTTATCGAATCTATTCTTTATGGATACCCGATGTACTTGAATGCAAATCTCGTCATTAGGACATAGTCGAGCGGTATAGGTGAATAGATAGAGGGGTATGAATATCATTACGTTTAGTTTGAAGCAAGAAGGGAAACCTAGCTGTATCAAGGGTATTAGGAAAATAGGAATAGGAGGATGAATAAAAATGGCTAAAATCGCAGTTGAAAGACCATTCGATGATGTGAAACAAGCACTTGAAGAAAAAGGACATGTAGTGAAAATGTTTGAATCAGACGAAAAAGTTAGCGGTTATGATTTTGGTGTCGTACGTGCATTGAGTGACGTCAATATAGACCAATACGATTTTCCAGTAGTAAGTATAGAAGGGAACTCCGTACAAGAAATTGTCGATGATGTTGAAAAGAGACTAGTACGGTAGAAAGGGGATAGGACTCGGATCATCATGGGTCCGAGCTTCTTTTTGCGTTATATGTAAACTCTTTAGACTGAAAAGATTCCTTGAAAACACGGAGAGTGTAGGAGAGAGAGTTTTTTTGTATACTAGGAAAGAACCTATTTTCTGAAATGAGGGATTGGATTGTCAGAACTGAAAAAGACATTAATGGCTGATATGAAAACAGCGATGAAAGAGAAGGACACGGTGAAAAAAGGCGTTATCAACTTGCTGCGTGCAGGAATTCAAAACCAAGAACTTGATTTGAAACGCGAATTGACTGAAGAGGAAGAGTTGAAAGTGGTTCAACGTGAGCTGAAACAAACTAAACAATCTCTGGAAGAAGGGCAAAAAGCGAATCGTGAAGATATTGTTGCTGCAGAAAAAGAAAAGATTACAATTATCGAGCACTATCTACCTAAACAGCTTTCTGTCGATGAAGTCAAAGAGCTCATCGTTAACCTCGGAATAAGTAAAGACAGCCCGATGGGACAAGTTGTCGGCCAAGTGATGAAAGAAACAGCAGGCAGCGCTGAAGGCAAAGTCGTATCACAGGCAGTTAAAGAATATTTGAATAATTGATAGGTAAAAAAAGACGACCCGAAGAATCCAATCGACTCTTCGGGTCGTCTCTTTTGCAATCTTCAAATGGCGGAACGATGATTACTATCCAATTCTTCATACTAGCAGTTTGCACGGATTAACAACATCGACATTCAGACAGTGTAATTCAATTTGGAGAGTAAAAGGCGTTTGGCCGATTCACTTGCCGACAACCCATGTTTTCAAAAGAGCGAGCCGTTCGCGGAATCGAACTTTAGCTTCGACAACCTTTGGAGTTTTAGCCGGAATTCCATCCCATTCATACCCCGCTTTTTCCGCAAGGTAACCGGCACGCGCTAAGTGATAATCACTAGTGATTAACGTGATACCCGTCACTCCTTGAGGAATCAGTTTCTTTGTGTTGACCAAGTTTTCGTAAGTAGAAGTGGAACGATCCTCGACGATCATACGACTTTCAGGAAATCCTTGTGCTGATAAAAAATTCACCATGGCTTGAGCTTCGCTGATACCTTCATCCTCACCTTGACCTCCAGAGAGAACGAGCGTGACATCCGGATGACTCTCGGCATAGGAGAGCGCGGACTCCAATCGATACCGTAGTGCAAGTGAAGGAGTTGTTCCGTTTACTTTTGCACCAAGAACGACTGCAATTGAATAACTTCCATCCGCACGGTTAAGCTGTGCATCTTTCATCGCGTGACCAGTGGCAAACCACCAAAGGAAAACCATGAACGTTCCAACTAGTATCACAACCATTAGACGCTTCCCCTTTTTCATCCAAGTCGCTCCATTTCCTAGTACCTGCTCTTTACATTCCTTCGTTAGTATCAAGACGGAAATGGGACAAACAAGTTGCCTAATAAGACATTCGTTTTGTATAGCTGATACGATAAGTGTATTATTACACTATTACATAAGGGAGGGTTTTGCGTGAATCCAGAACAACTTATAGAACAAATTTCACAACGCACCATCCTCATTCGAACGGAAGCAGGGTATTCCCAAGAAACGATGGCCTCCATTTTAGGCATCTCCAAGAAAACACTCGTTCAGATAGAAAAAAATCGGACTACCGCTAGTTGGACTGTAGTAGTCGCGATTGTCTCTCTATTTCCTGATAGTGAAATCATTCAATCCCTAATAGGTGATGCGCCTTTGGAAGTTATCCGTACAATTGCCCACAATGGACTGGATCGCCCTAAGGGAAAGACGCTCGGAGGAAAAGTTTGGTGGAGGGAAGTGGACAAAGAAAAGGAGTTTAGAATGCAGCAAAACCTGATTAGCCAGCACTTCCGGATATTGGATAGAGAAGACTATGTATGGTTCAGTTCCTTTGACGAACTGGAAGCTGTCGAGCGGTTTCGCGAGCTGAGTCAAAAACCCGATAACTCAACAAAAAACTGCCGGAAGTAAGGCAGCTTTTATAGGGAAATAATAGTATATGTACACAAACTTTTACGTAGAAGCAAACATCACATCTTCAGTAATCTGGTCCAGCTTCGTCTGAGCGTCGATTGCAAATTCGCGCTGTCGGTCAATTGGTGCATCTGGATCTTGCGGAGCCTGGAATTGTTCCAGTCCGGTAACGGTCATGGCAGGACTATCTTCTTCATCCAATCCGATATTCATGACATGCTTGATGACAAATGGGGTTTGGAAGCGAATAACGGTATTGGAGGAATCCAACTCGCCTTTTACTACTTGAAAAGGAACCCTTAAATAGATAGTTGTTTCCTCACGCTGATACAAGATCGTATCAAACATACCATGATCGTATTCCCAGCCACCACCCAAATCCAGCCCTGCTTCTTTGAATAGCTTCAATGCATTCCCGAAAATGACTGTCTTTCCTTCAATCTTACTCTTTAAAGCAATCATGGGAGTCCCTCCTTATTTCAGCTCAATTAACCTATAGTTACCCCTATTAAACTATTGCAAAACCTGGAGAAGGTGTGAGGAATTATAGGTTACTGGATTGCCAATCGGAAGGCTCCTATCGTTCAGTTGAACGTCTGCGATAGGATTCCTCATATACCTTGGATCTGTAATGGAGTACTGGATCATCTGAACAGCTAAAACCGGTCGTTTCAACGGTTGGATCGAATAAGAAGTCTTCTGCAAGATCTGCCCGTTTCTCATTCAATTCCAAATCACCGACATCGATAACAAGACGGTCATCAGGCCATTGGATGGAAGGGTCATTTATGGGATCTTCAGGAGCTGCAAGTGTCATCAGCAGCCTGAAACGAACTGGGGCATCCACCATTCGTTCCAATAATTCCAGTTCCATATCTTTTGTGGTAAAGGGGAACTTGCCCTCCTGCGATACGGGTTCAAATGAGAAGCGGACTGCTTGACGTTCACCTGAGGCAGTGTCGAGAACATAAGCATGCATTGCCCAGAAACGGGTGGTTGCAAAGCTTGCAGGTGTCTTCAATTGCTTTAGTAATGCGGGTAGAGTTTTGAGTTCAGGGTCCTTGCTAAGTGTTGCAAGTTTTTCTTTTAACGATTGCTGATTCCCTGCAAATACTTGGACGAGCCGCATGAATGCTTCCGGGGTTTTAGTCGGAAACACAGGCGCATTGGCCATTACAAGCGAGATAGACTTTTTATCAGGAAATGGAAATTGGACCGCCATGCCTTTAATAGGAATCAGCTGCTCAGAAGTATCGGGCGATGGAGAACTATGGGAGAAACGGACGATGACATTTTGTGAGCTCCCTTGTAAAAATGAAGCTTGAGTAAAAGGTTCGGCATTCTGGTTTGGTGTGAACGTAGCATCGAATCCGATTCCTTTTGCATGGGCTCTCCGATATCCCTTATGGGTCCCGGCAACTTGTTCAATGACATCCACTGCTTCAATAGGCGAAAACGATTTTTTCTGTAGTGAAAAGTTCATAGACTCACTCCTTTGTAGCAGTATACCCATACCCTCTGAAGTCAATCTTCCTTATTTGTTCCTTCAAGTTCCGTAAAGACGACTAATCGTTCTTCATGCGTCTTCGCTTTTCTGTCGAATTCCCCAGTACATGTGATCAGATTTAATCGGCTGCCATAAGAGAAACCGAAAATCTCTTCAATGGGTGCAGCGTTGCGAGGGTACCTTTCACTTCTTGTTACGATGAATGTCAATGACTCCCCGTCTGCATCCCTGACAACGACTTCATCCCCCTTTTTTAATTGATCCAGCTTATAAAAAACAGCAGCGCCGGTTAGTGAATCGATATGTCCAGCCATCACTGAGCTCCCCCGATTACCTGGTAATGTACCTGGTTCGAACCAACCCACGTTATCCACGCCTTCCGGAACTCCCATTTGACCGTTATTTAATTCACCAACGTTTTCAACATCGGATTTAACACCGATAACAGGGATCTCGAGTGTTACCGGAGTAATGCCTTTTTGTTCCGAGTTCAGCGGGAGACCATCTGAAGAGGGGATCTTTTTTGCAGATGGTGGGGTGGGGGGATCTGCAGCTGCTTCAGGTTGTGACGGACTATCCTGTGAACCACTGCATCCTGCTATTGTAAGTGCTAGAAGACTTGCTATGAGTAAAGTAGGGGATTTCATGCTGAACACCTCCATGAATTCTAGTGTAAAGAAAAAGAAGGGGAACGAGCCCCCTCCCAATTAGTTGTTCTCTGTACGTGTCTTGCGGATCATCACGGCTCCGGCTGCCGCTGCGAGTATCAAACTGATAACCACCCACATGACTGTAGAATCATTCGATTCTTGACTCAATCCGCCTAGACCTGTTTTCGGCATGTCGACAGGCATTGTCCCTGCAAATTTATCGGGGTACTGATCAACGATTGCCCCTGCCATCATGGTACCGACACCGAACATATGGCTGTATGCTTCGTGGATGTCGTCATAGGCTCCCGCGTAATCACCATCATGGTACTTGTTGAATGCTGCGAGTAACTGATCCACATGAACTTTCAAACCTTCTTCAAGGTCAGCGGCTTTCAAGCGTCCCTCTGTTGCAGTTTCGAGGAATGCGGCTTGTTTTACACGATACTCATCAAGATTTGCCATTGCTGCTTTCTGACCTTCTGCGTCATCTCCTGCAGTCGCTTTAACATAATCGACGAAATAGCCGATATGGCTGCTCCAGATTTCGTTAAACTGTTTCGCGCCTTCTGCTCCATAAACGGATTCGATCGATTTTGTGAGGTCTTCTGTGTTGCTGTTTAGTTCTGCAGCAGATACATCAAAATCTTTCGCCCCGTCAATACCTTTTTGCATCGCTAGGATTGCCAGTGCTGCGTGAGTAGAGAACTGATTGTTCAGCTGTTCGCGTAAATCCGCTGCAGGAGTATCAACGGACATTTTATCGAACTTGTCCGGGAATTGGTCTGTGATTGCCCAAGAAATACCTTTACCAGTACCAAACATGTGCATCATCGACTCAGTAATGCCTTCGTATGCTTTTTCATATTCTCCAGCATTGTAATTGTCGAACGCCCAGATTAACTGATCCACGTGCATTTTTAAACCTTCTTCTAAGTCTTTCGCTTTAAGACGGCCTTCAGTCGCGGTGTCCAAAAATTCCGCTTGGGTTACTCGATAACCGTCCAATTCGGAAATGGCTTTCTTTCGTCCTTCTTCATCATTAGCAGCAGTAGCTTTTACATAGTCCACAAAATATCCAATGTGGCTGCCCCATATTTCTTTAAACTGATTTGCTGCATCGTCTCCGTAAACGGATCCGATGGCTGCGGATAATTCGTCCGTGTTTTCTCCTAATTGTGCTGCAGCTGCATCAAAATCTTTTGAACCGTCTATTCCTTTTTGCATGGCGACGATTGCTAAGTATGCATGCTCGGAAAGGATGGAATCCAGAGTCGCTCTCAAATCTGTAGCTGGGTTGGATACTGTCATTGAAGTTGTTCCGTGACCTGAGTGATCCGCTGCATTCGCGATCACACCCATTGGGAAGAGCAGGGAAACACTTAATGGAATGGCTGCGAATTTTTTGTAGTTCATCATGAATCTCTCCTTTTCGGTTTAGTAATAAGCTAACGGAGAGGAAAACCAAATGGATCACTTTTTATCGGAAAACGTTTCTTATCTTCTTTTTCACATAAAAAAGAACCGCCACAATCGGCGGTCCTGCTCGGTTTCTGAGTTATTAAATACTGCCAGCAAGAACTAAATCCCCTTTGGGCGCAGGAAGGTCTGGCTCGGTTTCAATTGTAATTGCAACCGTATCCCAGTCGCCTTTTAGCTGATCCATAGGATGCGTAACAGATCCGCTGCCTTCGGTGTTTGTTTTAAATGAGCCCGCTGGTCGAGGTGTCTCCTTGTCAATTACCCAAACTTGGTACAATTCGTTGTCTTTCAACTTTGGCAAGTTGCTGGCATCGACTAACAGCACCGTCTCATTTTTGTCCTGGATCATCATGGCGACGGCTGTAGCGTTGTCTGCACCAGGTTGCGGTTCCAGCAATGCTTTACCGATAAGTTGGAGATCGCTTTCTGCAACTTCGGTGGGCGCAGAATGATCCAATGTAGCGAGATAAGCATTGGTCATGAGTGAAGCGAATAGAGCAGCTGCCAGTACAGGGATCAGGAAACCTTTTCTTTTCCTAGGCTCCGCAGCTGCTTTCGGTTGGTGCAATCCTTTTACTTGGTTGCTCACCGTGGAACTATCATTTGCAATAGTAGAGGGTTGTTCATCGATTGCTGCGAAAACTTTGGCTTTTAAACCATGCGGGACTTCAATTTCTTCCGCCAAGTAGGGGAGGTCTTCTGTTAACAGATTGAGTTCCTCGAGCTCGGCGCAACAAGAAGGGCATTCTTCGAGATGGTGTTCGAAGGCCAATGCTTCTTCCTCATTCATAGAACGGTTGAAATAATCCAGCAGATTCACACATTGTTCAGTCATTCGAGAAGCCTCCTTCCATGGCGATGAACCCTTTTAAATGTTTGAGTGCTAATCGGATTCTACCTTTTACCGTTCCGAGTGGCAGTTCGCACTGATCTGCGATTTTTTGCTGACTGAGGTCTTTGAAGTAAAACAGATCAATAATTTCTTGCTGCTCCTGCTTGAGTTCAAGAACGGCATTCCGTATCGCATTTCTCTGTTCGCTCCATTCTACCGTTTTTTCTACATCTCCAAGCTGTTCAACCAGTGCATCTTTTTCAAGCATCGGTTCATGATCATGTCGTTTTAAGCGACGTATTTCGTCAATAGCTTTGTTTCGAGTTACGGTTAACAACCATGAAGAAAAGGAGCCTTTCTGTTCTTGGTAGGTAGTTGTTCCGTTCCATAGTTTTACAAATACATCTTGCACTACTTCTTCCGCAATTTCGCGATCTTGAGTTATCCGATAAGCAAAGGAGAAGATTAGTTTTTCGTATCGATCATATAGGATTTCAAAGGCCGATCGATCTTTGGCGGCGGCAAGGGCATATAAGGTTCCGTCGTCTGTATGTTTCATCGGAGTCTCCTTTACGTAAGCTTTTCACTTAGAATACCATAAGTCCTACTAGCTGTATTCCTGAAAGCAGACTCTTAGTAAGCTAACGTAACGACTGGAGAAAACGATCACTATTTCAGCAAAAGAGGGGAGCCGCTTAGGAGAGTGTAAGATTAGGTCGGTGAAGGAGCTTATCCATGCGCTTTCGGGGGTATAGGAGTGTAAATGACGTGAGTGGGTGAATGATTTTATGGAGTTGAAACGAAAAAAACCATTTCAAAAGTTGACAGTATGGATAAAAGTATCTTTGGCGTATTTAGCCGTCAAGCTGTTGCCGCAGAAACCGTCCCTTCCGATTATCCTGGTAGGCGGCAATTTAGGTGAAAAATATGAAGACAACGCCTCCGCTTTCCATGAGTATCTCATGAAAAATTTTCAAGAAGACTATAGAATCCATTGGATGTATGATCCGGAAACATCCTACGTTCAAGAAAAAGGGATTGAGCATGCGGTACCGCTTGGCAGTTTTAAGAACTATTTGCTGTTCTTCCGGGCGGCTTACACTGTACATGGCCATTCCCTCATGTATGACATCGCTCCAGGCATCGATAAGTTCATTTTTTGGAACAAAAAAACGATGATGATCCATATTAGTCATGGAATCGAGTGTTTTAAGAAGATATTGATCAATACCGAAGATGTCCCGTTACTGGAGCGCTGTGATGTTTTCAATTGTGCGTCCCAATATGAAAAAAGCATCAAGAAAGAGGAATGGGGGATGCCTGAAGAAAAGTTAGCCGTTACTGGAATGGCGAGATTTGATCGTCTTCCTTATAACCATCCGGTGACAGAGGTGAAAACGATTTTGGTGATGATGACATGGCGGGAAACATTGTTCGGTTTATCGGAAGCTGAATTCTTGGAGAGTGAGTATTTTCAAGCTACTGAAAAGTTGCTTAACCATGGTGTTCTTAATCGTCTGGTCACCGAACACGATGTCACACTTAAAGTCGTATTGCATCCTTTCATGAAGCCATTTGAATCTTATTTCACTTCATTTGGCTCTTCGCATCAGCACATCGAATTTCAAACATACGATGAAATATCCATACAGGAAGAGATCTTGCACACAGATATGCTGATCACGGATTACTCCAGCATTTTCTGGGATTTTGTTTATATGAATCGGCCTGTCATCTTTTATACATTCGACCAAGAATCGTTCTTGAAGATGCGGGGTTCCTATTTGGATTTGGATGAGGATCTCCTCGGATGGAAGGCAAATACTGCAGAAGAAGTCATTGATTCGTTAATCCGGATTCTTGAACAAGGTCAAACGGAAAACCCACGTTTCAATGAATTATCTTCCTACATCGATTATACTGATGGGAAAAACTGTGAACGGCTTGCGAATTACATATTTTCCCTTGCACCTGGGGAAAGAGTGCAGTCAGCCATCCGTTGAAACGATTGTTTGTTGTGAGTTACTGATTTGTTTGATATAGTAAAGGAAATAATGATCGATGAAGTGGCTAAGTAGACTGGAATCGTGAAACAGAAAATAGGGCAACCCGCTGAGAGTCCTATCACCTCTTCCAGTTCGAAACCCTACCACCGAGATGTCGTGTAAACACGACCGGTTCGTCCCGTTACGAAACGATAGAGGGCTAATCTGCGCATTACGCTAATTAGCCGAACTAAGGTGGTACCGCGTCCCCAACACAAAGACGTCCTTTCATAGAGGACAGCTTTGTGTTTTTTTTTGCGGACAAAGACTTCTTTCGCAATCATTGAACAGGAGGAATGGACATGTCAAACACGCAACAGAATGATTTTTCAAAGTGGTACATTGATACGATCCAAAAAGCGGATTTGATGGATTACACACCGGTACGTGGATGTATCGCGTTCAAACCGGACGGCTTTGAAATTTGGGAGCACATCCAGGATGAAATGAACCGCAGATTCAAGGAGACAGGGCACCGCAACGCATATTTCCCGATGCTGATACCTGAATCTTTCTTCCAAAAAGAAAAAGATCATATCGAAGGGTTTGCGCCTGAGCTGCCTTGGGTTACAGAAGCTGCAGGGGAACCGCTTGAAGAAAGACTTGCACTGCGACCCACTTCAGAAACAATGATCGGTCACTTATACTCTGATTGGATTAAGAGCTATCGCGATCTTCCTGTGCTCATTAACCAATGGGCAAACGTGTTCCGTTGGGAAAAGAAAACATTGCCATTCATCCGTACGTCTGAATTCCTCTGGCAAGAAGGTCATACAGCACACTCCAATGAGGAAGAAGCGCGCCATGAAACGATGCAAATGTTGAACATTTATAAAGAAGTCGTTGAAGAGCTGTTAGCCATTCCGGTATACGATGGGCAAAAAACACCTTCAGAGCGTTTCGCAGGAGCGGTCGATACGTTTTCAATCGAAGCGATGATGAAAGACGGAAAAGCGGTACAAGCAGGGACATCCCACTATCTTGGCACAAAATTCGCAGAAGCATTTGATATTAAATATCTGACTAAAGAAAATAAACATGAATTCGTCCATACGACCTCTTGGGGGACGTCCACTCGTCTGATCGGGTCTGTCATTATGGTTCACGGTGATGAGCAAGGTCTTGTATTGCCGCCACGCGTCGCACCTACTCAAGTTGTCTTAATACCAGTTGGTCCTTGGAAAAAGAACCCTGCGATTATGGAGAAGCTTGATGAAGTCTATGCGGAGTTGAAAGCGAAGGGAATCCGTGTACGTCTGGATGATTCCGATCAGTCCCCAGGTTATAAATTCAACGAGTGGGAACTGAAAGGTGTACCGGTACGTATTGAACTCGGACCGCGTGATTTGGAGAATTCACAAGCCATGTTGAAATTACGTGACGAAGAAGGTAAAGAAGCGTACCCATTGGAAGGTTTGGTTGCGGAAATTGAAAACCAATTAACAGCGATGCAAAGCCGCTTGTTGGAAAAAGCGCGAGCGTTCCGTGATGAGCACTCTCATACGGATATTGAAACGCTAGAGCAACTCACTTCTCATATTGCAACGTCTCAGGAAAACCAAGAAATTCCTGGCTGGATCTTAGCAGGATGGTGTGGAGACGATGCGTGTGAAGAACACGTGAAACAAGAAACGAAGTTCACAACACGTAACATCCCATTCAACCCGCCAGTTGAAAAACATACATGCATCAACTGTGGTAAAGACGCAAAGCATACAGTCTGGTTTGCCCGCGCTTATTAATTTGATGAAACCCCGCCAAAGTCGTTTAAAACTTTGGTGGGTTTTTTTTGTGAGGAACTATGTTGAACCGGAAATTACAAACTACGGGATGCCATCAGTTCATGAGTGGCAAGTTTTGAAATTTCCAAGCCTTTCATAGGTGTCCCGATGCCTTTAGATAACTTTGCGATCAATTCATAATTTTTGTAGTCGGCAGTAGCTTGAACAATCGCACGGGCGAATGCTTCAGGATTGTCCGATTTGAAAATACCGGATCCGACAAATACGCCGTCAGCTCCTAATTCCATCATCAAAGCAGCATCTGCAGGAGTAGCGACTCCGCCTGCTGAGTAGTTCAAGACAGGCAATCTTCCCGCTTTCTTAATAGCCTGCAAGATCTCGTACGGAGCCCCAAGCTCGCGTGCTTCTGTCATGAGCTCTTCATTGTTCATGTGCACAATTTTCGTCACTTGTGCATTGATCATCCGGAGATGGCGCACGGCTTCCACGATGTTGCCTGTACCGGGTTCACCTTTCGTACGGAGCATCTTAGCTCCTTCTCCTAGACGACGGGCAGCTTCCCCTAAATTACGTGCACCGCATACAAAGGGTACGCGGAAATCACTTTTCAACAAATGGAATCCTTCATCAGCCGGAGTCAGCACTTCACTCTCATCGATGCAATCCACGTCCAGTGCTTCCAGTACTCGTGCTTCAGAAATATGACCGATTCGTGCTTTTGCCATGACTGGGATTGAAACTGCTCCTTGAACTTCTTCAACAATACGAGGGTCTGCCATCCTTGCAACGCCGCCCTCTGCACGGATATCCGAAGGGACCCGTTCCAATGCCATGATTGCCACCGCTCCAGCAGCTTCTGCGATTTTCGCTTGCTCTGCGTTAATTACATCCATAATAACGCCGCCATATGAAAGATTCATAATTATTCCTCCTTTTGATACATTCAGTATACCGAACAATGACCACTTTAAAATGGTCAGATGAAGATGAAATGATAGGGTCAGAATGAGTGGTTAACATGATGAGTTTCACGACTCAACTCTGTATGGAAGAAATTGCAGCAGCTTCTGAAACACTATCCCAGATGGCGGAAGGTCTTCAAGAGTCCATTCGCAAATTCAATAGATAACTGATAATAAATGGAAAAAAGCTGTCTGGGAAGTTCCTGATATAGGACTTCTTCAGACAGCTTTTTTCATTTTTGTGTGCCGTAAAAGTGACACCAGGCCTCCTGGATACCACCTGCAAAATGCCGTTCAGCTCTGTACAAATTAGGGCGATCAGGAATATTCTTCAACTCTTCATGAGCATTGCCGACGATGACGGAGGGCCAGGCACGATTCAACATATCGATGTCATTGCCTGAATCGCCTGCTACTAAAATACGGACAGAAGGGCTGGAGAATTTTTGTATTACGTAATCGAGCGCATTCCCTTTGCCCGCACCTTCAGGAAGAATATCCACATCCTGGTTCGAGCTGTAGATGAACTGATGGGCGATATTTTGCTCTTCAAGAGAGTGCTTGAATCGACGAACAGTTTCTGGGTCTTGCTTCACGGTAAAAGAAACCCGGCATTCATCGGGGAGGTTCTGGAGTGTTAACCGTGGAAAACGGGATGCCAGTTCTTTCACACGTTCCGGATCCCATCTTGCTTCCATGAGATTTCTCCAAGTTATATCTTCTTTCCAATCTGGCATGTGCCAGATTTTTGTACCAACATCTGAAATGACGAGGTCTGGGATGGGCAGATGCTCCTCTGAAATGAGGTGCTGAATAGAGCTTGCATGTCGTCCAGTTACGTAAACTAGCGCTATGTCATCGGGTGAAGACTGGAATAATTCCGTGAGGCCTTTCAGATCTTGCGGATTACCTACCAAAGTATTGTCTAAATCAGTTGCTAACATATGGCTTTTGTACTGTATGACTGACGCCTTCATATAATTTATCCACCTTTTTCGCGATCACTTTCCAGTTGAAGTTCTGTTGGGCGAATTGGGCAGCTTTTTTACCGAGC
Source organism: Sporosarcina gallistercoris (assembly GCF_050459885.1). Taxonomy (GTDB): domain Bacteria; phylum Bacillota; class Bacilli; order Bacillales_A; family Planococcaceae; genus Sporosarcina; species Sporosarcina gallistercoris_A. Next base: position 13,021 of record NZ_JBCMNO010000003.1, on the reverse strand, counting down.
TGTGCTGCGATATCAGGTCGTTTTGTAAGAAGACCCATTGCTGAGGCAAGTTCACTCGTATTGTTCGGTTTTACTTGAAGCCCGGTTTCCTTATTGATCACAATATCCCCAAGTCCACCTACATTTGAAGCGATGACGGGGCTTCCGCACGCTTGAGCTTCAGCAGCTACCATACCGAAGGATTCATAATAGGATGGGACGATGACAGCTAAACTGCTATTGAAGTGTGAGGCAAGCTGCTCTGGTGGAAGACAGCCGAGAAACTCCACATGATTCTCAATTCCTTTTACAGCCATCTGAAGTTCTTCTGAAAGTGCGCGTTTCGTATGGGGGTCCACTTGGTCCGGTTCGCCGCCTATGATCCGTAACCGGATGGGCACTTCAAGAAGGCCTGAAAGGGACAGAAGTTTAAACGCGCGAAGCAAGGTGTAAATCCCTTTTGTTTTTTCGAGTCTTCCTGCAAACGTGAAAGTGAGGGGCGAGTGAATGGAATGAGTATCAGGAGTAAAGACTGGACTTACGCCAATGGGCAGTACGCGAATTGGAGATGGGTGTTTCACGGTGGCTTTGATAAGTGCTTTTTCATCCAATGTAGTGGCGATGACTGCATCTGCCGACGAAAGGATCATTCGCTCAGCTTTAAGCCTTTGTGGTTGTTTTATGCCTGTAGCCCGTTGTTTTGCAATAGCTAAGGAATGAGATGTATGGATCCAAGGGATAGTAAACTCTTTACTCATTTTTGCGCCAAGTAATCCGGAAAGCCAATAGTGAGTATGCAATATGTCATAATCTGAGAAATTTTCAAGCTTCTTCATTTCGGTGAAAAAGTCGGGCAGAAGATGAAACATCTCTGTTTTGTCGACAAATTTCTTTTTTCCTGCTCCCACACGTACAACACGACACCTATTTCCAAACGTTTCGTATTGAGGAGATTCGGCATCATTCCAGTGAGTGAAAATATCTACAGAATGACCGCGAGCATCCAATGCCAACGCAAGTTGCTTCACATAATTGTTCTGGCCTCCTGCTTGGCTTGTCCCCAGTGGAGCTAAGGGATCACCATGGTCTGAAATGAAACAAATATTCTTTCCCATTTAAACACTCCTCTGAAGTTGTTGATTTCATCTTATTTTTGCGGAATAGTAATTGTTTGCGTGATAAGTTTTTACCCATGATTGGTAGATTGTAAACTTTAATTTAAGAGTATGGACAGGAGCTGCAAGGTGTATCCGCATATATATAACGTAATAGTTAAATATGGTTGAAGGATGTAAGTTTTGGGGAACCAAAGGTATCCATGGGGGATTTTGATGGTTTGCAAGTGGAGTGAGCAGATTATTAAACGTTAAAAGACGGAAATGGTATTCTTATTTAGGTATTAGCAATAGAAGACCAACTAGAAGGAGCTACTTAACATGACAATACGAGTAAAAGCGGTTATTGGAAGTACAAGTTCGACTTCCTACAATAAGAGACTGGTGAACTTCATGAAGAAACGATACGCGGATCGTTTGGAGATAACATTAGTTTCCATCAACGACGTGGAAATGTTCTCAGTTGACCACGAAAGCGAACCACCTGCGAATGTGCGCGCATTCAAAGAGAATGTGAAAGATTCGGATGCTGTATTATTTGCAGTTCCTGAATATAACTTCTCCATCCCAGGCGCTATGAAAAATGCGCTGGATTGGTTATCGCGCGGAGGCGAAGCAACACTGCGTGATAAGCCTGCGTTCATCGTCGGATCATCGATGGGCGTGTTCGGAAGTGTGCGTGCTCAAATCCATTTACGCGAAATTCTATCCAACCCGGGTCTTTCTCCACTCATTTTACCGAATAATGAAGTGTACATCGGATCGATTCATCAGAAATTGAACGAACAAGACGAGTTAACGGACGAACCGACAGTAGCCTTCTTGGACTCTGTGGTGGACAACTTCGTCGATTTTTACGAACGCATGACGGAAATGCATGCATCGAAAAAAGCATAATATAAACAAGCATTCTGTGTACGTGCAGAATGCTTGTTTTCGTTAAGGCAGGATTGCGGAAGAGCGTACGGGGAATCCGGCTGCTTTTTCAGGTTTTGGGACAACTAAAGACGACAGCCCCTTTTGCAGGAAGTTTGTTACGAGTTCGATTGGATACGTATCCTGTTCGATCACGTGAAGTCACGATCCGCCTCTGCATTTTCTGGTAATAGCACGTCTTTAATCGAATGCAATAGACGTTAGATGATTTCTTTCTTTTAGGAATTTGATATACTTGTCTATAGTTTGGAAATTCTTAAGAAGGTGCCAGCAATTGTTTAGATTAAGGATGGGGAAAAAGGGTAATTAAAGTTGTAAGCGGTCTACATAACCTATTGGAAGAGGCGAATTAGTATGAGCTCAAACTATACAGATGATAGCTTTGCATTACATACAGATTTATATCAAATCAATATGATGGAAACGTACTGGTCTGAGGGTATACATAACAAGAAAGCGGTTTTCGAGCTGTACTTCAGAAAGCTGCCATTTGGAAACGGATATGCAATTTTTGCAGGGCTTGAACGTGTGCTCGACTATTTACGGGATCTGAAATTCACGGACACGGATATCGCGTATTTAAAAGATGAATTGCACTACAAAGAAGATTTTCTCGATTATCTGAAAGACGTCCGATTTACCGGAGACCTCTATTCCATGAAAGAAGGGGAAACTGTATTTGGAAACGAACCGATCATCCGAGTGGAAACTACATTGGCTGAAGCGCAGCTTATTGAAACAGCACTTTTGAACATCGTCAACTATCAAACATTGATCGCCACAAAGGCGAGTCGCATAAAACAAGTCGTAAAAGATGAAATGGTGATGGAATTCGGAAGCAGACGTGCCCATGAAATGGATGCGGCAGTCTGGGGAGCACGGGCTGCAGTAATTGGCGGAGTGGAAGCGACTAGTAATGTTAGGGCTGGAAAACTGTTCGGAATTCAAGCGAGCGGGACTCATGCCCATTCTCTTGTGCAAGCCTATAAGAGTGAATACAAAGCGTTTCACTCATACGCAAAACGCCATCGTGATTGTGTCTTCCTTGTAGACACCTATAACACCTTGAAAATCGGCGTCCCGACTGCCATTAAAGTGGCGAAGGAATTGGGGGACAAGATTAACTTCATAGGCATTCGCCTAGACAGCGGGGATATCTCGTTCCTGTCGAAGGAAGCAAGACGTATGTTGGATGAGGCAGGATTTGTGGACGCGAAAATCGTCGTATCCAATGATTTGGATGAATACACCATCCTCAATCTGAAAGCTCAAGGTGCTCAAGTGGATGTATGGGGAATCGGGACGAAACTCATCACTGCATATGATCAGCCGGCGCTCGGTGCTGTCTACAAAATCGTTGCAATTGAAGGTGAAAACGGTGAATTGGTGGACACGATCAAGATTTCTTCCAATGCAGAGAAAGTGACGACACCTGGACGCAAGAAGTTATATCGGATTATCGATAAAGAAAATGGCAAAGCTGAAGGGGACTACATCACGATGTATGATGAAGATCCGAATTCTGAAAAACGGATCAAAATGTTTCATCCGGTACACACCTTCATCTCTAAATTTGTAACGAATTTTGAAGCCAGAGACCTCCATGAAAAAGTCATCGATAACGGACAAATCGTTTATGAGTTGCCGCCAACTATGGAAATCCAACAGTATGCGAAAGATAACTTGAACCTATTATGGGATGAATACAAGCGTTCCCTCAATCCCGAAGAGTATCCTGTCGATCTGAGCCAGAAATGTTGGGATAATAAGATGAGAAATATTCAAGAAGTCCAAGAAATGGTAAGTGACTTCATACACGAATAGGAGTGACTCATAGTGAATGAATTACAGCAGCGAATCATTAAAGAATTGCATGTGCAGCCGGAAGTCGATCCTCAGAAAGAGGTTCGGATATCGGTGGATTTCCTGAAAGCGTATTTGAAGAAGAACACGTTTCTGGAAGGCTATGTACTAGGGATTTCCGGAGGTCAAGATTCAACGTTGGCTGGAAAGCTTGCGCAAATGGCAGTAGATGAATTGAATGAGGAACTTGCAGTGGATCGCTATAAGTTTGTCGCAATCCGGCTGCCCTATGGCACACAATTTGACGAAGAGGATTGTCAAGATGCCTTGCGCTTCATTCAACCTACCATTACGTATACCGTGAACATTAAAGCGGCGGTAGATGCGAGTCGTCATGCGCTTGATGAGGCGGGGATCTCTTTGACGGATTTCGAAAAAGGCAACGAAAAAGCAAGAGAACGGATGAAAGTCCAGTTTTCAATGGCGGCTTTCCATCATTGCGCGGTAATCGGAACTGATCATGCAGCAGAAGCAATCACCGGTTTCTTTACGAAGTTTGGCGATGGGGCAGCAGACGTTACCCCGTTATCCCGTTTGAACAAAAGGCAAGGGAAGGAAATGCTCCGGATTCTTGGCTGCCCTGAGCATTTGTATAACAAAGTTCCAACCGCGGATTTGGAGGAGGACAAACCTGCCTTGCCTGATGAGGTCGCTCTCGGTGTGACCTATACACAAATCGACGATTATTTGGAGGGGAAAGCAGTCCCCGACGATGCGCGCCAAACCATCGAACGTCACTACCTCCGTTCCGAACACAAGCGGCATCTTCCGGTAACTGTATTTGATGATTTTTGGAAATAGTTGTGAAAAACCTCTCGTAACATCGGGAGGTTTTTTCATTGCCTTCGAATTCTGTTTGTTTTGTAAATTAGTTTGTCCGCCCATACAAATTCCGGTATGATGGAAAGAACTGTAGAGTCATCCAGTAAATGAGCAAGGGGGAACAGGGATGTCACATAAAGAGAATATCGATGCCATATTGACGAGCATCGAACGAACCATTGTTGGGAAACGTGAAATTAGTGAGCTCAGTCTTACAGCACTTTTAGCAGGAGGACATGTCCTCCTTGAAGATGTGCCCGGTGTCGGGAAAACGGTAATGGTAAAATCATTGGCTGCTGCCATAGGTGCTGACTTCAAAAGAATTCAGTTCACGCCTGACTTATTGCCTTCCGACGTCCTCGGGGTTTCGATTTATAACCCAAAGCAGATGGAGTTTGAATTCAGACCCGGTCCTATAGTCGGCAATATCATTTTGGCAGATGAAATCAATCGGACTTCACCTAAAACACAAAGTGCCCTATTGGAGGGAATGGAAGAAGCATCTATTACAATTGATGGTAAAACGCTGCAGCTTCCGAAACCATTCTTTGTCATGGCTACTCAAAACCCAATAGAATATGAAGGGACATATCCATTGCCGGAAGCACAAATGGACCGATTCCTATTTAAATTGAAAATGGGGTATCCGACAAAGAAGGAGGAGATTGAAGTGCTTTCGCGTTCGGAATCCCAACTTCCGCTTGAACTGACAGCTCCTGCTATTACGTTGGAGGATTTGCGCGAACTGCAAAATGTTGTCACTGATGTCATTGTGGATACAACGGTCAAATCATATATAGTCGATTGCGCGAATGCTACACGTGACCATGCATCCGTTTACCTAGGAGTGAGCCCGCGCGGATCGCTCGGTCTCATGAAGGCATGCCAAGCGTTTGCACTTATTAAAGGGCGTAATTATGTGACGCCGGATGACGTACAGTACTTACTCCCATATGTATTTAGTCACCGGATCATTTTGCATCCTGACGCTGAGTATAGCGGCCAATCCATTGATAACGTGCTGATTGATATCTTAACGAAAGTCCGTGTACCGGTTTTAAGGACGAACTCTATATGACACGAAAGCGTGCATCACTCACCATTCAAACATTATTTGTTTTGATTGTTCTAGGTGGATCCTATTCATTTGCCATGTTTCAAGGTGGAATGGGGAGCTGGACGATTTTTTACTTCATCGTTCCGTTTTCTTTGTACGCGCTGTCGATTGTGTTGTATCCGTTGAAACGAATGACGGTGTCCCGTGTGATTCAACATCCATTACTTGGAATTGGTGATACCACGACAGTGACAATTCGTGTGAACCGTACAAACCGTTTTCCATTGCTCTATCTAGCTGTCCGAGAACCGCAGTGTGCAGGAGGTGCCTCCGTCACGAAACAAGGGACTTCCAAGTTGTTCATCATCGGATTCCAAAAGCAGGTTTTCCTGCAGTACGAATTGAAAGGCCAACAAAGAGGGGAGCATCACTTTTCTCCTGTGCAGCTGGAAATAGCGGATTTTTTAGGTTGGATTAGAAAACGTGAAACGATTGTGGCAGAAGGAGAGTCATCGCTCCTCATTTTTCCTGAGACAAAGGCCGTTCAATACGTTCCAATCGGCTCGTATCATGACAAAGGGACGACCAGGTCACCCTTTTCTTTGATAAAAGAAACGACCGTAGCGACAGGTGTCAGAGACTATCAGCCAGGAGACCGGATGTCATGGATCCACTGGAAATCCTTCGCGCGGACACAGAATCTCATGACGAAGGAATTTGAGAACAAACGAGGAGAGCATGTCACATTATTGCTCGATGCCAAATCCTCTGAAACGTTTGAAGAACAAATTCGATTTGCTGCCTCCATATTAAAAGAAGCTGCTGCACGTAAAGCTGATTTGACATTTTTAACGAATGATGCGGATTATGCCGCTATTGGAACCATTGCAGGAGAGGGGCAGCTTAGAAAAGCACTGACACAACTAGCTCGCTTGCAACCAATGGAAGAAGGGCGCGCAAAACAACCGAATTACGCAGTTGCGCTTCAAGGTGCCGGGGCTATTGTCATCATTTCAGGTAATCCGGATGCTTTGTTTTTAAGAGCTGTTCTTAGTGCATCTCGTGCACAACCAGTATTTTGTTTTGTTGTGAGAAACGGAACGGAGCCGATTCCGAATGATGTGGAGCAGAATGTAAGGGCGGCGAAATCGCTAGGTGTGACAGTCCAAGTGCTGTCAGATAACCAGTTCGAACGCTCGTTTCAGGAGGTGGCTAAAGCGTGAAAAACGGTCTGATGGACAAGTGGATCATACTAGTGCTGTATACGCTTGCCTTCCTTATGATAATCGAGTGGCTCAAGCCGGTATCGGAATTGACAGATACGGGGCATATTAGCCACTTTTACGGATTTATCGCACTGTCTCTGTTATTTGGTTTATTGCGTGTTCCGGGTTGGATCGGGGTTCCGGTTAAGGTGGTTTACATAATTCTCTCGCTGCAGTATGTCTTCCATGGAAAGGAATGGCTGACCGGGGAAGCTCTTAAAATCACCTTATCTGATATTAGCAGAAGTTTCACATTCATAGGGACCGGTCAGTGGATGGAAATCTCTTATCCGTTCCGTACAGTATTATTCTTCATCTTACTTTGGATGCTTGCATATTTGATCCGCTTTTGGATCGAATACCGCAAGTCAATCCTATTGTTCTTTGGAATGACGGTGATTTTCCTCTCAGTGGTGGATACGTTCACAACGTTTGACGCCTCATTTGCGATTTTACGGGTAATGGTGATCGGACTGTTATTACTAGGCTTACTCTTTCCGCTTCGGTTAGCAGCTAAAAATAATACCCGGCTGCCGGTTGGGAGTTATTTTAAAGCGATTGCCCCTTTAGGCGGAGTGTTACTACTCATCGCGGTGGTTGCCGTTCTCCTCCCTATTAAAGAACCGGCATGGCCCGACCCGGTTCCGTTTATCCGCTCGGCGACGGGGGCAGGTGATGGCGGAAACGGTCAGGGCATTTCAAAAGTAGGATACGATCCTGACGATACGCAATTAGGAGGACCGTTTCAACAAGATGACACGGTTGTATTTGAAGCCTTTGTAGACTCACGTCAATATTGGAAAATGGAAACGAAAAATACCTATACATCCAAAGGGTGGATTCAGGATTCAGACGAGCCGTATCCGGAGGTCCAGGGGAGTTTTTCAGGTCTGATTGGCGGACAAGTCTTAGTGCCGCCAAGGAAACGTGCCGATGTGGATATGTATGAACCCCTTCCAATCTTGCCTTATCCATATGGGTTTGAAGAATTGCAAACTACTGAAGGGTTTGTCTATGAGCAGGAAGTGGACACAGGCAAGTTGACACTGAATTCCGGTGAGCCGCTAAACATGACCTACCGAACGGAATTCGTCCCACCCGAATACAGCTTGAAAGAACTCCGTGCAACGCAAATGGAGTCACTGGATTCCATAAAATTCGAAATGGATGAGTATTTGAGTTTGCCGGAAGAAGTCCCTTCCAGGGTAAAGGACCTGGCTCAAGAATTGACGGCAGATGCACCGAGTGTTTATCAGAAAACGCAAGCGATTGAACGGTATTTCGGAAGAAGTGGTTTTGTCTACTCCCGGGAAGAGGTTGCGGTACCGAAAGAGGACGATGATTATGTCGATCAATTCCTCTTTGAAACGAAACGGGGTTATTGTGATAACTTCAGCTCATCCATGGTCGTGATGCTGCGGTCTGTAGGGATACCGGCGAGATGGGTGAAGGGATTCGCACCAGGTGAGTTGAACCGTGATGACAATCAGGAGAAATTCTATACAGTAACAAATAACCAGGCTCACTCATGGGTTGAAGCGTATATGCCTGGTGTTGGTTGGATGCCATTCGAGCCGACGATCGGCTTTAATGGCATCTCCAATATCAACTTCGATATTGAAGTGGCGGAAGATGATGCGAAAGAACCTGAACCTATTAAACGTCCTGAGAACAAGAAGAAGCAAGAGCAGGATCAGCAACCGGCTAAACGTAAAAATACAGGGGACTCCTGGTTGCTTCAAATTATTCCGGATTGGTTACGTTCATGGGTGGCGGTGAGTATACTTGCTGGAGTCTCGATTACAATGATTGGAGGCGGATTATATACAACCCGGAAGAAATGGATGCCTCGCCTTGCTGTTCGTAACAGCCGCAATAAGCCCGAAGGATGGGAAACATTTGCTTTACATTACGAACAATTACTAAAGCATTTGACCCGTGTTGGAATCCGCAAACCTGTGGGGACCACGTTAATGACCTACGCCAAAGAAGTGGATAGAATGCGCGGTGATGAAAAAATGAGCACGCTGACCGCTGTATATGAAAAAGGCTTATATGGACAAAATGAGATTAATCAAGATTGGACGGAATTACGCAAAATATGGGAAGATTTAATCATTGAGACAACTGGTTGATTTTTAAACTGAATGGAAGTAGAATGATGCCAGGAATGAAAATACTTGAATGCTCTCATATAGGTCCGATAATATGGTTCGGATGTTTCTACCAGGTCACCACAAACGACCTGTCTATGATGGCGAAGGCAGCTACGGGGAAACCGTGGTCTGTTTTCGTTATTTCATAGATATCGATAGAAACAGAAGACGCGCAGAAAGAGTTCACTTTCTAACGCGTCTTTCTCTATTTTAAGGGCATACTTGAAATAAAAATAAGAAGAGGTGGATTTCATGTCAGCAGCTCCATTATTGTCTGAACAAGAGAAAATCGTAGTTTTAGATTTAGGCAGCAAGTACAACCAACTTATTACACGCGTAATACGTGACCTAGGCGTCTACAGTGAGCTTTACCCGCACACTGTGACAGCAGAAGAAATCCGTAATATGCATGCAGCTGGAATTGTCTTGTCTGGTGGAGATACTAAAATGGACGCGGACATCGATCCTGAAATCTTTACATTGGGGGTTCCGGTTCTTGGACTTGGCTCAGGACTGGAAATCATCTCAGAACAATTCGGTGGAAAGACAGCACCTATGGAAGAGCATGGTGCAACGTCTTCAGTGACTGCTGAAGGAACATCTGAATTATTTGCAGGAATCAGCGGATCATTTGCAGCCCACATTGGCGGTGCTGAAAAAATAGTGGAACTTCCTGAAGGTTTTACAGCTGCGGCGAAAGACGAGCATGGACATATTACAGCAATCGAAAATGCTGATAAAGGAGTATTCGGCGTTCAGTTCCACCCAGAAGTGGAGAGCACTGAAAACGGGCAAGAAATCCTCCGTACATTCCTTCGCTCCATTTGCAATCCGACTGGTGAATGGTCGATGGAACGCTTCATTGAAGTGGAAATGGAAAAGATCCGTGAGCAAGTAGGAAATCGGAATGTTCTTTGTGCATTGAGCGGCGGTGTTGACTCTTCAGTAGTCGCAACACTTATCCACCGTGCGATCGGTGATCAGTTGACTTGTATTTTTGTAGACCACGGTTTGTTGCGTAAAGGTGAAGTCGAAAGTGTTGTCGATACATTCAGCACAAAGTTCAATATGAATTTCATCAAAGTGGACGCAGCGAAACGTTTCTTGGACAAGCTTGCCGGAGTAACTGATCCTGAACAAAAGCGTAAAATCATCGGTAACGAATTCATCCGTGTATTTGATGAAGAAGCAGCGAAGCTCAAAGGGATCGATTTCCTCGCACAAGGTACTATTTATGCGGATATCATTGAAAGTGGTACAGCAACTGCTGAAGTCATCAAATCACACCATAACGTTGGCGGCTTACCGGAAGACATGGACTTTGAATTGATCGAGCCATTGAAGGCGTTGTTCAAAGACGAAGTTCGTAATGTAGGTAAAGAACTTGGACTGCCTGAAGATATCTACAACCGTCAGCCATTCCCAGGACCAGGCCTTGGTGTCCGTGTACTTGGTGAAGTGACGGAAGAGAAGTTGAACATTGTCCGTGATGCGGACTATATCCTTCGTGAAGAAATTGCTTTAGCGGGTCTTGACCGTTCAATCTGGCAGTACTTCGCAGTCCTCCCGGGTATCAAGAGTGTTGGTGTGAGAAACGGTAAGCGTTCATATGACCATGCAATCGGCCTGCGTGCCGTTCACTCGTCTGACGGTATGAGTGCTGATTGGGCTCGTATCCCTTGGGATGTTTTAGAGAAAATCAGTTCGCGTATTACAGCGGAAGTCGATCACGTCAACCGTGTAGTCTATGATATTACTGCAAAACCACCTGGAACAATCGAGTGGGAATAAAACTGAATAACTGAAAGTCGTATATCCTTGGGAATAAGGCCCGAAAGTTTCTACCAGAGCACCGTAAATGCTTTGACTACGATGAATGGAACGCTTCTTGTATAAGATTCACAGGAAGGGTCCCCATTTTGAAGAGTTTGGAAGAGCATGCGACGGTAGATGTCGCATGCTCTTTTTAAATCAAAACAGATGAGGACGGTTGACGATGAAAAAGTATTTCGAGTTTGACAAGTTAGGAACGAATTACCGCAGGGAAATCATTGGAGGAGTCACTACATTCCTTGCAATGGCATACATATTGGCCGTAAATCCTCTTGTGTTGTCTCTTGACGGGGTAACGGACATTCCGGATTCGATGCGGATGGACAAAGGCGCAGTCTTTGTAGCTACTGCATTGGCAGCAGCAGTCGGATCATTATTCATGGGACTCATCGCACGATATCCAATCGGACTGGCGCCAGGGATGGGGCTGAATGCGTTCTTCGCATTTTCTGTCGTACTGGGTTACGGGATCCCTTGGCAAACGGCGTTAACAGGTGTGCTATTCTCAGGACTCATTTTTATTGTTCTTTCATTAACTGGACTCCGTGAAATGATCATTAACGCCATTCCTGCGCAACTGAAATATGCTGTAGGCGCAGGTATCGGCTTGTTCATTACTTTCTTAGGGCTTCAAAACGCAAATATTATTGTAGGTGACCCGAATACACTGGTTACGTTAGGTGATTTATCTCAAGGGCCAGTATTGCTTGCCATCTTCGGATTAGTAATTACTGTAGTCATGATGGTGAGAGGGATTAAGGGAGCCATCTTCTACGGAATGATTTTAACAACGATTGCAGGGATGATTTTCAGTCTGATTGCGGTACCGGATAAGGTTGTTTCAAGTGTACCAAGTGTCGCTCCGACTTTTGGTGCTGCGTTTGAAGCAATCTTCAACAACCCAGGTGAGTTATTTACCACTCAATTCCTTGTCATCATCATCACATTCTTGTTTGTAGACTTCTTTGACACTGCAGGTACACTTGTTGCAGTTGCAACTCAAGCCGGTTTAATGAAGGAAGGCAAATTGCCGCGCGCAGGAAAAGCATTGCTGGCGGATTCCATGGCGACTGTGACAGGTGCGATTTTCGGTACGTCCACTACAACTTCCTACATTGAATCGACTGCGGGCGTTGCCGCTGGCGCGAAAACAGGATTTGCTTCAGTGGTCACTGGCCTTCTGTTCTTACTGGCACTATTCTTTTCACCTTTATTGTTTGTTATAACACCTGAAGTAACAGCTCCTGCATTGATCATAGTCGGAGTGTTGATGGTTTCTAACTTGGGCAATATCGAGTGGACACGATTTGAAATGGCGGTTCCCGCATTCTTCACCGTCATAGCAATGCCGTTGACGTATAGTATCGCAACAGGAATCGCGATCGGTTTTATCTTCTATCCGATTACGATGCTGCTTAGCGGACGTAAGAAGGAAATTCATCCTATAATGTACGTGCTGATGATTCTCTTCATTTTGTATTTCGTTTTCGTTAAATAACATAATCCTTACAGCTGCTGGCATTCCGTCTTAGGAAGCTAGCAGCTGTTTTTCAATTAAGGTTTCAAATTAAGCCACCTATAACCCTATATGAACTGAGTAAGATAAGAACTCGTTATTCGATGTTTAGAGATTGGTTTTTGGGGTAAATTAAGGATTAGTAATTTAATTGACGAAAAGTGTTGACATATGTTGATGCGCTTGGTATAGTAATAAAGCAGTCGGGAGCGAGACTTACTAGAAACGCTTCAGACAATATGAACCTTGAAAACTGAACAGCAAAATGTCAACGAATTATCGTTTGGGAAACCGGCTCTGCCGGCGGAACAAACAAAACAGATCTTAATCGATCTGATAGACATCAGAAATGATGCCAGTACGAATTGAGCAATCAATTCTCTTTTATGGAGAGTTTGATCCTGGCTCAGGACGAACGCTGGCGGCATGCCTAATACATGCAAGTCGAGCGAATCGATAGGAGCTTGCTCCTTGAGATT
>NZ_JBCMNO010000002.1:0-93557 GCF_050459885.1 Sporosarcina gallistercoris | reverse complement strand
GGAAACGAGCGGGTTCCTCCCCGAAACGAGCGGGTTACAGCGGGAATCCGAATTCAAAAACTCCCATCCCTAAATGCGCAGCGCAGCGGAGCACACCAATCAGGATTGGTTTGGACATTAGGGAAGGATTGGTCGCGAGCTTGCATACGCGTAGGAGTAGGTGAATTACCGCGGGATGAGCGGGTTCCGCGTGGAAACGAGCGGGTTCCTCCTCGAAACGGGCGGGTTCAGCGCGGAAACGAGCGGGTTCCTCCTCGAAACGGGCGGGTTCAGCGCGGAAACGAGCGGGTTCCTCCTCGAAATGAGCGGGTTCCGCGTGGAAACGAGCGGGTTCGTCCTCGGAACGGTCGGGTTCAGCGTGGAAACGAGCGGGTTCCTCCTCGAAACGAGCGGGTTCAGCGTGGAAACGAGCGGGTTCCTCCTCGGAACGAGCGGGTTCAGCGCGGAAACGAGCGGGTTTCTCCCCGGAACGGGCGGGTTACAGCGGAAACCCGAATACCCATACTCCCATCCCTAAATGCGCAGCGCAGCGGAGCACACCAATCAGGATTGGTTTGGACATTAGGGAAGGATTGGTCGCGAGCTTGCATACGCGTAGGAGTAGGTGAATTACCGCCGGAACGGGCGTGTTGTCCCGCGGGATGAGCGGGTTCCTCCCCGAAACGGGCGGGTCCCCACACGTATAACTTAGTACTGACATCGAGAAAGGAGAGAAGTAAAATGAAGCGAAGCAAAACTGAACGGATGACGTTATGGATCATGGCGTTTGCACTTATCGTATTTGTGGAAGCTGGTTTGTTTGGGAACGGGAACGTCATCTTCTTCTTTCTCGGTGCCATTGCCTTATACTTCGGCCTGCAGCGTCGCTCCAAATGGCTGGTCATCACAGGCGGGATATTTATCGTGATCGCTTTGCTCTCATTGTGGAGTTTGCGTTTGCTCATATTCGGTTTGCTGCTCTATCTTGTTGTCCGCTTATGGAAAGGTACACCTGCCGAAGAAATTATGCGGCCTCTGAAAGAAACGACGCGCGAAACACAGAATGGTATTTGGAAAGACCGTCTTTTTTCCAGCCAGTCGACCCCCTTCACTTCTTATGAATGGCAAGACATCCACGTGCAGGGGATTGTCGGTGATTTCTACATCGATGTGACAGACACGGTTCTGCCCAAGCAGACCTCACTCATCTCCATCCGGCAAGGATTTGGTCGTGTGAAAATCGAGTTGCCTTACGATCTTCCTGTCCGAATCCATTGCTCCGCTTTGTTCGGTGAATGTCGTCTGTTCGACTTAACGCCAAAGCGTTTGTTGAACGAATCCATCCATATGAAAGATGGATACGACCGATCGATTGGCGAAGAAGCTGAACTGATCATTTCACTATCCGTCCGATTCGGGGATGTCGAGGTGATTCGGAAATGACCGGACTCTTTTGGCGAGGGATTCTCCTATCAACCCTATTCATCACAGTCTGTGCCGGTGGATTATTTTACATCATCGAATACACTCCATCCTTCGAATGGCAACACCTGTACAATGAGAATTTACTCGAAGTACCAATCGGCATTTGGCTGCTCGTGCTCCCGATCACTATCGGATGGTTATTTTCATTCTGGATGTACAGCATTGCGCGCTCAAAGGAAAAGACGATTGAACGGACACTCAACCAACTTGCAGAAGAAGGATTCACTTCTTCGAACAAAAACATCTCGCGCAAACTGAATCGTACAATCGCTTCCGTATCAGAAGTATTGGAGACACAAAAACGGAGTTTGCAGCGTATTACTGATCAACGGGCAGAGGACCAAGATCAGATCATCCAAGAACGGCTGATAGAAGAACGTCAACGTCTTGCACGTGAACTTCATGACTCCGTCTCTCAGCAATTGTTCGCAGCCTCCATGCTATTGTCGTCCCTAACAGAAAGACCCGAAGAAACAGCACTTCAAAAACCACTGCTCCAAGTGGAACGGATGGTGCAACAAGCTCAACTGGAGATGCGTGCATTACTCCTCCATTTGCGCCCAGCAGTCCTCAATAGCAAGTCCCTAAAAGAAGGACTTGAAGAATTGCTGACCGAACTTAGGGAAAAAGTGACGTTCACAATTCGATTCAGACTCGAGGACGTCCCCCTTTCCAAAGGTGCAGAAGATCACTTATTCCGCATTGCACAGGAAACGCTTTCGAACACCCTCCGTCATGCACAGGCTACGGAGGTCGATGTTGTGTGCATCGAACGTGATGGTCTGGTGATTTTCCGAGTACAGGACAATGGGATTGGATTCAGTGAATCTGGCGGAAAAGGTGGGTCATACGGTCTTCAGAACGTCAAAGAGCGTGCAGTTGAAATCGGGGGCGTATGCAAAATTGTATCCGTCCCTTCGCAAGGAACGATTGTCGAAGTGAAATTACCGATTCGGACAGAGGAGGAAGAAGCCGATGATACGCGTACTACTCGCAGATGATCATGAAATGGTTCGCATTGGTGTATCTGCTTATCTAGGGACTCAGCCAGATATGGTAGTTGTCGGAGAAGCGGTCAATGGCGGAGAAGCCGTTGAAAAAGCTCTTGAATTGCGGCCCGACATCATATTGATGGACATGGTCATGCCGATCATGACTGGAGCAGAAGCAACAAAAGCAATCATCCAACAATGGCCTGAAGCGAGAATCATCGTCGTCACAAGTTTCTTGGATGACGATAAAGTCTATCCAGCGCTTGAAGCCGGGGCAGCTAGTTACATTTTGAAAACATCCAATGCCAAAAGAATAGCCCAAGCAATTCGTGAAACTGTACAAGGCCAAACGGTCTTGGAGCCCGAAGTGACGGTCAAAATGATGGCAAAAATGCGGGGTGGCGGATCTGATCAACCTCTTCACGAAGAGTTGACGCAGCGTGAGCTCGAGACCTTGTTGCTCCTCGCTCAAGGGAAGTCCAATCAGGAAATCGCAGATGAGTTGTTCATTTCCTTGAAAACCGTTAAGACCCACGTCAGTAATGTACTTTCAAAACTGGAAGTACAGGACCGTACTCAAGCGGTCATCTATGCCTTTCACCATAAATTGGTCCAATGAAAAACGCGCAGCCGGGGATTTTCCCGACTGCGCGTTTTTACGTAGTTAAAGATTGTGATCATCTTTTGGCTTCTGGTTGTTCCACTGCTCGTGTGCTTCTTTGTTGAAGCGACTGCGTTGCTCGTGGTCACCATATGGATACTCTTCACCTGGTTCCACTTCGTTATACCCCGTATCTGCATCACTTTCTGTGAATGTGATCGGATCATTCCCTCCGAAGTTTTCAGCTGGCGGGACTTCATTCACATCAGAATGGATAGGTCCTCTTAAGCCGGATTCAGGATTTCCAGGAATGTTGTCAGAAGGTGGAATCGGTGGAGCTTGGTCAGTTGCTTGTTTCATCTGTTGTTTTTCTTGTTGCATCTGAGCTTTTGTTGTATACATTCCATCTTTCGCCTGTTGCTTCGCTTGCTCAGCATCTCGCTTCATTTCCTCTTTTTGCTGTTCCCAACTTTCTTTGGAAACATCCGCATCTTGTAAGCTCGACTCCATTTTAGACAAGTAGCGGGATGCATGATCACGTCCTCCAAGTCCGAATGCAAGACCGAACGCAAGTGCAACGCCACCCAAGATCAGGATGAATGCAGCGTTGATGATTGCTGGTGCAATCCCAAGCTGGCTAAGTGCCATGAAGAATGCAAACGCCAAAATTGCATATTTTGCAACATAGCGGAGAATGTGCGGATCCCCTTGCTTCGTCTGCATCACACTTCCGATGAACTTCTCAGCAAGGTTCGCTAGCCAGAATCCGACTGCAAGGATAAGCACAGCAGCAAGAACCATTGGCAAGTAAGCGAAAATTGCAGTTGCTAACGTCACCATGAACGCTAATTGTACAATTTGAAGCGCTTCTACAACAAACAATAGAATGACTACGATTTGCACAATTGTCCCAATGACGGCGGATACAGTGAAACTGCCCGTACGAGCGTTTGACTTCACACCCATCTTATTCGACAGGGAGTCCACGCCGAGATTGGCAAGTAACGTTTCCACAACGCCTTTAATCCATTTCGCGACATACACACCTACGAGTACCAAGGCAATCGCGACGATGATTTTAGGGAGCATGACCATGATGTTATTTAACATTGCAATGGCAGGCTGGGAAATCCCTTCCAAGTCCAGTACTTCAAGTGCTGAAATCGTTACGGGAATCAAAATCAGAACGAATACGATGGTTCCGATCACTTTTGAAATGCTCGTCCCTTTCACAGCAGAAGACACTTTCAATTTATCCGCAATCTTGTCTGTCCCGATCGATTCAAGCAACTTCGTCACAATCATGCGGACAATTTTAGCAATCAGGATACCCACTACAAAAACGAGTGCCGCTCCGACAAGTTTAGGGATGAATGCCACAAACCCTGTTAACAAGTTCTCAAACGGACCGCTTACGCCGCTTAACCCTAGTGCATTCAATACAGCCGGGATGAACAGAAGTAAAATCAAATAGAAGGCAACGTTCGCAGCAGTTGAAATCCATTGGGCTTTATCTACCGACTCTGCAGATCCTCCCAATTTAGAAACATATTTGTGGACATTCACTTTGTGTCCAACAGACAAAATCAGTTTTTTCACGACCGTTGCAAGCACCCACGCCAGCAATAGGATAAGGCCGGCTTTCAGGATACCGAGCACTGCACCACTAAGTCCTGCAAATACATCCAGGAACGGTGAAGAAATGGTATTGAGGTTCATCATATTAAAGAAGATGAGGATGGTAAGCAGTAAAATACCGAAGAAGACAATCTTGCCGGCGATCCGATCGGCACTCCATTTCTGGTGCTGCATGTTCAGTCTTTCATTCATGCGCCCTTTTTTCATGGCTTTGACAACTGCACCTTCTGCAACTTTAGCAATAATAACACCAATGATGAGTACGATAATGCCTAACAGCAGGTCAGGTAGCCAGCTAAAAAGGTTTGAATAGTACGGGTCTCTGAACATTGAAATCCTCCATTCCAGTAAATAGTCTAGTCATCTATTCCTACAAATGGAGATTGGTAAACCTCTTAGTCTTAAACTTCCAAGAGAAATAATCCCCTTTTAATCGTACAGAAAAACCAGCTGACTGGATGTGTCAGCTGGCTTATGTGTTCCGTTTGGATTCGTTCCATTCCGTGTGAGCTTTTTCGTTGTGGTTCCGTTCTGAGGGGTTCTCTTCATTTTCCGTATATGCAGATGGATCATGCTCCGCAGTTTTGTCTTTTTCATTTTCCCGGAATTCGTGCGTGAAATTCGAGTCGGCAGGATCTGATAACGGCAGCTCATCTGTAGGACCAGCCGGCTTTCCTTGTTTCGGCACTTTAGGCTCTACATCTTCCTTATTTGGATACTTTCCGTCTTTAATAGTCATTCCAATCACTCCCTATCCACTTAGATATATACCTCTAGTTATCCTTATATATTTCCCTTAACCCTCAAACTTTAAACCAAAAAGAGACCTCAGGGAACGGCACTCCCTCAAGTCTCAGCAAATTAGCTAACGTAACTTAAATAAATTTTCAACCTACCGCCATGAATCACATTAACTTGTAGTACATTTAGCAATGCAAGTAATCAATCATTTTCTCTTTAATAACTATTATTTTGCCCTTTATCACTTATTAGTTTAGTAGCTACATTCATATCCAATCTATTGTTTTCTGTTTTTGCTGAAAATACTACAAGCGGTTCGGAACCTATAACGCGTTGTGCGTCCCAAACCATCCCATCAAACTTATTATACGAGCTGTCTGCCTGTACTAATCGTTTAGATCGCTCCGTCAACTGCACTTGCAGCCCCGTGAAGAGATTCCCGGAACTTTCATTTGGAATGGTAATGGATCCTAAGATGTGGATCCCTATCACACAATCATCTATCGTCATATTTCCAAAACGATTCGCATTAATCCAACTATATGTCCCAGCTCCTGGATTCTCAGCTTTTAGTTGGATGGCTGTTTTAAAGCCCACTATTGAGATGTTTTCAAACTGAACAAAGCTAATATTGTGCCATTTACCTTTAGCATAAAGGGAAAGACCCGTGCCCTTGTTGCTTTTACTTTTATTAATGATTGTCATATTTTCAACTCGAGTTTTATTCGAAGCATCGTACTGATCGTTACCTTTTAGAAAAATAACTTCTGATTGAAAGACTGGATCCATTATTTGAATCGTTCCATTCCTAATTACCGAATCCTTTTCAACCGTCAATACTCGATAGTTCCCTTTAACCGCTAGGACAGAATTCGTTCCAAACTCTAATTCCACTCCTTTTTTAACGGTAAAGCCAGACTTGATTGTATATACTTTATTGGCTCTCAACTTTACTTTCTCTTTCTTTTGTGAAGCACAAAAGTCGATAGCCTGCTGAATTGCCTTTGAGTAATCTTCTGTTTGACCGCTCTCATTTGTTATGAAGTCTTCTACCGCAACCGTGTCTTCCTGTTGACTTAGGTTATTTTGTACCACATGTGCACTCCCCCATATCTCGGTGTTCAACATTAAATAAAGAACAATGGTGATGTTGATGACAAAGATAGCCATATATCGAATTCGTACATTTTTAATTTTCATTGAATCATCTGCTTTCCTAGCTCACAACTACACTACAATGCGCCACCACCTCATCCCATTTCATGTATATGCGAAATATATCTTCTTCTATAAGCTTAGAACCCGATTGAACTTCAATAAATTCTAAATCTGTCATTGCCTTTATACCGTGCTCTGCTTCTATTGGAATTTGAATTACATCTCCCGCCTTCACGGAATACAGTTTGCCATTAAGCGCAAACTCCCCAGTTCCTTTAATGATTGTCCAAACTTCCTGTCGATAGCTGTGTTTCTGATAGCTAATATTTTTAGAGGACTTTACACAAATACGCTTTGTTAATACCTCTGCCCCATCTTTCACCTTCATATGATCGAGTACGCGATACCAACCCCACCGTCGTTCTTCATACATGGGTCTTCTATTCACGCCATCCAAAAGCTCTTTAACTCGCGGACTTTCACTTTTTTTTGATACCAGAATACCATCGGGGCTTGCTGCGATAATTAGATCTTTTACACCGATTGCTGCAATAGGAATATCCAACTCGTTAATTAAGTGCGTGTTTGTGGAATTTGTAGTCATTACACAATTACCAATTTTATTTGTAGACATTTCTTCAGTTAGCGTGTTCCATGTACCAAGGTCTTTCCAATCCCCTTCATAAGGAATAGCAATTACCTTTTTTGCCTTTTCTACAACTTCATAATCAAACGAACGATTAGGCAGAAGCGAATACTGGTTGTATAGTTCCTCATATACGATTGGCAATCCCCGTTCTTCAAGGATTGAAAGAATATATTCCAACTTAAACGCAAACACTCCTGTATTCCACAAAGCGTGCTGCTCTATTAAATGTGCTGCTTGCTGGTGAGTCGGCTTTTCCTTAAAGTGACTGACCTCTAAATAGCCTAGATGATTACAGTCTTTTTTAGGAGTTAGATAGCCATATTTTTCTGACGGAAATGTCGGCTTTTTCCCTATTAACGCAAGATCTGCGTTGGAGTGATTTAGTGCACCTTCCAAACCACCTACTCTTAAAAAAAAGCTTTCTTCGACATACGGATCCACAGGAAGTACTGCAACAACTTCCTGTGACCCAATCCCTTTGACAGAATATAAATAGACTGCAGCTAGGGCGATAGCCGAAAAAGTATCTCTTCTTTCCGGTTCAATACTAAGTGGAATATCGGAACCAATTTGATTTTGAATTGCATCTACCTGGGACTTACTTGTAGCAATCATTGTAGATTGTTGCAGACCCGCCTTATCCAGCTGTCTCCACACCCTTTGTACCATCGATTCCATCAGACCCTCATCATCAGCAAGCACTTGCAGAAATTGTTTTGATCTTGACTCATTTGATAATGGCCACAAGCGCTTTCCAGATCCACCAGATAGTAAAATTAGTTCCAATTCTGATTCTCCTATTCACTTTTTTTAAGGTGTTTACGAGGCTGTATATGCTGCAATTAATTGATCAGTCACTTTTTTCTGTGAGAAATGCTCCGACACAAAATCGCTCGCCTTCACAGTTACAGTTTCCGCCAATTCATGGTCGTGCAAAAGTCGTTCAATCTGCGTTACAAATTCGTCATTATGTTCGCAAACAAAGGCCTCTTCCTGATGTGTAAAACCAATTCCTGAATTGGTTATCGTACTCATAACAATCGGACAGCCAAGACCTGCTGCTTCCAAGATTTTGTTTTGCTGGCCAGCACCGAAACGCAGAGGGCAAACATATACAGACGCCTTCCATTGCCACGGTCTAATATCTTCTACAAATCCCGTTACGACAACGCCTGGGATCTTGTGCAATTTTTTTATGTCAGCTGCAGGATTGGCCCCTACTAGCCAGCACTCCAAATCAGGGATTTTTGCTTTAAGTGGAAGGTAAATCTCTTTCACAAGTCTTTTCGCTGCGTCTACATTCGGGGCATAGTTCATCGTTCCAGTGAATACTAAAGCATTCTTTCTGTTTTCCATAGGATTCCGGTAAAAGTAGGACAAGTCTATATAATTTGGAACTACATCTACTTCACTGACCCGTCTTGAATGAAGATACTCCTTATCTGCCGGAGAGGTGATAATGGCTTTGGAACTTTGTGTTTTTATGAACATTTCATACTTTTTCATTCTCCCCAGTTCTCCCCCAACGACCAGCTTTTCGAATGGATTTTTTGACCGCCGGTATCTTCTTTCCAAATTCAGGCTGATTGCATCAATATAGTCCACAATCAATTTCGAATTCGGAATGGTTAATAAAGGGAAATTATGAAGCATTTTTGATTGAACATGTATGATGTCATAATGCGTTTTACTTAAAA
Organism: Sporosarcina gallistercoris; assembly: GCF_050459885.1. GTDB lineage: Bacteria > Bacillota > Bacilli > Bacillales_A > Planococcaceae > Sporosarcina > Sporosarcina gallistercoris_A. The sequence continues at coordinate 84,617 of NZ_JBCMNO010000002.1, read as the reverse complement.
TCCGTTCAAGGAGCACGTTTAAAATAGGAAATGAAGCGAGCGATACACTTAATGGATATTTTTTAAGGAAAAAGCTTCTTATTATTGAGAAATTGTTGTTTTTTGCTTTCATCTTGAACTTTTCTTCATTCGAACCATTCATTAAAGAAGCAGCACAGCACCAGTATGCTTCGTCATTTTCTTGATATAGATAGTGAACGGTATGTCCTTTACCCAATAAACTTCTTATTTGCTGAAACGCTCTCACTTGATCTCCTTTTCCAGGAACTTTCGGCTTTCGATGAGTAATAAATAAGATATCCATGTACTATCCCCTTTTATAAACTTGAAGCCTGATTATGACCGAGTAATTGTAATAATTTCTTTTTTCTTCTGTTTTTCTAGTTCTTCCACCCCTCCTGCTTGCCCTCGCTGTAAGAGTATTTGAATAGTCTGCAGTACAATTTTAATATCACTTCCAAGTGAATAGTTTCGAATATAGAACAAGTCAAATCTCAGCTTATCTTCAGGAGTAGTTGCGTACTTTGCCATTACTTGCGCTAGTCCTGTTAATCCTGGTTTCACAGTCATCCTGTAAGAGTATTCCGCCATTTCTCGTTGGAATTGATCACAAAAAAACTTTCTCTCAGGCCGTGGTCCAACCAGGCTCATCTCCCCTTTCACGACATTGTACAATTGTGGTAACTCGTCCAGTCGTGTAGCACGCATCCATTTACCAATAGGGGTTATTCTTGAATCACGCGCTGTCGCCAACACTGGTCCTGTCTCTTTTTCCGCATCTTGAACCATGCTTCTGAATTTATAAATCAGATAGGGCTGCCCGTTTATTCCAAGACGTTCTTGCTTGAACAATGCCGGACCTTTAGACGTTAATCGGATTAACATCCATAAACTGATCATTACCGGACTAGTGCCCACCACCAATAAAAAGGAACCAACTACGTCAAAAGTACGTTTTAATACTCGTTTGACAATGGTAGATTTCACCACCGGAATGGAAAGAACAAGCATATCATCCACTTGCTGCTGAGTGGATCCTTGTATAAACACTTCAAAGAACTGGGGAACAATCAGTATTTCCTTTTCATACTTCACACATAAACTAACGAGTCGCGTTCTTTGTTTTTCATCGACCAAAGGGCTAATCAGTACTACATCGACTTCTTGCAAAGAATTTTCCAGTTTTTTTTTTCCACTTGCTAGAAACAAACCAGTGACGATATACCAACCTTTATGATGTGAAAGAAACTTGTCAGCTAGTGCGATTCCACTGGTTTCATCATTAGCGACAATCAGCACCTTTTTCTGCCCATGAAGGCCCTTGACTATTTGCCAAAAAATGAAGCGACTGCCTATCAAAAGAATGACATGAATCAAACTAGCGGTTAAAACGACTTCGAGTGAAAGATATTGCATAGGATAATAAATGCCGCCCAAAACCGATAGAAGTGCAACAATGGTTATAGAAAATAGGATTATATAGATCAACGGGGTAAATCCTTTTCGCTTCAAATCCAAATAAAATCCGAAGAGATACAAAACACAGCACGTCAACGCTGCTATATACGTTACTGATTGAGCATTATCTAAAGGAGAGGCAGCACTATTCAAAAATAAAGAAGCAGTAAAGTAACCTAAATGAATTAACGCAATATCGAATAACACAAGTGACATTTTTCCAGTTCGCCTTTCGCTACTCCTTATCATTGCAACCCCCACCCATTTAGACAACTTCGTTCTTTTAAGATTATAGTTACAGCATTTGTTTCTAATCTTTTCTATAAATACTGCAGCATCGTTGCGCTAATCATTTTTTCTGAGGAAAAATTCTTCTGAACCCGCTGGTTAGCATCCTCCGCCATTTTCAATCTTAATAAAGGATTGTTTTTCATCACGTGTATGTAATTACAAAAACTTTCAACCGAGTAGTCAGATACGAGAAATCCCATTTTGTCACTATTTATTGCTTCTTTAATGCCGCCTGCATTCACTGAAATGATTGGAGTTCCAACAGCCATCGCTTCAAGAATAACCATTGGGAATACTTCACGATGAGAAGTCAAAAGAAGCACATGCATATCTCTAATGAACTTCTCTGAATCCTTTATGTCTCCCATCATATGCACTTGCTTTGTCAGCCCCGAATTTTCAATCATTTGATGGATTTTTGTATATTCCGGCCCCTGCCCGCCTATATAAAATTGTATATGCTGATCATTGTTGAGCTTCTTTGCAATTTCCAGAAACAATTCATGATTTTTTTCTGATGAAAGTCTTGCGAGAATTCCAACCTTAAAGGTGTCTGTTTGTTTTTTGGGATGATACATAAACTTTTGTAAGTCTACTCCGTTATAGATTGTTGTGATTTTGCCTGGCTGAACACCCAGTTGCAACAGGTTCAATCGTTCATCGTCACTGACTGTTATAACTCTAGTCAGATGACGATTTACTAACGAAACAAAGATGTTGCGAACGTGTTTTTCCATCATCGTAATATTATGTTTTGTATAAATAATCGATAGCTTTTTAGGGAGTATTTTTTTTAGTACTACGGCATACAAGACCATTCTCAAGCTGTTTGCATGAATTACATCAATCTTGGATTCTACGACCCTTCTCTTAATTGTTATTAAGTTCGCAAGATGATTACGACGCGATAAGTGACTAAAATGTGCTTTATTGTTGATTTGCTCGTACAGCTCTCCTGGTCCTGCTGCTGTGTAAAAAACAAGCTCTGGATGCTTTAACTGATTCTCCAATTTACAAAAGTAATTTTCAGCTCCACCTGTTGTGAGTTTATCCGTCATTAATAACACATTCATTTCCAGTATCCTCCTAGAGAGTCAGTTGAGCGTTCGATATCTGAGGGGTATTTTTTCTCTGCACGTTCTCTTCCCGTTGAAGAGTTATCGAGAGAATAGCGAGGTAAAGAATAAATACTTCATGAATAATTAGAGAAAGGGACATAATTTGCAATAGAAATGCTATGAAGATTAACAGTAAATACGTATGATGCTTCATTAAGCGTCTTTTCAATAGCTGAACAAATACTAGGAGTAGAAATATGAAATACATAACAAATCCTAGCAAACCGGATTCCGTTAAAATTTGTAACAACGTATTATGTGTATACAGATTTTCGCCATAATGAACGTTGTTGTATTCGATAAAGTTATCTGCTCCAATTCCCATAACAGGATGCGCTAAAAAGTATTCCCACGCCCGTCCCCATAGTTCAAAGCGGCCGCTTCCTCCATCATTCGAAAAGTCCTCAATTCTTCCTACAAGGAGCGCGCCTACATCAATTTTCATAATGAATATTGCAAAGTACGCAGCTGGTATGAAAATCACGCCTATCGTTGTCATCGTTCTCCATCTTTCAGAAGAATTGCTGATTACAATGTAGATCATAATTATGAGAAGCATTGCCAAAATACCGCCTCTTGAAAAAGTTAAGACCGTTGTAAGTATGCATAATGTAAATCCGATTTTGTTCCTGACAGTGGTCATATTCGTTAGGAAGTATGCAAAAAATATAGAGTTATAGAACACAAACAAATTGGGATCTTGCAGCAGACCGACTAACCTTGGATAATCCCTGTCAAAGAGAACGCCATAACTAACCGACATTTCCTCCGTCATTTGTAACCCTGTTTTTTTGATGCCAGCTATATACAGCAGCAGGCTGACAGAATTAAAAAGCAAACCGGATTTAGCAATCGCCTCTTGGATTGCTAAATTAGAGTACTTTTTCAAGACAAATTTCAATGTAAAATAAAAGCCGATCAGTAAAGCAATACCCGCCATCATACGAATGCTGGCAAAAGGATAGGCTGAAAAAGCGCCGGTGAAAACGTAAAACAAATAAAATAAAATTAACATTATTTCGTATGAGTACATCTTTTGAAACGAAAATGAAGAGAGATGAAAGAGTAAGAAAATACTTAAAAAGATCATATAAGGCTTTAAATAAAAACCAATATATACGTTATAATTACTTAACATGAAGGTGAAAAGTAATAAAAACAGACCGGTTTGCCGCTCTTTCTGAGTGACAGATTTAAGAAAGTCCATCCCCTATCCCCCGCTCTGTCGTCTCTTCTTCCGCTCTTTTGTCTTTATATACGAACCCCTTTAGTTTATGCAGTAACTCCCTATCAGCTACCAGGATCACTGTTAATGACAGTAAATGAAGACTTGCAGCGAGCACAGGAGATTCGGAGAGGAAATAATTTATGATTACAAATAAAACAATAAAAAATGATAAATAAGGAATTAACATGTTCACCGCCAACGCTTTCTTAGCTGGATTTAAGAACCAATACCCTGCTAAGGAAACCAGCTCGATCCCCACTGCGGCACATGCTGCACCTTCTATACCATACTGACGACTAAATCCAATATAGAAAGCCATTCCAAATAGAAGTGCTGCTGCCTGAATCGCTGTTCTCCGATAATGCAGAGCTTTCGTGGTCAGCCCATCAGCTAGCGCCACATTAATACTTTGCAGTACGAGCATCAAAGACAAAATTTGCAACGCGTTAGAAGCGGATAACCACTCGTTTCCAAACAACGTACTAATTAAGGGTTCGGGTATATAAAAAAAGGATACTGTCATCGCCATCCCTGTTAATGCCATCATTTTTAGTTGAAGTAGGTTTAGCTGCAAGTGCTCCGCCTCACCTTTGCTGTTATAGCTCTTAAACAGTGCCGGGTAGAATGCACCTGCTAGTACGCCTGGAATTTGGTACAGTGCAGAAGGTATACGATAGGCAACAGCAAAAAAACCAACCTGTTTTAGTGTTAATGTCCTTTCCAACACAATGGGTCCGAGCTGTGGTAGTAGAACGACCAGCAAACCGCTAATAATGAAGGACGTCACATTCTTTAACAATCCTCTATGGAATGCATGCTTAAAGTGGATTGTGGTCCTCTTTGCTACCAAGTGAATCCCTACGATTCCTGCGAGTAAATACGAAAAACCATACAACAAGCAAATTAAGAACGGATGCAACGACAACATCATTCCACTTAAAACAGAAACTACAAGCAGCACGGCTGAACAAATACGAATCAGCCCTAAATATTGCATTTCTTCTATTAGTTGAAAGTAAGTAATACTAATACTCTGAAGCGCCAACCCTGTCACCATAGGCAACATTAAATAATACATAATTTTCATTAGTTCTGGCTGATTCTGATAGAGCAACTGGATTAGGAAATACCCCGCTAGAAGTGTAATCCCCAATAACACAAGCCTGACTTTAACAAAGGAAGAGAGTAGAGCAGTTAGACTCACTTCTTTTTTAGAACCTTCACGGAGTACCGCAACACTTATTCCGGCATCCGTACAGTACCCCATAATCAAGGCATAAGCTAACGCAATACTAAACATTCCATAGCTTTGAGAATCCAAATACTTTGCCAAAATCACAAGTGTTACAGCGTTAAGTCCACTAGAAAAGATTGTGCTATAAAACAAATAAACTGCATTTTTACCAACAGAGTTCTTTTTACCATGTTTCACCAATGCTCACCCACACATCTTCAACTTGTTTGATATATTGCTCCTAATAGCTGGGTGTTAGCTCTTTCCAGAATTTTTTTCACTTGCAAAGCATCCCTTTCTTTTGTCTGGTCTTCCTGAATCACCAGAATCACACCACTGCAAACTGTAGAAACTATTTGAGAATCAGCAGCTATCAAAAATGCTGGAGAATCCAGTAGGATGACATCGTAGATACGATGCCATGCGACTAGCAGCTGTTCAATTTTATTTAAGCTATCTAGGTAAAGCGGTACTGAGCCGGCAGGAAGAAAATGCAAGTTATCGATGAATACTTTAGAAATTTCACCTTGTTCTCCACTTAATATATTGCTTAATCCTTTGTTGTTTGGAACGTCAAACATATGATGAATGATAGGTCCTCTGAAATTCATATCTACTAGCAGTACTCTTTTTCCTGCTTCAGCAAACGAACTGGCCAACTTTAAAGTAATCATCGATTGTCTTGGATTACCTTCTGGAGAAGTTACCATTAATATCGACTTCTTGTTCTTCAGTACATGTTGTGTATTCATTTTGATCATCCTGATTTGCTCTGTGCTTATCCATCTTCTGGGAGACTTCAGTTGCTTTATCCACTTGTTTTTTCTTTTCCTTAACAACGAATGACCTCCTTTCATAGTTAGGGCCATTATTGAGGTATGCTCCTCTGCCATTCGTTCGAAGTTCTAATTTCACACTAAAATTTCCTAAAAGCGGTACGCCGAGCAACTCTTCTACAATTCCTTCTCTTTTAAAGGAACTATCCAACTGCTCACGGATGACTGCTAGTCCAATACCCGCTAAAATCCCTATGATCAAGGCAATCGCTAGGGCAGCTAGTTCATTATTGGTTTTAATGACATCATCGTTTTTCCCTAGCAGTTTCACCTGATCAAATTGAAGGAGACCATTCATTTTATCGATGGCTATAACTGCTGTAGTATTGGCGATACTTCTGGCTAATTCCTCGTCTTGGTCTTTTACAGTGATGATAATAAGCTGAGAGTCTTTGTTGTTTTTAATCACTAATTTCCCATCAAATGTTTGCCCTTTTAACCCTAGTTCTTCTTTCACTGCATTTAATACAATGGGACTTTTAATGAAATCTACAGAAGACGCCAACATTCGTGGAATCTTTTGAGTTTCTTCATAGGAATTTTCTTGGTTTTTATTTTGCAAATTACCAACAAGGATATATTCACTTGCTTCATATACCGGTTTGAATATATAGAACGTAGCTAGTACGGTAATGGCAACCAAGACCGCCGCTGTCACACTGATCAGAAGAATTCTTTTTTTAATTAAAAGAAAGAAATCTTTTAGAGTCATCTCTCTTTGCATAAGAGCGTCACCTTCCATCAGCTTTGGATAAGCATTTCTTGCTCACAGTATCTAATCGTCATCTTCAGCCCCTCAGCAAATGAATACACTGGTTCCCAATCAAGTACAGTCTTTGCTTTTGTGTTGGCTAAGCAACTGTACTTAATATCACCTGTCCGCTCCTCATGAAAAACAGGCAATAAGTTCGTTCGGGTGATCTCATTCAATTCATTTATTATGTTCATCACTGAGGTTTGGTTTTGAGTACTAATGTTAATAATTTCATTATCTCCATTTGTTAACGCGGCAACATTTGCTTTGGCTACATCTTTTACAAAAATAAAATCTCTCGTCTGATTCCCATCCCCCAGAATAGATAGCGGTTGGTTGTTCAAAAACTTATCAATAAAAATTGACACTACTCCTGCCTCTCCATTCGAGTCTTGTCTCATACCGTATACATTGGCATAACGTAAAATGGTGTAAGTTATCCCGTGTAGGCTGGAAAACATTCTTATATATGCTTCAGCATGCTTTTTAGATAATCCATAGAAAGAAATGGGTTGCAGTTGATGATTCTCATCAAGCGGCAAATACCCAGGATTTCCGTATAATGCAGCAGTTGAAGCAAAAATTATTTTCTTCACTTGATATTTCACACATGCCTCAAGTACATTAATCGTGCCGATAATATTTTCTTCACTATCGTTTAATGGCGCCTGTAAAGAACTAGCTACAGAGACTTGAGCAGCTAAATGAATGACACAATCCGGCTGGAAATCAGCATAAAACCTCTCTATTTCTTTCCTTCGAATATCTCCCTTATAAAAAACTACTGATTTAGGAACTTGTCTCATTTTCCCTGTTGAAAGGTTATCTACCACTGCAACCTCATGATTGTGTGCAATTAACTCCTCAGTAACATGCGATCCGATAAATCCTGCCCCACCTGTCACCAGTACCTTCATCGCCTTCGCCTCTTCCCCAATAAATAAAAATAGAAAATAGTAAACGTTTAACCGAAAGTAAGTTGTGCTTACTTGTGTTCCATTATTATTCCATCCGACATTTGCTAATTTCTAACTCGTTAAGTTCAACATCATAGGAGAGTACCCACGTATACTTATGAACAACACGAAACATATAAAACTGCTTGTTCTATATGAAAAATACATTTTATTCAAGAAATTATGAAGGAAGGAATTTCATAGATACTGTCGAATCCATATTATGCTTCTCCTCCCTCGTTTATGTTTTGTTTTTGTAAGTATGTTTTCATAGGGAAACGCAAAAATTCCGCAAAAAAAAGCACTGCTAAAAGCAGCGCTTAAAATATCCCGTACAATTAAAATTAAGCCAACAACGGTACACGAACCGTCACTTTAAACAAATCTCCGTCCACGTCTATTGTCATCCTGCCATCGTGCATATCCACAATCGATTGTGCGATTGCAAGACCGAGACCTGACCCATCGGTGTGACGCGATGCATCTCCACGCTTGAACCGTTCATACAACTCATCCACATTTTCATTCAACTCATAAGCCGTAATGTTTTTGATGACGAACTCGGCCATCCCGCCGACTTCACGCAGCGTAACAAAAACCCGGGTCCCCGGAAGCGAATACTTCAGTGAATTGCCAATCAGGTTGTCAAGCATCCGCCACCACCGTTGTCCGTCAAGCACGGCAGGCATCGGTTCTTCAGGTACAGAAACCCTGAAATCGAGGGGGATTTCAGCCATTTGTTCCATGTGCTCTCCGATCGCCTGTTGGACGAGCTGCGTGAGATCGACTCGCTGTTTGTATAATTCCATCGTGCCACTGGACATTTTAGATACTTCGAACAAATCTTCGATCAGCGTCTTCAAACGCTGGGATTTCCTGTCCAGCACTCCCACGTATTCCGCCCGCTCTTCATCTGACAAATCAGGGTTTTTCAATAAATCCGTATACGTGATGATCGATGTAAGAGGGGTTCGTAAATCATGACTGACATTGGTGATCAACTCCGTCTTCAATCGTTCACTTTTCGCCTGACTTGTCAATGAACGCTCCACGCCTTCACGTAAATTGTTGAGATTGACAGCGTGTTTAGCTAGAGGAGAACGACCCATCACTTTAATATCGCTGTTCAGTCTGCCCGCTGCCATATCCTCTGTCGCTTTGAAGATTCTATTTAAGTACCCCATGCGACGCATGTAGAGGAACAGGATCGGCATGCCTAAAAATAGTACGCAAAGTGCATAAATCAGAAGGAGCATAGGTTCCATCAGCCCGAATATGAATCCAGCTCCTGCAAGGAAGAAGCCGATAAGCAGTATGAAGGTCTGGATTGCAATTGAGCGGTTCAGGAAGACCTCTTTTGCACTAGCCACGAGCTGCATGGCATAACTGTTCCGTAAGTCGTTTTCAAATTTGCTCAGTTGCTGATAGCGGGTGATGGCATTTCCGATTTGGAATGCAAGGAAAGCAATGACGATTGCCCCCATAGCAAACATGAATACCGCATTCGTAATGCTAAACGAATAACCTCCGATTGCCATGTTATTCAGTCTTCCGGATACTGATCCTGAGAAATTCACAAGACTTAACAATAGGATGAGAAAAACGCCGGCCTTCAAATCGATTCGAAGCGAATCATAGCGTTTCGTGAATGGAAGATCGACAAACCAAGTCCATTTGAACTTCCAAATCGTGAAGAGCGATATAATCGCTGCAATTGCTGCCAATCCCGATACAATGAGCATGATTTTTATCGATTGGTATGTCTTCGCTTCTTCGTAAAGCACTCCACCCTTTTGGAATGCAGACTTAGGGACTGCTACCATGCCTGAGTACAATACAGCGGGCTGGGTGATTGCTTGTAAATCATCACTTGAAAGCGTCACACCTTCCCCTTGCTGTAACGCGCTATCCATATAGTCATTCGTTTCTTCATAATAGTCATTATCGTTAAAGGAGGCATCGATGCCAGCAATTTTCAAATAACCGTTTTGCGTGTTGAATTTATGCTCGTATCCGACAGGACCGTTCATATCCCAATTTTTATGGGCGTCGCCACCGTTAACGGGTTTGAGATCATATGCTAAAGGAATCTCCATCATAGCGTTGGTATTTTTATAATTATGAACAAGTCTTCTAAGTTGTCGGTTCTTTTCATTCAAAATTTTCGTTTCCACATAACTGTCATCCTCAAAATTCTTCCGGATATCTTCGATTCTCCCGTCACGTTCGTCCACGAGTGCCTGTTTGACTGTCGTCTTCGCTTCAGTTTCACGAATGCGATCTTCGTATTGCATCTGGATGTTTTCAATTTGTTCTGCCAAGCTTCCGTAATACATCCTGTATGTTTCTATTTCAGCAGGTGAGACAGTCAGTTTTTTCTCAGCTTCTTCCACGTCAATCGGGTTCAGGACTGTCCGTCCGAGTTCGTCATAAATTTCCGTCAAATGATTTTGAAATTGTTGGGATTGAGGATAGCTTTTAACTATTATCTCAGGCCCTTTGCTCGTTACTGTCACAAGTCCGCTCAATGCAACCGCCACTAGCAATGCCCATATTATTATCGGTGTGTAACGCTTCATCACACAGTGCCCCCTTTTATGATTTGGATGAAGTACGTTACCGTCCGGGTCGTTCTCGATATTCCGTCACTTGCAAGGTCGGTAATGTGCGGGAAACAGTAAACGATAGTCCCGAGTCCTATGACAATGGAAATAATTGACCATAGCATTGCACCATTATTTTTCGATTTTGTAGCCAACGCCCCACACCACCTTTATATATCTTGGATTTTTTGGATCGGTTTCTATTTTTTCGCGGATTTTACGAATGTGAACCGCCACAATGTTTTCTGCATTGTAAGCCTCTTCGTTCCATACACGCTCATAGATCTCATTGATGGAAAACACGCGTCCCGGATGTTTCATAAGTAATTCTGTAATTTTAAATTCAGTTGGCGTCAATTTGACCGGTGACTCGTCAAGCGTGACCGTTTTGGCTTCTTCATCCAGCACCAGTCCATCAATTTCAAGCATTTTACCGCCGTCATACGTACCGAGCTGAACGTAGCGTCGCAACTGTGATTTCACACGCGCCATCAATTCCATCGGCTGGAACGGTTTCGATACATAATCATCCGCCCCGACGGAAAGTCCATGGATTTTATCCGACTCTTCGACTTTCGCACTGAGCATGATGATAGGAACATTTTGCGCTTCCCGAATCTTGAATGTCGCGGTGATGCCATCCATATTAGGCATCATGATGTCGAGAATCAGTAAATGAACTTCTTCTCGTTCAAGTAAATCCAGCGCTTCCCGTCCATCCGCTGCTTTTAACACACGATATCCTTCATTTTTCAAATAAATCTCTATCCCATCACGGATTTCTTTGTCGTCATCCGCAACCAAAATTGTCATCGCCGCCATAACCGCACCTCTTTCTTGCTCGATAATTTTATTGTAACAGGGACTTCTTAACATTTGAGAAGGGAAAATATGAAGAAATTCTTAAGAACCTTTCGGGGATGATTCTTTTGAGGTTGCACATACTTTTCAATGGAGGTGAATTCAATGACAAATGAGGAAAAAAGGAAGCAGAAAGCGAAGCAGCTAGGCCGTGAAGAATTCGGTTACGGAATGGATTTGAGTCCTGATGATTTTGACGTGGTCGGACAGAATGATGCAGCGAAGAAAAAGAAAAAAGCAGCAGGACAAGGTACGGAACAGAAGAAACCCAAACGCTGATTAGTAGTATGCCCCCGTTTTGTACGTATGAACGTGGCTTACTCTCGTGGTTACTCTAGATCCTGTTCCGCGTAGGTATCCAGGTCAATTTGAACATACCATTCAATTATTTAGGTAGCAATAAGTACTCAATATTTTGTGGAATAGTGTTGGCGGACCGAGCTTCATCCCGAGAATCCACCTTGTCAGCCGAAGCAATCGATGAATTACTGTAAATGCCCGAGCAAAAAAGCAAACCTTTTCGAGAGGGTTTGCTTTTTTAGAATATTCATTTTTGGTATTTAGGGAGAAGAGCAATAAGTTAAGCTAGCATCTTCCGGCAAGCATCCGCACATTTCTTACATGCTTCCGCACAGCGTCGACAATGATCATGGTCGTGTTTGCCGCATTCTTCTGCACACTGGTCACAGATGTAAGCACACAACTGACATATTTCTTTCGCGAATGGGCTGTTGCGTGTCATTGCTTGAACTGCATATGCACAAATATCTGCGCATTCCCTGTCCAGTCGTATGCACTCCGCCATCATTTTTACATCATCTTCTTTTAAGCACGCGTCAAAGCAATTGTTACACGCCTCCACACACTCCATGCATGCTTTTAAGCATTCTTCATATTGTTGAGGGGTCATTCGAATTCCTCCTTCAATGAGTGGGACAGCCAGTGATGATGTGAAAACCATCGAGTTAGTGTTTCCAACGGCTGTCGATAGATATTTCTACTTAGCCTGTTCCCTCGCTTCGTTTGATGAAACTTACTTTTTCATATTCAGAAACTTCATTGCAAATTATTCGATACCTACTCACGATACGAAAAAGCGGCTTGGAGAACATTCTCCAAACCACTTTTTCAATAGTTTTCAATTAATTTTTGTTGTTGCTCTTACTACTCGCTTCTCCGCCTTTACGGCCCGCTTCGGACTTACTCATCTTGTCGGAGTCGAAATTATTGTTGTTAGCCCGTGCTTCTCCGCCCTTTTGACCAATTTCCTCATAGAATTCCTTATCGTGCGTTTTAGCGGTTTTCTCCCCGCCCATTTTCCCTGCTTCTTCGTGGGACATTTTATTATTTTTATTCGTATTGTCGTTATTGTTAGTAGCCATGTGGGACTCCTCCTAATAATAGTATTTCCATTGTCTATTTGTCATATCCAAAGTTTCTACCGAATTAGTTAAGATTCAATCAGCTATCACGTTTTATGAGTTTTCATTGTTTCTTTGCTCAGCGCGCTTCTCCGCCTTTACGCCCTGCTTCTGATTTGCTCATTTTGTTTGTGCCGGAATTGTTCTGATTGGCACGAGCTTCTCCACCCTTTTTACCGATTTCCTGGTAGAAGTTGTCGTCGTGATTTTTAGACGTTTGTTCGCCGCCCATTCGGCCAGCTTCTTCACGAGACATCTTGCCATTGTTATCAGTTGCCATGTGTAATTCCTCCTAAATAATAGATTATTTGGTGCACATTGGTTATATGCCCGGATAATCCACTTTAAAACATGCGAATTTTAATTTCTAAGATTTTTATGGTTTTTTCCGATGTTCAGCGCGTGCGGTTCCGCCTTTTTGTCCAATTTCCTCATAAAACTCTTTGCCGTGATTTTGCGAGGTCGCTTCTCCGCCTCTTTTACCGATTTCTTGATAAAATTCTTTATTGTGATTCTTCGCAGTCGCTTTACCTCCCATGCGTCCCGCTTCTTCTCTTGTCATCTTTTCTTTGTCATTGTGGTTTTTCATTTTCAGCCCTCCTGGTGAAATAATTCTGTTCATCTGGTATTCAATCTATTCCCAGTTCTATTCAGAACAAACGTGATTGAATAAGTAAAACCGCACTGTGCCGTTCTAATAGTGCGGTTCTCATTTATTATTTTTTAATAACACGAGGAGCAAACGACGCCTGTATGAATCTGTTGTTTTGTTAGAAATGAACTGGTTCGAAGTACCGTCATGACGGAACTATTCGTCGCTTCTGAATTTGTTTGAAGACCCCGTGTATTTTACCCGATGAATTCTTACACTGTACTCTTGTAAGTATCCCGGAAATACCTTCGCTAACAATCTCTTTTGCTCACTGTACGAACTCCTTATTAAATGCTAAACTGAGAAGCGTTCAAATTACGTGGTTCGAAATCCTCCCACGAAAAAAAACTAAGGAGATTATAAGAAATGAAAACCAGAACACTCGCAATAAATGGCATCATCGGTGCACTTTACGTCGCTGTCATGATTGTCATCGCTCCATTCGGCTTCACCAATATCCAGTTTCGTCTAGCCGAAATCTTTAATCACTTGGTCGTCTTCAACAAAAAATACTTTGCAGGCATCGTAATCGGTGTATTTGTGTCGAACTTACTACTATCGGAAGTTGGCCCCATTGATCTTCTATTTGGTGTCAGCCATACGATTATCTCATTAAGCATCACCCTTTTCCTTGTAAAGAAAATCTCAAGCCCTGTGAAACGGATGATGGTCAATACAGCCGTATTCACGACAACGATGTGCATCATCTCTTGGCAGTTGTATCTAGTACTGGGCTTCCCGTTCTGGGCTACGTGGGGATTCCTTGCCATCAGTGAGTTCATCGTCATGGCGATTGGCATTCCACTGATGCATACATTGAACAAACGGCTATCACTCGCAAAATTGATTTGACGGAGGGCGTAGTATGTATCTGACAATTGAACAGACTGCTGTCAAACTCGGAATGCCTGTTGATCAGGTACGTCAATATGTAGCGGACAAGCGTATTCGCTCCGTCCACGATGGCACCCTGTTTCTGATAAACGAGGAGCAATTCGGTCTCTACTTCGAACAATTAGAGCAACTCAAGCAACAAATCGACGAATGGCGCAGCGAGCCGATTCCACCCGATCGTGATATTAAAGACGAAGATTGAAAAATGCGAGGTGATCAGCATTCCTGATCACCTCGCATTTTTCGATATGATGATATGATGGGTCGGTGAGGAGCAGACTTTTCTATTTAAGAGGATTCTTCTTATTAAGTATTGGTTTGGGTGGGAGTAAGGCCTTATCCATTGCATGCAGAGGGTAAAGGTGAATGCGAGCCGAGGAGGTTAGATGATCGATCATTTTAGTAATTTACGAGCGCTTTCCACGGTTTATGAGCACTTTTCCAAGGTTATACGTATTGCAATTATTTGATGACAAAAAGGAACTTTATTTAAGTGATGGCATGCTTTCTGGTTTACTATCATCAAATACTGTAAATAATAGAAACAACTCATATGCTTAGAAAACCGCCCGGGAGAGTTGGCGATACGGTTGCACTTCTTCAAAATCAATAGTATAGTGGTAAACTGCTTGTATAACTTTCATTACTAAGGGGGAACTATGAGAAAAATATCAAATGTTTTTTATATAACTATTGGTTTGATCGTGTTGGCGGTCGGTTACGGTGTCATTGATCCAGTACGTTTTGAAGCAGGAACTGGAATCGTCAAAAACTTCGTATCCACTGCATTCGGTTGGTACTACATGTTATTAATGACACTGTTATTCGGCATCAGTATCTACTTGATTTTCAGCCCGTATGGGAAAATCCGGCTGGGAAAAGACACGGATCGACCGCAATTTTCCACAATTACCTGGATTGCTATGCTGTTTTCTGCTGGTATGGGAATCGGACTAGTCTTTTATGGTGCTGCTGAACCACTTTCACATTTCGCCATTAACCCCGCAACTGCAGAAGCCGGAACGAATGCGGCTTTCAAAGAATCCATGCGTCAAACTTTTCTTCACTACGGATTACATGTCTGGGCACTATATGGAATCGTTGCGCTTTGCTTAGCGTATTTCCAATTCCGTAAAGGGGAACCAGGATTAATTTCAGCAACACTGAAGCCGATATTTGGCGATAAAATGAAAGGGACATGGGGGACTATCATCGATGTCCTCGCAGTCTTTGCAACGTCATTCGGCGTGGCCACATCTCTCGGCTTTGGCGCTGTTCAAATTAATGCCGGCCTGAATTATCTGTTCGGGTTTGAAATCGGCATACGGTCCCAATTCATTATCATTTCAGTCGTTACCGTTTTGTTCATCATGTCTGCGTGGTCAGGTCTAAGCAAAGGAATTCGATATTTGTCGAACACCAATCTTGTATTGGCACTCGCATTACTTGGTTTCATGCTCATATTAGGACCTACTTTACTCATTATGAACATATTCACTGATTCAATCGGAGGTTATATCTCCCACTTCGTCGACTTGAGTTTGAGTACTTCACCGTTAAATGCAGGAAATCGGGAATGGCTCGATACGTGGACGATTTTCTACTGGGCTTGGTGGATCTCATGGGCACCATTTGTCAGTATGTTCATTGCTCGGGTTTCAAAAGGGCGCACAATTCGTGAATTCATGATTGGCGTTTTACTGGCTCCAAGTATTCTTAGTTTCGTATGGTTCTCCGCATTCGGGACAACTGCGATCGATATGCAGAAATCCGGAGTGTCAGATCTTGCATCTATTGACACCTCACTAGTGGTATTCCAAATGTTCAGCGAGCTTCCGTGGGCAACGATTACTTCCGCATTCGCGATATTACTCATCGCTTCATTCTTCATCACTTCTGCCGATTCCGCGACCTTTGTACTTGGGATGCAGTCTACTTATGGGTCGTTAACCCCGCCTAATAGCGTGAAAATGGTCTGGGGAATCATCCAATCTGGAATTGCGATTATTTTACTCTCTGTCGGCGGGCTAACCGCCTTGCAGAATACGATAATTATCGCAGCTCTGCCATTTTCTTTCATCATCTTGTTCATGGTCTATGCGCTATTCAAAGACCTGAAAAAGGAAGTTAAAACGAACAAGAAAGCGAAACACAAATAAACAAACACCCGAGTCCTAATGAGGATTCGGGTGTTTGTTTATAGATTACGCGTTGATTGGTACAGCTTTTTCAATCGCCTGCGCTAGATCAGCGATAATGTCATCTGCCGATTCAAGTCCAACTGAAAGACGAATGAGTTCCTCAGTGACTCCTGAACTTTTCAAGTCTTCACCTGAAAGCTGCTGGTGTGTCGTGGAAGCTGGATGGATAATCAAGGACTTTGCATCCCCGACATTCGCTACGTGTGACCAGACCGCCACATTGTCGATAACCCGGCGCCCCGCATCACGTCCGCCTTTGATTCCGAAAATGATAATGGAACCTGCCCCGTTTTTCAAATACTTCGCTGCAAGATCCGCTGTTGGATGGGCGTTGAGACCGGTGTAGGTTACCCATTCAACAGAAGGATGGTCTTTTAAGAAGTTTGCAACCTTTTGTGCATTTTCACCATGACGCTGGATTCGCAAATGAAGCGTCTCCAAGCCTTGCAGGAAATTAAAGGCACTATCCGGGTCGAGGCATGGTCCGAAATCGCGAAGTCCTTGTACACGGAGTTTTGTCGCAAATGCAGCGCCTGCCGTGTCGATTCCATAGCGTAAACCGTGATAGGATTCGTCTGGCTCTGTAAACGCAGGGAACCTGCCTTGCGTCCAGTCGAACTTACCTGCATCTACTGCTACTCCGCCAATTGTAGTTCCATGACCGCCGATCCATTTTGTCGCAGAGTGGATGACGACATCAGCGCCGAATTCAATCGGATTGCATCCGTATGGGGACGCAAATGTATTGTCGATTAAAAGGGGAAGACCGTTTTCGTGGGCGATGGAAGCCACTCTTTCGATATCCAGCACTTGCAAGCTTGGATTGCCGATTGTTTCAGCAAACACCCCTTTTGTTTTCTCCGTAATGGCGCTGCGGAAGTTTTCCGGGTCAGTTGAGTCGACGAATTTCACAGTGATTCCGTACTTTGGCAACGTGGTGGCGAAGAGATTGTACGTACCGCCATAGAGGTTAGCTGCTGCAATGATTTCATCACCGGCTTCGGCAATATTCAAAATCGAAAATGCGATAGCCGCCATACCAGATGAGAGTGCAACCGCCGCAGCGCCTCCTTCTAGTAACGCGATACGTTCTTCAAATACAGCGACTGTCGGATTCGTGATGCGGGTATAGATGTTGCCCGCTTCTTGAAGTGCAAACAGGTTTTTAGCATGATCCGTATCACGAAATACAAATGAAGTCGTTCTGTGAATAGGAACTGCTCGTGATCCAGTAGTTGGATCGGGTTCTTGACCACCGTGCAGCAAAAGTGTTTCGGGTTGAAAATTCGTCATGTACATAACCTCCGGAAATTAGATTGATGGAACTGCGCACACCGGACGGGTGATGGGGAAACTAAAAAAATCCCCTTCTACCTATAGAAGAGGATCTGCCATTGCTGGCACTTCCCCTTATCTTTCAGATCCAAAACAGATCTGTAGGAAGTAGCACCTTTGCAAGCTGGTAAGCTTGCCGGTTGCCGGGCATCGCAGGGCCTAGTCCCTCCGCCGCTCTTGATAAGAGTTTGTGACTTATTCAGTTTTCCATCTTGGAACTGAGTATACGTGGTAAAAACCAGTAAGTCAACAGGTAAATCAAAATTGTTTGATAGTTTTGTGTTTAGTAACCAATTAGTGTTTATTTCCGCTACAGGTGGACGTTTCCGTGGGATCGTATGACAGACAACTACATGAAATAAGAATGGAAAAGAAAAACCCCGCTAACCTAAGTACTGGTCAACGGGTGAATATTAATTATTGAGCCGCACCGTAGAAGATTTGGCCGCCTTTTAGGTTGATGATTTTAAGCATATTCGTGCGTTTTACATAGATGCTTCTGAATTGTTCGCGTCCGTTTGCATCTTTTAATAGAATTGTGCGGTTATTGTAGTTGTCTGAAACCACTACGGGTGTAAGTGCGCTTAGGTTGACGTGTGCTGAAAGCGTTTTATCTTCTGTCAGACTGCTGATTGTGCTTGCAGTCTGAGCCGGTTTTGCCACAGGCTTCACTTCAAGTGATGGTGTCGCTGCAGTCGCTTTCACAGTCGTTTCAAGGACAATGCCGCCTTTTAAGTTGATGACTTTAAGAAGACCTGTCTTTTTCACGAAGACACTCTTGTACTGTGCACGTCCGTAGTTGTCAGAGAATAGAATCACCCGTTTGGACACGTTTTCTTCAGTCACACGTGCTGTGAAGCTAGTTGAGTCGATGACTGAAGCAAATGATGCATACTCTTCCAGACCTGTGATGTCCTGGTTCACTTGCTGACCGTAGTTGGAGTTCTGTTGTCCATGTGCGTACGAGCTCTTTGCGTCTGTGTTTTGGTCTGCGTGTGCAAATGTCGCCGCTTGAGCACCCCCTGCGGAAATGAGTAGTGCGCTTACTGCTGTGATCAATGTCTTTTTCATCTTGTTCCTCTCCTTTTCCTTTGGGGATACTTATATCATAACCCTGTAGTCTGAGAGGACACTGAGATGATTATTAAGACTTGATGAGAAGATAGAGAGCCGTTTTTAATGATTCATCCCACAAAAAAAGAGCCAGCAGTTAGCGGCTCTTAACTAATAAGTCGACAGCTTCTTTGACAAGCGTCTCCTTTTTTTGTGGATGATCCGACAGTTCTTCGTTCTCCATACAGGCAATCAGGTTTGTGCTTACTATCAAGCCGATGGTCCGATCGATTCCTGAGCGGGACGCAGATAACTGCGTAATGACGTCTTTACATTCATCACCAGCCTCTATCATCCGTAGGACTCCTCGAATTTGACCTTCTATTCGTTTTAAACGATTGACTACTTTTGCATCGTATTCCATGGATCTGGCCTCCCCTCTTCATTACATTCATAGTATACCCCTTCCGGTATGGGGTCAATTAATCCCGCCTCCTTGGACAAGAAAAGCGCGAAATTGTTCGAATTATGCTATACTTATAGAAGTATTAACATTTTTATTGTTCCAAACCATTGGGCCAACCGCACGACACACTGTCTGTTTTTCTGAATGGCCATGGGTCTTCACAATTCGAAATAAATCGAAACAGACTAGAGGAGGGATTCGTTTGGCTTTTCCGCGTAAGGAACATCCTGTCTCTGATTTTATCGCAGCGCGAAAAATTGGCGAAAAAATTTCATTCACTCGTAATGATGTTTTCGTTATTGGGGCAATCCACAAGATCTTAGAGAACTCCGTAATTGTAGAAATTTCTGAAGAGGACGCCGATCTGATTGGAGCAGCTTCCACGCTGACCGTCGTCGCTCACAAAAATTACACAATCGAATAATCTAGAGAGCATCCGCTTCAACTTCCGACAGACTGAACTAGTTCTGTCGGTTTTGTCGTCTATTCTATTCATGCAGGTCGCATGAGACGCTTCTTTAGTACATAGAATTGAAAGGGGATTTGTCATATTATGAAAGAACAATTATTGGAACGCTTCATCCGCTATGCAAAAATCGATACCGAATCCGATGAGAAGAGCCAGACAACACCTTCCACAACGAATCAGTGGGATTTGTTGCATCTATTGAAGGAAGAACTTTCCGCATTAGGTATGGAAGAGGTTACACTCGACGGAAACGGTTACTTATTCGCTACACTTCCCGCCAATACAGACAAGGAAATCCCTGTAATCGGTTTCCTAGCACACGTAGATACATCGCCTGATTTCACGGGCAAGAATGTGAATCCTCAGCGTCATGACAATTATGATGGCAGTGATCTGGTTTTAAATGAAAACACAACCCTTTCAGTCAGTCGATTCCCAGAGCTTCAAAACTATATCGGACAGACACTGATCACTACGGACGGCACGACGCTGCTTGGTGCTGATGATAAAGCTGGTATTGCTGAAATCATGACCGCGATGGCTTATTTCAAAGACCATCCCGAAGTGAAGCACGGCAAACTTCGTGTTGCCTTCACACCGGATGAAGAAATCGGACGCGGTCCACACAAATTTGACGTGGATGCTTTCGGCGTCGATTTTGCGTATACGATGGATGGCGGTCCGCTTGGTGAGTTACAATATGAAAGTTTCAATGCAGCCGGAGCTCGCGTTACGTTCAAAGGAACAAACGTCCACCCAGGAACTGCCAAAGGGAAAATGGTCAACTCCATTTTACGTGCACAAGAATTCCAATCGGCAATGCCTGCTTTAGAGATTCCTGAGTTGACAGAGGGTCGCGAAGGATTCATTCATCTAATGGACATTGATGGTTCTGTTGAAAAGACAGTGCTGGACTATATTATTCGCGACTTCGATAGGGATTCGTTTGAAGCACGCAAAAAACTGTTCTTCGACACAGTTGCACAGATGCAATCGGATTATGGCGAAGAAGCGGTGGTACTGGAATTAGAAGACCAATACTTCAATATGGGCGAGAAGATTATGCCGCATATGGAAATCGTCGATATCATTTCAGAAGCATTCAGCAACCTGGGGATTACACCAATCGTTGAACCGATCCGAGGCGGGACTGACGGATCACAACTATCCTATATGGGTATCCCAACACCTAATATTTTTGCCGGTGGAGAAAACTTCCACGGCCGCTATGAATTTGTATCTGCCGAAACGATGGAAAAAGCGGCGCAAGTGATTATTGAAACTGTAAAGCTGTTCGAATCTCGCGCATAAGGGGGACGTAACCATGAAGGGAATCTGGCTTGGCGTACTAGCCGCTTTATTTTTTGCGGTTACATTTGTTCTGAACCGCTCAATGGAGTTATCAGGCGGCAGCTGGATGTGGAGTGCGTCACTCCGCTATTTCTTCATGGTTCCATTTTTGTTTGCAATTGTTGGTGCACGAAAAGGGCTCGGGGCAGTCAAGCGTGAAATGACTGCCAAACCGTGGCCTTTTTTTGCATGGAGTGTTGTCGCGTTCGTGTTATTTTATGGTCCTTTGACTTTTTCAGCAGCATATGCCCCGGGCTGGCTCCTTGCGGGAACTTGGCAACTGACGATTGTTGCGGGAGTCCTGCTCGCCCCTCTTTTTTTCATTACTATAAAAACGACTACCGGAGCACACCGTGTCAGACAACGGCTTCCCTTACCCTCTCTTATGATTTCGCTAGTCATTCTTGTGGGAGTGGTCTTGATTCAAATCCCCCATGCGCAGTCGGTCACAGGAAAAGCACTGGCATTCGGGACGCTGCCTGTTGTTGTTGCAGCCATTGCCTATCCCCTTGGAAATCGTAAAATGATGGAGTTGCTGGGCGGTTCCCTGGACACGTTCCAGCGGGTGCTTGCCATGACACTGATGACGTTGCCCATTTGGACTGCACTTGCCATCTATGCTTGGACGACCGTTGGACTTCCTTCTTGGAGCCAGCTTGGTCAGTCGTTTGTCGTCGGAGTAAGCTCAGGTGTCATAGCGACGACCTTGTTTTTCATGGCAACCGATCTTGTCCAACATGACCAGGGACGGCTTGCTGCAGTTGAAGCGACACAGTCTTTGGAACTCATATTTGCAATGGCCGGTGAAATGATTCTCCTCAACCTGATGCTCCCTGGTCCACTTTCATTAGGTGGGGTGGCAGTCATTATTATCGGCATGGCCCTGCACAGTTGGCAAACAGCTGTTGCTGCAAAAAGGCCATTACAAGAAATCCCATAAAAAAATACTGCCCGAACGTCAGACAACCTGACGTTTCGGACAGTCTCTATGATCACTTCGAAGCCGCCTCATATTCTCCAAGTAATTCCACTGCCTCTTCTGCCAAGGATGTATCGATCGCTTTATCGAAATCGATATCTCCAATAATCGCACCATTCGCTTTATACATATCATATTGTTTTTTAATGTCCTCCACGAACATTTTGCCATCCGGATCGAGACCCGTTACAAAGACCTTTTCCCATAATTCCGGGTCTTTCAGCGCTGTATGCTTCACCATGATTTTGATGATCGCTTCCTTGTCTACCTCTGCGAAAAATGCATCGTTATAGTCGCGGACCCCTTGTAAATAAGCGGCCATGAAGCGAATGGACAGCTCTTCGTCTTCCATGAACTGCGGGGAAGCGAGAACCATTGCAATCTGTGATTCGGGAGCATAGTCTGTTGCATCTCCGAAACGTACGTGGAATCCTTTGTCGATTCCCTGCGCAATCAACGGCTCAATATTAAGCGCTGCGTCGATTGTTCCGGAGTCAATCGCACCGAGCATTGCTCCGAAATCCGCGATGTGGACATACTCAACGTCATCCTCTGTGAGACCCGCATGCTTCAGCATTTCCTCGTAGATGTATCCGTCAATGGAATTGCGGGATGAAACTCCGATTTTCTTCCCTTTAAAATCCGGATAGTCTTTGATGACGTCTTTCATGTGATTGCCGATGACGAAAGAAAAATAGGATTCTCCTGGCATGTTGTGGCCTTTATCCGCAATGATCCGCACGTCAATCCCTTGTGCGATTGCGTTGAAGAAAGAAGCGGTGGAAACTCCGCCAGCGATTGAGACTTCCCCAGCTGCAAGGGCAGGAAGCATATCATCACTATTCGCAAAGTCGGTAAACTCCACGTCAATGTTGTAATCATCGAAATAACCACGTTCTTTCGCAATGTAAAATCCAGCTCCGGACGCCGCCCCATCTTCCGCGATGACAACTTTCGTCCGTTTTTCAAGCGGACCCAGCTGACCTGTTTCAGCTCCATCGTTAGGTTTTGTAACGGGTACAGGCTTCGCTGGCTCTTTTTCTGAGCATCCGCCAAGTACAGTAGCCACACTGAGTACAACTGCAAACCAACCTACTTTCGTCCACTGTTTCACACGCTTCCCCTTTCGTCATGTTCTCGATTTCTGTACTTCTTTTTGCAGATGCTGCCAGATGTCGACAAACTGCGCTGCCAGTTCCGGATCTTTCCTGATCTCTTCAATCTTCCGCGGACGCGGCTGGTCAATCCTGACTTCTTGAATGATTTGCCCCGGCTGAGCACTCATGAGCAAAATCCGATCGCTGAGCATGAGAGCTTCGTCGATACTATGAGTGATGAACAGCACCGTTTTTTTCGTTTCTGACCATATACTCAGTAATTCTTCTTGAAGGATGAATTTATTCTGTTCATCCAATGCTGCAAAAGGTTCATCCATCAACAGAATCTCTGGATCATTTGCAAATGCACGGGCAATGCTGACACGTTGTTTCATGCCTCCCGACAGTTCACTTGGATACAGACTCGCAAATTGTGTGAGTCCGGTTTTCTCCAAATAATAAGCGGTTTGTTTTGCAATCATGTCTTTCGGTGCTTTCCGCATCGCGAGACCGAATGCGACGTTGTCTTTCACTGTCATCCAAGGTAGAATCCCCTTTTCTTGAAACACCATGGATTGCAACGGTCGCTTCGACTGCTCAGCATTGATCTTGAAATTCCCTGCGCTATGTTTTTCAAGTCCTGCCAAAATGCGCAGCAGTGTTGTTTTACCGCAACCACTCGGACCGACCAGACAGACAAATTCACCATCTTCGATCGTGAGCGAAATATTTTGTAACGCTGTTACACTTCCCGTTTTCTTCACGAACACTTTCGTCAACTCTTCAATTTCAATTTTAGGGGTCATCTGTTCACCTCCACGGCAGCAGTTTTTTCTGAAGGCCCCTCAACAGCAACGAGAACAAATAACCAAAGAACGAAATCATAATCAACCCGACAAACATATTTTGGAGTAAAAATGCTTTGTAAGAAGTCCATATCAGATAGCCTATACCAGAAGTTGCACCCATCATTTCCGCTGCCACTATGGTTAATAGCGCAATCGCCTGCCCCATCTGAATTCCTTCCAGCATGACTGGCAGTGCTCCAGGCAATGCGATCTTGAAAAAGAATTGAGACTTACTCGCCCCGTAGTTGTTAGCGACATCCAGGTAGATTCTGTCGATATT
The DNA here is from genome assembly GCF_050459885.1 of Sporosarcina gallistercoris. Taxonomy (GTDB): domain Bacteria; phylum Bacillota; class Bacilli; order Bacillales_A; family Planococcaceae; genus Sporosarcina; species Sporosarcina gallistercoris_A. The sequence continues at coordinate 60,233 of NZ_JBCMNO010000002.1, read as the reverse complement.
CAGGACACCCGCAGCTGTATTGATGACTACGGGGAAGAACACACTTCCTGCAATTGTGATCACTTTCGACAGATCTCCAATACCGAATAGAATGATGATAATCGGGAGCAACGCAAGTGTTGGAATAGGCATGAGCGCCATTACGAGCGGCGAAACAAAGTGCCGGATGGGCGTGAATAGCCCCATCATCAGACCAATAATGATTCCCGGAATCACACCTGCTAGAAACCCTAGCGCAATTCGATAAAGAGAGACACCGACATGTTCAGCGATCGCTCCGCTAACCAGCAATTCCCAGAACGTTTGCAAGATGGCAGTCGGCGGTGGGAAGAAACGGATATCCATGATACCGGTTCGGGATAGGACTTCCCATAGTACGAGTAAAAAGACTGGAGAGACAATCGTGAGCATCTGTTGCAGACGGGCTTTCGTTTGTTGACGTTTCCATTCGGCTCGTTCCACACGCACAGGATCTTGCACAATTTTACCTGATTGAGTCACTTTCACCACCTCACCTCAATCTATGCACCGGCCTACTAGGCTGGGTGGGCAATTACACAAAAAACCTCCGCATCAAATTTAGATGCGGAGGTTTTTTCACACGGTCTTCGTAGCTGTTTTCTGTATGTCTTTTCTTGCTGCGTAAATATTGGTAACGATCACTTTAGCCACACCATACACAGGTACAGCTACTATGATTCCGACAAATCCTGCAATATTACCAGCTGCAAGCAGCAGTGTAATGACGGTTAGTGGGTGAATGTCGAGAGATTTCCCCATAACGTTCGGGGTGATGAAGTTACTGTCCACCTGATTGGCGATTAAAGTAATCACTGCAACCCAAATGACTAATTTCGGATCTTGTGTAAATGCGATCAAAATCGCAGGCATCACGGCAATCCACGGTCCAATAAATGGAATCAAGTTCATAAATAGTGTGAAAATGGCTATGAGCAACGCATATTGCAGACCAATGATCCAATAACCAATCAATATGATCGTTGCTAGAATAGCACTTATTAGAAATTGACCTTGAATGTAGCTGCGTAGCACGTGATCAATATCATGAAGGGTTTTCTTGACCCACTCCCGACGTTTCCCGCTGAAGTAGTTGTATATTTTAGGCGCAAATTTCTCATGATCCTTCAACATGAAGACGAAGAAGAAAGGTACAAGAACAAGCAAGATGAGCGCTTGGAAGAACGATTGCAAAAATGTCACAATCCACCCACCGAATTTCAGGGCATACGACTGAATTTTATCCGCTGCACTGTTCAGAGATTCCTCAAGTTTTGGGGGAAGATCTTTCTTCTGTTCGAGTGCCACATCTACTACATGGTTAAACTCCTTCGCAAGTTTAGGTCCATTGTCGACCAACGTGTTCACCTGGTGTGCAATGGGAGGCCCGACAACTGCTGAAAACGCATAAACCCCGCCAATCAAGATGACGAAGATGATCAGAATACTTCCCCATCTTGGCACTTTCCGCTTTTCAAGAAAACGTTGAATCGGCTCCGTCATGTAATACAGCACACCACCCAGAACAAGTGGAAGGATGATCGCTTTGGCAATAATACCAATCGGCGAAAAGATGTAATTGATTTCTAAAAAAAATTTAATAATCAATAGTGCCAGCAAGATGGCGACACCTGATTGAAACCACAGTTTCTTCGTCAAAACACAATCTCCTTTCATGATTTCCAAATCATTTAGTTGTTATTAGTATACGAGTTTCCGTGCCTCGTGTCGAACTCAGGAAAAAACAAAATGGCCATTCCTATAGAGGAGGAATGACCAGAAAGAATGACGTATAGTTAGTCACGCATTTCCAAGTAAGAAAGAGATACTTTCAAGTTGGTATTGCCGCTCACGACGCTCATCATAATAATCGTGTGGACAAATGCTTGTGAATAGCGTTCCCCAGTAAACGTGATTTGGTACACTTTCGTAATGAGTAAACTAAGAACGAATGCCAATGCCATTGCCGCCAGACTCATCCAAATAGTTGGCGCACCTTCAAATCCATTAGATGAAATAAGCTCGTGATCTGATCCATCTTCCATTCCTCCAATTGTCGGTTGTTCTAATTCTTTCGGTTCTGAATATCCTGGTTGCGGCAATACTTTTCCATCCAACAATTCAGTACTCGTACAAAACTTAGATGCACTGCGTTACTCGCAGTTCAAGTCTTGCAAGATGCGTGCAAGCCAAAGTGGTACGGCGTGGTCCACTTTGACTTCTAAAACGACAAGTTCTTCGTCGATGAAATGATGACCATATGAACCGTTCTCGATATGCAAGTCACCTTTTCGACACTTCAAATCGAAATCGAACGTAATCCGCAGCTCAGGATCTGTCACACCATGCAGAACGTGGCGATGATAACTTACAACCATTTCTTAAGTTATAAAGCTTTCTGAAGTAATCGATTTCCTTCATGACTTGCCTATTGAAAGTTTCAATATCAGACAAATCCTCCTTGACTGAACCTTCCAGATAGCGGTACGCCTATCGAAACGGCAAGAGCAACCGGCGTTTGTTGACTATATTTTTGTGTTTTTGTTTCACTTCAAAAAAGCAGTGCTGTTCAAATCCGCTTCGTCGTACACACGCAAACGCAGTTTTTGACGATACTTCAATTTGTTTTTCGTTTCAAAATAAATGGATTTTCCGGACTGTCGAAGTATAAGCTAGTAATGGAATATCTTCCGTCTGTCCCATTTTTATCATTCGGCATTCCAGTTCCAATACGGTCCACCAATTCTTCGTACTTCCGGCGTGTAATCAAATATCTTTGTTCTTTTCTGCTAAATATCTCGATTGCCATGTGAGTCCCTCACTTTCAATTGTTTTCCCTATGTCAATCCAACTTTCCAAGTCTGAAATGTGAACACCATGAAGGATTCATTAGAAAATGATGAGAACACGAATTATTTGTATATTTCCCACGATTGTGGGCAGGCTATAGGAGAATCGAATGTTTATGGGAAGGAGTGTTTCATTATGAAAAAGACGGCACTGGTGGCTATCGGTCTTGGAGTGGCATACTTAATGCGCAACGAAGATTCCAGGAATAAGATGATGAATCAACTTGACTCATTTGCAGGAGGCAGTTCTTCAAAGTAAGCTCTGCTCTAGATTCGCTATAGGCAGCTGGGGGATATCCCTGGTTGCTTTTTTGTGTTCGCTATCCAGATTGTTAACATTTGTTTTCACGTGTGTCGAATCGATAAAAACATGTTCCGAGCTAAGTAGCCCCACGATCTGCGACTTCCTTTAGTACTCGATAAAAGATCTGTTCTACTAGATCTGTATCTGCAAAACGGCGGTCGTAGTTTTTTCCGAACGTAGAGAAATGCGGAACCTCTGTGTGAAAACCGAATCCAAGAAACCAGCGATAAGCCATATTGGTTTCAATTTCTTTGAGAGTCTAACTCATCGACCGAATACCAAAGGTATATTGATTGAATGTCATTTTAATGAGTACAACTGGATCTATGCTGGGTCTCCCAAATAATGAATATAGATCTTCAACCAATGGATAAATGAAAGAAAAATCAATTGCTGCATCTAATTTACGAACCAAATGGTCTTGTGGAACTAACTGTTCACTCGTAAGCATTTCCATCTGTTCCCGTTCATTAACTTGATTCTTCGTCATCATTTCCATCACCTCATTTGATAGTTGGGAGATTCTGTTGATTGTAGCGGAGAGCGGCGACTCCGTAGGGATCAGCGAAAGCTGTGACGAAGAACAGCTTTTGCGAGTAAAAGCGAAGCGTTAGGAGCACGTGTTTTCGAAGACCCTGGACTGAGCAAAGTGAGGGAGATGAGTGCTGCCTTAATTTCAGCATAGTTCGCTAAAATACGGCCAATCGAACTCTTCGTCGTTCGATTGGCTGAGGGCAAGCCCCCTGGAAAGCGTCCGCCCGGAACGGAGGTCAACGGCTCTTGACCAGTTGCGGATTTATACGCTCAAAAAACAAAAGGGTTGGAAATCATTTCGATTTCCAACCCTTTTGTCTACAGTCTGAACGCGACCCCCTATAAATAGGGGCGCGTTATTTAGACGAATCGATTTTCAAAGCCAAGTATCGGAATGCGATCTTCTTCAACAACGATACTTTGAAAAGGCAGTTCTATCATATATTCATCACTACCGTATGGTTGCAATTCCAACTTTTTCACGGCAAAAGCATTATTGGTCACAAGCTTTACCATGCCAGTTTGAGAATCGATTCCTTCAATTACAAATCGATGCCCCCCCAGCGTTGCGTAGGGCACGATTTCATAAGCATCTTCTAATTCTTTCAGTTCCACAGCTCGAAGCAGTGAAGTCGTAGAGCCGCCTATAAGTGAAAAGCCGTTTTTCAGCTCATCTGTATTTGTCGTAGCTAAGTAAATTTGTTTGTTTCGAGAACTGATTTCGTATTCTTTTCCGTTCCAACGTGCGAATCTCCCTTTGCGAATCATCTCATCACCTCCGAAAAGTTCGTAAAAGTTTTAAAATATATATCTATAAGTATACAAATACTTATAAGTTTTCAACAGCTTGCTTCGACCTATTTTCCCTTAAGAGTGAAGACGCATTCTTCAAGGAGTTTTTAGTTGGTTATATCTATACCCGAATCCATTTGGTGTTTAACCTATCGAAGGCAGGGGTATAAAATATCTACATACAACTTTAGGAGGTTTTTAGAAATGGCAGATCACGGTTTTTCAGACAAAGTAAAAGGTGCAGTCAACAAAACCAAGGGCGAAGCAAAAGACCAATACGGTAATGCGACTGGCGATACTAAAAAACAAGCCGAAGGTAAGCTGGATAAGATGAAAGGCGATGTACAAGAAAAAGTTGGAGAAATGAAAGACAATCGCCATTAAATGAAGAAAAGAGTTGCTTGAACATCAGGTAAAACTGATGTTCAAGCAACTCTTTTTCATGGAATGATGAGAATGCCAGTTATCCAAGTTGAACTACTGCTAACCTCTACACACTATGTATTCGGGTTGTCCCACTAAAGTATTCGTACATACAAAAACCGACTCGTCTTGAGTCGGTTTTCACTATTAAAGATTATTTGTACCGATTCGAGGATATCTGCCCGCATTCTCTTCAACTTCCGCATCTTCCCCTGCATTTTCAAGCGGGACGCCACTAGTTGAAATCCCGCCAGAGCTGTCGGATTTAGGAACCTCAATTTTATTACTCCCGCTTGATGGATCTGGATGAGTAGGTATTTCCGGATCATCTAACACAAACAAAGCAACTCCACCCTCTTTGACTTCATTGTGAAAATCCTGCGTTTGCTGGTCATTAAAACCAAGCTGCTCAAATGTATCTTTTGCCGGCTGGTCATTTGTAAAGAAGGATTTCATACGTCCAAGAAAACCATCCTGCTCTCTGGTGGCCAATACAATATCCGTTTGGTCTTCCAGCATTCGATCATTATCCTCTAAATTTGACACAGCTAAAATTTCGTCTTTTGCGTAGCCGAATGATTTGAGTTCAATGATTTTAATCAGCACATTATCAATTGAATGAAACGTCCCCACATACCTTTTTTGCTTCATGATTCGTTCACTCCCTTCCTCACACAATTGCTGATTTCATGTGTAATATGTATTCCCCATTTCAGCATTTTTAGAAACACTTATTTTGTAAGGTTTATTTTTTGTCGATTAGTCAATACTGTTAGTATCAAATAGAAGGAGTGAATGCTTCCTATGGACGTTAAAGGTAAAGTTGAAGGCGAATTGAATAAAATGGACAGTGAAAAGAAAGAAGACATCCTAAAGAACTTTACATTGTTTAAAGATTATCTCTCAGACAAAGTGAACAAGGGTGAAAAGTTAGGACTCAGTGATGAACAGCTGACAAAAGCAACTGAATACGTTGCAGGTTATCTGGCAAAACACGAAGAACCTCAAAACCGTGAACAATACGTACTTCAAGAACTTTGGAAAGTCGGAGATAAGGAAGAGCAAAAAGCACTGTCCAGCCTTTTGCTGAAACTCGTCAAAGCGGAGTAACTCCAGAAGGAGGAGTATTCATGGATAACAAAAAGAAATCTTTCACATCTGAAGATCGAAAAGAGGTTATCCAGCCCTACTTGGACAACCCTGATGCCGTTAAAACTGACAAAGAATCCCTTTTCGATATGCATGAAGACATGCAAACAGTTGATGCTGTACCAGTTGAAGACACTCGAATGGAATGGGAAGAAGAAAAGCAAGAAAACCATCGTAAATCAAAGGATCAGTCATCAAGTGAAGCAAAGTATAGCGGACAGTAATGATCAGAAAAGACACCCTCTCAATTTGAGGGTGTCTTTTCTGTGTTCATTTCCCGGGAAATACTAAGAGGTCTGACTTCTCATATATCAAAATGGTAAACAGCGTGATATACTAGTTAGCTTAGGAGGAAATGCTTTATGAAATTCTGGATATATCCGCTACTCGTAATCGTTGCTTCAAGCAGTTATGGCATTCTCTCATCTATTGTCAAATTAGCTATTAAAGATGGTTATTCAGCTTCTCAAGCTGTTACTAGTCAGTATTTCATCGGTTTTCTGATTGCTGTACTACTTTTCCTTATCATTCAACACAAACGCCCCCGCTTCGGCGGAGGCTGGACACTTATACTTGCAGGACTATTCACCGCATTAACAGGCATCGTGTACGGAAAAACAATCGAGTATATGCCTGCCTCATTGGCAGTCGTCATGCTTTTTCAATTTACGTGGATCGGCATGTTGTTTGACTGTATCGCCAGCCGACGTTTACCGAAGAGGGTTGAATTGATATCCCTCGTTTTTCTCTTCTCAGGGACGATATTTGCAGCAGGTATCTTAAATGTCGACTTAAGCGGGATTCCTTGGCAAGGCTGGGCGTTCGGGCTGGCTTCTGCAACTAGTTTCGCCTCATTTGTGATGGCAAACCAGAAAGCTATTGAAGGAATGGATACGACTACCCGCCTGCTATACACTTCATTTTTCGCTGCGATTGTAGTCCTCTTTTTCCAATCGCCTGAAATCGTTTGGACGGGACAATTGTTCACATCCAGTCTGTTATTATATGGAGTGATTCTTGGCTTATTCGGGATTATCATTCCCATCTATCTTTTTTCCATTGCAGTTCCAAAAGTGGGAACCGCCATGACTTCGATTCTGAGTGCCATGGAACTTCCGGTCGCTATGACAGCCTCTGTGGTATTGGTCGGAGAGCATATTACATTTATACAAATCATCGGGATCGTCATTATATTAATCGGGATGACGTTACCGTCTCTCGCTCAAAGGCGACTTAAACGTCCTCCAAACAAAACGTCTGAACTGCTCTAATGCAGTCCAGACGTTTTTGCATATAGGACAGCAACCTCGTACAATGAATATAGAGATCAAGAGACACGCCCGAGAGGAGTTTTTGGATGTTACAAAATCGTTTATATTATCAAGATCCTTATCGCATCAGTTTCACGACCACAGTGTTGCAGCATGCCATCGATGAACAAGCAAGACCGTATGCCGTATTGGAAAACACTATTTTTTACCCAACAGGCGGCGGCCAACCCCATGACACGGGACATATTGCAGATATTGCAGTTGTGGATGTGGAAGAAGTGGATGGAGAGATTCGCCACTATTTAGAAAGTCCCCTTACCATCGGCGGAATGATTACAGGGGAAATCGACTGGACACGTAGATTCGATCATATGCAGCAACATACAGGTCAACATATTTTAACGGCTGCTTTCGTTGAGCTTTTCAACTATCCTACCGTCAGTTTTCACCTTGGCCGCGAACTTGTGACCATCGACCTCGGGACTGAGCATGTCTCGGCTGACGAATTACATGCAGCCGAATCACTCGCTAACTCCATCATTCTGGAAAATCGTCCGATTGAGCAGAAATGGGTAACACAAGAAGAACTGTCCTCCTATGCACTGCGTAAACAAGTCAGTGTCGGTGAAGAAATTCGTCTCGTCATCATTCCGGACTTCGATACAAATGGCTGTGGAGGTACACACCCTAGTACTACAGGACAAATAGGTTCATTGAAAATTCTCGCCACTGAGAAGCAGAAAAAGCTTACACGCATCCATTTTGTATGCGGCGGAAGAGTCCTAGATCAGCTGGGGACAGTTCATGACGAACTTACAGATGTTGCACGACTACTGAGTGCCCCATTAGGACAAGCGGCGGCAGCTACACAAAAACTGCTGGAGGCGCAACATATGCTGGAAAAGCAGCTAGAAGCCGCGAACGAACAGTTGCTTGCCTTTGAAGCGGCCTCCCTTGCTGAACGTAAAACTATCGTCATCCGACAAACCTATACAAACCGTTCCATGCAAGAGCTGCAAAAACTTTCACGTAAAACACTTGCTCTTCGCGAGAAGGCAGTTGTTGTGCTTGTATCGGATGATGGCGAGAAGTTGCAATTCGTAGTTTCGCGAACGAATTCACTTGTGCAGGATATGCGTACGGTTTCTTCCATCGCCCTCCCTGCAATAGAAGGAAAAGGCGGAGGCTCTGCGTCATCAGTACAAGGAGGCGGTGCTCGAACCATGAGTGCCGAAGATCTATCCGAGTTACTCGAGCGCTCTATTCCGGTTCACGCATAATTTACAACATCCATGAAAGACCCCCCGCTTTCGATTTATTTGCGAGGGGTCTTATTTACTTTTCCTACCTATGACTACTATCCAGCGATTGGGCCGGCTTTGATTTCAAAACGATGTCCTTTTGTCACCAAATTGATTGGTCGGTCTCAAATCTCCCCGATCTTCTCCGTGGTTAACAAACTCGAGATAGGCTTTTACGAGGGTAAAGGAAGTTACTTCTAATGACTCCCTGATTAGAAAGCGCTCCCGGGTCTACAATCGGCATATTATCAATACTTTTCCGATATCGCCGATACAGTTCAGCGTTACATGATTTCCACTAGAAACCCAATGACACATATTCCTAGGAATTCCCGAAATTCGATCTTCTGCTTGATTTTTTCAATAGTATTATTTTCATTACCCGACTCAATAGACAGTATATTCTGTTATACATAAATGATTGACAACTCTTTTATTATTTCACTAGTATAGTATTTAAACAGATTGGGAATTCATAATTCACAATCTGTTCAGCATGTACGACCGGCAACTTCCACGCACGATTTCAAACAATCAAAGGGGATGGATTAGTTGAATACGTTTACAGAATGGGTCGAAGTCATTTCAAATTTCTTATGGGGTGTGCCAATTATCGTACTGCTGATTGGCGGAGGACTTTTTCTAACCATCCGTCTCGGTTTCTTTCAATTCAGGTACATGCCGCACATTCTTCGGCAGACTTTCGGAAAAATCATGTCGAAAGGCTCTGGAGACGGGACACTAACGCCGTTTCAGGCAACAACGTCAGCACTCGCTTCTACGATGGGCGCTGCTAACATTGTCGGGGTTCCTGTTGCGATTGCCCTTGGAGGTCCAGGCGCAATTTTTTGGATGTGGCTTGTGGCACTTATCGGGATTGGCACGAAGTATTCCGAAGTCGTCCTAGGTATCAAGTATCGTGAAAAGAACGAAGCAGGAGATTACGTTGGCGGTCCTATGTATTATATTAAAAAAGGTCTTGGCTGGAAAAAGGTTGCCTATCTTTTCGCATTTGCATTGATGATCGAAATTATTGCCAGTACAATGGTTCAGTCCAATTCCATCGCAACCACTATTGAAAGTTCGTTCGGGTTACCACCATACATTACTGGAATTCTCGTTGCACTTTTAGTAGCACTTGTCTCCTTCGGAGGAATTAAAGCAATTGGACGTGTGACAGAACGACTTATTCCTTCCATGGTTGTCGTCTATATTGTCAGCGCACTTATTGTAATTGCTTTCAATATCACAGAAGTACCGGCCGCATTCGGACTCATTTTTACATATGCCTTTCAACCGCTATCTGCGACAGGCGGATTTGCAGGAGCTGGTGTTGCAGCAGCCATCCGCTGGGGACTGGCACGCGGACTTTACTCAAACGAAGCAGGAATCGGTACCGCACCGATTGCACACGCTGCCGCAGTGAATAATCATCCTGCGAAGCAAGGATTTTGGGGAGTATTCGAAGTCATTGTAGATACGCTCATCGTCTGTACCATGACGGCGATGGTAGTATTGACTACAGGTGTATGGAAAGTCATTGACGCAAACAACGCCTCCTCCATGGTGACAGAAGCGTACAGCACAGTTTTTGGTGCAACCATTGGCGGCATCATCATTTCGGTCGTCCTTTTCCTTTTCGTCATCACAACTGTTGTTGTCATCGTCTATTACGGAGAAAAGCAGGCGGAGTTCCTATTCGGCACTGGATTTTCAAAAGTGATGCGCTTCGTCTACATTATCGCCATTATCATCGGGGCAATTGGCGGACTCCAATTCGTCTGGAAATTCCTTGATTTGCTGCTCGCAATCGTTGTCGTACCGAACGTTATTGCTGTATTGTTCTTGAGTGGGAAAGTGCGTGAAGTGACGAATGATTACTTTACGAACCTCTATCCGATTGAAAGAAAGAAATAATAGCATAGATTCTTCCCTCCAGTCGTACAACTATCTGTACGGCGGAGGTTTTTTTTCTTAATTTAAGGATATAGGTGTATAGAGCAATTTCTATCCAATAGAGAGTAAAAGAGTTTGTGGAAAATAAGGAGCGGTGCCGATGATCCAGTTTAAAGATGTATCTAAGTCCTACGATGGAAAAACGAACGTAGTAGAATCAGTGAATTTCGAAATTGCAGAAGGAGAATTTTTTGTGCTGATCGGACCAAGTGGCTGCGGGAAAACCACGACATTAAAAATGATCAATCGTCTTATCCCATTGTCAGACGGCACCATTCGTATCCATGATAAAAAGATCAGTGACTATGCCATTCACGAACTCCGATGGCAAATCGGGTATGTCCTGCAGCAGATCGCTTTGTTTCCTCATATGACAATCGAAGAGAACATCTCGATTGTTCCTGAACTGAAACAATGGAAAAAAGAACGTATCCACAAGCGTGTGACTGAATTGCTGAATATGGCTGGATTGGACCCCGATACATACAGAGGACGTAAACCGAGTGAATTATCCGGTGGTCAGCAACAGAGAATCGGAGTTGTACGAGCGCTTGCTGCAGATCCCGATATCGTTTTGATGGATGAACCGTTCAGTGCATTGGATCCGATCAGCAGATTGAAGCTGCAAGAAGACTTACTGCATTTACAGAGGACGATTAGAAAAACGATTGTATTTGTAACTCACGACATTCAAGAAGCGATGAAGCTAGGAGATCGCATCTGTATTATGAAGGAAGGCAAAATCGAACAGCTTGGGACACCAGAAGAGATTACAGCAGCCCCCGCTACACCGTTTGTACAAGAATTTATCGGAAGTGGCGGCACTCAACCGTTTGTCATCCGGGATCACATGACACCTGCGTCCGGGATCCCTACACCCGGGGCTCCGTCGTTAGCAATCGACGCTGGATGGAGTAGTGTGCTGGATGCGCTATTGCTCGCCGATGCGGTGGTTGTCGAAGACAATGACGTCATTGTCGGCTCGTTATCCCGTGGAACACTGCTCGCCTTTTTAGCTGCACAAGAGAAAGAAAGGACGGCGACGGTATGAGCCATTTCTTTGAAGTGTTCCAAGATCGAAAAGGAGAACTTGCGGGTGCGCTATTAGAGCATATACAAATCTCCTTAATTGCACTCGTTTTTGCAGTTTTACTATCCATTCCACTTGGAATTTATCTAACAAACAAAAGAAGGATTGCAGAAAGCGTGATCGGTGCAAGTGCCGTGCTGCAGACCATCCCTTCCCTCGCTTTGCTCGGATTGCTCATCCCGCTGCTCGGTATCGGGAAAGTACCCGCCATTATCGCGCTCGTTGCATATGCGTTGTTGCCGATTCTTCGCAATACCTATACGGGAATCAAAGAAGTCGATCCGTCATTGATAGAAGCCGCCACTGCAATGGGGATGACGACGTGGAAACGCTTGGTCAAAGTGGAACTTCCACTGGCGATGCCTGTCATTATGGCCGGTATCCGTACATCGATGGTGCTTATTGTCGGGACCGCTACGCTTGCTGCACTCATTGGGGCAGGGGGATTAGGTGATCTGATCCTTCTTGGAATTGACCGTAATAATCCTTCCCTTATTGTAATGGGTGCTATTCCTGCAGCACTTCTAGCACTCGCATTCGACTTTTTGCTTAAGAAGTTCGAGGGTCTTTCATTCAAACGGGCTGCTACCGCTCTTATCGTATTTTTCATTGTTGCCTTGCTTGTCATTGTACTGCCATTTTTATCAGGCCGTTCGAATAAGCAATTAGTGCTCGGTGCGAAATTAGGTGCGGAACCGGAAATCCTCATTAATATGTACAAACTCCTTATCGAAGAAGAGACTGATCTGACTGTAGAGCTCAAACCTGGTCTTGGGAAAACTTCGTTCGTATTCAATGCACTTAAATCAGGCAGTATTGACATGTATCCCGAATTTACAGGGACGGCACTTGCAGAATTCCTGAAAGAAGAAGCTGTCAGCAATGATCGCAAGGAAGTTTATGTACAAGCGCGTGATGGCCTTGACGAACAATTCGGCATGACATTGCTTCCACCGATGTCGTATAACAATACGTATACATTGGCGATTTCCAAGCAGTTTGAAGAACAGACGGGTGTGAAAACCATTTCAGACTTGGCTTCAGTCGAAACGAATGTGAAAGCCGGATTCACTCTTGAATTCAATGACCGAGAAGATGGCTATAAAGGAATTCAAAAGCTTTATGGTCTGGAGTTCCCTTCTGTGAAAACAATGGAACCCAAATTGAGATATCAGGCGATTGAAACGGGTGACATCAACTTAATGGATGCCTATTCAACGGATAGTGAATTGAAGGAGTATGAAATGACAGTACTGGAAGACGATCAGGAACTATTTCCACCGTATCAAGGGGCCCCTCTCTTGTTGAAAAAAACGCTCGAGAAGTATCCCGAGCTGGAAGATGTTTTGAACAAGCTCTCGGGTAAAGTGACGGATGATGAAATGCGGGATATGAACTTCCGAGTAAACTCCGGTGGGGAAAATCCTGAGGATGTGGCACGGGAGTTTCTTACAAACGCTGGATTATTGGAGTGAAGAAAACATCTTTCCCCTACAGTCACTTTCTTTACTCATACTCGTTGTCCTTAACGGTATGACGAGATCAAAACCAAGACATTTTCTTAGTATGCAGCCTTCTCTTTTGCTATACTTCAGGAGTCAGAAATACAGATGAAAAGGAGCAAATCCATGCAACCCATAACAGGTAAAAATGCCATCATCACTGGTGCCGGCCGAGGTATCGGACGTGCTACGGCAATCGCATTTGCAAAAGAAGGTATCCATGTCGGACTAATCGGAAAGACCGTAGCGAATTTGGAAAAAGTAGCAGAAGAGTTGCGTCAATACAACGTGAACGTTGCGATTGCCTCGGCGGATGTATCCGATCCGGAATCCATAACAGCGGCCGTTCAGCATGTTAAATCAGAACTTGGACCGATTGATATCCTTGTGAATAACGCAGGTATCGGGAAGTTCGGGAAATTCCTGGAATTGTCTCCGGAAGAATTTAAAAATATTATCGATGTCAACTTGATGGGCGTTTACTATACGACAAGAGCTGTGTTGCCTGAAATGATTGAAAGGCAGTCCGGAGACATCATTAACATCGCCTCCACTGCCGGTCAAAAAGGAGCTCCAGTTACAAGCGCCTATAGCGCATCTAAATTCGGTGTCCTTGGGCTTACTGAATCACTTATGCTCGAAGTTCGTAAACACAATATCCGGGTCAGTGCGCTTACGCCAAGCACTGTTGCAACGGATTTGGCATTTGACGAGAAATTGACTGATGGTAATCCGGAAAAAGTCATGCAGCCGGAAGACTTAGCAGACGTCATGGTCGCACAGTTGAAACTTCACCCGCGCGTATTATTGAAATCTGCTGGACTTTGGTCTACAAATCCATAATCAATGTTAAAAAGGACCCGTTTCGGGTCCTTTTTTCAACATTTTCCCCACTTCCCTATTGTCTTTAGGTGAGCCTAATTACCATCTCCTGGATCCAATTCTTTATTATCATCATCCAGCATTCCAGTATTCAAAACTGATGACAACGACAAATTTTCACTCTGCACCCTTCAGTCATGAAAGTCGCTTGCGTTTCCTGCGACTTTCATCTCAAAACCTCTGAATCCCCTTTCTTTTAGTGTGTGAATCATGGACTATCTGGGATAATAAAATACTCCCGATTGGTGAACTTGCCAATTGAAAAGTGAACATCAGGTCCCGCTATAACTATTTCACTAGCCAGTATTCACTTGGCTGGAATCCTCGTTCAATAGGTGGCTCATGCTGAATTCGACCGGCACATTGCCTCCCTATTTTTTTTGCATGAGTTTGGTTTATTTATTACTTTAGTGGACGGAAACCATCAAGCACGATTTCGCATACCAAATACCATTCCTGTAATTTGGATTACTTTGCAATTCGTTCTATTCTTAAGGTATACTGTCAGGTGATCCATAATATAAGCTGGAAAAGGAATGAATTTCGATGAAAAAAGAAATCGCTTCCATCTATTATGTGCGATTTTTTGCAATGCTATTTGTTGTGCTAGTCCATACAACAGCTCAATACCGACATCTGTTTCCAGCACCGTCAATTCAGAACACATTTTATTTTTTTCTGAATAATATTGTTCGGGTTGAAGGCGGAATGTTCGTCATGATTATGGGGATTGTATTCTTTTATATGTATCGCGATCGTCCCTTTACAAAAGATGTACTGCTCACTTATTGGAAAAAACGTGTGACGTATATTCTCATTCCCTACATTGTCTGGTCACTCATTTACGAAGTGGAGATGTGGCATTATCAGGACCGACCCCTTGTATTATCGGACGTTCTACACCGAATCCTGTTTGGGGAGAGCAAATACCAACTCTATTTCATATTCATCGTTGTCCAGTTTTATTTAGTGTTCCCCTTGCTGATGATTTTGGTCCGCAGATTCTCTACATTCCGAAAGTACTTGTGGCTCTTCGGGATTCTTGCAGAATATGCCTATTTCCAGTTTTCAATCCACACCGACTATGTCACAGTGCCTCTCATGTTCAGCTTCATCGGTTCATATATGCTTGGTGCCTGGATCGGGGTCCATTACGAGACCATAATCGAAAAAATGACGAAAAAGAAGATGACGATTGCCGGAATCAGCGGTCTCCTTCTCGGATTGACCTATGTGTTCATCCGCTATCGCAATACGTATTTTGAGCGATTGCCAATTGACGATGATTATTACAAGATGATCGGGATTTTGTTCAAAGTTATCGGCAGTTTGTTCTTCTTCTACTTTGCAGAGTATTTAGTGCGTTGGTCGAGTCAGAAATCCGTCCATCGGATGCGCAGCATTGCATATTATTCGTTCGGCTTCTACTTGATGCACCCACTCGTGCTGTTCCAAGTGATGAAATACTTGCCTACACGCGGCACACCAATCTCCTGGCATATTACAATCTTTTTACAGTATACGATTACAGTTATTCTGTGCTATCTCATCATCTGGTTCTTCCATCGTTTCGTACCTTTTGCAAGTTTCATCTTCGGAAAATTACCGAAGAATGCGAAGTTATTCTGGCAGATCAAAGATTAGCGATGTACACTCAGTAACTCAACTCCTGTGAAGGTATACCCTTCACAGGTTTTTTTGAATCGATATCATTCTCCAGTTTTCTTTTTACACAGAATTGATTATCATTAATAAGGGAGGCGATGAAAATGAAAAAAGCATTCATATTATTAGCAGCAAGTCTAATGCTCGCTGCATGCAACAATGGGGACAAATCCGAGAACACTTCAGATTCCGATAAAAAATCTGCTGCCGAATCACAAGAGCAAGCGGGTTCTAAAACAGCAGAAGACCAGGTGGGGTTAGAGGAAGGTTTAAAAGGGGACTCTACTGAAGTCGAGTACGAAGACGTCTTAAAGGGAAGCGTACCACCTAACACAAAAGTCACTTTCAAAGGTACTGTCTTTGCTGCTGAAGAGGGGCGATATGGATTAAAGAACGATGTCACCGATTCCTCTGAAGAGATTTTATGGATAGACGATATTCGTTTAAATGAACGCACGGAAATTCCAAATGGAACCGTGGTTACCATATATGGCAGCTATACCAATAAGGATGACCGCGATATACCCGTTATGAAAGCTGTATTCATAGACGTAAACTAATATGAAAATTCAATCTCCCTCTACTTTTCAAAAATGAGGGAGTGTATCCTTTCATGCTATTAGTTGTAAAGGAAAATAAAAATTTCAAACAACTTCCTACAATATGACGAGCCCACTAACCAGTTAGGAAGAATTATAAAAAAGTAAGTTGTTAGACTTGCTTTTTCGCTCATAATATTTAAACTAGTCTAGAACGGTCAAACCTAACTGCTGTTTCAACATTTCGTAGTCCATTGCATAATATTGGGTTAACTTGAAATCCAATCCGGAAAAGGCTTCGTTTGAGCAATCCGTCCTATGCTGCAACGAGTGACTAATGAAAACCCTACTCCAAGCGACCGCAAACTTTCGACCGCCCCATTATAACACCAGCATCATCCATCCTACACGATGCATGCTAATAATACCGTAACTTCTTTCGTCGTTTTGGGGCCCCCTGCTCTGTCAACAACCTGTTGGAATCACGACGCACAATTGAAACATAAACCTATAACTGAATAAGCACTAGCCGCCTTACTTATGAATATTGCGAATTGATGAATATTTCTCAACCTTCTTACTCTGAAGGTTTATTAAAATTCGTTGAAATTCAATTAATCTATTATTTATTTTACACATTTCCCATTGTATTGAATAAAGCAGAAGGTATATTGACATTCTAGGAGTAGAAAGCTTTATCTATAAGGAGGATGACAGAATCATGCAATTATTACCACGTGAAATCGATAAGCTTCTAATTGTCGTCGCCGCTGATGTGGCTAGACGAAGAAAGGAGCGGGGTTTAAAACTGAATCATCCTGAAGCAATGGCTTACATCACCAACGAAATTATGGAAGGTGCTCGGGACGGCAAATCCGTTGCTGAATTGATGTCTTTCGGAGCAACTATTTTGACACGGGACGATGTTATGGAAGGAATACCGGAAATGATTGATGATATCCAAGTTGAGGTCACGTTCCCAGATGGGACAAAGCTTGTAACGGTACATGATCCGATTCGATAATACCCACTAGAAATACACACATTCAACACGTTTTGTGAATGGAAAGGATGGATGGAAAAGTGATTCCTGGAGAATATATTTTAAAAGACGACCCCATCATCTGTAACGCTGGTAGAGAAAGCATTCAAGTCTCTGTTCTCAATACAGGTGACCGACCGGTCCAAATCGGTTCCCATTTCCACTTTTATGAAGTGAATCCCGCTTTGAAATTTGACCGAGAAAAAGCTTATGGTAAACGCTTGAACGTTCCAGCTGGCGCTGCTGTACGTTTTGAACCTGGTGATCAGAAAGAAATTGAACTAATCGATTATGCTGGCGAACGCAAAGTATATGGATTCAACAATCTAGTAGACGGTCCTTTAGAAAGCGAGGAATTAACATGACATTTAAAATGTCAAGGGAGCAATACGCACAAATGTACGGTCCAACGACTGGAGACTCCATTAGGCTCGCAGATACGGATCTGTTTATAAGAATCGAAAAGGACTTCACGACATACGGAGAAGAAATCGTTTTCGGAGGAGGAAAAGTCATACGTGATGGGATGGGACAGCATCCTCTCGTCACTCGCGGCGACGGCGTTCCTGATGTCATCATAACCAGTGTCATTGTCCTCGACTACACAGGTATTTATAAGGCGGATGTTGCTATTCGTGATGGGAAAATCTTCGGCATTGGTAAAGCTGGAAACCCGCTGATTATGGATAATGTCGATATAGTGATTGGAGCATCTACTGAAGTAATTGCTGGTGAAGGGAAAATCCTCACTGCTGGCGGCATTGATACACATGTTCACTTTATTAATCCAGAGCAAGTGAATGTCGCTCTTACCGCTGGTACTACAACACTCATTGGCGGCGGAGTGGGTCCAGGGGCTGGTTCCCGTGCTACTACCGTAACACCTGGTCCATACAACATACACACGATGCTACAAGCTGTAGAGGGGCTACCTATCAATGTAGGTCTGACCTCCAAAGGACATGCTGCGGCTGAAGAACCATTAGCGGAACAAGTCCGTGCGGGTGCTATCGGTCTGAAAGTACACGAAGATTGGGGCGCGACTTCTTCCTCATTAGATTACTCACTAACCGTCGCTGACAAATTTGATGTTCAAGTAGCCCTTCATGCAGATACACTGAACGAGGGTGGCTTCATGGAAGATACAATGCGTGCGGTAAAAGATCGCGTGATCCACATGTATCATACAGAAGGAGCTGGTGGTGGTCATGCTCCGGATTTGATCAAATCCGCGGGGATGTTGAACGTACTCCCCTCTTCTACAAACCCAACGATGCCTTATACCGTAAACACGATTGACGAGCATCTCGATATGCTGATGGTTTGCCACCATTTAAATCCCTCTGTTCCAGAAGACATCGCCTTCGCAGATTCTCGTATCCGGAGTGAAACCATTGCTGCAGAAGATGTATTGCAAGACATGGGCGTGTTCAGTATGACGAGCTCAGACGCACAAGCAATGGGACGAATAGGTGAAGTAGGATTACGCACGTGGCAAACTGCAGACAAAATGAAAAAACAGCTTGGCATCATGAAAGGTGATTTCGACTACTCGGATAACAATCGTGTGAAAAGATATATCGCAAAATTCACGATCAATCCTGCCATTACACATGGTATTTCCGAGTATGTCGGCTCAATTGAGGTTGGGAAAATGGCAGATTTAGTTTTATGGGATCCTAAATTTTTTGGTGCCAAGCCAGAAATGATTCTTAAGAACGGTCTGACCGTCAACAGTTTAATGGGCGATGCTAATGCATCGATTCCAACCCCTCAACCAATGATCTATCGACCTTCTTATGCTTCACTTGGTAAAACATTAGCGAAAAGTTCAATGACTTTTATTTCCCAAGCAGCCTATGACGATAAAGTACATGAACGACTCGGTCTGGAAAAAATGATCCGTCCTGTCCGAGGTATACGTGACCTTACAAAAAAAGACATGAAATTGAATTCGGAGACTCCTCATATCGAAGTGGATCCGCAGACATATGAAGTACGTATCAATGGTGAAAAAATTACATGTGACCCCGTGGATAAAGTTCCTATGGGACAACGCTATTTCTTATTTTGAGGTGAATAATTGATGATCATAGAAAAAGTAGTGACCAATATAGACCAATTGTCACAAGATGAATTGAAGAAACGGCATAAAGAAAAGGTATATTTGGAAAGCGATCACTTAGTAAAACGTGTCATGCGAATTACTACAGACCATGGACGTGAGATCGGCATCCGCTTGAAAGAGCCCAAAGACTTGCTAGCTGGCGATGTACTCTTTATGGATGAGAAGAATATGATCATCATCGATGTGCTGTCAGATGATTTGCTGATTATTCAGCCACGCAGCATCTATGAGATGGGTAAAATCGCACACCAACTAGGCAACCGTCATCTTCCCGCACAGTTTGAAGGAGAAGAAATGCTTGTTCAATACGACTATCTTGTAGAAGACTTATTAAATGAATTGGCGATTCCTTACTTACGTGAAGAAAGAAAAGTAAAGCAAGCTTTCCGCCATATCGGACACAGCCACGATGACTAATCGAACGTTATCCCTGTTCCAGCTTTGTGATTCAAACTTTCCAACGGGAGCATTCAGTCATTCATTCGGATTGGAGAGCTACATTCAGGAGGATCTTGTCCACGATGCTGAAACGTTTTCCGATTGGCTGCACGTGTACTTGGAAGAACAACTCACTTACTCGGATGGTCTGGCAGCGAGAATCGTATATGATGCGCTAAGCTCCGGGGACTATGACAAGATATGGGAACTGGATAGACTCCTTACAATCCAGTGTCTGGCTAGAGAGACACGGGAAGGGACTCATCGCATAGGTGTGCAAATGCTTAAAATGGCTGCGAAACTCTATGAAGCCCCTATGCTAAACGTATATCAAGAACGTATTAAGAAAAACGTTGCCTTCGGTCATCCTGCTATAGTCTTCACGATTGCGGGACACTTCCTTAAAGTGGATCGTGATACGACTGTTTTGTATTACATGTATACGTCGATCATCAACTTAGTACAAAATGCAGTACGCGCTATCCCCCTTGGACAAACAGCGGGACAGCAAATTATCTATTCACTGCAAAATAATCTGATTGCAACCGTCGAAAAGATTAATCATTTAGAAGAGGATGACCTGGGTATCGTCTCCCCTGGTATCGAATTAGCACAGATGCAGCACGAGCGTGTTCATGTACGTATTTTTTCTTCCTAAGAATTGCAAGTCTCTATACGACGTGAACTATTACGTACTTGTTGATTGTTATTTATCGGACAAAGAAGATTTTACTTTTTCAAAAGGATGTGTTGTTAGATGGAAGTTATAAAAATTGGTGTAGGTGGGCCTGTAGGTGCAGGTAAAACGATGCTCATCGAGAAGATCACTAGACATTTAAATAATGAGATTAACATGGCGGTCATCACGAATGACATCTATACAAAAGAAGACGCAAAGTTTTTAGTACAGAACGGTATTTTACCTGAAGACCGCATTATTGGAGTAGAAACAGGCGGCTGTCCGCATACGGCAATTCGTGAAGATATTTCAATGAATGTATCTGCGATAGAAGAATTACAAGAAAGACACCCTGAAGTGGAACTTATTTTCGTTGAAAGCGGCGGGGATAACTTAGCAGCCACCTTCAGTCCTGAATTGGTGGACTTCTCAATTTATATCATCGATGTCGCCCAAGGGGAAAAAATCCCTCGAAAAGGTGGACAAGGGATGATAAAATCCGACTTATTCGTCATCAACAAAACCGATTTGGCACCTTTAGTCGGCGCAGATTTGAACGTGATGGCATCCGATACAAAGATATTCCGCAAAAATAAGCCTTTTTTCTTTACCAATCTTAAGAGCGAAGATGGACTCAAAGATGTTCTCGATTGGATCAATCACCACGCACTTCTCAAAGGTCTGGAGAAAAATGTCTGATTGGACTGGTGTTCTGGAACTTGACACTCAGAAAAGTCAATCCGGAAAAACTATTACTAAAAACCTGTTTTTTCAAGGGGCCTTTAAAGTGATGCGTCCTGTTTATCACAACGGTTCCAATCAGCCTTGTTATTATTTATTGAACCCTGGTGGTGGGTATTTGGATGGCGATACGTACCGGATGCGTGTAACAGTTGGTGAGCAGGCAATGGTTACGTTGACGACCCAATCTGCTACAAAAGTATATCGAACACCGAATAAGCACGCATATCAGGAAGCCGAAATTGTTCTGCAAGGAGGAAGTCACCTCCAATATTTACCTGACCCCTTGATTGCATACAAAGGAGCTAGCTATTATCAAAAAACGGTCTTCCGATTGGATAAAGGTGCGTCTCTATTGTATACAGATATTCTAACGCCTGGATGGTCACCTGATGGAGAAGCATTCAGCTATGATTCACTACGATTGAAAACAGAAGTCTTTCTAGAGAACGAACTCATTGTTTTTGATCATATCCACTTGAATCCTGATGGAAAATCGATGGATAGAATCGGATTGATGGAAGGATACACACATCTGGGCTCATTTTTAATTGTCGGTGAGCAGTCCGATGCTGAATTGGAAGAAAAGTTATTTGAGGTTATTAACGGACAATGCGGAGATTTCAAGGCGGGCATTTCCCAGTTAACGAAAGCTGGACTGTCAATCCGGGTAATGGCAAACAAAACGCAAGTGATTGAGAACATCTTTAAAGATTGCCATCACTTAGTCAACAAAGAATGGTTCGGCACTGAGCCCAGTCCCCTGCGAAAATATTAAATCAACTGGATTCTCAAAAAAACCTCCCGGCACTCTGCTGGGAGTTGTATTTTTTTCTGCGTTATTTATGTTAAGCAGCACTCATTTAGGTACAACAACATATGCGAGGAGCAGATCTATGAATAAGAAATTTTTTCTATTATTAAATTCCCTGGTCATCGCTAGTATATTGGCAGCCTGTTCGGATACAGAGAAGCCTTCAGACCAATCCAACACATCCACTAAAAAGAACGATGCTCTGACTCTGGCCATTGGCGGAGAATCCGAGGAAGGTTTTGACCCAACAACAGGATGGGGTCACTATGGCTCCCCGTTATTTCAAAGTACGCTTCTGACGTTCGATAAAGATTTTAATATACAAAATGATTTGGCTACAGCCTACAATGTCAGCGATGACGGAAAGATTTGGACCGTAGATATCCGAGATGATGTCAAATTTTCTGACGGCGAGCCGCTGACGGCAAAGGATGTTCACTTCACGTTTGAAACGGCGAAAAACAGCGCATCCGTTGTCGATTTGACGAACCTCGAAAGAATAGATGAAGTAGATGAAAATACAATCACTTTCACCTTGAAACAGCCCAATTCCACATTTCTCTATTCGCTTGCAACAATGGGAATCGTCCCTGAACATGCTTATGACGATTCGTATCGTACACACCCAATCGGGTCAGGTCCATTCGAGCTTGTCCAATGGAATAAAGGTCAGCAATTAATCGTTCAGGCGAATCCTCTTTATTACGGAGAAAAGCCCTTTTTCAAAAAGCTCACTTTCCTCTTTTTGTCAGAAGACGCGGCATTTGCAGCGGCGAAGTCAGGGCAAGCAGACATAGTATCTGTCACACCGTCATTTGCTAAGCAAAAAATTCCGGGTATGACGCTTGTTCAACTGGATAGTGCCGATAATAGAGGGATCATTCTTCCCTATGTTCCCTCTGGTGAACACACAGCAGATGGAGATCCAATTGGTAATGATGTCACCGCTGAAAAGGCGATCCGTAAAGCGCTAAATATCGCCATCAACCGGCAAGATTTGGTGGACGGTGTCGTTGAAGGTTTTGGAACGAAAGCGTTTTCTGTAGCGGATCATTTGCCGTGGTGGAATTCTGAAACAGTGATTGCAGATGGAGATCTAGAAGGAGCAAAAGAAATTCTAGATGCCGCCGGTTGGAAAGAAAACGCAGACGGAATCCGAGAGAAAGATGGAACTAAAGCAGCACTTACTTTGTACTACCCTGCAGATGATCAAATTCGTCAATCCCTATCTCTCGCTTTCTCGGATGCAATGAAGCCGCTTGGTATCGATATCACAACCAAAGGCGAAAACTGGAACGAACTTGTCCATGTAATGTATTCGAATCCTGTCATGATGGGATGGGGCAGTAATAGCCCTCTTGAAATGTATAATATATACAGCAGTACGACGAGGGGACAGGATTTCTATAATACGAACTATTATTCTAATCCGACTGTCGATGACTATATGGAAAAAGCTATGAACTCCCAAGATCCCGTCAAAGCAAATGACTATTGGAAAAAAGCACAGTGGGATGGTTCAACGGGCTTTTCAGCACAAGGGGATACGCCTTGGGTATGGCTGCTTAATATGAAACACCTTTATTTCGTACGCGATGATTTAGAAATAGGGCCACAAAAAATCCAACCACATGGGCACGGCTGGCCAATGACTGATTACATTTCACAATGGCATTGGAAAGAGTAGAAAGAGGGATATACGTTGTATGCTAAAAAAGGAATTTTGTTTATTGTAAAAAACACACTTAAGTTAGCATTATTATTAGTCGCAGTTAGTATTATCTCTTTCACACTTGTCAGCCATTCACCTGTGGATCCTATCCAAGCCTATATTGGTGCAGATATGACAAGTGTCAGTCCCGAGCAACGAGAAAACATTGCTGACTATTGGGGGTTGAACGATACCTTTACAACGCGGTTTTTCCATTGGGCAAATGCGGTTTTACATGGCAATCTTGGTACCTCATTGACCTTTCGAACCTCTGTTGCTGATGTAATTGCGGAGCGCTTTTTCGCTTCACTAGCTTTAATGGGAATCGCATGGGGGATATCCGGAATTCTCGGTTATCTGCTCGGAATACTAGCCGGAATGCGAAAAGGGACTTGGATAGATGTGGCCATAAAAGGACTCTGCTTCACAATCGCTTCCACACCAGCATTTTGGCTCGGCTTACTTCTATTGATGTGCTTTTCGGTATGGTTTGGCTGGTTTCCTGTTGGACTGGCCTCACCCGCTGGAATATTGAATGAGGACGTGACCATTTTTGAGCGGATCAGACATTTGTTTTTACCTGCACTGACACTGAGCATTGTAGGAATTTCTAATGTCGCGTTGCATACGAGACAAAAATTGATCGATGTACTGGATAGTGAATTCATCCGTTTTGCTAAAGCAAAGGGAGAGCGCTCCCTTTCATTGCTTTGGCGACATGGGATTCGAAATATTTCGTTGCCGGCTATCTCCTTACATTTTGCATCGTTTGGTGAACTATTTGGCGGAGCGGTCCTAGCAGAACAGGTATTTTCTTATCCAGGTCTTGGCCAGGCCGTTGTTCAAGCAGGTCTTGGCGGTGACGTGCCCCTTCTTTTAGGTATCGTCCTCTTTAGTGCGTTATTCGTATTTATTGGAAATTTGATTGCCGACCTGTTATATCAAGTGATTGACCCAAGGGTGAGAAGGAGAACAACC
Organism: Sporosarcina gallistercoris; assembly: GCF_050459885.1. Taxonomy (GTDB): domain Bacteria; phylum Bacillota; class Bacilli; order Bacillales_A; family Planococcaceae; genus Sporosarcina; species Sporosarcina gallistercoris_A. The sequence continues at coordinate 35,427 of NZ_JBCMNO010000002.1, read as the reverse complement.
ACATGAGTGCTTCGAACAACATCATACGAAAACGAAAGAACATGTGGAGTCTCAGAGTGAAATCCACTGTCATCATTTCAGTATCGCTCTTTATATTGTTAGGCATGCTCATCGCTGGTATTTTTATTAATAAAGATGCGTTGGGCGTCGATCTACAGCAGAGAAATATCCCGCCCTCATTGGAACATCTTTTCGGAACGGATTGGCTCGGACGCGACATGCTTGCGCGAACACTGAAAGGACTGTCATTAAGTTTTGCCGTCGGTCTGCTATCTGTGATTATCAGTACTTTCATAGCGCTACTGTTAAGCTTGCTCACCATGACGAACAAAGTGGTGGATGCATGCATTACGTGGTTAATCGACTTGTTCCTTAGCGTCCCCCACATCGTCCTGTTAATATTAATATCCTTCACGTTCGGCGGGGGGTTTAAAGGAGTTGTCATTGGTCTCGCTTTAACGCATTGGCCAAGCCTGACCCGTTTGTTACGAGCAGAAGTGTTACAGATAAATACGACTGAGTATGTCGCAATCTCCCAGAAGCTAGGCAAAACCAAAGCATGGGTTGCCGCACATCATGTATTGCCACATTTGCTTCCGCAGTTGCTGATTGGAGCTATCCTTTTGTTTCCACACGCTATTTTACATGAAGCGGCCATTACTTTCCTCGGATTCGGTTTATCACCCGAAACACCGGCGGTTGGCATCATCTTATCGGAGGCCATGCGATATTTGTCGACAGGCATGTGGTGGTTGGCACTCTTTCCGGGATTTTCTCTTTTAGTTATGGTCGGTATCTTCGACATACTCGGTCGTCAACTCCAAAAGTGGATTGACCCCTTTTCAGGAGATCACTTATAAAAGATAGGCTTGCAGCAGGAAGGAGGTATATAGGATGATCGGACAAGCGCAGCATCCACTAATGGAAGTGCGTCAGTTATCCTTACATTTCCATCAATATGGTAAAGGATTGCAGGAAATGAAGGCTGAGACAATAACGAACTTCGATATGACTCTCCATCGCGGAGAAATTGTAGCCGTTGTCGGTGCAAGTGGTTCAGGTAAAAGTCTACTTGCCAACTCCATTTTAGGAATACTACCGAAGAATGCGGAACTTGGTGGAAAATTATATTTTGATGGTGAAGAGCTTACTATTGAAAAACAGATCCAGTTACGCGGTAAGGAAATTTTCCTTATTCCGCAATCCGTTAATGCATTAGATCCATTAATGAAGGCTGGTAAACAGGTTGAAGTAGTTATTAAGAGCAAGGATAGGAAGAACATACGGAGAAACATTTTCAAAAACCTAGGTCTATCCCCCGAAACCGCGGACCTCTATCCATTTGAATTGTCAGGTGGAATGGCGAGAAGGGTACTTATTGCGATGGCAATAGCAAGTGAAGCAAAGCTGATCATTGCAGACGAACCCACCCCAGGGTTAGATTCTGAAGCACGCAATGAAACTCTAACACTCATCAAACACCTCTCTGATTCTGGCAAAGGGGTCCTGTTCATCACCCATGATCTCGATGCAGCACATAGTATTGCGGATAAAGTTGCGGTCTTTTATGCTGGACAAACCCTTGAGGTCGCTGATGCCAAAGACTTTTCAGGAAAAGGTGAATCGCTTCGGCACCCCTACTCAAGAGCACTTTGGAATGCATTGCCGCAAAACGAATTTCTTCCCGCCTCCGAAGTACAGCGATTTTCTAGGCAGTCACCGACTGGATGTGTGTATGGGTCCCGGTGTCCTTTATCAACCGAGCTGTGCGAACAGCAGCAACCCCATGCAAGAACGGTTGACGGTGGAAGCGTGAGGTGTTTCCATGCTTGAAGTTGAAGGAGTCAGTTATCGCCACACAAAACATACTTGGTTATTTCGAAACCTTTCCTTGAGCATTGCGCCTGGCGAGATTGTAGGTCTTTATGGAAAAAGTGGTTCTGGGAAGACCACGTTGGCCCAAGTCATAGCAAATTATTTGGAGCCTGCAGAAGGTATCGTGAAAGTGAATGAGCAAAAAGTGGAATTTACAGGTCCATCACCGGTACAGTTAGTCTGGCAGCACCCTGAAAAAGCAATTAACCCAAGATGGAAGATGAATAAGGTACTTGCTGAAGGGGGAAATGTGGATTCAAGCATTTTGGATGCTTTAGGAATCGCCCCTTCCTGGATGACACGCTATCCAAGTGAACTATCGGGCGGCGAATTGCAGCGTTTTTGTGTGGCCCGCGCTCTAGGACCTCATACAGAGTATTTGATTGCCGATGAAATGACATCCATGTTGGATTCAATTACCCAAGCACAAATTTGGCACACCATTCTTCAGATAGCTAAAGAGCGTCCCCTTGGCGTACTTGTAATTAGCCATGAAAAACAATTATTAGAAAGAATATGTGATCGGGTCCTCGATTTTAATCAGTTGCACTAAAGTTATCAGTTATTTATACTTCAACTTAAGGGGAAAGTGAATGTATCCGTTTTTAGGAGGGGTTTAGAAATGGTTGACGATTTTGAAGTGGAAAAGATTTATGATAATCGTATCTATGAAAGAAACCAATTCAGTTTTTCTCTAGATGGCAAGGAGTATAAAGGTGATTACCTTGAAGGCGAAATCCAGTGGCTTAACCCACATCCTAAACAAGACTTAGGAGAAGAACAGCTGATGTGGGTTGAATCCGAAGTACTCAGATTGTTAGATGATAATATAGCCGAACCCGTTGATGAAGAACTTGATGAGTTCGAAGTGACGACCATGTTTGATCAGCAAGTCCATGAAGCCCATCAATTCAAGCTCTTGATTGACGGTGAGGAATACAAAGGATTGGTGCGTCACGGAAAGCTGGAATGGTTCCACCCTAAACCTCGACGCAAGCTGAACAACGCCAAGGTCGAAAAAATCGAGAAACAAGTGCAACAGAAAATGAAATCACATTTGGACGAAACTAATTAAGTTAAAACTAGAAAGATTAGTGAGGAAGCCTGGACCGGCTTTTTTCACTAATCTTTTTTTGCATTCACTAATTGGTTGAATTGATTGTCAAAGGTGCTCCCCTAACTGCCACTCCGCTCTTCTCGCTCCTTAAAATCCAAAAGGAATCACATTGTACCTTCCTCACATATACTGCACCATGTGCAAAAGTACTCTATTCCAAGAAACTAACTGAATGGTACAGAAATGGTTGCTATCGCGCACTTTTAAAAAGAGGAGGAGAAAATATCAATGTCGAATGAACCAAAAGATTTTTTTGATAAAGAAATACAGAACCGTCCAAAGCTGAAACCAGAACGAAAAGACGGAGAACCTACTCCAGCATTTAAAGGCGCCTCCTGGTTGGCGCTCGTCATCGGCGTCAGTACGTATCTCATTGGCCTGTTCAATGCGGCAATGGAGCTCAATGAAAAAGGGTACTACTTTGCAATTTTGATATTTGGACTTTACGCCGCGGTCTCCTTGCAAAAAGTAGTTAGAGATAAGGACGAGGACATCCCTGTCACCCCAATTTACTATGGGCTCAGTTGGTTTGCTCTCATTGTAGCAATTTCGCTCATGGCAATCGGGCTATACAATGCGGGAAGTATCGTTTTGAGTGAAAAAGGTTTTTTTGGAATGGCCTTTGTCTTGAGTATCTTTGCAGCCATCACGGTACAAAAAAACGTACGGGATTCTCAAAAACCTAGAGAGGATGATTAAACAGTGAAATCCATTTCACTAACGGTACAAAAAAACGTACGGGATTCTCAAAAACCTAGAGAGGATGATTAAACAGTGAAATCCATTTCACTATTAAAAGAGCTGTCATCCAAGGTCAACTAGTGACTTTGGATGACAGCTCTTTTAAATGTTACAGCTTGAACACTTATGTCAAACCTTGAAATAGGTTAACGTTCTACTTCAAGCATAGATATAAAAAAGATACTCCTGACCGTTCTTAATAGGATCTTGTGCAAACGTGTACCCATGGGCAAGCGCTTCTTCCGGTACATTACGGAAAGAGCCTGGACAATCCGTGATGACTTGCAACAACTCACCTTTGTTCATGCCTTCCAGTGCCTCGAGTGTGTAAATGACCGGATAAGGGCATGATTCACCACGCAGATCAAGTGTGAAATCGGCTTCTTTGTCAGCTTGCATGTTGGTTTCCTCCTCTTTTCATAGCCAACTGGCGATGATAGCGTTTTTCCCGATAAACCGTTACTGCATATAGTACGCCTAACATTGCGAGTGTTGCAAGGATAGCGCCGACAGGTCCAAACGAATCCAGCAGATTGATTTTTGTTCCACTTTTGACCAAAGTATTATAGACGCCTAGATGATCCCATGCATACGCAAGCAAAGTGGCGCCAATGACATTCCCCGCAAATACAGGTAAGAACAGGACTTGTCCTTCCATGAGCCGATACATCATACCGGTTTCACACCCAGAAGCCATGACAATACCGAGACCGAACAATACGCCACCGACAAATGTGCTTAGCGCTGCGATTTGAGTGATTGGTGTTACGTCATATACGGAAATGATAATCACCGTTAGTACGGAACTGATAGCCATCCCCACGATAATCGCTTTTGCCATGACACTCCGTCCTACGAGGAACAGATCACGGAAAGCGGAAGTGAAGCAGATTTGACCGCGTTCAATGAGAATTCCGAATGCAAGTCCGAATAGTGCTCCTAGCCCAAGCAGTTTTTGTCCAGTTGCGAAGAAATAGATCATCAAGCCCAGGTAGACCAGTGCAATCGCGACTCCCACATAAGGCTGGATGACACGTTTTTTCACTTTAGTTGGTTTTGCAGCACCGCGCGTTAACGTCGGCTTGCCTTTCCACCAGCGCATCTTTGTCAACTTGGCCCCAAAGAACGTGCCGACTCCAGTCGCCACGATGAAAATCCAAGAGTGGAATGAAAACTGCGGTACTCCGGTAAAAAATGCAGCCAAGTTACAGCCGAGTGCCAGACGTGCACCGAATCCCGCAATGATTCCACCGACAAGCCCTTGGACATATCGGCGTTTCTGTTGCGGAAGACGGATCTTGAAGTTATTGCTTAATAACACCATCATCAAAGCACCGATAAACATCCCCCAGACAATCCAGCCATCCGGACGGCTCCAGGTCGTCCCTTTCAGGTGGACCATGTCATAATATGCCCAACCGGAAATATCAACCCCGAACAGTTTCAAGAGATCTCCACCGAGTCGAGTGAATTCACCAGTGACAGCCCAGACTGTCGAGGTCAGACCAAAGTATAAGGCACTAAGCATCCCTGCAATCAGTAAGACGACATAAGGATTCCAATAACGTTGAAATACAGGTTGAATAAAATTTCTCATATAATGGGTCTCCTCCAAATAAAGTACTTTTCTATTTTAGACCTTATAGGAGAGAAAGCAAGTTAAGAAACAAGGACGGAGCAGGTTTTATTGTATGTATCCAGAGCACTGGTAACCCTATCTGAAAATCGGAAACACTCATCATGTATCTTCTTGGATATGAATATCCGCTCCCCCTTTTGAACGGACAGTCGCTGCATTGCTCTCTGTTTCCTATTTCAGCCGGAACTTTCCGCACTTAACTTTGCTAAAGGAAACACTTTGGCCTTGTTTTCTAAACAGTCCGTTATTACGTCCTGCAAACTGAAGAGAAACAGAAAAATATAGTGACGAATGTGATAGAACCTACAACGATTTAGCCGTTCCTGCGTTTACGTACTCATTTTTGTAGTTTCCCAATCGGTATGATTTTTCAGATGATATATTCAATGAGGAACCGCATCGGTTTTAAGCCAAATCAATCCATCTGCGCTTTCTTTCACGCAGAAAGGCTGGTTCTATTAATAAATGGACAATCACATTATGGGGCTTTCTGGAATCCTCATCTCACGGTTGGGATAGATCGCTCCGATCACTCGGGAAGACAACAACTTTTGAATAGCCAATCCTTGAATCTCCATCGCTGCGCCGTTCAAACTGTTTTTATACAAGTGCATGATTGTATATGGATACTGATTTCCCGCTAATACTGTGGCAAGCTCTCTCTGAAATTCTGTATGACTTTGCTCGACTTGTTCTTCTGCTTGTTCCAAAGACAAAAAAGGATCAGCTGCTGCTGCAACATGTGCAGGACTTATCCTGAATTCAATGATGACTTGAACAAATGCATTCGTATGCAAATCCACATCCGGGTCAAGATAGATCCTCCTGTTCATTCACTGTCCCTCCCTCTTGAATCCTCACCGTTCTTTTTCCATGCATTTCCCGCCTGATTATAACTATCGTAATCACATCCTATCGACATGTCCACCAATATTCTGTATTATCCGTTTCCTTGTCCACCTACTCTGTGAACTGAAACCAGATGCCTCGTAGCTGCGCACTTCAATATATGAGATACTGATACTAGTCAAACATTGCTAAACTATAGAAAAAATATAAACGCATCATGAGGTGCTGGTCGCGCAATGTGAAGGGTAATCGAAAAAGGAGGAACTTCTATGAAAAGACTATTGGATTGCACCGCTTCCGATTTTCAAAAGATGAATGGTCAGGATTTAAAGAACTCGATCCGAGCGTGTGAAGGCAGAGTGATCTTATCCGAGACGATGACTTCTGTCTCTCCGCTCTATCCCGGTATTACAAACGCTGAACTGGCTGCTTCCTTTGGCGCGGATTTATTGTTATTGAACCTATTTGATGTATTCAATCCTGCTGTCGAAGGATACGATTGTGCTGAGAATGAGTCCATTATTGAAAAGGTGAAAGAATTGACTGGGCGTCCTGTCGGGCTGAATTTGGAACCTGTGGACCTCGATGCCAAGCATTTAGAAAAACTGGATACGATTCCAATCGGGCGAACGGCTAGCGAAGCGACGTTAATAGAAGCCAAAAAACTTGGCTTTGACTTCATCTGTTTAACAGGAAACCCTAAAACAGGCGTGACAAACGCCGAAACGATCGTAGCCGTTAGGAAAGCGCGAGAGGTTTTTGGCAACGAGGGATTAATAATCGCTGGGAAGATGCATGGGGCTGGTGTTGCAAACGAAACAGGCAGTGGCATTATTTCAGAGGATACTCTTTCAAGCTTTATTGAAGCAGGCGCAGATATTATATTAATGCCCGCTCCTGGAACGGTGCCAGGCATCACGGTGGATACCGCTGAAAAACACGTCCGTTTCGTCCATTCAAAAGGTGCATTAGCCATGCTCACAATCGGAACAAGTCAAGAAGGTGCAGACGAGGCAACGATCCGGCAAATTGCACTGAACAGCAAAATGGCTGGTGCCGATATTTATCATATCGGAGATGCTGGTTTTTACGGGATTGCGGTACCAGAAAACATCATGACGTATTCAATTGTGATTCGTGGAAGACGGCATACGTATGTCAGAATGGCATCCTCTGTAATGCGCTAAGAGAAGAATTCGGAAGAGATGCTCCTCCTAGATACTCACTTTTGTAAGGAGCATGTGGTCTGTGGACAAGGATTACCGCTTCGCTGCAGGATTGAAGGAGGAACTTCTAACGGATTAGATAACATCCTATTTTTATGCGATAATACACCTAACAGAACTAACGTATGAAACACGAAAATCGAGGTGCCTACATGAAACCCGTCATACTAGCCGAAAAACCGTCCCAAGCAAAAGCCTACGCAGATGCCTTCACTGCCCGTAAACACGAAGGCTATATGGAAATCCACCCATGCCCGACGTTTCCGGAGGGGGCTTTTTTGACGTGGGGTGTCGGGCATCTGGTGGAATTGAAAGAACCGCATACCTATAATCCTTCCTGGAAACGCTGGTCACTCGGAAGCTTGCCGATTTTGCCGGAACGCTATGAGTTCCAAGTATCAAAGGGCAAGTTCAAGCAGTTCCAAGTCGTGAAGAAGCTTATTAAGGGCACGGATACTGTCATTAACGCATGTGACGTGGATCGCGAAGGATCCAATATCTTCTATAGTATTTACGATCAGACGGGAGCTCGCGGGCAGACGATAAAACGCTTGTGGATCAACTCTCTTGAAGCCGATGAAGTGATCAAAGGGTTTGAGAATCTGCGTGACAATAAGAAAGACTTACAGATGTATGAAGAAGCGAAGTCCCGCCAGATCAGTGACTGGCTCGTCGGGATGAATGGCTCGCGGCTGTATACGCTGTTATTGAAAGCGAAAGGAATCGAGGAAGTGTTCCCGATCGGGCGCGTTCAATCTCCTACCGTGTATTTGATTTATCAGCGGCAGCGCGAGATTGAGACGTTTGTGTCGGAACCATTCTTTGAGGCAGAGGCCCTGTTTACAGCGGCGAACGGAACGTATAAAGGAAAAGCCAAGTTGAAAGAGCCGAAGCGGGAACTGATCGCGGAGGCGTTGAATAGTCGCGGTATCACGAAACGGACACCGGGTACCATCACGGAATTGAAAACAACGGATAAGCGCATGCCGCCTCCCCAGCTGCATTCCCTTTCCACGCTGCAGGCAACTGCCAACCGACGCTGGAAAGCGAGTCCGGCCACTGTGCTGAAGACGATGCAAACGCTCTATGAGAAGAAACTCGTGTCGTACCCTCGTACGGACACACGGCATATCACGCCGAGTGAATTTAATTACTTAGCAGCTTCTGTTGAAAAATACCAAGAGCTCATCGGCCAGCCGTTCTCCATTGCTTCGAAGACACCGAAAAAGCGGTTTGTTGACAGTTCCAAGGTACAGGAACACTATGCCATTATCCCGACAAAAAAAGTTCCCACGGCAGCTGTGATTGCAAGACTGTCCCCATTGGAACGCAACTTATATGAAGAAGTCGTACGGACTGCACTCGCGATGTTCCACCGCGATTATTTATATACAGAAACAAAAGTGACGACGGACGTCAACGGACTTCCCTTCTTTACAACCGGGAAAACGGAGATAGACAAAGGATGGAAGGAACTGTTTGCTGCACCTCCGAAAAAAGGGAAGGAAGCGGACGAACCTGCTCTGCCGCCTCTCGTCCAAAACGAAACGGTTCAAAGCGAAATCGGGATTAAAGAAGGGGCGACTCAGCCGCCTAAGCCCTATACGGAAGGTCAGCTGATCGCGATGATGAAAACGTGCGGAAAGCTTGTCGAAGACCAGACGGAAACGGATATTTTGAAAGAAATTGAAGGACTTGGGACAGAAGCGACACGCAGTAACATTATCGAGACGATAAAGAAGCATGGGTATATTTCTGTTACGAAAAATATTGTGTCAATCACCGATAAAGGACGTGTCCTCTGTCAGGCCATTGAAGGCAGCCTGCTTGCAAGCCCCTCGATGACCGCCAAATGGGAAACCTATTTGAAGAAAATAGGAAATGGTGAAGGGACGGGCCAACACTTTTTAGGCAGTGTGTCGAAGTTCATCTATAAACTCCTAGAAGACGTCCCGGTACAGCTGGAACAACAAAAAATCGACATTGTACTCCCCCCGTCGAAATCATCCAGCCGAAAATCCTATACAGTGACAGAAGTTGCCCCCTGTCCGAAATGCGGGAACGGGATGATCGTCGCAAGAAAAGAATTTTTCGGCTGCAGTAACTACAAAAATGGCTGTAAGCAGACGTTCCCAGGATTGTTTTTGAAAAAGAAACTGACACAAGCACAAGTTAAACTGCTTTGTACAACCGGTAAAACGAATGTGATCAAAGGATTTACGAATTCCAACGGCCAGAAATTCGATGCCATGCTTGAATTGAAAGAAGGCAAATTGAACTTAGTGTTCGTTTAACCACAGCATACAATCCGTTTCTGTTCATTTAAATTGCCTACTGCTCGTGCCCATGCTAGAATTGGAAAACGCCTTAATTCAAAAGAGTGATAAAAATGAGACATCTGACGTCAGACCTTCACCTATATTTTAAATTTCCCAACCCTCGACTATCATCAGTCGAGGGTTTTTGTTTCTTGAGGGAAAGAATTCCGCTTCAAATAGGATATTCGTAAAATGAGGTAATCGTACAATCATCTCAGACATAGCTTGTTACCTATTGAGGAACTAGAACGGAGTGAACGTATTGGAAGATCAAAAGTATAAAGATCTGAAGTTGGGCGAACGCGGGGCTATGATCAGTATTATTGCATATCTATTTCTTTCCATAGTGAAGCTGGTTTTCGGATATATGAGTGACTCGGCTGCATTAAAGGCAGATGGATTGAACAATGCCACTGATATTGTTGCCTCCATTGCTGTTCTCGTAGGATTGAGAATGTCCCAAAAACCCGCCGACAAAGATCATGGTTATGGTCATTGGAAAAGTGAAACAATCGCTTCCATGGTCGCTTCATTCATTATGTTAGCGGTTGGCATTCAAGTGTTGAATGATGCATTCTCCTCCATGTTTCAAGAGGGGAAAGAAAGTCCAAATATTTGGGCTGCATACGTAGGTGTTTTTTCTTCAATTGTGATGTACTTTGTGTACCGGTACAACAAACAGTTAGCTGAAAAAATTAATAGTAAAGCAGTGATGGCGGCTGCAAAAGACAATATTTCAGATGCTTGGGTCAGTATAGGAACAGCTGCAGGGATATTCGGCTCACAATTGAACATGCCATGGCTGGATACGCTCACCGCGATCATTGTCGGCCTATTGATATGCAAAACCGCTTGGGATATCTTCAAACTCGCTTCGCACGAACTTTCAGATGGATTTGATGTTGACAAAATCAAGCTCTATCGTGTCGTGATTAACGAGGTCGATGGCGTTGTGGATATTAAGGGTATTAAAGGCAGATACTATGGAAACAATGAAGTACTGGATGTTATTATTATCGTGGATTCCTCTTTGAATATTCAAGAAGCCCACGATATTGCCAGTCAAGTTGAAAAAGTGATGATAAACGAATATGGTGTGTATGACGTACATGTCCACGTCGAACCGGAATAATGCACCCATAGGGATAATCTCCCAGGATACACATAGTTTCAATTCTCCTTTTTCATACATTCACGTACAGAAAAACCCGAAAGCCACTCTTAAACGGAGTACAGCTTCGGGTTTATGCCTTCAGGTCACAGCACTGGCGACAGAAGGCGAGAAATACCTTCTTTGAATTTGATGAGGGCTGACCGCTCTGCATACCGTTCAGGTGTCAGTTCCGAACTGACCTCCATGTCTTTCAAAAACAATACAGATAGCTGTTTCGCCACGTTTTCTTCATAGACGATCGCACTCACTTCAAAGTTCAAATGGAAACTCCTCGAGTCGATGTTCATTGTCCCCACCGCCGCCACTTCATCGTCTACGACAATTGTTTTGGCATGCAGGAACCCATTTTCATAAAGCAGGATCTTCGCTCCGTAATCCAGCAAATCTCCTGCATACGCCCATGTTGCCCAATAGACAAAGGGATGATCAGGTTTACACGGAATCATGATTCGTACATCGACTCCGGACAACAGCGCTATTTTACACGCATCCATAAAGCTCGGATCGGGAATGAAATAAGGTGTTTGGATGTAGATACTTTTCTTTGCGGATACTATCAGTTTTATGTACATATTTTTCAAGTGCTCTGTGACGGAATCCGGTCCGCTCGAAACCACTTGGATTGGGCTCGTCCCCTGTGCTGGCACTTGACTGAATGCATACTCCCCCCATTCGCCCGGCTTGTTATTGCCAGCCCGATGCCAGTCCAATATGAACTTACCTTGAATGTGATGGACGGCTTTCCCTTGGATGCGAAGGTGTGTATCCCGCCAGTACCCGAACTTTTTGTCCAGCCCGAGATACTCGTCCCCTACATTGAATCCGCCAATGTATGCAATACGACCATCGATTATGACCAGTTTCCGGTGATTCCGGTTGTTCACACGGAAGTTGATCAATCTGAAAAAGGATGGGAAGAATACTTCGACTTCCCCACCGGCCGCCCGCAGTTCATCAAAAAATTTAGGCGATGTCTTTTTAGACCCGACCTCATCGTATAAGAGCCGGACCTTCACTCCCGCCCTCGCTCTTTCTGTCAAGGCATTACGGAGTCTAGTTCCCAATGCGTCTGATTGGATGATGTAATACTGAATATTAACTTCCTTCTCAGCTGCTTGGATATCTGCGATGAGGGAATCGAATTTCTGATGGCCGTCATCAAAGATTTGAACGTCATTACCAGTGGATAATAACGCATCCGACGATATCAAGTTCATGTGTATCAATTCAGCATGGCTCTTAAGCAATGGAGACTGTTGTATGGTCTCTAGGTAGTCTGTTGATAGTTGCTGATCCACTTCCGTGTCAATTTCCGTTCTCTCTTCATCCGTCAGCTTGTAGAAGTTCTTCTGCTTCATATTTCGTCCGAGGAATAAGTAGATGAAAAATCCGACGATGGGGATAAACACCATCACTAATATCCATGCCCATGTATTTCCTATATCCCGTCTTTCAAAAAACAATACTCCCACCAACAATAAAAGATTGATGACGACTGTAATGGATAAAATCAACGATACTATATATCCAATTCCCATCATTACACCTTCCTTCTCACTATAGTTTGAATGATAACCACCTATTTAAAAGTCCGTAAGAATTTCTGTTTATGTATAGCACTATAACATGTACGCGTTGAAAAGGAATATGAACGTCAACAATATGTTCCCAACGTCGAAATAGCATGTCGTTCTCCTATAAAGCACTAACACTTGCATGTTTTTGTTAAACGATTATAATTAGTTTCACTTAATATATAGGAGGTGTGCTCATGAAACTGCTGCATGCGTTAGACGAATTTTATTATGAGCAAATCTTGAAAAACCTCCGGGAGATGAACCAAAATAAGGTATATGGGAATTTGACTTATAATAGTTTGCTGTATTTGGAAATCATATTGTACAACAAGAATTGTACGGCTAGTTTTCTTGCGGATACACTGCACGTTGCACGCTCTGCGGTAACTGTAAAAGTAAATGAATTAGTGTCCAAGGGGATTGTTACAAAAACACCAAGCAGCACTGACAAGCGCGTCAGCTATTTAAATGTCAGTCCTGAAATTGCGGACGATTACAAACAACTGGACCAACCATTGAATCAGGCTATCGCTGAAATTGAAGAACGATTTTCAGAAACGGAAATTGCCTCTTTCATTGAAATGCTAGGGATTATCCGAAAGCATCATCAATAGGAGTTGCGCCAAAAAAACACAAACATGAAAGAGGTCTTTGCATGGAACAGAAACAATATGAGTACTTAGCGGATAACCCGAATGTGAAAGTGCTTCCCATTATGTTAACACTCATTATCGGCGCATTTTTCGCCATTCTAAACGAAACATTATTGAATATCGCTCTCGTCACCCTCATGGATCAGTTCTCGATTTCGTTGAGTACTGTTCAATGGATGGCGACTGGATTCATGCTCGTCATGGCCATTGTCATTCCCGTTTCTGCGCTGCTTCTTCAATGGTTTACAACGAGGCAGCTATTTTTAGGAACGATGGCTGTGTTTACGCTAGGTACCATTATTTGCGCGAGTGCTCCTACATTCTCGATTTTACTCGTTGGGCGCTTGATCCAAGCTGTAGGAACCGGCTTATTGATGCCGATTATCTTCAACGTCTTCCTATTGATCTACCCTCCTGAACGACGCGGAAAAGTGATGGGGATGATCGGGCTCGTCATTATGTTTGCTCCTGCCATTGGACCCACACTATCCGGCGTCATTGTTGAATATTTAGGCTGGCGCTATTTGTTCATCCTCGTCATCCCGTTTGCGTTATTCTCGATTGTGTTTGCCTATAAGTATTTGGTCAATGTGTCCGAAGTTACGAAGCCTAAAATCGATGTCATCTCCCTGCTATTTTCCACAATCGGATTCGGTTCCATTGTCTATGGCTTCAGTTCCGTCGGGGAAAGTAAAGAGGGATTTGCAAGCCCGACTGTTTGGCTGTTCATCGGCATGGGAATCATCGGCATCGCACTGTTCGTGTGGCGTCAGTTGAAGCTGGACGAACCGATCATGAATATGCGCGTATTCCGTTATCCGATGTTTTCACATGCTGTCGTGATGTTTTTGATCATCATCATGGCGATGTTCGCCTCGGAAATCATTTTGCCGATCTATATGCAAGGTCCGCTCGCTCTCACTGCAGCGACAGCCGGATTGGTTTTGTTGCCAGGAAGTATTTTAAACGGCATCATGTCGCCATTCATGGGTGCGTTGTTTGATAAATTCGGGCCGCGCGTCTTAATGATCCCCGCTACACTCGTGTTAAGCGGCACGATGTTCATGATGAGTCAATTGACTGTCGATACACCTGTATGGGTGGTGGTGGTCAGCTATATCCTCATTATGCTATCCGTTTCTGCCATCATGATGCCTGCTGAAACAAACGGATTGAACCAATTGCCGAAACGTCTCTATCCGCATGGGACTGCCGTGATGTCGACATTGCAACCGGTTGCGGGAGCGATCGGGGTTTCCGTGTTCATCAGCATTATGAATGCACGCCAGTTACATGTGTTACAGAAATCCTCGACTCCGACAGATCCTGCAACAATCGATCTAGCGTTAGTATCAGGTGTTGAACTGGTATACTTCATAGCGTTTGCGATGTCGCTAGTCGCTGTTGTTCTGTCGTTTGTTGTGTACCGTGCGAAGCCGAGTGAAGACGAGGAAACTTCAGTCCTATAAACTGTAATGGAAGTAGCAGGTGCCCAAATTGGGTGCCTGTTTTTCTGTTTACTGCGTCCCACATGCATGTAATCGACAAGTCGACTACACTTATTTGTAGAAGGAGTGGTGACAGATGAATCGAAAACGATATCGGAACTTAGACCCGACAGCACGCCCCGCCACATTTAGTGAATTGGTGCGCTGGCAAAAAGAGCGCTTTAAGAAACAGAAAGATATGAGCTTCATGATTGGACAGGCTCCCGATAAGCAGCAGGCACTACTCCACACGAATCAGGATAAGTTAACGATTACTTGGATCGGGCATTCGACGTTTCTCATACAGCTTGCTGGTTTGACGATTGTGACAGATCCCGTTTGGGCGAGCCGGATGGGGGTTGGTCGTAGGCTGGAAGAGCCAGGCCTCTCAATGGATGAAATCCCTTCAGTCGATATTATTTTGCTCTCCCATTCGCACTATGATCATATGGATGTCCCCTCACTGAGGAAGCTGAAAGGGACTCCTGCCGTACTCGTTCCTGAAGGACTTGGACGTAAAGTACGCAAGCTGATGAAGGTAAATCGAGTGTACGAACTTCCTTGGTGGGGTCAGGTACGCATTGGTCCTGTGGAATTCCACTTCGTACCGGCTCAACATTGGACGAAACGTACGCTGACTGATACGAATACGTCGCATTGGGGTGGATGGATCATTCGACGGCATGAGGAAAATTCTTCTGAAGCGATACATGGATCCGAATCGATCTACTTTGCCGGTGACAGCGGGTATTTCCAAGGATTCCGTGAGATCGGCGAGAAATTCCCTGATATTACATACGCACTCATGCCGATTGGAGCGTATGAGCCTGAATGGTTCATGGGAACTCAACATATGACACCTGAAGAAGCGATACAAGCATTTATGGATGTCGGGGCTTCGGTATTCATTCCCATGCACTATGGATCCTTCTATCTAGCTGACGACACGACTGAAGAAGCGCTGAATCGCCTACTTAGTGAATGGAAGCGGCGTGGATTGGAAAATCGAGATTTAAAGATTTTAAAGCATGGCGAAACGCTCATCCACCTTTTCAAAGATAAAAATTGCAACTGATTAGGAGTTGAAATTTTTAGAATACACTGTATAGTTGATACATAGATTTCCATTAAACTTACAGTGAACCTATGATCAGTTTACTAAAAAGGGGCAGCTCGGATGAATCGCACCTATTTGATACACGAATTTTTACGGACCGCCAAAAGCAAACGAACGATTCCTTTTCTTCTTTTCATCGGCGTGGTACTTATCAGTTATTGTTTCCTCCTCGTTCCAAATCGAGAAACTAAGGAAACGTTTCACCCTGAAGAAATACAGGATTACTTAACCCGGTTGGAAGTGGAGCAGAACCAGCGCTTGAAGAGTGGTAATACTGGAATTGTTTTAATGACGGGAGATCCCGTTTTTGCGAGAAACGATTATCACCATGGATTGTTCAGCGCACTGCTCCACTCCTATGAAGATCGTAATTATCTTCGCTATCTCCACTTGCGCGCCTACTATCTTGAGTCTGATCCTTCCGTTTATCTGCAAGACGAAAACCTGTTCAAACTTTCTCCATATCCCGGCAAAGACCGGGAGCATCTCTATCATCAGACGATGCTCCGCTATGAAGATTACTTGATGAATAATCGGCGCATTACGGAAGCTCTGCTATTTGAAAAGACAGGGTTCCAATCGCTGCAGACATTTCTGCATACGTACGGGTTTTTTTTCTTCTTATTTTGTGCAGTTTACTTCAGCAGTGATATTTTGTCACGCGATCGCTCCCATCGGACGGTGTTACAAGGGCTGCCCTTATCCTGGTATCGACAGTTGAATCTGAAATCACTGGCTGCATTTACTTATACACTTCTCGTTTTAGTAACTGTGCTTCTTACAGGCTTTTTAGTCTTATCCGCTCAATTTGGATTCGGCTATTCCAATTTGCACGTTCCCATTATGACTGCCCAAAGTACATTCTCTGCTGATGACTATGACGTAATAAGCCTGGGGAAATTTGTTGGTATATCCCTCTCCGCCCTCCCCCTGTTACTATTTCTTTTCATACGTCTCAACGTGATATTCAGCCTGCTCATGAAAAACGAATGGCTCGTACTCTTGTCTAGCACATTAGTGATCTTTTCGGAGCGTCTTTTCGATGCCAGGACGACTCGGGAAATTTTAGGAATTGATATCAGCTATTTTCCGCAAACGTATTTTGACTTCGGAAAAATTGTGACGGGAGAAAAGAACTTCTTATTAAACACGGAGACGATTAGCTTGGCTAAAGGGGTTGTTGTTCTCCTAGTAACAGCTGCAATCATCGAAGCAGTTCTATTTGTCCTCTCTCGTATAGTCAACAAACGAAGGCTCTATCAATCTCGATGAAATCATCTGATAAGGAATGAGACAACTATGAGATGGAACTACATCCTTTTTGAAATAAAAATGTTAGTGCACAATCGGAAGAATTGGTTACTCGGAATCGCATTGATCCTCTTCTTCCCGATTTACTATTTGCAATACAGTCAAACTGATATCAAAACGCTGCAAGATCAGAAAAACGAGGAAGCAGAGCAATTCCACTCTATTTTCAAAGCCTTTCCTGAAGAGATGCGAGAGACGAAAGAGGGGCAGGAGATTTACGATAACCTTACCGAGCAAGCCTCTCTCATCAACATGCAACGCTTCTATCTTTGGGATGAAGAAGACAACGACTTATACATTACGGATGGGCTTAGGCTTAATAAACTCCGGCTTGACATGCACGAAGCTGGAAACAAAGGGATCCATCCAAATTACATTGTCCCGAAACAAGAGATCCACAAAGAAGTGGCGTTGTTGGACTATTACCAGAAGCATCATATTTCCATCGTTCCCGATCCGTTCGTTGCAAGTAATTACATTCCAGCGGCACTCGATACAATCAGCGGATTGCCATTCGGTCTCATTGTCCTGCTAATCGGCAGCAGTATGCTGTTACACGACCAGCAGAATCGCTCTTTAATGATAGGCCTGCCTGTTTCCTTCTTACAGAAAGTGGTCAGCAAAGTGGTCATTCATCTGTTCCTAATCTTCGCTTTCCTCGTTGCAGGAATTGGCGCTTGCAGCCTGTATGTGGGATTGAAAACTGGTTGGGGCAGTTTCACCTCACCAGTTCTCCTCTATTCAAGTGGTGATTTCACAGCCGTTTCAACTGTCCATTACGTACTTTTACAACTACTAGCGTTTCTGCTCATCAGTTTGCTGTTATTAGTTGCTTCCGTCTTAGTAAGCAGAATAACCAAAAACCTGTACACTACCGTTTTATTCATCGTTTTCCTGTTACTGCTGCCCTCCCTGCTTCTTTCAGCAGGCATTGATGGTAGTTGGCTGCGACCGCTTGCCATGATTGATATCGGTGCTGTTTTAAGCGGAGAGGCTGCTATGAGGTTCGCAAGCACATCTATGGACTATAAGCATGCCTTCTTATGGTTCTTCGGCTTCACACTCGCCGTGAATGCTGTGCTGTACATGAAGAACAAACTACAATACACCCCCCGTTGATCAGGACACGATAATGCGAACTAAAAAGGAGGGACGGCATTGCTGAAGCTTACAAATCTATCAATCGCCTATCAGAACAAAATTGTACTGAATCACCTGAATCTCAATGCTGAAAAGGGAGAAATCATAGGAGTCGCTGCGCCGAATGGTACAGGAAAGACGACATTATTCAATATTATCGCGAATTATACGAAACCCGATACCGGTCAGGTAGTTTTTGACGGGAAATATACGTACCGGAATGAGAAGGAAGAGGTTTTAATCCACAAACACTTGACGACGTTTCCTGAACAGAAGGATTTGTTTGATGAACTGTCTGGCACCGATCATTTGAAACTGTATGCATCCATGTGGAATGGCACGTCAAAACACGTTCCCGCCGTCATCGATAAACTACAAATGAGCCCTTACGTAAAAAAGAAAGCAAAAACGTATTCACTCGGAATGCGCCAGCGGCTCTGCTTTGCAATGATGATGGCTGCAGATACAACGGTGATGCTGATGGATGAAGTGATGAATGGACTCGATGTTACGAATGTCGCCCTGATTTCAGAGTGCTTGCTGGACATGAAACAAGAAGGGAAATTAGTTTTCGTCGCCTCACATTTGTTGGAAAATCTCGATCTATATGCAGACCGGGTCATCTTCTTAAAAGAAGGTGAAATTGTCCACGAACAGCGTTTTACAGAAGATCGTGAAATCTATTTAAAGGCACACATGACCCCCTCTGATTACCATGAACTGAAGACTACAATTGAACTTCCCGATGCACATATGTACATTGCAGAGCATTTACTCTGTATCCCTATGGACAGTCTAACCTTATCTGAACAAACACGATGGATTGAGCGAATACTTGGCCTTTATCGGCATAATCTGACTGTAGGACCACTTGGGACGGTGGAGTATTATGAAAAATATTTTTCGTAATGGGGGCATGATGTTATTTGTCTGCGTGTTGGTAGCGGGTTGTCAGGCAAAACAGACCCCTGCCACTGAACAAACAGTTCGATATGAACAGAACTCCGAGGTGACAGGTGATGAGAAAGAAGAACTGATCAAATCAGTGAACCCTGCAATCTTTACGACTGTGGATCGCAACAATCGTGAAGCACAGGCAGTATCGGTTCCTGTTGTCCCTAAGTCCGGTAAGGTTTTGAAACTAAAGACGGGCCGTTACATGATTTCAGGCTATCCTACTGGTAATATTTCCATTTTCGATTCTGAAGGTGAGCTGATTCTACGGGAGATTGTCGGAGATTATGCAGGTGCTAGAAGCCTGACAGTCTCTGTGGAAGAGTCCTATACTATTCAAGCGGACGGAGGGTATGACTCTGTAGAAGTTGTTCTTTCACCCACGTCTCTCCTTACTGAACTGACTGCCGGCGTATGGGAAGTAGGCACAGACATCCAAGCCGGAACCTATACGATATCTTTGGACCACGGCTATGGGTATTTACAAATACTCGAGAAAGAAAAGGATACGATTTTATATGAGTTGATTGGCGGGACGATAGGCCGCACCGAAAGCACAGTGAAACTGAAAATGGGTCAGTGGCTACGAGTGACTGATGCTTCGTTAATCACCTTCCGTCCCCAAAATCCTTAAATAAGCGAATGATTTTATTCGTAAGTGACACGTTATTTTTTTCATAGAACCGTGAATCCCTTTTCCCAAGGCATTCACGGTTTTTAACTCTCTTATCTGATGGCAGACACCCACCTTATATAAAAATAATATTGCTTATTTTCTGTCTATTTGATACGTTGGACGGACAGGATTGTTGGAAAGCGATTCACTGTTTGGAATTCATTGGGGGATGAGTTCTGAAGACATCCAACTAATTCAATTGAATCCATAAAGGGGATGGAGAATTGACGATTGAGTTGAAAGAAACGGAGTTGCGCAGTGAACATGAGCTGCCGCGCACGGCGGATGGGAAATTGGACTATGAACGAATCATAGAAACTCCTGAGTTTAAGCATCTGATCAAAAAGAAGAATCGTTTTTTAACACCCTATGTCATTGCATTTTTCGCAATCTATCTCATGCTGCCTATTTTGACAGGATACACATCGATTCTAGAAACACGTGCTGTCGGCTGGATGACATGGACATGGGTGTACGCATTCGGATTGTTTGTGATGGTGTGGGTATTTACTCAAATCTATGTGAAAAAAGCCCGTGATTTCGATAAAGATGTGGATCAGATCATCAAAAAACACGTTAGGGACTAAGGGGGATTCCGTTTATGAGTTTTATTTCCATTGCAATCTTTTTTGCTGTAATTTTATTGACACTTTATATTACATACTGGGCTGCGAAACAAACGCAGACTGCCAGTGACTTTTATACCGCAGGCGGTTCACTGACCGGCTGGCAGAACGGCATGGCCATTGCTGGTGACTATTTGTCTGCTGCTTCGTTCCTTGGGATTGCCGGTGCAATTTCACTGAATGGTTTTGATGGGTTTTACTACAGTGTCGGGTTCTTGACAGCATACCTGGTTGTCTTGTTCTTAATTGCCGAGCCGTTGCGCAACCTGGGGAAATATACGATGGCAGATATGATCGGTTCGCGATTTGGGGCGAAAAAAGTCCGCGGAGCTGCTGCATTGAATACCATTACAATCGTTCTGTTCTATATGCTTGCACAGCTTGTAGGGGCAGGCGCGCTGATCAAGTTATTGTTCGGCATCGATTATTGGATTTCTGTTCTCATTGTGGGCATTATGATGCTTATTTATGTACTGTTCGGAGGAATGACCGCTACTAGCTGGGTTCAGATTGTTAAAGCCATTTTGCTGATGATCGGAACGATTGTGATTTCATTCCTCGTGCTGATGAAGTTCGACTTCAACTTTGTGGGCATGTTTGATATTATGCGGAACGCGACGGATCATGGGGAGTCATTCCTGCACTCAGGAGTTGTATATAAAGATCCGATCGGTTTGATTTCCGTGTTGCTTGCACTTGTGCTAGGAACTGCGGGGCTTCCTCATATACTGATGCGTTTCTTTACGGTGAAAGATGCCAAGACTGCGCGTTCGTCAGTTGTCTATGCTGTATGGATTATCGGAATCTTCTACGTGCTGACAATTTTCCTTGGCTTTGGTGCAGCGAAGTTTGTTGGATCGAAAGCGATCATTGCAGAGAACGCTGCTGGTAACATGGCTGCCCCGATGCTTGCAGGCGTACTGGGCGGGGATGCATTAGAATCGTTCGTTGCGGCTGTTGCATTCGCTACCATTCTCGCAGTAGTGGCAGGACTCGTGTTATCGGGTGCTTCCGCTATTGCCCATGACCTATACGCCGAAATTATCATGAAAGGAAAAGTGACGGAGAAGCAACAAGTGAAAGCGGCCCGTATCGCCGCAATCAGCGTCGGGGTCGTATCGATCTTGTTGGCGCTTGGTTCTGAAAAACTGAATGTAGCCTTCCTCGTATCACTTGCCTTCTGTATCGCTGCGTCCGCAAACGTACCTACGATTTTAATGACGATCTACTGGCGCAAATTCAATACGACGGGTGCGGTTGCTTCCATGCTGACAGGGCTGATCACCGCGCTCGTACTCGTTGCGGTCAGCCCTAACGTGATTAACCCTGTTCCAGGAGCTGCGTTCTTCGTGGGAGATCCACTCTTCCCGTTCGTGAACCCCGCGATCATCTCGATTCCAGCAGGATTCCTAGCTGCTATCATCGGGACGTATATTGGAGCAAAACGTCACGAAGAAGCTGAAGTTGCATATGCAGAAGTTCGTTTCAAGGCGGAAACCGGATATCGCGGGCTGTGAGTTTACCGCATACGTGAATAAATGAATAGATGAATACTTGCGGATCTGTCACTGTTTGATGATAGATCCGCAGGTATTTTATTTTGGATAGATTTTTGGGAATGAGCGTGTTGAGGACTGAAACGGGCGGGTTCCCTCGCGTTACGAGCGGGGGGCAGACTGAAACGGGCGGGTTCCCTCGTGTTACGAGCGGGGGGCGGACTGAAACGGGCGGGTTCCCTCGCGTTACGAGCGGGGGGCGGACTGAAACGGGCGGGTTCCCTCGTGTTACGAGCGGGTGGCGGACCTAAATGGGCCTGATAACAGTGAGACTCCCCCTTGCCTATGCGTACAAAAAAGCCGCCCCAGCAAATAGGGGCGGCCAAATAGGTTGACTTATCGTTTTTCCGTACGATCTATTAAGAACGTCATAACTACGAAAAGCGCAAAAGCGAGTAATAGAATCGTGCCGCCGACGATGTAAAAGACAAGCGCGAATGTCTCATTAATGTCAAACGGACGGAGGAATTGGAGCCACATCCCTGTAGTCAATCCAATTGATCCAATAATTGCTGTCCAGCCATGAACTGCTACTAGTTTTGCTGCGCGAACGCGATAAATTTTATAAAACACGCCCCATGAAAATACGGATAGCCAGCCTACTAGTAAAATGTGTGCGTGGACTGGTTTGAATGCATAGGATCCTGATCCCGCCATGTGCGAACCAAGCACCGTTCCAACCAACCCGAATATCGCAGCAATTCGTATTAATCGTATACTCCATTTCTCCTGCATGTTGCATTCCTCCTGTGTCGTTCTGATTATCTTCATCATACCTTCTCAACATGAACGCAAGATGTCCAGCATGTTACAATTTGGGCAGGACGATCTTGATTGTGGTCCCTTTCCCTTTTTCACTACTGACCGTGATCGTGCCATTATGCAGCTCAATCACTTGCTGGACAATCGATAATCCAAGACCTGTCCCTTCAGCAGCAATTGTCCGGGAATCGTCTTCCCGATAAAAACGATTGAAGATATGCGTCAGGTTCTCTTCTGCAATGCCGATTCCGGAATCGCCGATTTCTACAGTTACCGAGGTTTCATCCGACACTAAGGACACTTCAATCGTGCCATAATCCTGCGTATACTTCAGTGCATTGGACATTAAGTTCTCCCATACTTTCTCAAGAAACGCAGGATCTCCAATCAGCTCTGCATCCTCAATTTCCATGGAGAGTGAAATCTGTTTTTCTTCAAGGAGCCAACGGTATCTGCGCACAGTCTCTCTCAGCTGTTCGCTCACGTCATACCTACTAGGTTTCAAAGGGCTCATCATCTGATCGAGCGATGTCAAAAGCAGCAACTGCTTCGTTAAAGAAGATAATCGATCGGTCTCTGACTGGATGACTTTTGCATACCCCGCACGTTCATCAGCCGGAAGCGATTCATCCATCAGCAAACCTGCATATCCCTTAATGTTCAGTAAAGGGGATTGAAAATCATGGGAAACATCACTGATGAACTTCTTGCGGATCAAGTCATTCTCTCCTAGCCGCTCAGTCATTTTTTGAAAACTTTCTGCGAGCTGGCCGATTTCGTCTTTCTGATGAATGTGCAATATGCCGCTGAATTCTTCTTTCCCGACTTTCTTGGTCGCTAGCGTGAGCTGTGTAATCGGGCGGATGAGCCTCTTTGCGACAATCAACATCGCAAGTAGACTCGCAATCGCCATCACTATGACCATTCCACCTAACAAGAAATGCACTTCTGTAAAGAGCAGCTTGATGTCCGGCCTCAAAAACAAGGCATACTCTTTTCCCTTATAAGTAAAGGGGACGCCGACAGTATTCGCGGTTTCATCCGAAAAGAAGCCGGTGACAAACGTTTCTGTCGGATAGTCTTTCATACCGTGATAGTCTTTTCCTCGAAGTACGGACATCACGTCTTCTTCATCTAAGTTATCGAGACGAAAAGCCTGGCCATAGCGCCGACCTGTTAAGTCATCGTTAACAAGCAACAACTTGTATCCCGCTGCCGCTTGGGTTTTCAAATACAGATTCAAATCTTCAGGCGACGTTTCTTCGATGTATCTCGCAAGCTGTCGCACGATAGTCATATTTTTTTCATCATTGGAGCCTTTTAAGTTTTGATGATAGTACGTATTGACCGATAAAAACGCTGTGAGCGCACTGAACACCATGATCCCTGCTGTATAAAGCAGAAACTTTCCATAGAGCGATCTCATACAGAACCCGTGTCCAGCTTATAGCCGACACCCCGTACGGTCACGATGCTCACTTGTTCCGGCAGGCCTTCCAACTTGTCCCTCAATCGCTTAATATGCACGTTCAGCGTCTGTTCGTCCCCTTCATAGTCGTATCCCCACACTCGATCCAGTAGAACTTCACGCGTCAGCACCTGATTTGCATGCGACGCTAGAACCGACAGCAGTTCAAACTCCTTCAAAGGCAGCAGCAACACTTTTTTCCCAATAGACACTTCGTATGTTTGACGATTGATGGCCAATGGTCCTGCTTGGATAAAGACATCGACCGCTTTTTCATACCGTCTCAGGATGGCACGGATGCGGAACAGCAATTCCTTCGGCTCAAATGGTTTCACAAGATAATCATCAGATCCTGCCAGGAATCCCTTTTCCTTATCCTCCAATTCCCCTTTTGCCGTGAGCAAAAGAACAGGAATATCCCATTCCGAACGTAATTTCTTCGTCAGTGTATAGCCGTCCATCTCAGGCATCATGACATCGACCACCGCAAGATCCGGTACCTCCCGTTCCATAATTTCAAGCGCTTCCTGCCCATTTTTCGCTTTCATCACCTTATAGCTGGCTGCTGATAAGGTAATGCGTACCAGCTCTAGAATATTCGGGTCATCATCGACCGCTAAAATCGTTAACATCCATTCCACTTCCTTTTTTAGACTTACTCCATTCTGCATTCAACAATCCGGAAAACAAAATGATGACAGCGGTCATGTAAAACCAAATCACAAGCATAATGATTCCGGCTAACTGACCATATAACCGCGTGTAATCCACAGCTGTCACCCACCCGCCAAACAGATAGGAAAACAGCTGCCACCCGATCGTGGATAGCAATGCGCCTGGAACCGCCTGTCGCAACATTACTTTACCACTTGGAACAATTTTATAGAAGAGTAGGAAAAAGACAAACAGAAACAACGTGCCCAGTCCCCATTTAATTTTCGGCCATAAAAACAGCCAGCCTTTCCAATCATCGATCCGATCATAATAAGCAATTACTTGATGGAGGATGTTTTCAATGAAGGGAAGTACAATCGAGAGCGGTACAACCAGCATGAACAGCAGCGTAACACCCAGATCACGAACTAGCGATAACCAAAACCCTCTTCTACGTATATACCCGTTCGCCAAGTCCAGTGAACGTGCTAAAGACTGTACCGTGACAGACGATAGCCAGAAGGCCCCTGCCAAACTGAAATACAGCCATTTCCCTTTACCGTTTCGCAACACTTCACGCACATTGTCTTCAATGAGGTCAAATGATTGCTCCGGGATGAAAGGGCGTAAAAACCGGAACAGGATTTCTTCATTTACCGGAAATAAGTTCAGCAGCGATATTACAAAGATGAAAAATGGCAACATGGATAACAATAAGTAATAGGCAGTCTGAGCAGCCTGGTCAAAAAATCGTTCTTTTACAAATCGCTCAAATATCTTAAGTCCCAATTTCATAATAAACCCCCTTTTTCAAACTAGGTACTATGACGTAAGAATTATATTCAATCTATTATTTTGATTATTTTTAAAATATTTAGTTACTTTATCCCACAAAAGATGTATACTCAACATATTATCTAGATTTCAGACCTTTCCCTCTCGTTTGTACCGATTTTCGCCAAAGCACTTGCTAACCACGTTGTCATTTGTCGAATGCTCTGGGCCCAATCTTCCGCTTCTATGACCCTATTGAAAATTTCAAAAAAATTCACTATTAGGGAGAGATTGCACATGCGAATTGCAGTGACTGGCGGGGCTGGCTTCATCGGCTCCCATCTAACCGACCGACTCTTAGAACTTGGCCATCAAGTACTGGTTATTGACAATCTATCAACAGGGAAAAGGGAGAATCTGAATCCGTACGCTTCTTTTGCTCAGCTGGATGTCCTACAAACTGACGACATCATGTCCTTGCTTGAATCTTTTCTTCCAGACACAGTCTATCATCTCGCAGCACAAACTTCAGTTTCCGTCTCTATGAAGGATCCAGTAAAAGATGCCGCCATCAACGTCATGGGTACATTAAACATGTTAACCGCATGTGTCCATGTGGGTGTACGAAAATTCGTATTCGCCTCAAGCGCGGCTGTATATGGAATACCGACGTCATTGCCCATCTCAGAAGAGCATGCTCTCGAACCACTATCCCCATACGGTTTATCGAAGAAAACGTGTGAACTTTATATTCGGCTGACCTGCACCCAGCATCATCTTTCCCATTCCATTCTACGCTATGCGAATGTCTATGGTCCACGTCAGGACAGTAACGGGGAAGCAGGGGTCATTTCAATCTTTACAGAACGGCAGTTGAATGGTCGTGGAGTATCGGTATTTGGAAACGGTCATCAGACGCGGGATTTCATCTATGTGAAAGATCTTGTCGCTGCAAATATTGCCGCCATGGAGCTCGAGGAGAACGTTACGCTGAATATCGGCACGGGAATTCAAACCGCAATTTCAGAAGTTATCCGTTGCCTGGAACATACTTCTTTCCCCATGACAGTAGAATACGCAGAAAAACGGCTAGGTGATTTGGAACATAGCACCTTAAACAATAGTAAAGCGGTCCAACAACTCAATTGGTCACCTCGCTATAGTTTTCTAGATGGAGTGTCTGAGTACTGGAGAGGTCTCCAGAAAGGACGTGAAACGGTATGAGAAGTGAACGGTCAATCATCTATGGCCCCCAAAAAACCTGGGTTATCTTGATAGAATTCGTTGTAGTTTCATTATTTTTCGTGTTTGCGGCAAGTTACCAGGTGCTGAATCTTGAATGGATTGGAACGTTTTTACTGGTCACTGCGTTTTTGTTCGGTATCCGCTACGGAATTGGTTATTCATTAGTTGCTATTGTTTGGGGGGGCTGCCTCTATTTGTTTTATGGCACCCAGGCTGGCAATGATCCCATTATCCTTTTTTATGAACCTGATTTTTTCCGCTTTTCACTATCTCTGATTGTTATCGGTCTGTTAAGCGGAACATTTCGGACTTCACTGAACGAACGGTATCAGGATCTCTATTACGAAAAAGAGGAATTACAGCAAGAGTATGAGCAATCCGGCGATACCCTCACAGCATTCCGAGAGGCGAATGACCATCTCAAGCTAAAAATAGTCGAAAATGAAACAAACCTCGCAAGTATCTATGCCATTACAAACTTATTGAATCGAGGACATTCTGAAAAAATACTGAACGAAGCAATACGGATCATCCAGGAACACTATGGTGCAAAAGTTTTTGGTATATACCATGTTGATCATTCCAGCAAAGTTTGGCGTCTTAAAGTCCATCGAAGCTCCAATGAAGAATATATGCCGTCTTCTTACTTTTATGAAGATCATCCTTTTCTATTCAAAAGGGTCCTTACACAAAAAGAGCTGTATATGCGATCACTTGATAACCCTGAAGCCTCTGGTCCACTCATCTGTGCCCCCATCTATACCGGAACCACCGTGAAATATGTATTGGTAATACGAAAAGTTGATTTGTTCCGAGTGACACTCGACGGTCTCGAAACACTTAAATGGATTCTTCGTTTTGTCGCTGACCCCCTCACGGACGCCCTACAGAAAGAGGAAGTAAGGCGAAAAGACATGCTTGTTCCCGGTACACCTTTTTATACATCTTCTTATTACAGCGATATGCTCGCCATTCATCAAGAGCGGAAATATCGATTCAACCAACCATACTCGACCTTTACCGTCGCCCTTCCTAAAAAACCTATCAATCTGAAAAAAATATATGAACTGTTGAGAGATGAATTACGTGAAATGGATATCATATGCTGGAATCCCTCTACACATCAATTACTATTTCTGCTGCCCGGTACGGATATAAGATATGCCGATGTCATTCAGTCACGTATTGCCAACTCCCTTCTAGAGGGGGCGATCTGAATGGACGCATCTCAAATCATCATAATGTATATCCTATACGCTGTGATTGTCCTACTGGTTCGTTGGGGCGCGAAAACCTTGACTCCGGTTGAGGCCTACGGAGTTCTAGACTGGCTGACCATCGTCTCCTTGGTCGTACCCATTCTTGGCCTAGTCGGAAGTGCTCTCCTATTCCGTTATTCACTGGAGACGGATGCGACCGATTTGCTGGACTATGAGGAAACACTTCGTTTCGATGTACTTCCTTATGATGAATGGCGCAACGATGCGGCACATTCTATCACAGTGATGCCGATTGCACTTAGCATAGAAAGCGGAAGACCAGATGTCAGCCGGGAATTGATCATTCGGCACATTCATTTGCTTACAAAAGGACAAGGGACGTATTTAAAAAAAGCGGTGCAAAATGCCAGTACTCGACCTGAGCTTGCACACTATGCCTCCACGACATACCACTTACTGAATGATCGTCATCTGCAACGGATTCAGCAACTGGAAAGTCGTCCAGTTGCGGACGAGCATCAGCATTTGACATCCTTGTACCAGGCTTATCGCGCATACTGGCTCAGTGAATTACTAAGTGAAATCGAGCAAGAGCGATTGCTTCAGAAGCAAACACGACTACTAGAACGACTTATTGAAATTGACCCTGATGATTCTGATGCCTACCGTGAACTCGGTGAAGTTTTTACAATACAGGATAAGAATAGTCGTCGGGTAATGATTCATTATCGACGAGCGATCTTCCGATTTCCCGACCTACTTGTCTTCCAGGAGAAACTGATTGAAACGTTGATATACCAAGACAATTGGAAAGAGGCAACCCGGCTACTTGCCAGTCTGGAAGAACGTGACCAGTTAAGTGCCACAACACAGAAGTTTCAGGAGGTTATCCGATCACTATGGACTCCCCAAATAAGCAGTTAGAAAAGTTGTTGTTGCTGACTGGAGTGCTTCTCATCCTCACAATCATAGTCATCCAGTTTTCCCGGAACCACCCTCAGCGGCTCATCCCGAAGTTATCAGAAGACGTAGCTGCGGAACATCAGAAGTCCTCTTTGCTGACGGGTTCAGCGACTGCAAATTCACGAGCTGAGATACCACATTATTATATTCTGGACATTCACGAAGCCAACGAAGGACAGTTCCATCAATTCGTAAAAACGTTGGAATACGCTAAACTTCCCTATACGATCATCGGAGAGAGAGAGCTCGCCTCTCTAAAACCCTCCCCTTACCACACGCTGATCACCGCTACTGAAAAGTTATCGGTTTCTCAGCTAACGTACATCGCTTCCTTTGTAAAAAACGGAGGCAATCTATATGTTGGAAAACGGTTCAATGAAAACCAATTCAATGCGTTGGCAGGCATTAAAAGTAACGAAGGATTCTCACAAAGTTCAGTTCATGGAATTGATATCACGAAACCATGGAATACGATTTATGAAAAGTTACCGGCTGTTGAAGCTATCGTCAATAACAGCATGAAAGTGACAATTGCAGACGAATCAGAGCTGTACATGGAAAGTGAAGGCACACCATTGTTTTGGACGAACTCTTATGGTGATGGACGAGTGGGCTTCTTTAATGGAACCTGGCTTTCATCCAAAAGTTCACGAGGCCTATTCCTACAAACGTTGGAACTCGTCCCTCAGCGTTTTGTAGTTGCTCTTACAGGTGTTGAAGTGGTGTACATCGATGACTTTCCAGCACCATTTCCAGAAAAATGGGGAGCCGACCAAACTGCCTATCAAGAGTACTACGCCATGTCACCACAATCTTTTCTTCAAAACGTTTGGTGGGCAGATATGAAGGATATCGCATCAGAAGAAGATCTTCTCTATACCACTGTCATGATTGGAACTTATGAAGATAAAATTAACGCAAGTGGTAAAGAATTGGTTGAAAAAAATCGGAAAGAGCTTTCTTACTACGCCCGTGATGCTTATCACCACGGACACGAGGTCGGCTTACACGGATACAATCACCAGCCTTTACTGCTAGGCAGCGAGGCCATTGATGGAACCCTGGGCTACACACCTTGGGAGAACAAGGAAACGATGGCAGAAGGAATAAAGTACATGCAGCATCTACTGAAAGAGTACTATCCTACGTCGAGTTTTAAAACATATGTGCCGCCATCGAACATATTGGATGAAACGGGCATTTCCGCTCTTGAATCACAGCTTCCGGATCTGCGTACGATATCTTCTGTATATGACGGGCAAGTGGCAGGAAGCTATATCCAAGAAATAGGGATGGATAACAGGCACCCTCAACTATTCAACCTCCCGCGCTTTTCGAGTGGATTCCATGTGGATGAATCCAATAGGCTGGGGGCGGTGGATGCCCTTGGACACTTGGGAATGGTAAGTCATTTCGTCCATCCCGACGATCTGATCAGTTCCCGTTCGAATGGTTTCATGTGGGAACAGCTAAAGGTCGAGTTTACTTCTTTTCTGGCGGAACTTAAAACTGCATACCCTATACTTTCTCCCTACACTGCTACACAAGCTACTGCTTATTTAGGAAGTTTCTTAGAAGGGACCGTATCCATCCAGCACACGGAGGACTCAATATCGATCGGTGCAACCGATATGCCTACTCCGATGCGCCTACTCATCCGCTTGAATGACGGCGAACAGTTGGAGCACACACAATCTAGTGACGTTACGGTTTATCCTATAGGGGATGATGGTTCAACCTATCAACTCGAGATCAGGAAAGTACCTGTGGTTTTACCAATCTCAAAAGGAGTCGATGCAAAATGAAAATCGGTTTAGTTTGTGAAGGGAGCTATCCTTACGTAAGCGGGGGTGTCTCCAGCTGGACGCAAGGACTTATTGAAGGGATGCCTGAACACAGATTCACCATCCTCGCAATCATCCCTGCGGCGGAAGACCAAGTACTCCAATACAAGTTGCCCCCTAATGTAGATACTATTATTGATATTCCGATTCAATTCGAGCGGAGATCAGGCGTTAAAAAACCAAGCTTTTCACTGACTGATGATGAATTCAACCTGATCGCCTCTTTTTTCGAACGCAACAATCCATCTGCCGAAGTACTGCACTTGCTGCATGCATTATTGCAAGACGTTTCTCCATCCTCATTTTTTCAGAGTGATATTTTTTATGAGATTGCTAAGCGATGTAGTAAAGCAGAACAAAACGCAAACTTCATAGAATACTATTATATGCTGCAGGGCATGTACTTACCCGTACTCACGATTTTACAGCAACCGATGCCTAAGTTAGATGTCATCCATTCCGTTTCCACTGGCTATGCCGGATTACTCGCTACTCGGATTGCAACTGATCAGCGGATACCTTTCCTGCTCACTGAGCATGGTATTTATACACGTGAACGAGAAGAGGACATTCTGTTAAGTGATTGGATCCCTGAGTCGTTTAAAATTGGTTGGATACGTTTTTTTCAACATCTTGGAATGTATGCATATCAACACGCTCATTCTGTCATTACATTATTTGAGCAGAATTCCCGACTTCAGGAAGCTAACGGCGCCCCCACTGAAAAACTATCCATTATTCCGAATGGAGTTGTGCTGCCAGCAGGTAAACCTTCAGTGACAAGGGAATCCAAAACGTTTCAGATCGGCTCGGTTCTAAGAGTCGTTCCGATAAAAGATATTAAAACGATGCTCTATGCAGCACGCGAATTGAAGGATCGCGGTATTCTATTCAACTGGCAGGTTCTTGGTCCAATGTCTGAAAATCCTGTATACGCTGCCGAATGTCTGGAATTGCTTGATCAACTTCAGTTAAGTAAAGATGTCATATTTACCGGTAAAGTAAATGTTAAGGATTATCTTCCGACTTTTGACTTAATGGTTCTTTCAAGTCTCTCAGAGGGACAGCCTTTGTCGATACTTGAAGCATTTTCTTATTGCGTTCCATGTATCGCAACTGACGTTGGATCATGCCGGGAGTTAATTGAAGGAACGTTAACTGACACAACTGGAGATGCTGGCATCGTTGTAAATCCTCTTGATTCGCAGGCGATGGCAGAAGCAATCATCCATTTGATGCAGCATGAAGAACTGCGATGTGAAATGGGGATAGTTGCTAGACAACGTGTTTCCAAAAGATATCTGCAGACTCAGATGCTATCTGCTTATCAAATACTCTATAAAAAAGGAGTGACCTACTAATGGCAGGGATCGGGTTTCAACTTCAAAAGTTGTTTAAGGAGGATCATTATTCATCTCGACTAAAAGCATATGGGTTCTCTCTCATGGTCACTTCCGGTCCATGGTTAACGATTATCACTGCAATTACCCTCACTCAGTGGTTAATACGTAACACATTAGCTATCTCTTTTGAAACAGCGAGCCTTTTTAATATTACACTTGCCTACTGTTTTATCTTCTCTCAGGTGCTGTTCAGTATTCAGCAACTCGTCATGACACGATACGTAGCAAATGAGTTATTCGGAAAACGGTATCACAAGCTGTTCCCAGCATTTTTAGGACTAACTAAAACTTCAGTCTTAACTGGCACGGTTCCCGCAATTCTATTTGTCATAATGTCATCGCTACCTTTTTACTTTGAAGTACTGACAATTATCTTCTTTTACATCATGCTATTGAACTGGAATTGCTTTCTCTTTGTATCCGCACTGCGCAACTACAAAAAAATTGCATGGTCTTTTGCTACTGGAGGACTTATTGCAGGACTCGGCGTATTTCTATTCACTCGTTTTGTTTCCTTTCAGACACTTTCCACAGTAGAAGCATCTGCATACTTATTGCTGCCATTCATCTTTGGGATGACAACAACGCTTCTAATGATCTTCTCTTCTATTGCAAGAGCTTTTGAAGTAAAATCATGCGAATATCCCCTTTCCTATTTACAAACGTTTGATCAATACCCGATGTTTGTAGGCATTGGGTTTTTCTATACTTCCGGATTATGGATTGCAAATTGGGTGATCTGGTCCGGTGAAGGATCCTCAGAGTTATATAGCTTCTTCCGTTATCACACCGTTTACGACACAGCTGTATTTTGGAGCTTTTTATCCATTATCCCCATGCTCATGTACTTTGTCATTGCTGTTGAAACTCGATTTTACGATAAATACAGAACGTTTTACGGCTTTATCAACAAAGGAGGAAGTTTAAAGCAGATAGAGACATCCAAATCTCAAATGCAACGTGTTTTGAAACAGATGCTCTACAGAATGTTACGAAATCAGGCATTGATTACAGGATTGCTCATTCTATTAGCAGGGTGGATTGGAAATACTATCCATATGGACGGAGAGTTTGTTTCCATATTCAGACTAACTTTGTTAGGTGCTTTTGCAAATGCAGGTATGCTGGTGTTCCAACTGCTATTGCTATACTTTGAAGATCATAAAGGAGCTTTTTATACTTCCTTAATTTTCTTCTTTGGTATCTTGTTACTTACAATTGCTCTACTGCCTCTCGGGACTGGGGCGTATGGTCTGAGTTTTAGTATTGGTGCAGCAAGTGCATTCCTTTTTGCAGGGTATCGGCTCGCCAAACTTCTACAAACTATCGATGCTCATGCCTTTCAAAACTCACATCCGCCTGAAAACGGGAAATTCTTCACGATATTAACAAAAAGACTTTAT
Organism: Sporosarcina gallistercoris; assembly: GCF_050459885.1. Taxonomy (GTDB): domain Bacteria; phylum Bacillota; class Bacilli; order Bacillales_A; family Planococcaceae; genus Sporosarcina; species Sporosarcina gallistercoris_A. Next base: position 1,655 of record NZ_JBCMNO010000002.1, on the reverse strand, counting down.
CAAAGAGATAACGATACCTTTTCTAATTAGATTGAAGATGACTTGTGTGTCGATATCGTCAACGTTATAGGATTATAATTCCTATACTTTAAATTTTAAATTGACTTGACAAAACTTCAGCAGTTATAGTGATGATAGGAGCCGATGGCTAACTAAAACCACCCATTAGAGGGTTGTGAAGGGCAAACCTATTGAAAAATAGGGGCGCAAAGATATGGGTCGTCGATGCTTCTAGTGGAAGCATACCGATCGCCAATCTGCTAACCTCCCTTCCCTTCTAATAGCCTAGGAGGGCTTTTTGTGTTTAGAAAAATTTTCCCCGTCCTGTTCCTCTGCCTCTTGGTCGTTACTATTGTTTCCGGAAAGGAGACCTTTGCTTCAATGGAACCTACGCCGGTAGACCACATTCAATCTTATAAAATCTTTTACGATGAGCCTACCCCAAAAGTACAACGTCAAATGAAAAAATATGACCTGGTTATTGTAGAACCAGCCTTTTATACAAAAGATCTTGTATCCAAGTTACAAAAGTCAGGAACAAAATTGTATGCATATGTATCGGTAATGGAATCGGACACTTGGAATACCGTACGCGTCAATTCACTGCAACCTCAGGATTTCTTTACTGAAAATGGGCAACGCATCCATTTCAAAGAATGGGATTCCTATTTGATGGATATGACATCCTCCCACTACCGATCCGTTTTAATGAACGACATCAAAACCCAAGTCGTTGCCAAAGGATTTGATGGAGTCTTCTTTGATACAGTCGGAGATATGGAAGATCAGTTTTTCGTGAAAGATCCGAAACAATATAAGGCACAAACGAAAGGTTTCATTACCTTCCTGGACGAGTTAGAACGTGAACACCCCGATCTTTCTAAGATTCAAAACTGGGGTATTGAACTATTTAAAGAGGAAACCGCCGCCTATATGGACGCAATAATGTGGGAGGACTTTGAGTATAAGACGGTTTCCACAGATCAGTGGTCCAAAAATCAAATTAATGCCCTTCAACAATTGCAAAAAGAGCATAACTTTAAGGTATTCACGGTTTCATTTTCACAACATGCGAAAAGCATGAAATTCTCCCAACAACAAGGATTCCTTCATTACTCAGAGCACAAATCCTTCAACCAATGGTGATAGAGTAAAGATACCCCCCAAAAGTTTTTTGGGGGGTATTTGTTTGTAATTGCTGTGTATAGGCAGTTGATATAAATTCCAAGTTTGTTCCCGCCCCTTAAGATTGTAGTGATAAATAACAAATACTACTCATAATCCAGGCTCTTACATACGATGGGCGAAAGGTCTACTATTGGAATATTTTTTTGTTCGGCAGTGGCTTTACGCTGGATTCCGAAACTTTCCAAGGTGATCGATTTCAACAAGGGAACAACAATCAATTCCATAAGCCGTATTTCTGTATTCTTTGCAAAATGTGAAACGTCAGCTTTATAGCGAGGACCTCTGAAAGTAAGTATTTCCTTTTACTTGCTGAAGCTGTTCTGCATAAGAGCCAGGATATACAGGAACCTTATCAAATCTTGACAACTTATTCTAAAAATATTTTTTCTTAGAAAAACAGCGTGTAACTATCCCTTTAAAACTTAAAGACGAGTAACATACAACAAACAAAAAAGCGAGCCGAGGAA
>NZ_JBCMNO010000001.1:0-94479 GCF_050459885.1 Sporosarcina gallistercoris | reverse complement strand
CCAACATTTGATTTAGAACCTAAATTTACAGCATCTTGGAGTGGAGGAAAGGACTCTGCAATGGCTGTCTACAAAGCTGTACAGAACGGTGATAGACTTACACGGGTGTGGACGATGTTTGAAGAAGATGCGGACCGCTCACGATCCCATGCGCTGCCAGAATCAGTAGTTCGCGCACAAGCAGAACGAATGGGTGCCACCTTCATGAAGCGGCAAGCCTCATGGCAATCGTATGAGCAGGAATTTGTAGACGCCATGAAGGAATGTACCGGGGCGGGCATTGCCTATGGAGTATTCGGGGACATCGATTTGGAAGACCATAGGATCTGGGTGCAGAAAACCTGTGAGCAAGCAGGAATGACCGCGCTGCACCCACTATGGCTTATCCCGAGACGACAATTACTAGAGGAATTCATTGCCGCGGGATTTGAAGCGTATATTATTGTAGTCAACACGAGTCTTATGCCGGAACGTTTTCTAGGAAAACGATTTACGATTGAACTGATGGATGAACTCGATGCACTCGGAATCGATAGTTGCGGAGAGTCTGGAGAGTTCCATACTGTCGTTGCAGATGGGCCGATTTTCAGTGAGCGGATTCCGCTTGAATTCGGGGAACGTGTGTCAAAAGAGAACTACATCTTTTTGCCGACAACTGTCGTAGGATAACGCTGACAAACAAAGGGGATGCGTGTGAAACGGATTGGTGCAGCTGGAATTTGGTTAGTAGCAGCGTTGTTGTTAGCCGGATGTTTCGGAAGCAAGTCCATCACGTTGACACAGAGAGTGTTGACGGAGGATGAACAGCAGTTAATCTACAGTGCGGGTGGCATGGAAGCCCTACATTTCACTTCTAAAGACACATTGCCTGAAGGCAAAAGCATTCAATTCACCATTGAGCAATATGAACACGGGGAATACGTAGGAACGCTTGCGGAAACTCCCTGGAATGGATCAGCAGAACAGCTGGCGCCAATAATCGCATTTGGAGTAGAACAGTCAGATGAAAATACGATAGAACGAATCCTTTTCAGCTCACCAGGGGGACGGTTACTGCCTGAACTAGAAGCGATGCCAGGCGGATCGACATTAATGCCCACTTTTGAAAGTGAGCTTACATTGAAACAAGGCGAAGTCTCTTATCTCGCATACTACATCGTCTCGGCTAGCGGAAGGGTACAAACGTTCAATATGAGCGATGAAAAAGCGTTGGAACAGCTTCAAGCTTATGATCGCTGCCTTCTGTTGAAAGCAGAATGGAAAGAGTAATCCGGAGTGTGCGAAACTTAGGATATAATTACGGAAAAAACCGTTCAGGATCGTCCTGAACGGCTGTGAAAATGGTTTTATTCGTTATCTGAAGCAGGCTTATGTTTTTCCAGTGTATCTAACCGGTCGCTTTCAATTGCGTCTTGTTTAAACTGTTTGCTGAACATGATCGAAATGATGATCATAAGAAGCGCCATGACGGCAGTCGTCAAATAGATCGGTTCATATGCCGAGTGAGCAGCTTGTTGGAAAGCTTCATGAAGCGCTTCTCTCACTTCAGGTGCAGGGATCTGATCGATTTTAGCTTGCAACTCCCCATAACTGCCACCTGCCAACCCCTCCATGGACCCTTCAGGGAGCTGACTTGGATCAATTCCGTGCTCCTTCAATTTTTGAGGGATCAAGTCCCCGATTTTACTGAACCCATTTTGAATGAATGCAGCAAAAATCGTAGGAGAAATCGTCAATCCTACTTGACGCGCTACGGAAAGGGTACCAATCGCCGAACCTTTTTGCGTTCCAGCAGCGTTGGACGTAAGGACAGTGAGCGGTGCACCGAGTACAAAGCCGAATCCCACGCCTGCGATGACAGAGAAGAGGATGAACAGCAATTTAGTATCTGCAAAATACCCCAGACCCCCAAAGCCGATGATTCCGATAATTCCAGCGAAAATCAGTGTCTTGACGGGCCCTTTTTTATCGACAAAATAACCGCCGCCCCCAGCCCCGATACCTGATGCGAGCGCTAGAGGTGTCATCCAATATCCTGACTTCGCGGCTGAGATTCCAAGAATCTGCTGCGCAAAGGACGGGATGAAAATAATCGCACCGATGAACGTCCCTGATAATAAGCCCATCACCATTGTCATCGCATATGTCGGCTTGCGAAGTAGACTATAGGGAAGAATCGGGTCGATTTCATCCCCTTGTTCGTTGCGCTTTTCCACAAAGATCAATGCCGCGAAAATGAGGACTCCGAGAATAAGAAGTCCGAGGACACTCCATTTGATGAATACATCCGCGAACGAACCGCCACGGCCGACGTTGTTAATGGCGAACATGACGCTGAGAATAGAGAAGGACAACAACGATATCCCGAGAAAGTCAATTTTAGACATGACATAGGATTTTGTTTCTTCCAATGAGAAGAAACCGACTGCGACGAGTGCTATCCCAATAGGAACGTTGATTAAAAACAGCCAATGCCAGTTTCCTGTTACGTCGATCAGGAAACTTCCGATGTTTGGCCCGACAACTGACGCGATCCCGTTCATGCCGCCTAGAAGTCCTAGCATGCTGCCTTGTTTTTCTTTCGTAAACGTACTCAACACATGGGAGCTCGCGATAATGAAAATACCGCCACCGCCAAATGATTGGAACATACGCGCTGCAAGAAAGAGCGTGAAATTCGGACTGAGCGCTACTCCAAGCGAACCGATGGTGAAAATCACAATTTCGATGAGGAAGAGTTTTTTACGTCCATAGCGGTCAGCAAGTTTCCCGACAATCGGTGTCATGACTGCAAGACCAAGAGTGTACAAAGTGATTCCCCAAGATCCTTGTGTAGCACTTACACCGAATGAGGTGTTGATGGTGGTAAGTGCAGCACTGATAATCCCGTTATCCAGAGCTGCCATGAAAACACCGACTAACAAAATAACGAATCCGGTATTGACTTTAGATGTTTTCGCTGCTGTCATCAGTTGACCTCCTTTGCGGGATTTTCAAGCAAATGAATTATTTAAGTAGTGTAACCTGTAGATGTGAATTTTTTATTAACTGAAGATTACAAAAAGAGAGTAAGGAATACTTGAAATGGTATCGAACGTTCATCATTTGAAGATCTTCGAAGAAGCCTGTTGCTATTGGGTTTTCCTAGGTCGGTAGGGGATGAATCACTAGCCTTCAAAAAACAGCTACTCTCTTTTTTTGGGAGAAGTAGCTGGAGAATATGGCTTATTTCCAGTCATGCGAAAGGATACTGTAGACAGCTAGATCATGGAAATGATCATAGAGAAACTCCCCATCACGCTGAATTCCTTCAAGTTGAAAGCCGAGTCGTTCTGGGATTGCTCGACTTTTTACGTTTTCGACTCCGCACCGAATTTCAATGCGATTCAATTTGTATGTAGAAAACGCATAGCTAACTAATGAACGAACTGAATCTGTCATGATGCCGTGGCCTTGAAACCCATCCCCGATCCAATACCCCAGACTCGTACTTTTGTTCAGCCAGTCGATTTTATGGAATCCAATCATTCCTGCCAGTTCGCCTTTATACAAAATCCCGACTTGAAAGCCATTGTGCTCCGCAAACTGTTTCAGCCACATTTCGATGACAGGCCGATAGCTTTCGGGGGAGAGTACGCCATCGACCCATGGAAGCCATTCCCGCAAATGATCCCTGGATTCATTGACCAGAAAGAAGATGTTAGCTGCATCCTCTTGTTCGAGTAATTTCAGTGACACCGTTTCTGAAACAGGAAGTGTAAACATGTGAGCCCTCCATTTGTATAGTAGATTTCATTTAGTGTAGCAAATTTTGTATCTGCGTGGAACTTCTTTTTAATAATATCGATTATTTAGTTAACGCTGTTCCTCTGCGCTCACACTGTCAGTTTAATTGGAAATGATAAAAAAACCTCAATCCCTAGTTGACATATAGGAATTAAATACATAAGATAAAGTGTATCAGAAAATCATAAAATATTTACAAAGGGGGACATCGGGATGGAAACAGGTTTTGTGTTGTTGAATGTGGCAGGATTACTTCTGTTAGCTAGTATATTATTTTGGATGAACCGCAAACATATTTCGTTTTCCAAGCGGGTGTTTACAGGGTTAGGTCTTGGTATTGTATATGGTGTTATTTTACACGTCAGTTACGGGGCGGACTCGAGCGCGCTTCAGCAATCGGTTCCGTGGTTCAATATTATAGGAACAGGCTATATTAAACTTTTACAAATGATCGTAGTGCCCCTCGTGTTCATCTCGATTTTGACTGCTTTTACGAAAGTGGCAGCCGGGAAGAACTTTGGGAAACAAGCGGCCTTGATTTTAGGGTTGCTCATTGGTACAACAGCAATTGCTGCACTTATTGGTATCGGTTCCGCCCTCTTGTTCGGATTGGATGCTGAGCAAATCGTCCAAGGGGATGCCGAGATTTCTCGAGGAGTTACGTTAGAAGAGACTGCTGCAGACGTTTCGGATAAAGTTCTGCCAGACCAGCTGCTGGATTTGTTGCCCGCTAATCCGTTTCTCGATTTCACAGGCGCCCGTCCAACATCGACAATCGGTGTAGTCATCTTTGCAGCATTTTTAGGATTCGCATTTTTGACGATCCGACGAAAAGAACCTGAACAGGCTGCCGTAGTTCAAAAAGGAATCGATGCAGTTTATTCATTGATCATGGCAGTTGTAAAAATCGTGCTACGACTTACACCTTACGGGATTCTCGCTATCATGGCGCGGACAGTGGCGTTATCCGATTATGGAGCAATTTTGAATCTCGGTAAGTTCGTAGCGGCTTCCTATGCTGCTTTGATTGTCATGTTCTTGGTGCACTTAGCCATTCTTGCAGCAACTGGATTGAACCCGATTACGTACGTGAAGAAAGCAGGGGACACCTTGCTGTTCGCATTCTCTTCCCGTTCCAGTGCAGGAACTTTACCATTGACACTCAACGCACAAACAACTCGGCTTGGAGTCCCTGATGGAATCGCAAACTTCGCAGGATCATTTGGATTATCCATCGGACAAAACGGTTGTGCTGGTATTTATCCAGCGATGCTCGCGGTCATGATTGCACCAACTGTCGGTCAACCGATTGACGTTCAATTCATTTTGACGCTTGTTGCAATTGTCGCCATCAGTTCGTTTGGAGTGGCAGGAGTGGGTGGGGGCGCAACGTTTGCTGCCATCCTCGTATTGTCTGCATTGAATCTCCCGATTGCGTTGGCTGGGATTCTTATCTCGGTGGAGCCGCTCATTGACATGGGGCGCACGGCGTTAAACGTCAGCGGTTCCATGACAGCGGGGGTCACAACCGCACGCGTGACAGGAGAGCTCGATAATGCAAAGTATGATGAAGTGATGGCACGAGAATCATCCGTGCCTGAGTTGTAAACGAACGTCCGCCTCCCCATGTGGGAGCGCGGATGTTTTTCATTTTATGGATGAATTCAGCATGGGGTGATCAAGCGAGGGGCGGATCCACTTAAGCCATTGGGAAAGTGATCAAGCGAGGGGGGAATCCGCTCAAGCCGGTGACGAACCCGCTCGTTCCGAGGGGGAACCCGCTCGTTCCGCCGCGCAACCCGCTCATTCCGAGGGAGAACCCGCCCGTTTAGTCCCGCGACCCGCTCATTCCCGAGGAGAACCCGCTCATTCCAAGCCAGAACCCGCTCATTCAGCCCCAAAACCCGCTCCACTCCGCAAAAAAGTCCCCTGCAACAGCAGGGGACCTCCATTTATTTCCTTCCGCTCAATACATCCAACTTCAACTCATTCTCCAAAAACGGTTTTGCATTCAATAGATCGCGGAATGCCGTATACCGCTCAATCGACTCAGAGGAAGGCTGCTTCCCGGAATGGTACGCTCGGATCAAAATGTTTTTCGGAGTATGCGCCATGTCGATGAACTCGAGCAATTGTGCCTCATACCCCGCAAGCGTCAACAGCTCCGCCCGGATCGAATCCGTTGCCAGTGCAGAAAAACGTTCTTTCACAAGTCCATGCTGCAACATCAAATCCAACGCGGGTGACTGGATTTGACTGAACAATTCATGCTGACAGCAAGGAACGCTCAAAATCACGCTCGCTCCCCATCGAACCGCACGAGCAAGTGCCATATCCGTTGCAGTATCACACGCATGCAAAGTGACCACCATATCCACAGAGGTTTCATCCTCATAATCATTAATATCTCCGACTAAAAACTCCAGGCGATCGTATTCAAGATCACGTGCAATCTCCGAACACTCTTCAATGACTTCCTTCTTCAAATCGAGACCGGTCACATGGATATCGAGTCCTTTTTCAATGTGAAGATAATGATACAGTGCGAACGTCAAATAGGACTTACCAGAACCGAAATCGAGAATTCGTACAGTTTTATTTTTTGGAAGATGTGCCAATGCATCATCGATATATTCAATGAACCGATTGATCTGTCTGAACTTATCGTGTTTTTGTTTCTTAATATGCCCGTCAGCGGTCTGAACGCCCAGGCGTATTAAAAATGGATAAGGAGTTCCTTCCTCCAGCAAATAATTCTTTTTGCGATTATGCGATAAATCAGGGGTTCTCGATGTCTCTGATACACTCGATTTCCATGAAACTTTAAATTTCTTAGTCAGCTGTATTTGAATGGTTTCACCTGTGAATTCTGCTTGTACTTGTTTAAAGCGCATCAATGCATTTGTCAGGAATAATTCTACACCTTGGGCTGAAATATTATGGTGATTCAACACACGTTCAAACTGTTCTTCAAACTGTATGTGCAACTCGCCTTTCAACTCAATGGGTTTCGCTTTTATGCGCAACAATCCATCTGCTTTCGTACGTGGTTGACTGAACGTAGCGCGGACAAAAGTACCATCTGTCAGACGTTTCGCCAAGTCGGTGATCAAATTTTCAAATTCCATTAGGTTTGACTCCTTTGCAAGAGAGGTAGGGAAGAAAGACTACTCTTAGTCAAACTTGAATCCTTGCTCTCTTAAAAATTCTTTCATGTACGGACGTTGAGGGGATTCTAAAAAGTCAGCCATCTGCTCTGTCCATCCAGCAAGTTTCTGATTTGAACTTCTCGTTTCATAATATGCTGCCATCGTCGCATCGTACTCTCGAAGAACCTCGTCATAGTTGCTTGCATCATACATATTCTCATGCAGCACCGCATCTAGTGGCAGACGTGGTTTCACTTCATTCACTTTGGCAGGAACACCGATTGTCATGCCGAACAACGGAACGACACCCTCCGGGAGTTTTAGAAGTTCGCTAATCTCAGCAGGGTTATTCCGAACGCCACCGATATAGCAAATCCCGTATCCTTTCGATTCGGCAGCGATGGCAATATTCTGTGCAAAGAGCGCTACATCGATTGTTCCGACAAGCATGGCTTCTGCATGAGAGAAGTCAATCGAGCGCTCATGCAATGCAGCCGCTGCCTGTAAGCGGTGGAAGTCTGCACAAAAGACCAAGGCGGCACCTGCGCCATTGAATTGATGAGGGTTTTTTGAATACTCTCCAAGTTTTGCTCGAACCGCTTCATCGGTCGCGTGGACGACTGAATAGGCTTGGACAAAATGGGAACTGGCGGCGTGCTGCCCGGCAGATACCAGTTCTCTGACTGTTTCTTTGGATAATAGCTCATCTGTGTACGATCGAACAGATGCATGGGAGTTCAGTAAGTCAATAACCATTAAGAATCGCCTCCAACTAGTGATTGTGATTAATGGTACACCAGTTTGAGACGATAGAAAAGGAGTGGAGCTTATGAGCTCTTTGGAAGGAATTTCTCTTACCACCATGCTGATAATAACTGCAGTCATCGTTATCCCCGTTTTTGCTATTTTATATGTTTACATATTTGACCGGAGGCAGAAGCAGCATGCTATTTTACGTAATTATCCTATACTCGGCAGAATCCGCTATATGATTGAAAAAGTGGGTCCGGAATTCAGGCAATACTTATTCGATAGTGATAACGAAGGCAAACCGTTTAGTCGGGAAGACTATTTGCATATGGTCCTACCGGGAAAATACTTAAATAGCGTCATCGGATTCGGATCAAAACGGGACTTCGACTCTCCAGGCTATTACTTGCGCAATGCGATGTTTACGAAGCAGAACGAAGAAATGCGCGTCGATAATGATCGCAAAATCGATTCGATGCGCTATGTTGTCGATGGGGAAGGATTATTCTCCAGGAGAGAGCATCGGGAGGAAGTGACGGCACAACCGTGGTTACTTCCAGATGAAGACGCAGTCGTGATTGGTCCGACATGTAAGCATCCTTTCCGTGTCCATAGTTTACTAGGACAATCAGCGATGAGTTATGGCGCACTCGGAGAAAATGCGATTACGGCACTTTCCAAAGGAATCGGGATGGCAACGGGTGCTTGGATGAATACAGGAGAAGGTGGTCTATCCCCGCATCATCTAGCAGGCGATGCAGATATCATCGCGCAAATCGGTTCCGGATTGTTTGGGTTTCGTACCACAGACGGTGAATTCGATTGGAATCTCCTCACTGAAAAAGCGGAAAACCCGAAAGTCCGGGCATTTGAACTGAAACTGGCTCAAGGTGCTAAAATGCGGGGCGGTCACGTCGAGGGGTCTAAAGTGACAGAAGAAATTGCCATGATAAGGAATGTCACTCCGTTTAAGACGATTAACAGTCCGAACCGTTTCCATCAGTTCGATGATTTTCCATCCATGTTTTCCTTTATCGAAAAGATCCGAAATCATTCAGGAAAGCCTGTTGGTATTAAGATCGTAATAGGCGGGAAATCGGATGCTGAAGAACTTGCCTCATTTATGAAGGAAACAGGAAAGGGCCCGGACTTTATTTCTGTAGATGGATCCGAAGGCGGATCGGGGGCGACGTATCAGGACTTAGCAGATTCGGTAGGTCTGCCAATTCGATCTGCATTGGTCATACTGGATGATGCGTTAAGGAAGTTCGAGGTACGGGATCGAGTGAAAATTATTGCTTCCGGAAAGATGACAACTCCGGACAAAGCGGCGATTGCGCTGGCAATGGGAGCGGACCTTGTTCAAATTGCACGTGGATTCATGATCTCCGTTGGATGCATTATGGCACAACGATGTCATACGAATGAATGTCCAGCTGGTGTCGCCACGACAGATCCGAACTTACAGCGCGGGCTAGTAGTGGAAGAGAAGAAGTACCGGGTCACCAACTATATTTTAACTATGCGTGAAGGCTTATTCCGTATAGCGGCAGCAGCAGGATTGGACTCCCCGACAAAATTGGAAAGGCACCATGTATTCTATAAAGACGAACGGGGAAGAGTGACTCCGATCGAGTAACGAATAGGATTTGTATGAAGCAAGCAGGGAGGTTACTCACTTCCTGCTTTTTTTGTCGAATGAATGTAGAAAGTAATTTAATAATTATTCATCACAATCAGAAAAATATGATAGTATAGAAGGAACTTAGAATTGGATAGGGGGATGGAGAAATGGAGCTGATGAACAAGACGGTCGGAGAGATATTGAGTGAGCAGGCAATTCGGTATCCGGAAAACGAAGCGTATGTCTATCCGGAGCGGTTATTGAGAAAGACATATGCCGAATTCGACAAGGAGACCGATGAACTGGCAAAAGCATTCATGGGTATTGGGATTCAAAAAGGGGAACACGTTGGAATTTGGTCGGATAACAAACCCCAATGGCTGCTGAGTCAATTTGCTACCGGAAAAATGGGAGCTGTTCTCGTAACGGTCAATACGAATTATCAAGCAGCTGAATTGAATTATTTACTGCAACAATCTGAAGCGACGACCCTTATTCTGGATGAGGGTTTCAAGGATACTAGTTATCTGGAAATCTTACGTTCCATTTGTCCATCCCAACAGGAAAGAGATGGCGGACATATCCACTGTAAGGCATTGCCGGATTTGAAACGTGTCATCCTGATGACCGAGAAAAATGAAGTAGGAATCTATAAATGGTCGGAATTTCTGAAACATGCAGAAATGGTGTTGGACGAAGAACTGGAAAAGCGCAAAGAATCACTCAGTCCAGACGATGTAATTAACATTCAGTACACCTCGGGGACGACCGGGTTTCCTAAAGGCGTCATGCTCACTCATAATAATGTTGTTAATAATGGCAATATGATCGGGGAAACGATGAAGTTAACGTGCGAGGACCGTTTGTGTATCCCGGTGCCATTTTTCCATTGCTTCGGATGTGTCTTAGGAACTCTGGCAGCTGTTACTCACGGAGCGACAATGGTCATTGTGGAACAATTTGAAGCTGCGCGTGTACTCCGCGCTGTTCAAAATGAGAAATGTACGGCGCTGCATGGAGTTCCTACAATGTTCATAGCTGAGTTGAATCATCCTGATTTCAATGACTATGACACGACCAAGTTGCGAACGGGTATTATGGCGGGATCTACGTGTCCGATTGAAGTGATGAAGCAAGTTATTGAAGTGATGGGAGCATCGGAAATCACCATCTGTTATGGATTGACAGAGGCTTCACCTGTCATCTCGCAAACGAAGACGGATGATCCGATTGAAAAGCGGGTATCGACAGTCGGCAAACCGCATCCTCATGTAGAAGTGAAAATCATTGATCCGGCTACTGGCGAAGAACTGCCGAAGGGGCAGTCTGGTGAGCTTTGTACCCGTGGGTACCATGTGATGAAAGGCTATTATAACAACCCGGAAGCAACCCGTGAAGCGATCGATGAAGAAGGTTGGCTGCATACAGGAGATATTGCTAGATTGGATGAAGACGGCTATCTCGACATAACAGGTCGCATGAAAGATATGGTCATCCGAGGGGGAGAAAATATTTATCCACGTGAAGTGGAAGAGTTTTTATATACCCATCCCGGAGTTTCTGACGTCCAAGTTGTAGGAGTACCAGATGAGCGATACGGTGAAGAACTGATGGCATGGGTCATTCCGAAAGACGGAATGGAATTGGAGGTGGAAGAAATCCGTACATTTTGCAAGGGGGCTATCTCCCATCACAAAATTCCGCGATATATTGAATTTACGGATGCCTACCCAATGACAGCGTCAGGGAAAATCCAAAAGTTCAAGTTACGTGAAATGTCTCAAGAAAAAGCATTGCACACTTGAAAAAGAAGCATGCCCGACCTAACGAGGGCATGCTTCTTTGTTATTCATACAACGTCTGTTCTTTTGTCCCATCTTCTCGGTAGACCATTAACACACCGTCATGCTCCGAGACATATGATTTTGCTTTATCGAGCAGAGCACTTTTCGTATTTTCCTTATAAATAACGGACGATGCACTCTTTTTCTTCAATACCCAATCATCATCACGGGCCCGTATCTCGAAGTGAGGACGGTCTTCAGCTTTTCCTTCAATAGCTTCTCTTGCCTGGGAAAGTCCGATGGAGATTGCACGACCTTCTTCGTATCCTTCCCGGAGCAATGCGTTCGCAATCTCAATGGCTTTGTTGCGGACGTCGGTCCCTGTATTTTTAAAAGTATCCGGGTAATCATCTTTTGTCCAAGGCATTTGGAATTCCTCCTCGTAATACCGAAATATATGAAATTTGTTTAGTTTGAAGCATTGGATTGCTCGTTGGAGGCGGCTTTGAATGGCTCCAGCCTGTGATCGGTTTCCAAGCGGATAAAAGGCACATCCCTCAGGGCGCCTGGCTTATCCTGATCACTGAAGAAATGTTCCACTTTATCGGGTTTAGGGAATATATCCATCGCTTCTTTCTTACTGCAAGCGTAATAGATTTCCCCTACACGAGCTTGATAGGATGCAGCTAAACACATTGGACAAGGCTCGCCGCTTGCATAAAGTATAGTGTCGGAAAGGTCAGTCGAAGCAAGGATTCGGCATGCCTCCCTGATAGCGACCAATTCCGCGTGTGCGGAAGGATCGTGATCCGGTTCTACTGAATTGACTCCGCTTGCAATGATCTCACCATCCCGTACGATGACGGCGCCATAAGGGCCTCCGCCTCGAAAAACACTGTCAGTAGCTAGCTGGATGGCGTCATTTAAAAAACGTTCATGATCCAATTGAATTCCTCCTGTCGAATAATAGCTATTTCCCGGGAAATAAATCGAAAAAAGTTATGGCGCAATGCGTCTAACTTGCCTATAATGGATTTGACCGGGCTTGCTTATAGTAATGAAAGCGTTTACGGTTACTTAGAAAAGATTAAAGGGGGATTGAACAATGTCAGCTGATGGTTACAAACTGATTTCGATTGTACTTTACATGGCGGCAATGGTGTTCATAGGATGGTATGCGTTCCGTCGTACATCCAATTTAACAGATTATATGCTTGGCGGCCGATCGCTTGGACCCGCGGTTACAGCACTCAGTGCAGGTGCTGCGGATATGTCGGGATGGCTGCTGCTTGGATTGCCAGGTGCAATCTATGACAAAGGACTGCCAGAGGTGTGGATTGCAATCGGTTTAACAACTGGAGCTTACCTCAACTGGTATTTTGTAGCACCGCGTCTACGGGTATATACCCAAGTAACGAACGACTCAATCACGATTCCAAGTTTTCTTGAAAATCGATTGAAAGACAAGTCAAGACTTTTAAGAATCGCTTCCTGACTAATTATTCTTGTCTTCTTTACATTTTACGTATCTTCCGGAATGGTTGCTGGAGGTAAGTTCTTCCTCAGCTCGTTCGGATTGGATTATCATCTTGGACTCATCATTGTTTCGGTAGTCGTAGTGGGATACACTCTATTCGGTGGGTTCCTTGCGGTAAGTTATACGGATTTTGTGCAAGGTCTAATTATGTTCCTAGCACTCATTCTTGTCCCGGTCGTTGCTGTGTTTGTAACAGGTGGAATACCGGAAACTGTCAACTCGATCCATGCGGTGAATCCGGATATGCTCAGTCTTGTGAAAGGGGCAACCCTTCTCGGGGTCATTTCTTCCGTTGCATGGGGACTCGGTTATTTTGGACAGCCGCATATTATCGTCCGTTTCATGGCGATTAGTTCTGTGAAGGAAACGAAAAGTGCCCGTCGCATCGGGATTAGTTGGATGATTCTCAGTTTACTCGGTGCAGTAGCAACAGCGCTTGTAGGGATCGCTTATTACCAGCAGAACCCTGGCGTAAAGTTAGTGGATTCCGAAACGGTTTTCATTGCCCTCGGGCAAATTATTTTCCATCCGTTCATTGCTGGAATCATGCTTGCAGCTGTTCTTGCAGCAGTCATGAGTACGATTTCTTCGCAGCTGATCGTTACGTCATCTGCATTGATTGAAGATTTATATAAGGCGATTTACAAGACAGATGGTACAGATAAGCAATATGTATTCCTCGGCCGTATGGCAGTACTTGTTGTATCATTGATTGCAATGGTGCTTGCTTGGCCGAACAACGAATCCATCTTGAAGCTTGTGTCATTTGCGTGGGCTGGTTTCGGTGGTGCATTCGGTCCAATCATCCTGTTGTCTCTTTACTGGCGTAAACTGACGGCGAAGGGTGCATTATTCGGAATGGTTGCAGGAGCAATCGTTGTCGGAGTCTGGGGCAACGTGCCGTCACTTACAGGCACACTGTATGAAATCGTTCCAGGTTTCATCGTATGTCTACTCGTTACGTATTTTGTTAGTCTTGCAACTTACAAAGAAGACAAAGAAATCGAACGTGAGTTTACAGAGTCATTGGAACTGTTGAAACGCGATAGTTGACATATGAAGCCGCCCATTTAGATAGGGCGGCTTTTTCATGGTTTCTTTCTGCTCGTAAGGTATGATAGTTAGTAAAGGGGGGCTGGTTATGAAACTGGATCATGTCGTGTGGTTCACAGGACGGACTCCTGAAATAGTGGCTTCGCAATATCCGGGGGCAGTCATTGGGGGAAGTCACGAAAAATGGGGTACGTACAATGCATTGCTGTATTTACAAAATGCATACATCGAATGGTTAGCGATTGAAAAGGCTGAAGTGGCGGAGCTTTCAACACATCCGTTAGTCATGCAATTGAAGCACGACTTAGCGGCGTATGGGGGTGGCTGGGGTACACTATGCATATCGACTGAAGATATTTATGCACTGAATGATCGTCTGAATAAAATGGGGATGCAAACTTCTGGTGTGCTCGATGCATCTCGTCTAACCTCTTCAGGAACCCTTAAAAAATGGAAGATGCTATTTGTTAATGAGGAGGATCTGACGGACTTGCCTGCTCCATTTTTCATTCAGTGGGAAGAAAGTGAACAGAGTCGTCGCGATGCATTACGTGCAGAAGGTGCACTCACAAAAGAAAGTGAAGCCGAACGAATCTCGGAATGCGGACTTGTGACGAGAGAACCTGGACGGACGCTTGAACGCTGGTGCAGGATTCTGGGGACCCAGTCGGAAGATGCGGAAAGTCTTAAGTTGAATGATGTCCGGCTGCGATTTATAGAAAGTCCGGATGAACGGAATCGTATGCTTGCTGTTGTAACGGGGCAAGCTGAATAATAAGGTAAATGATGGAGAGAAGGTGTCCGAATGGATGAAATGGAACAGCTGCAAGAAACCGCAATCCTGGTCGGGGTTGAAGAACAGAATGATGAACATTTCGAATACGAACTAGAGGAACTTGGTAATCTGGCAGCTGCTGTAGGGGTGAAAGTCGTTGGAAGTGTTGTCCAAAAACTGGAACGTAAACATCCGACAGGCTATATAGGCAAAGGGAAAATTGATGAAGTACGATTATTTGCAGATGAGGCAGGAGCAAATTTAATCATTTTCAATGATGAACTCTCCCCTTCGCAGTTACGTAACTTGGAACGTGATCTGGAAGTGAAAATCATTGACCGGACGATGCTTATTCTGGACATCTTCGCACGGAGAGCCAGAACCCACGAAGCCCGTATGCAAGTTGAACTTGCAGAGCTGCAATATACATTGCCGCGATTGGTTGGATTACGGGCTTCGCTCGGTCGCCAAGGCGGAGGGACAGGCGGCGGATTCCAAAACAAAGGTGCCGGCGAGACGAAATTAGAGCTCGATCGCCGGAAGATTGAGGAGCAGATCGCGAAGTTGAGGAGAGAGTTGGATGGGATGAAGCAACAGCGGGATGTCCAGCGTAAACAACGAAAACGCAGTGGAACACCAGTCGTTTCAATTGTCGGGTATACGAATGCTGGAAAATCCACGTTGATGAACCGGATTTTGTCTAAAGCGAATGGCAGCGATGCGAAGACTGTAATGGAGAAAGATATGTTATTTGCGACGCTGGATACCTCGGTTCGAAACGTTACTCTAGTTGATCGTAAACCATTCATCCTCACTGACACAGTCGGCTTTGTCGCAAAGCTTCCTCACCATCTAGTGAAAGCGTTCCGATCTACATTGGAGGAAGCTCGTGAAGCGGATCTGCTGCTGCACGTTGTAGATGTTTCCAATCCGGAGTACCGCCATATGATTGACGTCACGAATAAGACACTTCAAGACGTCGGAGTGGAAGATATCCCGACAATGTATGTATACAATAAAGCGGACCTTGCGAATGGTGTGGATTTCCCGCGTGTACAAGATGATCAGATTTGGATTTCAGCAAGAACAGGTGAGGGGATTGACGAGTTAGTCAAACTCATTGAGCATAAGGTCTATCAAAAACATATTACATGTAAACTGCTAATTCCATTTGACCGCGGAGATCTGGTTTCTTATTTAAATGAGGAAACGCATGTGAAATCGACAGAGTACGAAGAAGACGGCACTTTGATGATTGTGGAGATGGATGAGCGGGAGAGGAAAAAAATTGAGGAATATATTATCAGTCATTGAATGAAAAGAACGGCACCGCCAGTATATAGGCGATGCCGTTCTTTTATTCTATAAGAGAAAGGGGGTGGGATAGTTGTAGTATGCCCGCTTCAGGATTTCTTAAACCTGTTGGAACTGATTTGCATGTAATTTTGAAAAAATACCATTCTGGGCAACGAGTTCCGCATACCCGCCGTCTTCTGCAATCCCTTCAGGTGTCACTACGACCACACGATCAGCATCACGAATTGTAGCAAGTCTATGGGCGATGACAAGGGTCGTGCGATTCTCGGAAAGCTCTGTCAGCGATTCCTGGATAATCCTCTCTGTTTCCGTATCGAGAGCAGAAGTTGCTTCGTCCAAAATAAGAATCGGTGGATTTTTCAAGAACATCCGGGCAATCGCGAGACGCTGCTTTTGCCCCCCGGACAACTTCAACCCACGTTCACCGATTTGAGTGTCATAACCATTGGGAAGACCAGCGATGAACTCTTCCAAATGCGCGCGCTTGGCGGCTTCATAGATAGCTTCGTCTGGAGCATTCAAATCACCGTAAGCGATGTTTTCTTTAACGGTTCCTGTAAAGAGGAAAACATCTTGTTGGACGATCCCGATTTGACGGCGTAATGAGCGCTGGCTCATATTACGGATATCTATTCCGTCGATTGTGATCCGCCCTTCATCCACATCGTAAAATCGGGGAATCAGCGAACAGATCGTCGTTTTCCCTGCACCTGAAGGACCAACAAATGCGATAGTTTGCCCGGAGTGTATTGACAGGCTCAGGTTGTGGAGCACAGGTTTCCCGCCATCATAGGAAAATGTGACTTCGGATAGGGTGATATCGCCGTTTAAGTGTGCGACATCGATTGCATCCGGGATGTCAAGGATTTCAGGCTCTTGGTTGAGTAAGTCCTGGAAACGGCTGAAGCCCGCCATCCCTTTCGGATAAAGCTCCAACAACGCACTGATTTTATCCACCGGTTTAATGAGGATGTTGACGAACAGGATAAAGCTGACCAGCTCTCCGATAGAAAGCGTCTTCTGGATGGTGAACCAAGCGCCTACTACTAAAATGACGAGTGTGACAAGCCGCGTCATCATGTAAATGGAAGAAGTCGTCCAAGCCATTACATTATATGCGACTAACTTAGCGGTTCTGAAATTACCATTGTCCCTGCGAAAACGGGCCAATTCGAAACTCTCATTTGTGAATGACTTCACGACGCGTGAACCGGATACAGAGTCTTCTACACGTCCATTCACTTCTGCGATTTTCCCGTACATATTGAGCCAAGCGGAATTCATGGCTTTGTTACAGAAAGCGACTAGGACAATAAGGAATGGCACCATGACAATCGCAATGAGTGCCAGTTCAGGATTAATGGAATACATTAGAACGAACGCCCCTATGATCGTCATGACTGCAATGAACGCATCTTCTGGTCCATGATGGGCGAGCTCACCGATATCGAAGAGATCTGTCGTAATCCGTGTCATGATATGCCCGGTTTTCGTATTGTCAAAGAAGCGGAATGATTGCTTTTGAACATGATTGAACAGCTTTTCCCGCATGTCCGTTTCAATATTTATACCCAGTTTGTGTCCAAGGTAGCTGACGATGTATTGAAGGAACGTACTGAAAAGATAGATGACGAGTAATAGAACACTAATGGTAGTGATCTGGCCCCAATCGCGGGAAGGTAAGAGTATGTCGATGAATCCCTGGACGGCGAGTGGAAATGCCAGTTCGAGTAACGCCACAAAAACAGCACTCGAAAAGTCGATCATGAAGAGTCTTTTGTGCGGTTTATAATAGGAGAAAAACTGTTTTAACATCATACCCGTCCTTTTTGCCATTTTAGTGCTAGTATACACGGTTAGATCGGAAAGTTCGACAAAACTCTCGGAATATTCTACAATTCAGGACTTTTGTTAGGAAGATAGAGCATGAACTGGAAGGACGGTTTTCAGATTTTTTAAATGCGGTAAAACCGAAAAGGGTTTTTGCCGTAGACTAATGTGTAATGAAGTTTCTTAAAAAGGAGAAGATTTCATGAGAAAATGGACACAACGTATGGCAGCAGGTTTACTCATACTAGCTCTTGGAGCGTGTGGATCAGGTGAAGAACCGACTGTAGGGGCGGATACGGAAACAGGTGCAGCAGGTAACAGTGAAAATGCTGAAAAAACAAAGGAGAAAAAGGAAATTACCGCTCAGGAGGTCTATCAAAAATCTCTGCAAGCTTCAGAATCCATCAACAGCATGCATGCGGATTTCGCAATTCAACAAAACATGAAGACAACGGGTGAAGAAAATCTAAGTATGAAAAATGATATTGCGATTACGATGGATATGGTAACTGAACCGATGTCCCTGCATCAGAAAATGGTTGTGAAAGGAGATGCTGAGGGCTCCATGGATATCGAGATGTACGGAGAAGGAGACGAACTATATGTCCAGATGCAAGAAATGGAAGGCGGCTGGCTATCCGTCCCTGCTGAAATGCAGGATGAAATCCTTTCTGGAATGGACAGTTCCAATGCGATGATGGACTTGGAAGTGTTCAAGGACTTTACGGAAGAATTCACACTCGAAGAACAAGAAGAAGAATATATATTAAACTTATCCGCTTCAGGTGAACAGTTTGGTGAACTCTTGAAAGAACTCATGGATCAAACTGCAATGGGGGGGCAAGGGATGGAAGGGGAAGAAGAGGTCGCGATGGAAAACCTGGAAGTGAAAAAGATTGAACTGACACTTCACGTTGACAAAGAGACCTACTATACGAATTCGTTTGACATGAAACTGGACGCGATTATGGACATAACCGGCTATCAGACTGTCACCATCCAAACTATCCATGCTAACATGAGCAAAATAAATGAATTGGATAACATCGTGATTCCGGATGAAGTACCGAACAATGCTTATGATATGTCCGGCAAAAACGTTGGACAATGAGGACGGTAGGATCGATTGAACAAACAACTCGTTTGGAACAGTGAAACAGGTGAGAGGAAGCGTCTGCTGCCCTCACCTGTTTTTTGTATTATTTACTCTCTCGTGATCGCTGATTATCCCCTCATTCTCACTCCGAAAGCATAACTAGCCCTCCATTAATTAGTGAGAATCATTTTCAGTTATCAGTTGACTTCCAAGACGCATTTGCTATAATGAGACTTGCGGCTAACTGATAATAGTTTTCATTTAAACAAATCAAGCCCGCAAATATCTAGATATCGGAGTTCTTCATGAAGAAACGTTATTTGATGGTTGCGCTAATTCTCCTCTCGCTGCTTTCTTTGTTTGTGGGAGTGAGCCATATTTCACCGAAAGACCTGCTGGACTTCCGCTCCGAGGAAACCGAGATTTTTCTCATTAGTCGGCTGCCAAGATTGCTTGCGATTTTGCTCGCAGGTGCAGGGATGAGTATTACAGGTCTGATCATGCAGCAGCTCAGTCGTAACAAGTTTGTATCTCCGACAACGGCAGGTACATTGGATGCCGCGAAGCTTGGAATCCTCGTTTCGATGTTGTTATTTACGGATACATCCACGATTGAAAAGATGCTCGTCGCATTTGCATTTGCGCTCGGCGGCACTCTATTGTTCATGAAGATTTTGGACCAAGTTAAGTTTAAAGATGCTATTTTCATACCGCTTGTAGGTCTCATGTTCGGGAATATATTGTCGTCAATCACTACTTTTTTCGCTTACAAAGCGAATGTGATCCAAAACATGTCCTCCTGGCTGCAGGGAGATTTTTCCCTCATTATGAAAGGCCGATATGAATTGCTATACATAAGTATCCCCGTTCTTATCATTACCTATCTCTATGCAAACCGATTCACGGTTGCTGGAATGGGTGAGGATTTCTCTAAAAACTTGGGGTTAGCTTATAGAAGAATTGTGAACATCGGGCTAATATTGGTCGCGCTCATTACGACTACAGTGGTGTTGACAGTAGGTGTCATTCCATTTTTAGGATTAATCATCCCCAATATTGTCTCTATTATTAAAGGAGACAATTTGGAGAAAACATTACCACATACAGCCATGCTAGGCGCGATCTTCTTACTCGTGTGTGACATTCTCGGAAGGGTGATCATTTACCCTTATGAGATTTCAATCAGCTTGATGGTAGGAGTTATCGGCAGCGCGATTTTCCTCTATATGCTGTTTAGGAGGAAAGCCTATGCGTAATCGCACGAAGATACTCATTCTCGCTGTTGTTGCTCTCGTTTTCTGCGGACTTTATCTGTTCCAAGATCTAAATGGAAGTTATGATTATGCGTTGCCCCGACGAGGCATCAAAGTGGTTGCCATGGCGTTGACGGGTGTAGCAATCGCCTATTCAACAGTCATTTTCCAAACCATTACCCATAACCGTATTTTGACACCAAGTATTATGGGACTCGATTCCCTATATATCTTGCTGCAAACCGTGCTCATCTTTTTCCTAGGGTCAACTCACATCACGATAGTGAATAAGCAAGTGAACTTTGTGTTATCGGTTGGAGCTATGGTCGTCTTCGCCTTACTGCTGTATCAGTTCCTGTTTAAAGCAGGCAAGCGTCCGATCTACTTCCTGTTACTCGTGGGGATCATCGTTGGAACCTTTTTCCAAAGTATTTCAACGTTCCTGCAAGTTCTGATAGACCCGAACGAATTCTTGCGGGTACAAGACAAATCCTTCGCGAGCTTCAATAACATAAACGGAGACCTTGTCTGGTGGGCCCTCGGGATTCTGATTATTACGCTCCTCATCGGGGGGCGGAAGTTCAACGAATTGGATGTGCTGTCACTCGGTCGTGATACAGCTATTAACCTAGGTGTCAATCACGATAAGATCGTTAAAATGATGCTCATTCTTTCTGCAGTACTTATTGCGGTATCGACAGCACTCGTAGGCCCGATAACATTTTTCGGTCTCATCGTGGCGAATCTATCGTACCAATTTTTCAAAACATACAGGCACTCGATTTTGATTGCAGGTGCATCCGTCATGAGTATCATTGCGCTAGTTGGCGGACAATGGGTTGTCGAACGAGTATTCACATTCTCCACGACACTTAGCGTCATCATTAACTTCGTTGGTGGAGCCTACTTCATCTACTTACTATTAAAGGAGAGTCGATCTGCATGATCCAGGTTCGAGAGTTGACAAAGGCCTATGGGAACAAAGCCGTCGTTGAAAAGGTGAGCGTGGATATACATCCCGGTAAGATCACTTCATTCATCGGACCGAACGGAGCTGGTAAATCGACACTGTTGTCTATGGTAAGCCGGCTGCTTGATGCGGACACAGGCGAGGTGCTTGTGGATAACAACAACGTCAAGAAGATGAAGTCCAATGATTTCTCTAAACGTGTATCCATTTTAAAGCAATCCAACTTCATGAATGTCCGATTGACAATCCGTGAATTGGTGTCTTTCGGCCGCTTCCCTCACTCAAAAGGGCGTCTGCAAGCTGAAGACATTCAAATTGTGAACCAAGCGCTCGACTATATGGACTTGATGAGTATGCAGCATATGTACTTGGAAGAGCTATCTGGCGGTCAAAGACAGCGTGCGTTCATCGCGATGGTCATTGCACAAGATACAGATTATATCCTGCTGGATGAACCCTTGAATAACTTGGATATGAAACACTCCGTACAAATTATGAAGATTTTACGGCGCCTTGTGGATGAACTCGGTAAAACCGTGGTTATCGTTCTTCACGACATCAACTTTGCTTCTGTTTACTCGGATCGCATCGTTGCTTTAAAAGAAGGGCGCGTCGTGAAAGATGGCCCGACCAATGATATTATCAACTCCGAATCACTTCGGGAAATTTATGACATGGATATCCCGATTCAACAAATGAACAATTGTCGCATCTGCGTGTACTTCAACTCATAAACCTAAAGGATGGTATTGAAAACATGAAAAAGCTTACCGTATTCGTTATGGCATTTGCATTGATGCTTGTTTTGGCAGCATGTGGTTCCAAAGATGAAGATAAGAAACCAGAAGCAAACGGTTCAGGATCAGATAACGCATCTGAAAGCAGTGATACAACAGAAACAAAAGAAATGACGTTCAAGCACGAGCTGGGAGAAACGAAATTGGAAGGCACTCCGAAAACAGTTGCCGTATTTGACTTCGGTGTATTGGATACGTTAGACGAATTAGGCGTTGAAGTGGCAGGCGTTCCGCAAGCAACAGTGCCTGCATACTTGGAGAAATATGCTAGTGATGATTACACAAACCTAGGAAGCTTGAAAGAGCCTGATTTTGAAGCGCTTCACGCAATGAAGCCAGACGTCATCTTCATTTCTAGTCGCCAAGCGGACTTGTACGATCAATTTGCAGAAATCGCTCCAACAATCTACATGGGGCTGGATTATACCAACTATATGGATTCTTTCAAGTCCAACATGGGAATCATAGCCCAAATCTTCGATAAAGAAGATGAAATGAAGACTGAACTAGCCGATGTAGAAAAGCAAGTCGAAGAAATTAACGCAAAAGCTTCTGAAACAGATAGTAAAGCATTGATAACACTTGCAACTGAAGGGAAAGTAAGTGCATATGGACCAAGCTCCCGTTTCGGTTTGATCCATGACGTGTTCGGATTTACACCGGCAGATGAAGGAATTGAAGCTTCTACACACGGACAGAACATTACGTTTGAATACATTCTTGAAACAAACCCGGATATCCTTTTCGTAATTGACCGCGATGCGGCAATCGGTAAAGGTGCAAATGCTAAAAAAACTGTTGAAAATGATCTGGTAAAGAAAACAAACGCATTTAAAAACGACAAAATCGTTTATCTTGATGGAGAGTACTGGTACCTTTCTGGTGGCGGACTGAAATCCATGAAGGAAATGATCAAAGAAGTCGAAGCAGCACTATAATTATGTGAAAAAGGCCGATTCCATTCGTGGAATCGGCCTTTTGTGTCTGCCCTGGAAGTCTTCGCTGTGCTACACTTTAGGCAATAGAATGAAGAGAGTGGGAAATGGTATGGGAAAAGCGATTACGGTGCGTGGGAAGTCGGTTGAACAAGCTGTAGAGACGGCGCTTAATATCTTATGCCTCGATTTGTCCGATGTACATATCCATGTGAACAGAACTGCTGATTCGAGCGAATCCAATGGAGCCGGCAGATTTGCGGAAGTGACAGTGACGCCAGTACGCTACCATGCGCTGACTAGTGATTTTCCGGCGGATGGATCCGGACAAGCAGGTATCAGGATCCGAGGCGGACAAGTTGAAGTTCGTGAAACGTCAGCTACTTCTCTTCCGTCAATTGAAGCGGGAAACGGAGTAATAATCATTGTGAATGGAGAGAAAATAGAGGGGAGAAAACAAGTTTCGGAATCGGACATTGTCCATATTCGAACACTAGATGAGTTGACCCGGGCTCAGTTATCCATCACCGTCAGAGACCAAGGAGCCCTTGCGCTGTTAACGGTAGTGCCAGGGAAAAAAATCACCCGTACTGTAAGAGATACAGAATATGATTACAATCTGACAGCAGAAACTGATGATGTCCATGAGGTCGTAAACGATTTGTCACAACGAATGATCCGGGATGCCTGTGATCAGTTGGGAATAAGCGCTCCATTAGACAAACGAGTGCTGTGGGAAGCTTGTGAGACAGTTGTACCCTATGAAGCCATAGTCGCACGAGGCATCTTTCCTAAACCTGGGCTTGACGGAGATGTTGAAGTACAGATTGACGTGGAGGGTATAACCCTCGCTGATGAAGGAAAAGTGAATTACAGAAAGCAGGCTTCGATGCAACTTGTTCAGCATGGTCAACTTGTGGCAGCCGTTCTTCCGCCAATTCCTGGCCAATCCGGAGAGGATGTGTTTGGAAATGAGATTAGGGCTGAAGACGGACAGACAGCAGCAATCCGTTTAGGTAAGAATGTTACACAAACGGGAAATCATATCTTTGCGAATTGTTCCGGCAATCTTGTGTTAGAACGTATGGATCACATGATTTTAATAGATATCGCTGACTCACTGGAAATGGATGAAGTGGACTTTGCGAGCGGGAATATCCATTTCGATGGGGATGTAACTGTGAAAGGGAGTGTCAGTCATGGCTCCATCCTGGACGTAACAGGAACCATTGAAATTGGCGGTGAGATTAGTAAGGCAGAATTGTATGCAGGGAAGACCGTTCACGTAGCTGGACATGTCTCGTCATCGACGATTGAAGTAGGGCAACAACAATCTCCAGATGCAAAATACGCCACGGAATTGGAGGGGCTGCTCCCTACACTCTGCAAACTAGGATCGTTCATCCAAGACATTGGGGCATTCCGTAAGGTGGAATTATCTTCCTTGGATGGGCAAGAGATGAAAAGGCTATTCCGTATAGGATTCGGCGATGCCTATCCTTCTTTCCAGGAACAGCTGCAAACGTTCTCACAGCGCAGAGAACCGATTGCAACAGATACTGACTGGTATGAGTTACAGACGACTTTGTACAATATATTTGTGAATACGTTGAATTCAGGCGTAAAGGACGGGCGGGAGTTTCTTGACCTGATATCCAAGGCGCAGCAGTTGGCAGCACGTCATCTTCCGAAGACAACATTGACATCTGAACGTTTGCGTCTTCCATATGCAGTGAATAGTACATTGAAGTGTGCAGGTACGATTGAAATCACAGGGAGTGGTCTGGCTCAATGTAATGTCCATGCCCAGCTGGATCTCCTGGTAGAAGGTGTTTGTCGAGGAGGGGAGCTTGTTGCAGATCAATACGTATCCATTCGGGAATGTGGCTCTAAACGCGGTGGACAAACAATTGTCCGAACAAGAGAAGAAGGATCGATTGTCATTGGAATCGCACATGCAGGTACGGTTTTAGTGGTAGGAGAGCAATCCTACCACTTGTTGGAAACCCAACTTGGTGTAAGCGCAAAACTACATAAAGGAGTGTTGACTGTCCGTTAAAGGATGTCTGAAATAGTTCTTTACCCAAACACTAAACAATTGTATAATGACATGTGTCATGACAGTAGTTCGGACAACGAAGGGGAAAAAGATAATGGCAAACACTGCGAAGCACGCGCCTTCAAAATCTCAAGGGCAGAAAACGATTTCTCGTAACAAATTACTTGCAATTTCAGGCACAGGTTGGATGTTTGACGCAATGGATGTAGGGATTCTCTCTTTCGTGATTGCAGCAATTGCTGTCGAGTGGAATCTAGCTCCAGCAGCAATCGGATGGGTTGGGAGTGTCAACTCATTAGGGATGATGTTCGGAGCGATCGGGTTTGGCCTATTAGCTGATCGAATCGGAAGAAAACAAGTTTTCATGTTAACATTAGTGCTATTTTCGGTAGCGAGTGGATTATCTGCACTCACGACAACGCTTACAGCATTTCTTATATTACGTTTTTTTGTA
Organism: Sporosarcina gallistercoris; assembly: GCF_050459885.1. Lineage (GTDB taxonomy): Bacteria > Bacillota > Bacilli > Bacillales_A > Planococcaceae > Sporosarcina > Sporosarcina gallistercoris_A. The sequence continues at coordinate 69,310 of NZ_JBCMNO010000001.1, read as the reverse complement.
GGGGCAGGACTTGGCGGAGAATTGCCCGTCGCATCGACTTTAGTTTCTGAAAGCGTAGAAGCGAAAGAGCGAGGCAGGGTCGTTGTCCTTTTGGAAAGCTTTTGGGCAGCAGGATGGCTGATCGCTGCGCTGATCGCTTACTTCGTCATTCCTACGTACGGTTGGAGAGCGGCTCTCATCATTACAGCGTTACCTGCATTTTATGCAATCTATTTACGACGCAACTTACCGGACTCTCCAAAGTTTGTACAAGCTGGAGTGGCGAAGCAATCGATCGGGGAGAAAATAACGGCACTATGGGCAAAACCTTATAGAAGACGTACACTGATGCTCTGGATTGTTTGGTTTACAGTCGTCTTCTCTTATTACGGCATGTTTTTGTGGCTGCCGAGTGTGATGGTCCTAAAAGGCTTCGCGATGATCAAAACCTTCGGCTACGTCTTGCTGATGACGCTAGCCCAGCTCCCAGGTTATTTCTCTGCGGCATGGCTTATTGAGCGGACAGGCCGTAAGTTTGTTCTGGCGACGTACTTGATCGGAACAGCACTGAGTGCATTGGCCTTCGGAAATGCAGATACGTTAGCGATGCTGTTGGTATTCGGCGGATTGCTGTCGTTCTTTAACTTAGGTGCATGGGGTGCGTTATATGCATATTCACCAGAGCAATATCCAACATCAATCCGTGGAACGGGAACGGGTATGGCTGCAGGAATCGGCCGGATTGGTGGAATCTTTGGTCCTTTATTGGTCGGTTCCATGTTAACAGCAGGGTATGGATTCGGGATGATTTTCGGGATTTTCTGCGGTGCGATATTAATTGGGGTACTTGCGGTAGTGTTCTTAGGGATGGAAACAAAACAAATGGAACTTGAGTGAAATATAGGAAAACGTTAAAACAAGCCTCTTAGCGGATGGACGATTCCGCTTGAGGCTTGTTTTGTTTACTGCTAACCAACCGCTCCAGACGCGGGCGATTATATCGTTGAGCAATAATTATCGGTACGTTGAACAGAACGGCATACGCAACATTTAGCCAACCTGCCCAAATAGGATTCCAAAGGAAAAAGAGCGCTGCGGGGACAATCGACATCCAATGAGTCAATTCAGCTCTTCTGGATTCGACGATGAATTCATCCAATGACGCACTATCCTTCCCGTGAAGAGATTTTTTGTTATACCCGTTTCGGACAAACATCGTACCGTCCGGAATGAGTTGTTTCCATCTCTTTACATGAAAGAGCCGCTGCCATATATCCCCGTGTTGCTCAAAACGTAGTGTCCTGAAAAAGCGTTCGTTGTGTATGAACCAACGAAAAGGGATCCGAACGGTGCAGAAGGAAATTGAGAGATGAAAAAACGCCCATGCAACTGCATCTAACAGGACCACCCAAACGATTGGTAATTCAATTAAGGGCATTTCCGAATCACCTCGAATGTCTGATTAAACTTGGACATCACGTCCGCGCCATGTGACCGTTTTACGAACATGGGTCAGATAAAGGGAGTACACGAATATGACGGTGAACATGAGTAATAAAATGGGGTAAAACGGAAAAATCCACCACGAGAAATTACCGGTTCGTCGTGCTAGCCAGGCCATCTCTATGACATTCAGTAAGTAAAGAACTCCGGCAGTCATGATCCAGGAGCTAGAACCGAATAGGCTGGAAAGTAGGAGAAGAGCAGGGGTCACCAATCCACCTGTAATCCACAGATTGACAAGCATCATAACAAAGGGGTGGGTAGACTTGGAGGCAGTGCCAAAATTCTTTGTCCAACCTTCCAATAGCTGATGAAAACCTTCCGGATACATTCGAAAACGAACGATTCCCCGTCCTCCGTAACACCGGACAGGCAATCCTTGCTCTTGGAACTCTTCACCGAGCGCCAAGTCGTCCATGACAGCCCCTCGAATCCCTGCGTGCCCGCCTGTTGCATCGTAGTCAGCACGATTACACAGAATACACGGACCGAATGATCCTGCACTTAATAGCCGTTCTCCGAATGGTGTGAACACATTCATACCTGCCATGACAATAATATTGAAAATAGTCGAAGCGTTTTCGTAAACTTGTTTAATTTGATGGTATGGCTGAAGGGATAAAATTCCTTTCCCTCCCAATTTTTCGTAGGAAGCCACATAACGCAATAAGCTATCTGTTTCTTCAAATGCTGTATCCGCATCCATGAATAACAGAAGTTTCCCTTCAGCTGCCTGAGCACCAATCCAGCATGCGGCTGATTTCCCGATCCAGCCATCTTCTAGATCCTTATTTCGGATAACGCGGGCATTGTATGCATGCGCCACTTCACTTGTCCGATCTTCACTGTCATCGTCAATAACAATCGTCTCAAACGCAATCCCTTCTTGTTGCGATAGAGACTCGAGCAACGGAACAATCCGTCGTTCTTCGTTGCGAGCCGGGATAATGACGGAGACGAGTGACGGATGTTGTTGTTCAAGTGAATCTGGAGAAGAGGGAACAGGGTATCGCCAAAACATAAGCAATCCGCTCGCAAGACCGAGCAGAGAAATAATTGCAGCGAGTACAAAAGGCCAGACTAACACCTGGAATCCCCCTTTCTAAAATCTACTGACGATAGTGCCGATCGATTTCCCTTCATGTTTCCAATGAGCGATCACGCTTCACGATTTTTTCGCTCACTTGCTGACCGCTCAGCGTTACCATGGGCATGCCGCCGCCGGGATTCACAGTACCGCCGACAAAGTAAAGGTTATCGTAAAGTTCACTCTCTTTTTTGTGCTTAAACCCGCTATTCTTCTTTTTATCGGAAACTGTACCGTAAATCGCTCCTCGATCGGATCCATAGGTCCGCTCAATATCGTGGGGAGTCCATATGTCACGAGTCACAATATGATCCCGTAATCCATGCAAGCCCATCCGCTCCAACTTATCGAGAACGCGTGCCTCCAACTGTAAGTAATCATCCGCTGAAAACGGGTTGTCTTGCAGATAGGGAATGTGTGGTAGAATTTTTAGATTCTCGTGACCCGGCGGTGCTTGTGCCGGATCGGTCTTATTCGTGTTAACGACGTAAAGGGTCGGATCGTCCGGTAATTCATGTTTCTTGAAAACCTTATCCATCTGTTCATGCAAGTTCTCGGAGAAGAAGAAATTGTGGTGATTTAAAAAAGGATACGTTTTACTGACTCCGAGATGCATGACGAGGCCGGAACTGGATGGTTCGAATTTCTTCTCGAGTCTGCGCACGAATTTTTTATCTGCCGACACCATCTTCTTGTAAAAAGGGATCACTTCCATATTCGATACATAGTAATCGGCAGTCTTCAAGGTTCCGTCTTCTAGTTCGACACTAGTAATTTGATTCCCCTTATTAGTGTGTGCACGCACAACACCCATACTTGTATGTAATTGAACCCCGGTCTCAATAGCTAGTTTGGTTAAACCTTCAGCTAATTTGTGCATGCCACCTGGTACGTACCAACAGCCCTGGACATGCTGCATGTAAATCATCATATTGAGAACCGCAGGGGCATCATATGGAGAAGAGCCTACGTATTTGATGAAATAAGAAAGCATATCGCGCAGATGGGGGTCGCTGATTCGTTTTGAAATCGCTTCATACATCGTTGACGAAAGATCGAACCCCCTTAGAGACGAGATCAGCCCATGGTGTGCAAGTATTTCTTTCGTCGTATCCAGGCCCTCTGCGAAGTAGCCGGTTTCTGTTGTGTCATAGAGTCGTTTTGCATATTTTAAGAACGAATAATATTCTTTTATATCACCACGAGTGAGTGAAGGGTTTCCCCGTTCCATCAGGCGCAGATCCCCATACAAATCCAGGACTGTGCCGTCTGGAAAGAAGGAGCGCCACTCGTGACTGAGTCGAGTCATGAAGACATAATCAGCCATGCGTTTCCCGCTGCCACGGAACAACTTCTCGAAAATGTGCGGCATTGTTAATATGGACGGACCAAGGTCGAAGCCGAAGCCGTCCTGTTCCAGGCGGTTCAATTTCCCGCCTAAATGTGAATTCTTCTCATACAAAGAAACGGAGTACCCATTTTGTGCGAGAGAGATCGCAGCAGATAAGCCGCCAAGACCTCCTCCGATAACGAGTACGGATTTGTTAGGGTTCTTCATACACGTATCAACCTTCTTTCCAATGTGCATTTCAACTAATTGAATCAGCTAGAATACGGATCATCTCGCGTTTGGTCACGAAGTTTTTCCGAGCAAAACAATCGTAGCCATTCTGGCGGACACTCGTCAAAATCCCACGATAGACTTGTGCGGAAGCAAGAACAGCAAATTGGCTGTCTTTGTCAAATTCCGATATGAAACCAAGGAATTCCTCATACAGAACTTCAGCACGATTGGCTAAATGTTCCCAGACACGGACGAAGCTATCGGTAATTTGAGAATTAGCCAGTTGGTCAACGTTGTATCCAACTCTCTTCAGCTCTTCAATAGGCAGGTAGATCCGTCCTTTCTCGCGATAGTCTTCACCCACATCTCTTAAAATATTCGTCAATTGCATAGCTACACCTAGACTGACTGCAGCATCTGTGCAATCACGCTTGGAATCCGAAGCAATGATCGGGAGGAGCATTCGGCCAACTGAACCCGCAACGTAGTAGCTATACGTTTCCACATCATCCATTGTTTTAGGAGGGGAAAAGGCTATGTCCATCCGCTGACCTTTGAGTTGATCGTAAAAAGGCTCAATATCCATTTCGTACGTGTCAAAGACGACGCCCAGAGCACGCCATAAAGGGTGGTCGATTTCTTGCCCTTGTGCAAAACGGTTCAGTTCGTCTGTTAACTTATCTATCGCAACTAACTGTGCAACATTGCTGCGATTTTCGTCTACACTATCATCCGCTGTCCGGCAAAATGCGTAAATCGCATAAACAGCTTGGGCTTTCTTTTCGGGAAGTCTGGAAAATGCATAATAAAAACTTTTAGAGTGTCTTTTGATAATCTGTTCGCAAAACGCAAAATCGTCTTGGGCGGACAGTTGGGTCGTCATGAAAAGTCCCCCTTTCAGCGGGTGTGGAATAGGATTCCTTTGTCATCGTGCAAAAGTTCTTCTGTGGCAATGCGGGCGGACAATAAGACAATGGGAACACCGGCACCGGGATGAGTGCTGCTGCCTGTGAAGTAAAGGTTTTCACAATGTGTAGCTTTACTTTGCGGCCGCAGATGATTACTTTGCGAAAGTGTAGGCTGAAGACCGAAAGTGGCGCCGTTATGAGCATTGAAGCGCTGTTCGAAATCAGGTGGTGTCATGTACGACTCAGAAACGATGTCCTGTTTAACATTTTCAAAGCCTCTCACTTTTTCCAGTGCATCTAATATATAGCCCCTGTAATGCTGTATCGTTTCATCATTCCACTCATACTGTGAGCATGACTTGTCAGACACAGGCACAAGTATGTAGAGTCCGTCTTTTCCTTCAGGTGCAAGACTTGGATCGAGCTTTGAACCGATGTATACGTAGAATGACGCGGTGTCCAGACGTTTCCCGGTAAAGATATTATTCAAGTTGCGCTCTAATTCTTCATTGAATATGAAATTGTGAGCATTAGGCACTTCATCATATTTTTTATCCATTCCTAAATACATCAGGAAACAGGAGCAAGAATATTTCATATTGTCAATCTTCTTATCGGTATATTTTCCTTTAGCTTTTGGTTCTAGTACAAGATTTTTCATGGCATAGGGGAAATCCGCATTACACATTACAAAATCAGAAGCAATCACTTCTCCATTGAGGCGAATTCCTTTAGCTTGGCCATTCTGGATGATAATCTCATCAACTGTTGAATTGTAATGTACAGTACCTCCTAATTCTTTGAATAATCTCTCAAGGGATTGGGCCATCGTATACATACCGCCTTTTATGAACCAAACGCCGTAAAGGAACTCGATCATCGGAATCATGGTATAGAGAGAAGGGCCACTGTATGGAGAAACGCCGATGTACAATGTTTGAAAACTGATCATTTGCTTCAGCCGTTCATTTTTAATGTATTTGCTAATGAATGTATCTGCATTATCAAATGTTTTTAATTTTAATCCTTGACGCAGCATGGAGTAGTTGTAAAAGTCCGATGGCTTACGAAATGGTTTTTGAAGGAAATGTTCTTTAGCCACTAGGAAACGTTTATAAATCTCTTGTAAATATTCCAGGAAACCTTGTGCGTCCTCATCTCCGAAAGATTCTAGTGTTTTGGTCAATTCTATTAGATCCGAGCTGATTTCATAATGATCTTCCGGCTGATCTCCGAAATACACACTGTACATCGGATCGAGGCGTTGCATGGGTATATAGTCATCTGGATCGACACCGCAAACTTGAAAAACTTCGCGATAGAGTTCAGGCATCATCACAATGGTTGGACCTAAATCGAACTGATAGCCATCTTGTTGGATTCTATGCATCTTTCCTCCAGGTAACGCTTCTTTTTCGTAAAGTGTGACATCGTATCCAGCATGCTGCAGTCTGCATGCGCTTGCTAGTCCGGCTACCCCGGCTCCTATGACGATAACGCTCTTTTTCAAATTGATCTCCCCAATTCCCTCTTAATAGTTAATTGTTTTACTTGTACAATGTTTTGTGTTAAGGTTGTACAATAAGGACTTGAAAAGCCCTTGAATTATTTAATTTATTCCCATTATACATCATTACAAACATTGTACACGTGTTATGTTTGTACAAGGTTTGGAGGTCATTAGTATAATGGATACAGATATAAAGAATTTGAAAGACCTGCTTTTAGAAAAGAGGAACGAAAGAATGAAAACAAATCAAAAACAAGGTCTTCTTGTAAAGGAAGTTTCTGAACTCACCGGTTTGTCTCGGCAAGTTATTCGTAAATGGGAAGACCGTTATGGAATCGTTTGCCCGAAGCGCCATGAAAACGGCTACAGGCTGTACACGTTTGAAGACGTCGGCACACTTTTGAAAATCTGTAGTTTAAAAGAAAAAGGACATTCTTTGAAAGAAGCATTACACATTCTCCGTTTGCAGGAGATACCGGATGCTATACCCGAAGAGCCATTAAGTGAAGAAGTCGTCGAGCTGTTAGAAAAAGGGGCAAATTATGATGAAGCAGGTCTTTTACTCGTATTGAAGCAAGCACATCACCGATATGGACTGGAAAGTTTTTTAAAGAATACGATCCAGCCATTAATGCTTGAAATCGGCGAACTATGGGCGAAAGGTGAGTGGGATGAGAGTCAAGAAAGCATCACGAGCTTAGTGATTCGTGATTTCTTAGTACAGATTCGAAGAAACTTTGACTTGGGTGAAGGAGCACCTATCATTCTCGGGAGCTGCTTGCCTGACGAAACACATGAAATCCCATTGCATATCATTCTGCTGCAGGCGATGATGCATGGCTGGCAAACCATCGCAGCCGGACCTTCCCCGAAATTGTCCTCCATTGAATACTTAGTGCAACGATTAAAACCGGAAAAGCTGCTCTTATCGGCGACTACATCCCTTCCGTTTGAACAGGACCCGAAGCTGTTTGAGAAGTTGGAGGACATGGCATCGAGATATGAAACGACCGAGTTTTTTTTAGGAGGGCATGGTGTTTACAATCACGAAATCTTTCTAGCCCCGAAAAGAATCAAAATTGCGTACACTATGGAGGACGTTTTGAACTGACATACGAAACGATTCGGAATTCGAACCGTATAACTAAGGGAGTTAGACGAAGTACCTGATGCAATAAGTATATGGAGCAAAGGACGAGGTGATGATTATGAAAGAGAGGCATTCATTTAGAATCCCTGAGTTTGTCGCCGAACTTGGGAAGCAACGTATTGAAGGGTTTCCAGTAGAAGGATTTGTCTATGGTGAAGGTCCGCGTCATCCGAAACTGATGCTGATCGGTGAGGCACCTGGGGAGACCGAAGCGCTAGGGGGCATTCCATTTACGGGAAGAGCAGGAAAAGAGCTTATGAAATCACTTGCTTCCATCGGGCTTACGAGGGAAGACGTCTATATAACGAGTGCCGTACGAAGCCGCCCCTACCGGTATGGTCAGCGAAAAGAAAGAGATGGGACGTTCACCGAACGCAAATACAATCGCCCGCCGACAAAACTCGAGATTCTTGCGCATGCACCCGTTCTCGATTTTGAAATCGCTAACGTACGGCCGGAGCTGATTGTTACACTTGGTAACGTGAGTTTACAGAGACTGATCGGTAAGCATGCCAAAGTGACTGAACTGCATGGGGAGCTGATAAACCAACCCGTGCGTTTCTTGCGTGATCTGGAGGATAACGAGTACGGTTGGACGCAAGAAGCGTATACAATCGTCCCCACTTTCCATCCGGCATCCGTCTTTTATCGGCCTTCTCACCGCCCCGCGTTAGAATCGGATTGGCTTGAAATCGGCAGGATACTTGAAGAGCGAAACGGATTGAACTCCATTGATGAGACCGAGCAAATAATAATTGAAAGCAGGAATGTGAATGGGACATAACGAGAATGCGGGTACAGAAACAAAACAGACGAAAGGTTCTTTGAAAGAGTTTGTCAGTTTGCTGAAACAGTTGGATTGGCCGAAAGGGGTCACAGTAGCAGCTCTAGTATTGGCACTCTTTTCGACGCTGGCAAGTCTTGCCGTCCCTCTGGTGACCAAACAACTTGTCGACTCATTGACAAGCGACTTATTCAACTGGAAAACAGCTATTTTCCTCTTTGCTGTATTTGTTATCCAAGCACTGCTTGGCGGAGTGTCTTACTACATGCTTGCCTATATCGGAGAAACGATTGTCGCGGACTTGAGGACGCGGCTTTGGGGCAAAGTGCTCCGACTGCCAGTCTCTTATTATGATGAAACCGAAACTGGCGAAACGATGAGTCGGATCACACAGGATACGACGATTTTGAAGCAGCTGGTCGCCGATCATTTGGTTTCGCTCATTACTGGTATCATTTCCATCATTGGAGCGATAGGGATTCTCCTCTACCTCGACTGGAAGATGACCCTCATCATGCTCATTAGCATTCCGATCAGTTTCGCGATAATTTTCCCACTGGGCAGGGTGATGCATAAAATTGCAAAAGCGACTCAAGCTGAAATGGCGAAGTTTTCCGGGCTATTAGGTCGGGTACTCGGGGACATCCGTCTTGTGAAAGCCTATCGTGCAGAACCGTATGAACAAGAAAAAGGAGCTGTTGCGATTCGTTCGTTGTTCGGTTTTGGACTGCGAGAAGCGAAAATCCAAGCAGTCATATCTCCAGTGATGACGCTGATCATGATGGGTATTTTGGTGGCGATCCTAGGGTATGGCGGGGCTCAAGTGTCAAAAGGCGCCTTATCCGCCGGAACACTCGTCGCTATAATATTTCTTATGTTCCAGATCATTGTCCCGTTTGCACAAATGGCTCAAGTATTTACAGTATTCCAAAAAGCGGTCGGTGCCACGGAACGTATCCAGCAACTTTTAGGCATGGATAGTGAGCGGACTTCCGGTGTATCGGGAGACCCAGAATCCGTACTTTCATTCAAAGATGTGTCTTTTGCTTACGAAGCTGAGAAACCCATTCTGAAAAACGTGACGTTCCGTGCTGTTCCGGGCACTGTCACAGCTTTTGTAGGTCCGAGTGGCGGAGGGAAAACGACTTTGTTTTCCCTTATTGAACGATTTTACAAACCGATGTCCGGGAAAATCTGTCTTGGAGATCGACCTGTCGACGAGATCGGGCTGAAGGATTGGCGCGGCAGAATCGGATATGTCTCACAGGAGAGTCCCTTACTGAGTGGGACGATTGTCGACAACATCGCTTATGGACTGCCGGAACGTCCTACAATTGAAAGAATACGGAATGCTGCATCGGCGGCAAACGCACTTGGATTCATCGAGGAGATGGAAGAGGGATTCGACACGCTTGTTGGGGAACGTGGTATGAAGCTCTCAGGAGGTCAACGTCAACGGATTGCAATCGCTCGTGCGCTGCTGCACAATCCATCGATCCTTTTACTGGATGAAGCGACGTCAAACTTGGATAGTGGCTCGGAAACACATGTCCAGGAAGCGCTCCAGCGACTTATGCTAGGCCGTACGACTCTGATTATTGCGCATAGATTGTCGACTGTAATCGAAGCGGACCAATTGATCTTTTTGGAGAAGGGCGCTATCACGGGAATCGGAACGCATCAGGAATTATTGAAATCGCATAAGATGTATGAGGAATTCGCTGCAGGTCAAGGGCTTGCGGAGAGTCGCCTCGTATAAGCGGAAAGGACCTTTCGTATAGAAAGGTCCTTTTAATGACCCTAATGATCTCAGATGGTGGATTGCAAACAAGGAAACTTGGGTAGACCTAAAAATACATTGAACAACTTCAACCGGCAGATTGATTCTTTAAGAATTCGCAGCTGTTGAAAAAAAGGAGGAATGCACTATCCATCAGCCAGTTGAGAAAAGCTTCTTTGAAAAGCCGGTACTGGAACTTGCCCAGGAATTGATTGGACAGCTGATCGTCCACGAGCTCCCGACAGGTCCTGTCATCGCAAGGATAGTTGAAACGGAAGCCTATCACGGAGCGGAAGACCAAGCTGCACATAGCTTTCAAAATAGGAGAACAAAGCGGACTGAAGTGATGTTTGGAGAGCCGGGAAGCGTGTATACGTATCAAATGCATACCCATACGTTAATGAATGTCGTCTGCGGACCTGTTGGAACACCGCATGCGATTCTGATTCGTGCAGGTGAACCTGTTGAAGGATTGGAGTTCATGCGTGAACGCAGGGGAGAGAATCTCATTATGAAAGATTGGACAAACGGCCCAGGAAAATTGTCCAAGGCACTTGGGATTACAATGAATTATTATGGTCATCATTGGACGGATCATCCGTTATTCATCGCAAAGTCGGATGCTGTAGGGGAAATTGCCACAAGCCCTCGTATCGGAATCTCAAATGCAGGTGAAGCTGTCCACTATCCTTGGCGCTTTTATGAAAAAGACAATGCCTTCGTTTCTAAATTCCGTCCTTAGGTTTAGAGTTGGCAGAAACGTGGAAACAAATGAAGGTACAACAAAATTTAATGAATCAAAAGGAGTGCATGTGAAAATGGCTAAGATTGCAACTGTACTTACTAATATGTTTGAGGACTCAGAGTACTCTGATCCAGCAAAGGCATTCCAAGATGCTGGTCATGAAGTCGTTACTATAGAAATGGAAGCAGGCACTGTCGTCAAAGGCATGAAAAAAGGGACGCCTGTCCGAATCGATAAAGGGATAAGCGAAGTGAAACCGGAGGATTTCGATGCGTTGTTCATCCCAGGTGGATTCTCCCCGGATCAGCTCCGTGCAGATGACCGTTTCGTCAACTTCGCGAAAGCCTTCATGGATGCAGACAAACCCGTATTTGCAATTTGTCATGGACCGCAGCTGCTGATCACCGCAAAAGCACTGGAAGGTCGTGACGCGACAGGTTATAAATCGATTCGTGTCGACATGGAATATGCAGGTACAAAGTTCCACGACAAAGAAGTCGTGGTCTGTCAAAACCAACTTGTCACGAGCCGTCAGCCCGAAGACATCCCTGCATTCAATCGCGAAGCGCTCAAGCTGCTTGAAGTATAATCAGTTAAAATAGTCCTAGTTATGAGAAGGCCCTTTTGAGGACCTTCTTTTCGCTGAGTTGAAAACGCTTTAAAGGAATGGTAAATTAAACGAAGCGATATACATAGTTAAAATAGCCGGAGAATTGGCGAGTGAGGAGGCTGGATCATTGGGAGAATGGTTGCTGGTGCTCGTTATCACCTTCGTTCTGTTTTCGTTTATGCTCTACTTTGTCATACGGAATGCAATCGACAATTCCGTTAGACTGAAAAGACTGGAAGGAATTCTAGGAGAAATTTCAGAAGATTTGAAGAGTAGAAAATAAACCGTTTGTTTCAACACGTTTACCAATTAGGGGGAAATTGCTTGAAAGTATTAAAGATGGGAAGCGCTTTTATAGGAATTATCGTCGGAGCAGGTTTTGCTTCGGGAAAAGAGATCGTTCAATATTTTACAAGTTTCGGATTGCTTGGAATCATAGGAGCAATCGTTTCGACTGTCCTGTTTGCGTATTTCGGGATGGTCCTGACGAGAATCGGAAGTCGGATGCAAACTACTTCCCATAAAGAGGCCGTCTATACAATCAGCGGGAAATACCTTGGAGTGATCGTCGATGCGGTTATTGTCATCACGTTATTTTCTGTCGGGGTCGTCATGATTGCAGGGGCAGGTTCCAACTTGAATCAGCAATTTGGATTACCTCCTTTCATAGGAAGCCTGCTCATGGTCGTTCTGGTATTCTTAACGATATTATTAAAAGTCGATCGGGTCGTGGCCGTTATCGGGAGTGTGACACCCTTCCTCATACTGGCGATCATCATCGTTTCGGTCTATTGCTTGACGAACATGACAGATTCCTTCTCTAATCTGAACAGTGTAGCAACATCAGTTCCAACACCTTTGCCGAATTGGTGGATTTCCGCGATTAACTACGTATCATTCAATATGGCGGTAGGTGCTTCCATGGCACTCGTAATGGGTGGAGCTGAAAAAGATGAAAAAGCAGCGGCGCTCGGTGGACTAGTCGGAGGGCTAGGGCTAGGTATCATGATTTTACTCAGTCACTTAGCCATATTCTCGAAAATCGATGTAGTAAAGGATTCAGATTTGCCCATGCTTGCAATCATCAATGACATTTCACCGATTCTGGGCATTCTGATGGCGGTTGTCTTATATGGGATGATTTTCAATACGGCAGTCAGTATGTTTTATTCTTTTGGTGCAAGATTTGTACGCCGAGGGACTCCGCGTTTCCGTATGTTCGTACTCATCACACTTGTGATTGGGTTTGGTCTTAGTTTCTTCGGGTTCTCAGTATTGCTAGACAAATTATATCCATTCATAGGATATATCGGATTATTCCTCATGTTGACACTGTTGATCGCCTCATTCAGATTGCCTGAAAAAGCGTTAAGAAGTTCCAAATAGAAACGAAAACAAAGCCGTCATCGTGTAACCGATGACGGCTTTGTTTTTATTTGTTAAGCATATGCTAGTTCAAGTTGTACCGCAGGACCGAAAAATTCAAAGTGTACTTTTTCTTTGTCAATGCCCATTGCATACAATTCACTAATCACTGCTTGCATGAATGGAGTTGGACCACAAACGTAAACGTCGCTGCCGGACAGAACGTTCTTCTCAAGGAATTCACGGTTGATGAACCCGTCACCTTCTTCAGAGTAAAGCGCTGCATAGCTGGAAGTGGTAAGAGATTCGTCCATCTCGCGGACGACTTTGTCGAATGCCTGGTGGCTGCGAGTCCTAGCGGAGTGCAGGAATGCTACAGGACGTTCAGGTGTTGTAGTTGCAATTGTTTCGTACATCGCCATCATCGGCGTCACACCAACCCCGCCACTGATTAATGTGACAGGTGTAGCGTTCTCCATTTCCAGGTAGAAGTCACCTGCTGGTGCGCTAAGTTCCACGATATCTCCAACGTTCAGGTGATCATGAAGGAAGACGGATGCTTTTCCGTTCGGGTTGTTTTCACCTTCGCGTTTAACAGAAATGCGGAATGACTCACCGTTCGGTGCTTGGGAAAGGCTATATTGACGGATCAATGTATTTCTCTCGCCCGGAATTTCAAGTTTAATGCTGATGTATTGACCTGGTTTATAAGTTGGAACTTTACCGCCAGCAACTGGTTTAAAGTAGAAAGATGTGATCACTTCACTTTCTTTGACTTTATCAGCAAGGACAAATCCTTTGAACAATTTCCAGCCGCCTTCTTCAGCTTCCATCTCATCGTACATGGATTTTTCTACGCCGATGAAGGCATCAGCGATTATGCCGTACGCATCTTCCCATGCCCCAAGGATTTCAGGAGTTGCCGCGTCTCCGAGTACTTCTTTAATGGCACCAAGAAGGTACTTTCCGACAATTGGATATTGTTCCGGTAAGATACCGAGTGATACGTGCTTATTGGCGATTTGGACAACCGCTGGGATGATGGCTTCTAAGTTGTCGATATGTTTTGCCGCTGCAAGTACAGTATTTGCAAGTGCAGTCTGTTGCCGTCCTTGCGCTTGGTTGACATGATTGAACACGTTCAATAGCTCGGGATGCGCTTCAAACATGTTTTTGTAGAACACAGTTGTAATTGTTTTGCCATGTTGCTCGAGAACAGGTACAGTGGATTTAATAATATCAATTTTTTCTTGGGATAACATAATTGACACGACCTCTCGTAGTTGATAAGTAAAGCATAATCCTAATGAATTCGAAAAGCTATATAAAAAATACATCTTTAAAAACAGTTTCGATTTTAGTCACACTTCATTCAATGAATGGACAAAAATGTACGATTTTAAAGAAGGAATGGTGAACCAGATGCGCTTGACGCTCTATACAGACTACTCGTTGCGTGTTTTGATTTTTTTGGCTGCTAAGCCAGTAGGCGAACTATCGACTGTAGCAGAAATATCCGGCTCATTCGTGATTTCGAAAAATCATTTAACAAAAGTCGTGCATGAACTCGGTAAGGCGGACTTCATAGAAACAGTTCGCGGCAGGGGAGGGGGGATCCGTTTGAAGGTCCGTCCCGAACATATCAATGTAGGCAGCGTTGTTCGCAAGACGGAAGATGACTTTCAATTGGTGGAATGCTTCAACCGGGAATCGAACCAATGTATCCTCGCGCCGGTATGTCAGCTGAAAGGCGTTTTACAGGAAGCCCTGCAAGCTTATTTGGCGGTATTGGATCGGTATACGATTGCAGACTTTGTACAAAATAAAGACGAAATCAGAATGCTTCTGTTTCCGCCATCGTTGTCGTGATGGTAAGATAAGAATGCTGCAATAGGTAAACAAATTAGGAGGAATTCACTTATGGACAAAGTACTTGTTTTTGGTCACAAAAATCCTGATACGGATTCAATCGCTTCAGCGATTACATACGCATATTTGAAACAACAAATCGGGTGGGACGCAGAGGCCGTAAGACTTGGCAGTATTTCTGAAGAGACCGCATTTGCATTGGAAACGTTCGGCTTTGAAGCGCCTCGACAAATCGATCGAGCGGCAGCAGAAGCGACACAAGTCATTTTAGTCGATCATAACGAAAAGCAACAAAGTGTAGATGACATTGAGGATGTGCGAGTTCTTGAAGTCATCGACCATCACAGAATTGCAAACTTCCAAACAAGCGATCCGCTGTACTACCGGGCGGAGCCGGTTGGCTGCACCGCAACGATTTTAAACAAATTATTTAAGGAAAATGGTGTAGCGATACCGAAAAACATCGCGGGACTCATGTTGTCAGCCATCATTTCCGATTCGTTATTGTTCAAGTCACCAACATTTACTGAAGAAGATCGTAAAGCAGCCGATGAACTAGCAGAAATCGCTGGCGTGGATGCGAGTGTTTACGGATTGGACATGCTGAAAGCAGGGGCTGATCTTAGCAGTAAGACGTTGGAAGAACTCATTTCACTTGATGCGAAGACGTTTGAAGTCGGAGATGTGACAATGGAAATCGCGCAAGTCAATGCGGTGGATCTAAACGATGTATTGAATCGCAAGGTAGAGTTGACAGAGTTGTTGGCGAAAGTGGTATCTGTGAAAAAACTTGATTTATTCTTATTTGTCATCACGGATATTATTAACAACGATTCTATTGCAATCGCGGTTGGGGAAAAAGCATTCTCTGCTATGGCGGCCTTTAACGTAGTGCCGGCGAATGATGTGGCGATTTTGAAAGGAATTGTGTCTCGTAAAAAGCAAATTGTTCCCGTTTTAACGGAAGCATTTAAATAAGCATTTAAATAAACTGCCGGATGAGTGATCAGTTCACTCATCCGGCAGCTTTTTTAGTGGTAGGAAGCATTGAAATTTCATGCGAGTCCATTGCATAATGCAATATTACATATGGAAGTGAAATCTCCAAGAGGCCGGTCCTACTGATTATTTGGAACAGAAGAGAACAATTGAGATCACGTATTTGTCATGAAGGTAACCTGCCTGATTCCTAGATACAACTCATAGAAACCTATTTCAGATCTAGCGGGCGTGTAGCAGGTCCCTCCAATACAGAGCCATCTTTTCTGAAACGTGAACCGTGGCAAGGGCAGTCCCAAGTTTCGTCCCCTTTGTTCCAACGGGTTCGGCACCCCATGTGGGTGCAAATAGGTGCATCCGTTCTAGTTAAATGACCACCTGTAAATTCCTTCAATACAAAGCCGGTCGTTTTCAAAGCTTGTAGTAGAAGTGTTCCAAAACCCGTACGATCGGGTGCATATAGTGCGATGGCCGGGTTCGGTTGACCTGTTATTTGATCTGTGACAATTTGTGCGGCTGCAAGGGAATTCGTCATTCCCCATTTTCGAAAACCTGTACAAATATGAACATAGGGCATAGCAGCGGAAATCGGTCCAGCGTAGGGAATGAGATCCGGAGTGGAAGGATCTTGCGCAGACCAGCTGTGGATCGGTTCCCCGAGATGATAGACGGATTGCAGTTCTTCTGCTAGACGGCTGTAGTTGAGATCTGTATCGCCAGTCACCCCTGCCTTATGGTCTTCACCTCCGAGTAAAAAATGCGGGCGGCCATCGATGAATACAGTACGGATCGAGCGTTTCGGTTCATCCACAGATAAGTACTGGCTTTGCAAGGGCATATCAGCAGGAGCGGAAAGCAGATAGGAACGTTTTACTTCGAGTTTCATTATGTTCATCCCGCGGAGCGCTTCAATCGGATAGTGGGTGCATAGCAGCAATTCGTCAAAGGAGATGACGATCCCTGAAGCGAGTTGTAGGGATTTCTCTTTCAAATTCATAGAACGGACGTCCGATTTCTCGCATAGTTGCGCCCCTTCAGAAACAGCAAGCTTGGCAATATGCTGACCAAATCGAACGGGATGAAGTTGAGCTTGAGCACTTAATGTAAGTGTCTCCTTGACGGAGATTGGCAATTCACAATTCAACCGCCGATCAAAAGGGATACCAAGCGATCTATAGGCATCCGCCTCTTTCCTCAAAGCGGCCACTCCTATGTCGGTTCGTGCAAACAATACGGAATTCGTTGAACGGAGTTCGTCTCCTTCAGCTATGGACTGCGCGAACCGAATCGCTTCGTCGTTCGTCTTATAATAGAGTTTTGCGGATTCCGTGCCGAATGTCTTCAAAATGTCCGCATAGACTAGATCATGCTGAGTAGTCAGTTTTCCGGTGGTATTTCCGGAAGCACCTTCAAGAATTCGATCTTTTTCAAGCAACATCACTTTTTTACCGGATTTTGCTAACAAATATGCCGCGGTAAGGCCACATAGTCCACCCCCGATAATACAAACATCACACGTTGTATCCGAAGTGGGGGGGAGATAGGTTTCGCGAGGATAGGCCGTTTCTAGCCATAGTGAGTTTAACATCATGATTTCCCTCCGTGTTCTGTAAGTTCACTTAAGTCCATCTTCGCCAGAAACCATGGGATTTAACAAATGTATTCAAAAATATACGGATTCTTCACGGAAGCCGGAACACAGACCGGTTTTAGTGAGTAAAAGCGAAGGATTAGGAGCAAGGGGTTGAAAGGGTGAAATCGAACCCTCACCGAAACGGAAAACAGAGGCAATCGGAGGGAATGTTCAAATCCACTTTAATATCCGAAAAACATGTCCGTACCTCTTGTCAAATCACTAGATTCACAGCATACTGTAGGAGTAGTACGTACATTCGAAAGGGTTGGGTAGAATGGCTAAGCAACAATGGCTCAATGATTTACAAACGACAATTACTAGAGGACAGCTTTTGCTGGATGAATCCCTCTCGAATTATACTAAGACTGAACTTGGCGGACATGCAGATTTACTAGTGATCCCTCAAACGGTTGATGAAATGCAAATAACTGTCCGATACGCATATGAAAATGACATCCCATTATTGTTACTTGGAAATGGCTCCAATATGGTGGTTCGTGATGGCGGGGTTCGTGGTATCGTATTGCATCCCGTAAAACTGGATGTGATTACTGTGAATGGAACACACGTCCACGCTGAGGCGGGTGCACATATTATCGATGTATCCAAAGCAGCTGCAGCAGCCGGACTGACTGGATTTGAATTCGCTTGTGGAATACCGGGGTCTGTCGGTGGCGCAATGGCGATGAATGCGGGGGCATACGGCGGGGAGATTAAAGACGTCATCGTCAAGTCCACCCTTATGAATCGTAAAGGTGAACTCTTTGTGTTATCGAAAGAGGAACTTGAACTCGGTTACCGCAAAAGTATTATTGCAGATGAAGGGTAC
This sequence comes from Sporosarcina gallistercoris, assembly GCF_050459885.1. Taxonomy (GTDB): domain Bacteria; phylum Bacillota; class Bacilli; order Bacillales_A; family Planococcaceae; genus Sporosarcina; species Sporosarcina gallistercoris_A. The sequence goes on along the minus strand of NZ_JBCMNO010000001.1, from coordinate 50,992 downwards.
TTTGTTGTGTCTTCGGACTTCGATTTGCAGCAAGGCGACCAGGAGAAGATTGATGCGAAAGTGGCAGAATTGACATTTTTGCGTGAATCGAAGCAACCTCTCGAGTATCCATCGGCAGGAAGCGTATTTAAACGTCCTCCCGGATATTTTGCAGGGAAATTGATCCAGGATAGCGGACTTCAAGGAAAAGGAATCGGTGGAGCTGAAGTCTCCACCAAACATGCGGGGTTCATCATTAACAAAGACCATGCAACTGCCACAGACTACATCAAGACAATTGAAATGGTTCAAGCTGAAGTGAAAAAGCGTTTCGGTATAGATCTCGAGCGTGAAGTGAAAATTGTCGGGGAACCAGCGGAGTAAGTAACCGATAGCGGCAAAACAAAAAGCAGGGAGTGCCAATGCATTCCCTGCTTTTATTTATAGTTATACATCAATTTTACAACTGACCAGAGACGGATCCTCCACGCGATCATCTGTAATCCTCACCTGGCACATCTTTCCGTCATGCATGAATTTAAAGATGCCATTATTGAAATCTGTTCCAGTCTCTTTAAAGAAAATCCCCTCGAATCGGGCATCTTTTGTGTAATTGAATGTGATACGGAACCCATCCCCATCGTCCGTGAGATAGGCACGTAAACCTTTTTCGAACAACCCCTCCACATCATGTTTAATGGAACGTGCGACCGACACGACATGAAAATCGACGAACGTGATTTCACGTAACAAAACGTTCATGAACGAGCCCTTCGTAATTTCTTCCCAACGGCTTTGCGCTGTCTGTCCGATGATGATCTGAGTCACATTCCGGTCATGAGCAATTTGTTTGATCACTTTTGCGGTGGGTCTGCTTTCGTTATCAGATACGATGAATTCGTCTGCTTCCAACTGGTACGCGAGTTCACGCCACCTGTCGATGTAATCGGATTTGTCTGCATCCATATCATCTAATGGCCGTGGATCCACGGTTAAAATGTAAAGAGGGCAATCCATGGCGCTTGCCATCTGATGACCACGACGAATGAGACGCTCTCCATTTGGTCCATAATACACACAGACGAGGATGCTTTCATCCATGCGTCCTTTCACTTTTCCCATGTAGTCCTCCACCTCCCTAGAAGCCGGATATCAGGCGATCTCTCACTCGTCTGCACCGCTTCAAGTGCGATTGATGTAAATGTTGTGTATACTTTAGGTTGAAACCAAAACTCAACCGCCACCGTTTGAACGTCAGTCCTGAAACTAAATGATAGTTTCAGGCTTGTTCACTGTACTCACATGGCACTCATTATCGCCGGCTTTTCGATCCGCGTCAAGCCGTCAGGTTAACTTTCTGCGAATTCTCGAAAACCCCGTCCCATTATTACTGCGACTTTCTAAATTTCACCACCTGTTAGATGACTCTGTTGATAGGACCCGTGTTTTTTCTTTTGATTGGGGGTACGACGAAATGATTATTCCAATACTTATATTGGTGCCTTTTCTGGCATCGCTTTTTGTTCCGTTTCTCTATACATATGTACGCAGTAAGAAAATCGGCTGGATGGTTTTACCTGTTCCGTTGATTTTGTTCGTGATTCTTAGTCTCCAAATTCCACATCTCGCTTCGGGAGGGGACTTCCACCACACTATTCGATGGTTGAACACCGCAGATATCCACTTCACCACTCATTTAGATGGCCTCAGTATGATTTTAGGATTGCTCATCACTGGCATGGGGACGCTCGTTGTCATGTACTCCATTTATTATCTATCAGAACGCGAAGCACTCGGTCGCTTTTATATGTATTTATTGTTGTTCATGGGTTCCATGCTCGGCGTTGTCTTTTCAGATAATATCTTGGTGCTTTACGTATTTTGGGAGCTGACGAGTGTTTCGTCATTCCTGCTTATCGCTTTTTGGCATCAACGGAAAAATTCCCGAGCGGGTGCTAAGAAGGCAATGCTCATTACAGTGACAGGCGGAATCGGCATGCTTGTCGGTTTTCTCATGATGCACCAAATGACGGGGACCTATAGTATCCAAGAGATGATTGGAATGGCTGAAATACTGCCTTCGTATGATCTTTTCATCCCTGCGATGCTCCTCATTCTACTAGGCGCATTTACGAAATCCGCTCAATTCCCGTTCCACATATGGCTTCCGGATGCTATGGAAGCACCGACGCCGGTCAGCGCTTACTTGCACTCAGCCACGATGGTCAAGGCGGGGATTTACCTGGTCGCACGCTTCATCCCAGTATTCGGTGAAAGTGAACTTTGGTTCTATTCGGTAACGTTCATTGGACTGTTGACGCTGTTATGGGGTTCGTTCAATGCGGTCCGTCAAAATGACTTGAAAGCGCTGCTCGCCTATTCAACGATCAGTCAACTCGGGCTGATCATGAGTTTACTCGGAATCGGTTCAGCCGCCATGCTGGATATCCCGGAGTTGGACAAAACCATCTATACCGCTGCTGCGTTTGCAGGGTTATTCCATTTGATTAACCATTCCACATTCAAAGGCGCGTTATTCATGATCATCGGGATTGTCGATCATGAGCTCGGAACACGTGATATCCGTAAATTAGGCGGGCTCGCGGTGTTCATGCCCATTACTTTCACCATTGCGCTCGCAGGCAGCTTTTCAATGGCCGGGTTGCCGCCTTTTAATGGCTTCTTAAGTAAGGAGCTCTTTTTGGAAGCGAGTCTCGCGGTGCAGCACTTGGGCTTGCCGGGAGTCGACGTTTGGATTCCCATCGTTGCATGGATAGCCAGTATTTTTACATTTGTTTACTGCATGATTATCGTCTTTCAAACGTTTTTCGGCCGCCAGCAGCAACAGCCCGCATGGGTCGATCGCGGCGCGCACGATCCGCACTTCGGGATGCTCGTTGCACCGTCCATTTTAGGGGTCCTGATTGTAGGATTGTTCTTCTTCCCGAATGTGTTAGGGAAATGGATTTTGAAACCTGCCATGGCGTCCGTCTATCCGTCTTTTGGTGATTCGGAACTGCTCGTCCCGCACATTGCTGCGTGGCATGGGTTAAATCCTGCTCTTTGGATGACGATTGGCATTATCCTGGTTGGTGCGGTTCTCTACATTTTCTTACGGCAATGGAGAAGAATCTATACAATTGCCCCATTCAGTTGGAAGATTGACACGATCTATTCCTTATTGCTGATCCAGCTGGAAGGGAACTCCTATCATCTGACCAATAAGTACATGACGGGGCATCTGCATCGTTATTTTACGTACATTTTCCTGTTTTTCATTGCAATGATGGGGATTGCGTTGAGTTTTGTATGGCGTCTTGCGTTCAACTTTTCGGAGGATTCAATTGTGACGGTCAATGAATACATCCTTGTTGTCGTCATGATGGCTGCAGCTGTTACTATTGTTTTCATCAATTCCCGGTTGATTGCGATTTTGTTGAATGGTGTTCTAGGGTTTACAGTTGCCTTTCTGTTCGTAGTATTGAGCGCACCTGACTTGGCACTTACTCAAATTGTCGTGGAGACGGTGACGACTGTGTTGTTCCTGCTAACGTTCCGGTTCATGCCGGATTGGAAGAAAGAGCGCCCTCGCCGTCCAGTGAAAGTGTTGAATGCATTCATCGCAGTCGCTTCAGGAGTGATTGTCGTCATCACAGCGCTGGTCGTCCAAGGAAACCGCCTGTTCGATCCGATTTCCAAGTATTTTGAAGACGCGAAGACACTCACGGGTGGCGGCAATATTGTCAATGCGATTTTAGGAGACTTCCGAGCGTTCGATACGATGCTCGAAGTGGTTGTCTTGCTGATCGGCGGACTTGGCGTTTACGTGCTGATCAAATTAAAAGATAAAAAGGACGGTGATGGCAATGAAAATCAATGACGTCATCTTGCGCACCGTCACGAAAATCATCGTTTTCATCATTTTAACGTTCGGTGTCGAGCTCTTCATCTCCGGGCACAACGATCCGGGTGGTGGATTCTCGGGAGGGCTTGTCCTTGCCTCGGCATTACTGTTGCTGTATATGACATACGATATCGAAACGGTTCACAAAGGAATTCCGTTCGATTTCAAGAAAATTGCGGGGCTCGGCGTGTTTCTTGCAGTGGCTAGTGGGACGGTCCCCATGCTGTTTAGCAATCAATTCCTGACACAGGAAAAAGGGGATTTTGCGTTGCCGGTGTTTGGAGTAACAGAGCTCTCGATGGTATTAGTGTTTGAGGCGGGTGTTGCGTTAACTGTAGTAGGCGTTGTCGTGACGATTCTGTTGACGATCAGTGAGGATGTGAATTGAATGGAGACCTTAATTACATTACTGGTAGGCGTTCTCGTCATGGTAGCGGTCTATTTACTGCTGTCGCGTAATTTTGTGCGCATCATTTTGGGGACCGCAATTCTATCGCATGCCATTCACTTACTGATTCTAGCGATGGGCGGGTTGAAAGAAGGGGGAGCGCCTTTACTGACGGAAGAAGGATCGACGTATGCAGATGCGCTTCCTCAAGCGCTCATCTTGACGGCAATCGTGATCAGCTTTGCTGTCACTGCATTTCTCTTAGTGCTTGCATACCGGATTTACCGGGAAACGGGTGCTGACAATTTGGACGACGTAAGGAGAGAAATCGATGACTAATGCACTCGTATTGCCTGTCCTGATTCCGCTTCTCACTGCTATCGTGCTGACATTCTTCCGCAATTCATTGGTTTTGCAGCGGATACTGAGCTTTTTGGCAACAGCAAGTTCTGCTGGCATCGGTGTCTACTTGTTATTGCGGATTCAATCCGAAGGGATCCTGCGATTGGATTTCGGCGGTTGGAAACCTCCATATGGCATTCTCTTTGTCGGAGATTCGTTCGCATTGCTATTAGTCACTGCTTCCGCAACGGTTACCAGCATTATTTTACTTTACGCATTTTCGACGATAGGAGAAGCATACGAGAAGATGTATGTCTATCCTTTCTTCCTGTTCTTGCTAGCGGGCGTAAACGGCTCGTTTTTAACAGGTGACGTCTTCAATTTGTTTGTCTGTTTTGAAGTGATGCTGCTTGCATCGTATGCCCTTCTCATACTTGGGGGGCGCAAAGTCCAGCTCGTTGAAGCATTCACCTATATTACGATCAATGTGTTAGCATCTTGGTTTTTCCTATTAGCAATTGCGTATTTGTATGGCGCAACAGGGACGCTCAACATGGCACAATTAGCGGTACGCGTAACAGAAAATGGTCAAGGTCCTGTGCTGACGGTGATTAGTCTGATCTTCTTACTCGTCTTTAGTTTAAAAGCGGGATTGTTGCTGTATTTCTGGCTGCCTGGATCCTACAGCGCTCCACCCGCTGCCATTGCGGCCTTGTTCGGTGCATTACTTACGAAAGTCGGGATTTATGCACTGATGCGCATCTTCACACTTGTGTTCCACCATTCACCGGAGATTACGCAGTCGATTATCGGAATCATGGCTGCACTGACCTTGATTGGCGGGAGTATCGGCGCACTTTCATCAAGGGATATCCGGCAGATCATCGCTTATAACGTCGTAATCGCAGTAGGGTTCATCCTGGTTGGGCTTGCTGCTGGAAATGAGGTTGCGTTGCAAGGTTCGATCTACTATGTACTGCATGATATGGTCGTAAAAGCGATGCTATTTTTAGCAGGCGGTTTGATGATTTCATTGACGGGTAAAGCGAAAATCGGTGAAATCAGCGGGTTGTTACGGAACTATCCCGCACTCGGCTGGCTATTCTTCGTCTCCATGCTGTCGCTCACAGGAATTCCGCCGTTCAGTGGGTTCATAGGGAAGGTACTGCTCGGTGAAGGACTAATCGAAGCGGAAACGTATGTGTTGCTGACCTTGGCGTTTATGTCGAGCTTGTTCGTGCTGTATTCATTATTGAGCATTTTCCTGAAATGTTTCATGGGAGAAGCGATCATCGGAAGCGAAGAGCAAGTTGTGCTGAAGAAACGGACTCTGCTTCCCATCGTATTATTAGGGGGTTTGACGCTCGGGATGGGACTTGGCGCGGACTGGCTCGCACCATTTGTGAATGACGCGGCGGCAACATTAGTCGATCCTCAGTCGTATATTGAAGCCGTATTGGATAAAGAAACGTTACTGAGAAACTAACACTGAAGAAAGGGGGTGGAAAAATGCCAGGTCAACTGTTACTGAACTTGTTCATTGCCTTTTTATGGATGCTGCTCATCGATGAAGACGAATTGCGTTTTTCCACGTTCTACGCAGGCTTTCTCGTAGGAATCGGAATCCTATTCTTCATGCACCGTTTTTTCGGTACACGCTTCTATTTACGGCGCGTCTACGCGGTTGTTAGATTACTCTTCATCTTTGTTTGGGAACTGATCCAGTCAAGTGCGGTTGTGTTAAGGCAGATATTAAGCCCGCGTTTGAAGATAGAACCAGGAATCTTCAAGTACGAAACGATATTGCGCAGTGAAGTGGAAATTACAATGCTTTCGATGTTGCTGACATTAACACCTGGTTCTGTCGTTATGGAAGTCACGCCGGAAAGTGATGCGCTGTATATCCATGCGATGGATGTACAAGAATCCAGAGATGGGTTGATCAAACAATTGAAAAACTTCGAAAAAGCGATTATGGAGGTGACCCGATAATGATAAAGACAATGTTAGCGATATCCGTTGTGCTCTTTGCGGTGACAATTGCGATCGCCGTTCTCCGACTCATCATCGGACCCTCCATGCCGGACAGAGTCATTGCGATGGATGTCATCGGTGTGAATCTGCTCGCTACAATTGGGGTCGTTTCGATTGTGAATGGAACGAAAGCCTATTTGGAAGTCATTCTGATTCTTGGGATTCTGTCATTCATCAGCACGATCGCTTTTTCCAAATATATCGAGAGGGGGGTTATCGTTGAACGAAAACGAGATCGGTGAATTCATCGGCGCCCTGCTTATCCTCTTCGGAAGTATTTTTAGTGTCATCAGTGTGTTCGGACTCATTCGATTGCCCGATGTCTACACACGCTCGCATGCCGCAACAAAAAGCTCCACACTTTCGGTTTTGTTGACACTGATCGGCGTGTTCCTATACTTCTTGTTTAATGACCATTTCGTCAGTGTCCGCGTATTGTTAGGCATTGTGTTCGTATTCCTCACAGCGCCAGTTGCAGGACATCTCATCATTCGCGCAGCTTATCGGTCGAAAGTGGAACTCGCCGATATCTCAGTGGAAGATGAACTGTATGAAGTGATCCATGGCGATCCAGACACAGACACAGATAGTGAGAAGAACCCTGAAGACGACCGCTCCTCAAGCTGACAGAGTGATTGTGAAAACAGGAAAGTGTTCATAAAATCGGAGAAGCGCTCCTAACACCTTCTCCATACATAATTACGTCTCGAATCCCTTTCTCCTTTGAAAGGGATTTTATTGTGCCGCAACGAATATAATGAAGTACTGTGAAAAATTAGAATGGGGGGAGAGTTCCATGGCAAAAAATGCCCAGCACAAAAAGAGGATGGGGAAGCCGGCGAAGGTCATTCTATGGATCCTAGCGACACTTGTCACAGTTGCTGCAGCCGCACTTATTTTTGTAAACGTTTACATAGGGAAGTCAAAAGCAGTGATTGAAGGGAATGTTCAGCTCTCTGTATTGGACGAAAACGTTACCGTAACTCGGGATGAAAATGGTGTACCCCATTTGGATGCAAAGTCCGATGCCGATTTATACCGGGCACAAGGTTACGTACATGCGCAAGATCGCTTGTTTCAGATGGACCTCGCAAGAAGGCAGGCGAGCGGCAGGTTATCCGAAGTGGTCGGTGCGAAAGCGATTGACACTGACAAACAGTTTCGCACGTTCAGCTTAAGGAATGCAGCGGAGAAATCGTTCGACACATATAGCGACGACGCGAAACAGGTGTTGGGGTGGTACGCAGATGGTGTCAACGAATTCATCGAAGAAGTAAAAGACAATGGGAAGTTATCTTATGAATTCAAATTGCTCGGCTATGAGCCCGAACCATGGACCCCTATTGACTCACTGACGATTGGAAAGTATATGGCGTATGACCTTGGTGGAAAATGGACACCGCAAGCCATGCGTCATTGGGCACTTAATCAATACCCTGAAGAGAAAGCTAAAGAATTGTTCATCACCTACCCGGAAAATGCGGAATCCATTATGGAAGCGAATATGAAGAACCCCGTCCAAGTCACAGGACAGTTCGACCCTGGATTACTTCCGCATGAATTTAACGGAAGCAATAACTGGGTAGTCTCAGGCGACAAAACCAAATCCGGTATGCCGTTACTTGCCGATGATCCACATTTAGGGCTGAGCACACCTTCGATTTGGCACCAAATCCATTTGAAGTCGCCAGAACAGAATGTGAGCGGGGTCATTTTTGCAGGTATTCCGGGCATCATCCTCGGACATAACGAAAAAGTAGCGTGGGGAGTAACCAACGTTGGTCCGGACGTCCAGGATCTTTATATTGAAATACCGAACCCGGACGATCCGACCCAATTCCAATATGATGACGAATGGGAGCAAGCCGAAGTCCGCGATGAGACCATCCGCGTGAAGGATGAAGAGGATGTGCCATTCGAAGTGGTCGTCACCAGGCATGGACCGATCATTACAGATGTCATTTATAAAGATGAAAAGCCGGACGCGGTGTTTTCGATGCAGTGGACGGCACTCGAGCCGAGCAATGAGCTTGAAGCCATTATGGATTTAAACAAGGCGGATGATTGGGAGTCCTTTGAAACGGCATTGGAAGCTTTCAGTGCACCCGCCCAAAACTTTGTCTTCGCTTCAACGGACGGTACAATTGCATTCAAAGCGAACGGAAAGATTCCCATTCGTAAACAAGGCGATGCCCAGCTGCCAGTCCCGGGAAATTCATCTGAATATGGATGGGATGGCTACGTTCCGTATGATGAATTGCCGACTGTTGTCAATCCTGAAGAGGGATTCATCGCCACTGCAAACAACGAAGTGGTGGATGAAAAGTATCCTTATCACATCACAAAATTTTGGGCACAGCCTTATCGCTACGAGCGGATTGCAGAAGTACTTCGCGAAGGCGATGATTTTACAGCGGAGGATATGATGGACTTACAGATGGATCAGAAGAACTTACATGCTGGAGAATTTTTGGATTCGCTGATCGGTTCGATTGAAAAGATGGATAGGAAAGGGAGTTACAAAGGAATTTTAACTCAGCTGAAGGACTGGGATCAGATGGATTCAGTGGATGCACCGCAGCCCCTTGTATTTCATAAGCTCATGAAACAGCTGCCAGTGACGATGTTTGCCTCGGATATGCCTGCGGACGTCTATGAATTCATGCCAGGCAAGCCACAGTTGACGGATCAGTTTTTACGCAATGCGTATAATGGAGATCCTTCTACGTGGGTGGAGGAGTATGGCGGAGTCGATCAGTGGGTATTCGATGCGTTTGAAAAAACGATGGCAAGCTTGAAAGAGGATTACGGGGATAACTACGGAAAGTGGCAGTGGGGCGATTTCCATCAGCTTGTTTTCCCGCATCCATTGTCAAGCGCTTCACCGGTTTTAGCACGCTTCTTGGATCCGAAAAAGCAACCTGTCGGCGGGTCTGGAATTACAGTTCAGGCGGCGTCGTTCAAAGACGATGGCAGTGCGAATCACGGAGCCTCCTGGCGTTTTGTAGCCGATTTGGATGACTTGTCAAAGGCATACCATATAGTGGGCCCGGGTCAAAGCGGGCACATGAAGTCACAATGGTTCCATGACCAGGCAGACGATTGGGTACGCGGTGATTTCCATGAAACTGTTTTGGAAGGCGATGTGAAAGATGGGCACGTGTTAACATTGGAAGCGAAATAAGTAGATGAAGCAGGGGTGCCAGCTGCCCCTGTTTTTTCGTGCGATAAATAGTGCCTCAGTAGAGAGGAGTGCTCATAAATCTTAAAAAACGCTCATAAATCAAGAGAAGTGATCATAAATCGCAGAATCCGCTCATAAACCCCGTAATTCGCTCATAAATCGTAAAAAGTGATCATAACCTAAAAAAAACGCTCATAAAACTCAAAATATGCTCATAAACCCCTCACCCACCCTCTCGTGGAAATCGTTTCATCCCTGCGGACTCCACAACTCATCCAACAAGTGCACTTCATTAACCAAAACCAACATTTAATTGGTATGCTTCGCTTTTTCGAAGCAGTTTACTGCTGAAACCAGAAAACAAATCGTCCTTCATTCAAACGATCGTTTGATAGTAGTTGCAAATCGTCAGAATAACGCATATACTATCTTTACAATCAAACGGACATTTGAATGATGAGGAGGCGGATGAAATTGAAAATGGTTGATACGTGTGATGAACAAATTATCCACGACGCGCTTGTAATTGAAATCCAAGAAGAATTGCCCCGCGTCGGAAACATGGTGCAGCTCTTTAAAGCACTCGCAGATGAAACAAGACTCAAAATTGCCTATTCCTTAACATTAAAACAAGAGCTCTGTGTATGTGATGTCGGTGCTATTATAGGTGCGTCTAACGCCACAGCCTCTCATCATCTACGATACTTGAAAGAAAACGGACTGGCTCGCTCGGAGCGGAGGGGCAAGATGGTCTATTACTCGCTTGCAGATGATCATGTGTTACAACTCGTGAAAATTGCGCATGAACATACGATGGAAGGTGAAGAGAATGGATGAAACGAACAGAACTGAATACCGCCTTGAAAACTTAACCTGTGCAAACTGTGCTATGAAGTTCGAAAAGAACGTCAGTCGTCTTCCTAACGTTGAAGCGGCGGCTGTCAACTTCGGCGCAAGTAAACTGTCATTTGCAGGAGATGCAACAGTCGAAGAACTCGAATCCGCAGGCGCTTTTGACGGCATCCGGGTCGTCCCTGTCACTCAGCGTAAACCGATTCGGAAAACACCATTTTTTAAACGAAAAGAAAACATCGTCTCGCTTATTTCTCTAGTATTTCTAGCAGCAGGTCTATTTGCATCTAGTAAATATGGAGAAACCCATATATGGGCTATCCTCTTGTTTGCAATTGCAATCGTTGTCGGGGGAACTTCGATGTTCATCGATGGACTCAAAAACCTGGTCCGTCTTGAATTCGATATGAACACACTGATGACAATTGCCATTATCGGTGCTTCAATCATCGGCGAGTGGCGGGAGGCTGCTGTAGTTGTGCTCCTGTTTGCGATTAGTGAGGCTCTTGAATCGTATTCCATGAACAAAGCACGGCAATCGATAAGCAGTTTGGTCGATATTGCGCCACCTTCAGCGATCATCCGACGGAATGATGAGACATTTGAGTTGCCGACTGAAGAGATTCGCATCGGTGATGTCTTAATCGTCAAGCCGGGGCAAAAAATTGCAATGGACGGAGTCGTGCGCTCAGGGTACTCAACTGTTAACCAAGCTGCAATCACCGGTGAATCGGTCCCTGTCGCTAAGCAAGTAGAGGATCATGTGTTTGCAGGTACACTGAATGAGGAAGGATCCCTTGAAGTCACGGTTACGAAATTAGTTGAAGACACGACAATTGCTAAAATCATTCATCTCGTTGAAGATGCGCAGGCGGAAAAGGCACCTTCACAACAATTCATCGACAAATTTGCTAAATACTATACACCAGCGATTATCGCCATAGCAGCACTAACAGCCGTGATTCCGCCACTTCTCGGAGCGGATTGGCAAACTTGGATTTATCAAGGACTCGCGGTTCTTGTTGTCGGCTGCCCGTGTGCTCTCGTCGTGTCCACTCCCGTTGCAATCGTCACCGCGATCGGGAATGCAGCTCGTCAAGGCGTGCTCATAAAAGGCGGCGCCCACTTGGAGGAAATGGGTCATATCAAAACCATCGCATTCGATAAAACCGGTACGTTGACGAAAGGCTATCCGGAAGTGACTGATATCATCGCTGCACCTGGAGTAGAAGAAGCGTATCTCCTGGAGTCCATAGCGGCAGTGGAACGCCTTTCCCAACATCCATTGGCTCGAGCGCTTGTCAATGCGTCTGAAGCTAGGAACCTGAACGTGTTACAAGCGGAAAACTTCCAATCCGTCACAGGCAAAGGAGCCGTTGCAGATGTAATCGGGAAAAATGTTTCTGTCGGGAGTCTTCGTTGGATCGAAGAACTCACCGAGCTCCCTGAAACAACTAAGGTCCAGGCGGCAGACATGCAAACAGAAGGCAAATCGGTGATGGCAGCTGTGATAGATGGGAGATTTGCCGGGATATTTGCAGTAATGGATCCTGTTCGTCCTGAAAGTAAACCCGTTCTTGAACGATTAAAAGAAATCGGTGTTGAGACTACTGTCATGCTCACTGGAGATGATCCGAAAACGGCGCAAGCAATCGCAGCCCGTTTAGGCATTGACGACGTCCGAGCAGGACTCATGCCGGAAGACAAACTTGTCGCTATCCGTGAATTGAGCGAAGGGAAGAAACAGGTGGCAATGGTCGGAGATGGCATTAATGATGCGCCTGCACTAGCCGCAGCATCCGTCGGAATCGCAATGGGTGGTGCAGGGACTGATGCCGCATTAGAAACTGCAGACATCGCACTGATGGCAGACGATCTCGAACAACTGCCATATACGGTGACTTTGAGTAGAAAAACGTTGCGTACGATCAAAGAAAACATTATGTTTGCAGTAGGACTAAAAATTGCTGCACTGCTTCTCGTCATCCCAGGCTGGCTGACGCTATGGATTGCAATCTTCGCAGATATGGGTGCGACGCTGTTAGTGGTGTTGAATTCACTTCGTTTAATGCGGATCCAAAAGTAAGAAGCGGTCGTTTGGAGGAATTCCCTGATGCAACTTAAAGAATGGACAATGGTGGAACAAGAACAGCTGATCCACTTCATGACAACGAATACATGGCCGTTTCACATGCAAGAAAACTCGGGTCGTGAGTTGATCGAAAAAGCGATCCGGGAAGGCGGATACGAGTCAGATGAAGTGAAGACGTTCTGGCTCGTCAATGACAGCGGTGAAAAAGTGGGGATTGCAAAAATCCATGATTTACAAGATGAAGTCCCGTTATTCGATCTGCGTATCGCAGACCGCTACCGGGGCAGAGGATACGGAGCAAGCGCTCTGCGACTCATGGCCGACTACGTGTTTGGACTGCCGGAAGGAAAGAACCGGCTGGCAGGTCACACCCGGCATGACAACTTAGCGATGCGTAAGACGTTCGAGCGTTCAGGTTTTGTAAAAGAAGGCCACTTGCGGCAAGCGTGGTTTTCTCCAGAAGAAGACCGTTACTACGATGCCATTACCTATGGAATCACACGAGAAGACTATATGGCCGGAAAAAAGACTCCGGTAATCTGGGAAGATCACGAAGAACCTCCAACGATTCAGGAAATTCCTGATTTCCCCGACCAATTCGAATCTGAGCGATTACTTATCCGTATGCCGTCATTGCGTGATGTTTCGGATGTCAATAATACCATCATTCAAACCTTGCCGACATTGAGACAATGGATGCCATGGGCACATCAGCCACAAGGCTTAGAAGATACAGAACAACGGATGCGCCAGGCGATTGCAGATTTCATCCTGAAAAAAGACCTTAGACTGCACTTATTCGAGAAACAAACAGGTGACTTCGTAGGCTCCTCAGGATTACATCGGATCGATTGGTCCATTCCGAAATTCGAGATCGGCTATTGGTTAGCAAAAGGATATGAAGGAAGAGGCTATATGACAGAGGCTGTAGAGCGGATTGTGGAGTTCGCATTCGATGAATTAGGTGCGCGACGCGTAGAGATCCGATGTGATGAACTCAACAAAAAAAGCCGTGCCGTTGCAGAACGGGCAGGCTTTGAACAGGAAGCTGTCTTGAAAAATGATGATCGTTCAGCGGACGGGACGCAGTTGAGAAATACGGTCGTATATGCGAAGATCAGTGAGTAAAATGAAAAAGGGATGTCGGAGAAAACCCCGACATCCCTTTATTTAAACTGATCGTCTACCGGAAATCATATTGAGAATAAATACAATTAGTGCGATAACGAGCAAGATATGAATGAGGCCACCACCGATTTTGAAAACTAGTCCGAGCAACCAGAAAGCAATTAGTGCTACAATGATAATCCAAAGTAATTTACCCATGTGTTGTTCACTCCTTTCGAAAATAAGATTGAATTGGTTATGCTGTTTAGATACCCGGGTACGAATACCGTTAAACATACCCATTATTTTTTTGTGAGGGATTGGGTTGAGAATGCTACCGGAGGTGCTTGGATTGGCAACACCGAGTATGGAAGACTACATTGAACAAATATACTTACAAATTGAAGCAAGAGGTCAGGCTAGAGTTTCAGATGTCGCAGAAGCGCTGGCCGTACTTCCGTCATCCGTCACCAAGATGGCGCAGCGGCTCCATAAGGAAGGTTACGTCATTTATGAGCGATATAAAGATATCAGCCTGACGACACGTGGCCGTAATTTTGGAGAACGTCTCGTGCAGCGGCACGAACTGCTGGAGCAATTTTTACGGATTATCGGTGTGAAGGAAGAGAACATTTACGGAGATGTGGAAGGAATCGAGCATCATTTGAGCTGGGATGCGATGGATCGGATTACAGATCTGGTACAAACCATGAACGAAGACCAAAAATTCGTCGCTGCCCTTAAAGAACGCAACGAATAAGTTTACTACCAATTATTTAAGGAAATGGGAGAATAAGATGACAAATTTACTTGCAGGAACTATTCAAAACGTTCGAGTACTAGAAAGGGACGGCTCACGCTGGTCGCTTGAATTAGATGGAACGGAAATGTATATGAACGCTTCAGAAGCACCGGAAACGTTACAGGCAGGGGATACAGCTGAAGTATTCCTATTCATGAACCGACGCGGTGAACTTGCAGCTTCAATGCAGTTACCCCACATGACAATGGGGACATATGGCTGGGCAAGGGTACTGCGTGTGGACGATAAATTCGGAGCGTACGTTGACATCGGCGCAGCTTTTGAAGTACTTGTGAACAAAGCGGACCTGCCTCATGTACGGAAATTATGGCCGAAAATCGACGATGCGTTGTATATGACACTTCGAACTGATCCAGCAGGAACGATCTTTGGAAGGCTTGCAACGGAAGAACGTGTATTGGATGTCATAGGGATCGCGGAAAAGTGGCGCATGAACGATAACCTGACTGCAAGGCCTTATCGATTGCTCCCTGTAGGGGCGTTCCTGTTAAGCATACCTGATAATTACCGTATCTTTATCCACGAAAGTGAAATGGCTGCAGAGCCGCGTTTAGGAGAAGAATTGAACGTCCGGATAATCGATGTACAGGATGATGGGACATTGAATGGGTCTCTTCTTCCCCGTAAACAGGAGCGATTGGATGACGACGCTGAGATGATATTTGCTTACTTACAAGAGACAAACGGCAAAATGCCGTTCACTGATAAGTCGACCCCTGAAGAAATCGAGGAAATGTTCAGCCTGAGTAAAGGTGCATTTAAACGTGCACTCGGCAGACTGATGAAAGATGGCCGGATAGAACAGCGCGATGGCTGGACGTCAATAAAAGGATGATGGGAACCTTTTAACCGTGAAATTCGTATGTATTGGAAACAAGGAGGTAAGAAGATGAAACGAATGCTTACTGCTAGTCTTGCATTGATGCTCTCTGTTGGAATGCTGTTCCCGAACATTGCGTCTGCAGATGCAACCATTAACGAAAAACTTGGGGTTCCCATTGTAGTGTACGGCGCCAACCTTTCTGAGGACGAACGGGCTAGTGTGAAAAAGAGCCTGAAAGTAGATGAAGAAGCAGAGGTGGAAGAAATTGAGGTAACCGGTAAGGACCTCGTTACGTATATTAAAGACGGCGATCCGAATGCACGTATGTATTCTTCAGCCAAAATCATGCGTCAAGATGCAGGTAAAGGGCTTGTGATCTCCATTGTCACACAAGATAATATTACGCAAGTCACACCGGATATGTATGCGACAGCGATGCTGACTGCAGGTATTGAAGATGCTAAAGTCGAAGTGGCAGCTCCCAAAAAAGTGACAGGCCACTCTGCGTTGGTCGGTATTTATAAAGCCTACGAAGTAAGCGGTGAATCATTGGATAAAGAGCGTACGGATGTGGCCAATGATGAATTGGACGTTGCGACGACACTGTCTGAAAAAGGTGTGGATAAAGACAAGGTCGCTGGCTTATTGACGGATATCAAACAGCAGATTTCTGAGCAAAATCCTGCTACGAAAGAAGAGGTTGAAAAGATCGTCAAAGAACAATTGGAGAAACACAAGATCGAGCTTAGCGATGCTGACCGTCAATTATTAATTGACTTGATGGACCGGATTAGTAAACTTGACATCGATTTCTCCAAGTTCTCCCAGCAATTAGATGATATGGCTTCGAAGGTGAAAGATAAGTTAGGGGAAATCGATCCCGGTTTTTGGGAAAGTGTCAAAGAATTTTTCAAAGGACTTGTAGATTCAGTGAAATCCGTGTTTCAATAAATAAGTAAGTTCTGTTGAACTATCTAACTACCCGAATCATCCAAATAAAAGGGAGGCTGTTCTCATGGAATTTGAATACAAAGAACTTGGCGGAGATGCTTTTGCTTATCGCAAAGAGCAGGATGGTAGAACGCTAGCTGAAATTACGTGGACACTTCTCGGAGACGTCATGGTGATGGATCATACTTTTGTGTCAGAAGAACTTCGCGGCGGCGGCGTTGCAAAAAAACTTCTAGATCGTGCAGCGGATTATGCACGGGACAACAATTTGAAGATGGAAGCGGTTTGTTCCTACGTCGTAACCGCGTTCAACAGATACGAAGAATACAACGATGTGAAAGCATAACAGGAAGTGAAAGCGGAACGCGGTCTTTAAGCGCTCCGCTTTTTTCAGGAAGTCATCTGAAATTGAAACATTTTGGGAAGTCGGTCGTATAGTAACCTATCAACTAGAAAAGTGAGGCGATGTAAGTGAATCGAACAGCAGAAAAAGTATTGGGAATCATAGGATTGGTATTTACAGCATTAGGCGTCGTAGCTTCCATTTTTGGTGCAGTCATATTTAATATGCTTAGCTCGGATCCTAATCTACGAACGGAAATAGAAATGGACTTATATTCAGATCCTGCATTTACACCCGAAGATATTGATATGGTTTTCAGCATATTTGACACACTCGGTGGCTTCCTGTGGGTAGGAGTTGTATTCCTGGTGATCAGTTTAGTAGTTACGACTATCGGGTTGATCAAAATCTGGAATAACAAAAACCCGAAACTTGCAGGAATCATGTTTATCATTGGAGGATTAACGGGAGGTATTCTGTCGCTTACTTCAATCCTGCTCTATATCGCAGGAATTCTCTGCTTGACTAAGAAACCTAAAACAACGTACCCAGAAGAACAACTCATAACAGACACACCACCTGAAGATGGCGGAATGCGCCCATTGTAATAGGATATAAAAACGTCCCATTCGATTCACCGAATGGGACGTTTGTCGTTTAAATACATAAAGCGGATTGCGGTATCATATATACATATTGTGCCGTTTCGACTGCAACCCCTTCAAAATCTTCATCGAATACTTCAAGCAACTCAAAACCAAGCTTTTCGTAGAATGCTTTTGCAGGTTCATTCAAATCGTCAACGTATACGACCAACTTGACAGCATCATCCAACAGCGTCAACGCACCTTCAAATAGTTCCATCCCAACGCCTTGCCGCTGATAGTCGGGAAGAACGTACAGAGCAGTGAGTTCAGCATCTCCATCTTCATCGATCCGCGTCATGTTGAAAAATCCAACTGATCGACCGTCTCGTTCAGCGATCAAAACCTCTGTCTTTTCCATACGCTTCAATAGCATAGGGGTGGAATAAGCGCTGTCGAGAAATTTCTGCTGGACAGGTTGGGGCAAAAGTTCTTGATACGTAGCTTTCCATGTCTCACGGGCAATGTGTTGAACGGCAGCAATATCTTCCTCAATCATTTGTCGAATCATTGCGCTTTCACCTCACCAATCTTTCTCTCATCATAACAAATGAAGGAATTGAAAACTAGCGATAGTCAGACTTGTCATGAAAATGAAATGTTTATGGAGTTTGCCGATTGCGAAGTCGGGTATACTTAATAACATGAAACGATACTGAAACATAAGTAAAAATTTGGAGGTTAGATTTTCATGGCTAAAAAACGTAATGGTATTTTACTTGCAACACTTGCAGCAGGAGCTTACGCGTATTTCAGTAAAAAAGATAATCGTGACAAAGCACAAGTAGCTGTAAATAATTTAGTTACGAAAGTCGATTCTTTTGTTCAATCTAAAAAAGCTGATTACTCCGACCAGACGAAGCGCGGTATGTCTGATCCGTATGATTTCCAAGATAATAAGATGGTGAGTGAAGGGGCGCAGACGAGCGTTCATTACTACAATCAAGAAGTAGAAGATAAGGGTAAAGGTGCAAAAGAAGATGGGCTTTATCACAAAAAAGAAAACAAAGAAACTACGGACAAGTTAGAGTCTAAAGAAGCGGAATCCGACTCCGACAAGTCCAAAACAAACTAAAACTCTTCTAACCGTATTGAACCTATAGATTTCCCATTGCTTTTGCTACTAGTGAAGCTGGAATGAAATACAAAACCTGCAAAGTGACTGATTTGTCACGAAATGCAGGTTTTTTTGTATTTTTCAGCTGAAACCTTGGATTTCGCAATAGGTATCATTGTAATTGTGAAGAGGATTAGGGTATACTTTTTGAAGAGACGCTGACCGTCTGTAATTGAAAAAATCCCGTTAGCCATTCTAGGTTCTTCTATAAAAATCAGGGTTGCTAATAGTTTAGAAAATAGTGAAGGTGGATTTCGTGAAAAAGAGAATTGGATTTATAACGATGTTGGCCACAGCCGCCGTTTTGCTAAGTGGTTGTACGAGTGTTCAGGAACAAAGAGGAACGTTCTACGGGTTATTTGTAAAACCTATGGAATGGCTGCTTCACAATTTAGGAGAAGCATTTGGCGGCAGCTACGGACTTGCAATCATCATTATTACGGTGGGCATCCGCTTAATCCTTATGCCGCTAATGCTGAAGAATTACAAATCACAGCAAGAAATGAAAGTGAAAATGGATGCGCTGAAACCTGAAATGGAAGACATCCAAAAGAAGATGAAAGCAGCTAAAGAATCAGGCAACAAAGAAGAACAGATGAAATTGCAACAAGAAATGATGGGTCTCTATTCCAAACATAATGTGAATCCTCTCAATATGGGATGTCTTCCATTAGTGATTCAGATGCCGATCATCATGGGTCTCTATTTTGCAATCTTGTATGCAGACGATGTAGTGAAAAGCCATAAATTCCTATGGTTTGAGCTAGGGAAGCCTGATATTATCATGATGCTAATTGCGGGTGCTGTGTATTTTGTTCAGGCAAGAGTCTCACTCTGGACAATGCCGGAAACACAGAAGGCCCAGATGAAATTGTTCGTCTACATTTCACCGATCATGATCATGTTCATCTCATATCGAGTCGCTGCTGCACTTCCTCTATACTGGGCAGTAGGTGGTCTGTTCATGATATTCCAAACATATCTTGGACGTAAATTTTACTACAAACACACTGAAGCTGAACTAGCTGTTGAAGCTGACGGTCATGTCGATGTGGAAATCATTGATCCGATAGAGGAAAAACATAAGAACGGCAAGAAAAAAGGAAAGTAACGAACATAGTAGATTGACTGGCCGGGGGAGAGATCTCCGGCTTCTTTTTATACTACAGCTTAAGCGAATAGTGAAATGGAAGGGGATGCTGATGAACAGTAACTGGATCTATGGAATTGGTATTGCTTTTGCTGGGGTATTTTCTCTCTTCTTTATCGTCAAGCTCGATTTACAAAATGCATTGATCGGCATGCTTGCTCTTTTTGCGCTTACAAATAGTGCTCGGGCGAAGCAATTCAAGAGCCAAGGGATGATTCGGGAATCCCGTTGGATGCAAGGGCTGTCGATGTTGTTTGCGATTGCCTTGGCTGTCATTTTATTCATGAGGTTATTAGGATGAAAAAAGGAAACGGGAGTGCGCATGGAGCGCAGCCGTTTCCTTTTTTTAATAGGCAAGCTTCCGTCTTGTGGAAAGTACGATAAAGATAGCGGGAACTGTACACACTGCCATTCCCAAAAACGCCAGTCCCGGAGAAATGTCGTACAAATACCCTGCAGGAATCGTTAAAAATGCTGTACTCAAACTCATGGCAAAAGCCGCATACATTCCTTGGGCTGAAGCGATTTGCTCCTTCGGGAGACGAGTGGATATGTATTGGATGAATGCATAATGGGCAATCCCGAAAGAAATTGCGTGCAACATTTGGGTAATAACGAACACCGCTGTAACGGGGAAGAGGAAAACAACGATCCAACGGACGGTTGAACCGATTGCGGCAATTAAAAACATCGTTGAAATCTTTACATTTGCTAGCATCCGGTCTGAAACACGGAAAAAAAGAATCTCGAACAACACCGCGACGTTTAAAATGACACCAATCCAAAGACCTGAAACATTCAGATCATCCAAGTAAATGAAACCGAAGCTATAATACGCAGCATGGGCGCCTTGCAACAACACAGCTAATATCGTGACGACTAGAAACCCTTTTGTCTTGAACAACGTCCTTAACTTGGTCTGAGAGACAGTTGAGGAAGTCCGTTCAGGTGCAGTATCGAGAACTGCAGGCGCGTTTCTCATGAAAAAAAGTACCGCAACAGCAAGACCTGCAATCATCAAATACAAAATCGATTGCTCACTCCAGATGGATGTAGCCGCACCGACGAGCAGTAAAGCGACTGTATACCCGATGGAACCGAATGAACGGCTTTTACCGTAATGGATCTGCTCAGACTGCATTAATAGAGTAGCACCACTCTCGACAGCAGGCAGTATCATAGGGTAGACTGCGCTGAATAAAATCGTGATCGCTGCCAGCACCCATAATGGTGAATCGGGCAAGTAGAGAATGACGAGTAACAAGGAGACGATCGATAACCCTTGAACGACTTTCCGCAAAGAGGATCTCTGGGTGAGAACAGGAAAGACGAGAAAAGTAGTGAGTGCTCTTGCGGCCATCCCGATTCCCATGATAACACTTGCAGTTGAGACTGCTAGGCCTTTTTCAATGGTTAACCATCCGGTCCAATAGGGAAGGAAAATTCCCCATGTAAAAAAGAAAACAAAAAAACTAGCAGAGAGCCATCGTTGGTTAGCCAATAGAATCATCCTTCATATAAAAAAATCAAACTGGAAAATT
The DNA here is from genome assembly GCF_050459885.1 of Sporosarcina gallistercoris. Classification (GTDB taxonomy): domain Bacteria; phylum Bacillota; class Bacilli; order Bacillales_A; family Planococcaceae; genus Sporosarcina; species Sporosarcina gallistercoris_A. The sequence continues at coordinate 29,718 of NZ_JBCMNO010000001.1, read as the reverse complement.
AATCATAGCATATACTTTTAAAAAGGCACAGTAGTCCTAAGACGGAAATGATGGTAGACTATGAAATGGACTATTTGTAATGAACCTGTAATATTCAAGAAACTGAAAATAGATAGCAAGTTACAATCACGAAAGAAGGCAATGCTCTTATGAAGCGTAGACAAGAAAGAAGACGAACGAGCAAGAAACAGTCCTTAGGGTTGAAAGTGATGTTACTGATTGCAGCGGCAGCAATAGCAGGACTCGTAATATGGATTGGCAGCAATGATTGGGACATTAAAAAAACGTTAGAACCAACCGGAACCTCCAATTCAGATAAAGACTTACCTGAAGTCTCCCTTGGAGCAGAAGACAAAAAGACTGAACCAAGTCTTGAAAGCGGAGAGGCAGATGAACAAAATCCGTCCCCTTCAGAAGTGAATCCTGAGAAGTCAGGGGAACCAAGTAAGGACGATCAACCTTTTGATGGGGGATATGTGGAGGGACAAAAATTGCCGAAGGAACCCACTTATGTAAAAAACATCTTAATTGCCAACAAAAAGTATCCACTGCCAGAAACTTTTGCCCCGGGAGAAAGCAAAGAAGCTCGAGCTGCATTTGAAGAAATGGCAGCAGAAGCGAAACTTTCAAGTTTCAATCTAACCGCGTTTAGCACGTACCGTTCTTATGATTATCAAGTAACGCTTTACAATCGTTACGCGGATCGCGATGGAGTGGAAGCGGCAGATCGATACAGTGCAAGACCAGGTTACTCTGAACACCAAACCGGCCTTGCTTTTGATATTGGTGAGGTGAATCATGAAAAGCACTGGGCGTCCTCTTCATTCGGTTCGACAGAGGCTGGAAAGTGGTTACTCGCCAATGCGCATCGCTATGGTTTCATTTTACGTTACCCTAATCACAAAGAACAAATTACAGGATACATGCATGAAGCGTGGCACTATCGCTACGTAGGAAAGCCTTTAGCTGAAGAGATATTCAAGAAAAATATCACACTCGAAGAATACCTAGGAGTGGATTGAAAAAAGGACTGCCGCCAGCAGTCCTTTTTTGTATGGATTCATCGTCTGCAGGTGCTTGGAAACTTTCTGCTTCGTGCCAATCCGCTCAAGCCGTCCGGGAATCCGCTCAAGCAATCGCCAATCCGCTCAAGCCATCCGGGAAACCGCTCAAGCAATCGCCAATCCGCTCAAGCTATCCGGGAAACTGCTCAAGCAATTGCCAATCCGCTCAAGCCATCCGGGAAACCGCTCAAGCAAACTCATCCCATAAAAAAGGCATCTCCCAGTAGGAGATGCCCCGCCCAACACTTAAAAAAATCATAAAATAGGTGACAATAATCGCGAAACGGACTCTTTAATCTTGATTGTACGCGAACGATTCAAATACATATCGTATGTCAACTCAGTCGACAATTGAATGTCTTGTTCAAACAGCTCCGCAAGTTCACGAGACTTCTCTCGATCATATATGAACGCATTGATCTCGAAATTCAGACGGAAACTGCGCTCATCGATATTCGCAGTACCGACAGTCGACAACTCATCATCCACAACGATCTGCTTCGCATGGATGAATCCATTTTCATAAATGTAGACACGCGCTCCGGCCTTCAGCAAGCTGCCGATATTCGAATACGTCGCCCAATAGACAAACATGTGATCCGGCTTATTCGGAATCATAATCCGCACATCGACTCCGGACAAACACGCAATCCGAAGTGCGTCCAAGAAACTGACATCGGGAATGAAATACGGAGTTTGAATATAGATATAGTCTTTGGCGATGAAAATCATCTTTAAATAGCCATCCTTAATTTGTTCCCACTCTGAATCCGGACCGCTCGAAACGATTTGCATGCCGACTGAACCTTTGCGTGGGATAACAGGGAAATAGCGATCGTTGTACTGGACTTCACTCGAAGTCAACGCCTGATTCCAATCTAACAGAAATCGTGTTTGCAACGGATGCACAGCGCTTCCTTCAATTCGCAAATGCGTATCCCGCCAATAACCGAACTTTTTACTCATTCCGAGATACTCATCTCCGACGTTGAAACCGCCAACATACCCAATGCGGCCATCGACCACAACGATTTTCCGATGGTTACGATAATTCAAACGGGGATTGATAAGCGGAAGCAGCGCTGGGAAGAATGCGACCGCTTCTCCACCGGCATCTGTCAGTTCTTTCAGATGTTTTACGTGCAGTCCCCTCGAACCGATGTCGTCAAAGAGAACACGTACTTTTATGCCTGCCTTCGCTTTTCTAACGAGTACTTCCATGATTCTGCTTCCGAGTTGGTCGAGCCGCATAATGTAGTATTGGAAATGGATGTGATCCTTTGCATTTTCCAAGTCCTCAATTAATGAATCGAACTTTGCTGCGCCATCATTGAAGATTTGCACATCGTTATCTTGGGTTAACACCGCATGATTATTTCTCAAATGCAGATAAATCATGTCGTGGTAATGTGCAGTATCGTCGAGTTGAAACTCGAAATTTTCATCTTCAATCGCTTCCATTTGATAGTCGATTAAGGTCTCGATACCAATACGATCCCGACCTGACCAGCGGAACAAGTGACGTTTCCGCAGCTGCCTGCCGAGGAGAAGGTAGATGATGAACCCGAAAAGAGGGATGAAAAATAAGACAAGCAGCCAAGCCCATGTAGCGGCTGCATCCCGCCGTTCCAAAAAGATAAGAACTCCTGCAAGCAGGATGTTTAAAATTAGAAGTGCGATTGTAAGAAAGCCGATAACTCCTGCCATTGTATGCCGCCTTTCCATAAAGTGTAGTATTTCTATAGTATACATGAACAAGTAGATTTGTCCGTCAAAACCATATCTTGAAACGTAAAAAACCGAAAGAAAAGGGGCTGGCCCAGTTTCTTTCAGTTTTACGGAAATCATTGTTATGAACGCAGCTTCACACGTTGAAGACGCAACGCATTTAAGACAACCGATACAGAACTGAATGCCATCGCAGCACCGGCGACCCAAGGGGCAAGCAATCCAGCTGCAGCAATCGGTATACCGATTGAATTATAAGCAAGGGCCCAAAACAAATTCTGTTTTATGTTTCTGACTGTCAGCCGGCTCATCGTAAGTGTATCTGGAACTCGTAACAAATCACCGTGCATTAACGTGATATCTGCAGCTTCCATAGCGACTGCAGTTCCGGTACCCATCGCTAATCCGATGTCTGCAACGGCTAGGGCAGGAGCATCATTGATACCGTCACCTGCCATCGCAACACGCTTTCCTTCAGCTTGCAATGCTGCTATCGTCTGTGCTTTTTGGTCAGGCAGTACACCTGCAATCACCCGGTCGATTCCGACGGTTGCAGCAATCGACTTCGCCGTCCGTTCCTGATCACCTGTCAGCATGATGACTTCCATTCCCAGCGCATGTAATTCTTTCACAGCTTGAGCTGAGGATTCTTTCACCGTATCCGCTACAGCGATCACCCCTGAATGCTCGCCATCCGTCGACATATACATCACTGTTTTGCCTGCGTTTTCGAGGGATGCGACGTCTGCAATCCCGTCATCGAACAACACGTTAAAGCGCTCCAATAATTTCTGGTTGCCGAGCAATACTTCTATGCCTTCAATTTTACAACGGATTCCGTGACCGGGGATGGATTCGAACTCTTCAACCGTCGGAATTTGTTTCGCATTCTCTACTCCGAAAGATGTAATCGCACGAGCGACTGGGTGTTCGGAATCACTTTCCGCTGCCGCTGCGAGTGCTGTCATCCGATCCTGTTTAGATGGATCTGACACATGGAAATCCGTCACTTCCGGTGTTCCTTTTGTAAGCGTCCCTGTTTTATCGAACACGATCGTATCAATCGATTTCGTCTGTTCTATCGCTTCAGCAGTTTTGAACAAAATACCATGCTCCGCGGCGCGGCCGGATCCTGCCATGATCGATGTCGGGGTTGCCAATCCAAGTGCACATGGGCAAGCGATCACCAATACCGCGATTGTACTCGTCAACGCTTTTGCGAAATCACCCGGTGTGACAACGAAGAACCACGCGAGAAAAGTTACGACAGCAATCCCGACCACCACGGGCACGAATACCCCTGAAATTTTATCAGCTAAACGTTGAATCGGTGCTTTCGATCCTTGTGCTTCTTCTACCACTCGGATGATCCCTGAGAGCATCGTGTCTTTACCGATGTTTTTTGCGCGTACCCTCAAAGAGCCATTGGCATTCACGGTCGCAGCATACAACAGATCTCCTGGTACTTTTTCGACGGGCAGGCTTTCACCCGTCAACATCGATTCGTCCACTGCTGACGAACCGGACAGGACTTCTGCGTCTACAGGAACTGAGGCTCCTGGGCGTATCACGAGCACGTCACCCACTTGTACATCGGAAATCGGGATTTCAGAAATGACACCATCCTGTTCGACAACTGCCATCGTCGGCTGCAGTCCCATGAGCTTTTTAATAGCGTCAGAAGAATGTCCTTTCGCACGCGCTTCGAATAGCTTCCCCAGTAAAATGAGGGTGATCAGAACTGCACTTGTTTCAAAATACAAGCCATGATCCGACCCTGTCAGAACTAGGAATACGGAATAGAAATATGCAGCTGACGTTCCCAGTACAACGAGGACGTCCATGTTGGCACTCCCGTTTCGAAGTGCGGAGAACGCACCTTTATAAAACGTCCAGCCAATCCAGAACTGGACCGGCGTAGCGAGTGCCCATTGGAAATATGGATTCATGAACAAACTCGGTACATACATCCAACTGGTGAAGGAGAAGTGGGCAAACATCGTCCACAACAGCGGTAGGGAAAGAACTGCCGAAATTATGAACACCCGTGTCTTTTTACGGATCTCCGTCTTTCTAGGATCTTCTTCAGCCGAAGAAGATCCGCTGTTAACAGATGCCCCATAGCCGATTTTTTCGATCTTGTCGACAATCTGGTCTTCAGAAAGAGCGGTCGGATCATATGTGACGCGGCCGGTCTCCAGTGCCAAGTTCACATTCACTTGGTAAACACCCGGCATTCGCGCTAGTACTTTTTCAATTCGGGCGGAACAAGCTGCACATGTCATGCCAATCAGCTGTAAATCGACTTGCCGTTCCGTCACGTCATATCCAAGTGACTGGATTTTAGCGCGAATGGCAGACAAATCAGCAGTATCGGACTCAACTGTCACAGCGGCTCTTTCCGTTGCAAAATTCACAGCGACATCTTGCACGCCCTCCATGCGGGAGAGTCCTTTCTCAATTCGGTTTGCACAAGCAGCACACGTCATACCGGTAATCGGAATATCCATTCGTTTCTCACTCATGTCGCTTGCCTCCTTTAGGGTACCCAATAGGGGTATGTAATTCAGAAAAAATAAAAGTAGTGCACCCTATCACGTTACGAATAAAGCGAATAGAAACCGCACAGGCTAGGCGTGCGGTTTCATAACCAGTCATTGAACGACGTCGTATCCTTGGTCTTCGATCGTTTCTTCGATACTTTTTCGATCTGTAGCAGCGGTATCATGAGAAACTTCCACAGTTCCTGCATCCAGATTCACTGAAACGGATTCAACACCAGTAAGTTTTCCTACACTCTCCTCAACCGCTTTTACACAATGTCCACAAGACATACCTTTAACTGTTAATATTGTTTGTTCCATTTTAAAATTCCTCCCTTATTTTCTCATCAATTTAGTAACCGTAATGAGCAATTCATCGAGCACGGCATCATCACCTTCGGCAAGCCGCTCTTTTACACATCCTTTTAAATGTCCGTCCAATAATACTTTTGCTGCGCCATTCAAAGCGGATTGTGTCGCGGCGAATTGTGTGATGATGTCATCACAATACACATCATTCTCAATCATTTTACGAATCCCGCGTATCTGACCTTCAACGCGATTCAACCGGTGGGTAAGATTTGTTTTGACGCTATCGGGGTGGTGACTCTTGCGACAAGAAACTTCCTCAGCAACGAAAAGCTCGTCTTCATTCATCCTATTCATCACCCCTTCCTAATTTCAAGTTAATGTACCAATGGGGGGTATGTCAACCAATCAATCCGATTTAATGAAATTTACGAAGAAAGTGATTTTGTAACACAATTGAAAGGTTAAAAACTTGACAATTGTGGTATAATGAAGTTAGACAAAGAAAACATCATGATTTAAACAAAATAGAACCTTGCGTCCAATTTGTGCGTCCTGCACTATAGAAAGGTTGAGGTGGAACCAGATGGCGAAAGAAATCGATTTGAAGAAGATCATCACAAACTTAGCGAAGTTAGGTGTTTCCGCTACAATGACGAAATCGCGTCTAGATATGCTAAAGGCTCTTACACCGCCTGTCCAGCAAGACCCGCAAATCCAACCATAATCAAAAAACAAAAAAACACGTCCACAGGATTTGCTGTGGACGTGTTTTTTATTCTTCTTCATCGGAGTTGAACATATACGTTCGATGATGGAATTTCATACTGAAGATTAGACCGATGGCGAGCATGTTGCCCATCAGTGAACTTCCCCCATAGCTGATGAAAGGTAGCGGAATTCCTGTAATCGGCAGCAATTGAATCGTCATTCCTATGTTTTCGAACACATGGAAAGTAATCATTGCGATGATTCCTGCAGCAATATACGTACTGAATGGATCTTTTAATTCCAAAGCGATCTTCGTCAAATGATAAATGAGGAAGAAGTACAGACAGATCACGACGCTCGCGCCAACGAATCCCCATTCTTCTCCAATCACACTGAAGATGAAGTCTGTGTGACTCTCGGGTACATAGACTTCGCGGTCTTTAAACCCTTTACCGAAAATCTCACCCGAACCGATCGCATTCAACGAAGTAATCAGATGCAATCCTTCGTTCGACGAATAGGAATAGGGGTCAAGCCATGAATAGATCCGCTGGAATTGGTAAGGTTTAAATCCAAGTGACGTTAAAAAGTCTTGGGCATATAATGCCATGAAGAGCATCGTGCCCCCGATTGAAGCCGTCCCGATGAAAATCGGCAACAAGATTTTCCAAGTGATTCCCGACACAATCGCAAGAGCGGCGGTGATCGCGAGGAAAACTAATGCTGTTCCAAGATCAGGCTGCAGCATGATGAAAAACAACGGCACAATCAGAACGACGCCGATTTTCAAAAGCAACATGAAGTCGGTTTGCAAGGTCTTCTCTGAAAACTTTTCATGGTGTTTTGAAATAACACGAGCGAGACCGATGATGAAAAAGGTCTTCATGAATTCGGCGGGCTGGATACTGCCGACACCTGGTAAGTGGAACCAACTTTTGGCTCCGTTACGACGAGCCACAAGTTCCAGACTTTCCGGAAGGATGAACAGCACGAAGAGGGCGAATATTCCGCCTCCGTATATGATCCATGCCGCTTTCTTATATTGTTCAGGTTCAAAGTACATCGTGATCGCAATAATGATTGAGCCCACGACATACCACTGAATTTGTGACGGTATAAAGTTGGTGCCATATTGTCCTGTAGTTTGAGCAGAAGAGATAGCGATCAGACTGATTGCACCAAACATTAGCAAGAGAAAGGCTAGTGGCCAATCAAATCGATCCTCAGATTTTTGTTCTATTTTCATGTTTTTTTCACCTTTGTCGTTTCATAGAGTTACAGCCACTCATTATAACCGGAAATGTACCCCGATACGCAAGAGGAAATCTTCCTGTTTTGTCCGGTTACTCATCTTCAGTTTCAAATAAGTAGTTTTGCTGATGGAATCGCATACTGAAAATTAACCCAATCGCAAACATATTACTGAACAAGGAACTTCCTCCGTAGCTGATGAAAGGAAGAGGTATACCGGTAATTGGCAATAGTTGAATATTCATGCCGATATTTTCTAACACGTGGAAGGCGATCATCGCAATGACACCAGCCGTCACATAGATGCTGAACGTATCTTTCAGCGTTAACGCAATTTTCGTCAAGTGATAAATGAAGACAAAGAAAAGTGTGATCAGCAAACTGGATCCGATAAATCCCCACTCTTCACCGATCACACTGATGATGAAATCTGTGTGATTCTCAGGGATATACACAACGCTTGCTTTGAAGCCTTTCCCCGTGAATTCTCCAGAACCGATCGCTGTCATTGCCTGGATCAAGTTATAGCCTTCTTCACCCGGATACGAATAGGGGTCTAACCACGAATAGACACGCTTGAATTGATACGGATCAAAACCGAGTTTCTGCAAGAAATCTTGTGCATAAATGGCCATCCATAGAAGAGATGCGCCGAGCGTGGCACCGACTGCCATTAATGGAGCGAGCAGTTTCCAAGAGATTCCGGATACGATGACGACAGCAACTGTAATGGCTATGAATACAAGGGACGTTCCTAAGTCTGGCTGTTTCATAATAAAAGCGAGGGGAAGCAGTAACATCAACCCCACTTTCCCGAGCAGCACCATATCCATCCTAAGGGACTTTTCGGGAAAACGCTCATGATGGACGCTTACGGTGCGGGCTAATCCAAGGATGAAAAAAGTCTTGATGAACTCCGAAGGTTGGATCGTCCCAATGACAGGCAGATGCAGCCAACGCTTTGCACCGAGACGGGTTTCAGCAATTTGATCTTGACCGCCGGGCGCCAGCATGAGAAATAATAATAGAAAAATTCCAAAGCCATACAAGGGCCACGCCAGTTTTTTATATTGTTGAGGTTCAAGCTGAATCATAACAAAAATGATAAATGCGCCAAGGACATACCACCGGATTTGTAAGGGAATGAAATTCGTATTGTACTGCCCGGAATTTTGTGCAGAACCAATTGCCGTTAAGCTGACGATACAAAATAATAAAAGATAAAAGGCAAGTGTCCAGTCGAATCTGTCTGTCCACTTGGTTGAAAGTTTCAAAGTGATTCTCCTTCCTAAGGAAATGATTGGTAAAGTATACCGTAGTTAGGTCGAAGATTCACGTGGTTCATAAGACGTGATTGTGGAATGAGAAGTTTCTCCATTGAAAAACTTACTACTCTAACAATAGATGAAGAGAAAGGTTTTTTCTAGCATCATCCGCGGTTCATGGTAAACTAGTGAAACGAAAACTAACGGATTGAGAGGGATTATGATGAAAAAAAAGCTAGGGTTAGTCTATGGAGGGAAATCAGCAGAACACGAGGTTTCCTTATCTACAGCGCGCGCTGCTACGCGGGCAATCGATTTTGACAAATACGAAGTGATGCCGATCTACATAACACCTGAAGGGGAATGGCGTACAGGCGCACCGCGGACGGCACCTGCAGAAACAATCGAAGAATTGCGTTTGGATGGGAATGGCATAAGCGAACCGGATAGCATCGCCCAATTCCTGCAGCTAGAAAGTAAACCGGATGTCATCTTGCCACTGCTCCACGGAACCAATGGGGAAGATGGAACAGTTCAAGGTCTTTTCGAAGTGATGAATGTTCCGTACGCTGGAAATGGCGTTCTCGCCTCTTCTGCTGGGATGGATAAAGTCGTTATGAAACAACTGTTTGCTCAAGTGGGTCTTGCGCAAGTACCTTATGTCCACTTCGTCCGTTCGGAGTGGGAAAAAGAAGAAACGCGTCTGCTGGACGCTGCAGAACAAACGCTCCAATACCCGGTGTTTGTAAAACCGGCTAACTTAGGCTCGAGTGTTGGGATCAGCAAAGCCGACAATCGGGAAAGTTTGAAAAAAGCCATCGATTTTGCATTGAAATTCGACCGGAAGATCATTGTGGAGCAAGGGGTCACAGCGCGTGAAATCGAAATGGGCGTACTTGGCAACGATGATCCAGCATGTTCAGTTCCAGGTGAAATCAAACCCGTTGCAGCTTTTTACGATTACGAAGCGAAATACCAGGACGGAAACACGGAGTTAGTCATTCCGGCACAAGTACCTGAAGATGTTGCAGCGCACTTGAAAGACATGGCGTTCCGCGCATTTAAAGTGCTCGACTGTGCAGGACTCGTCCGTGCAGACTTCTTTGTAATGGAAAATGATGAGGTGCTGATCAACGAAGTCAATACGATGCCTGGATTCACACCGACGAGTATGTTCCCGCTTCTATGGCAGCATACAGGCGTCAGCTACCCGGAATTGATCGACCGACTAATAGAGTTGGCAATCGCACGTCATGCTGAAAAACAACAGATACAATACACAATGGATTGAGTGGGATAACTAATGAAACGAAAACTGACTGAACTGGCGAACTGGTTGGATGCTCCAGGGCAAAATTTAGAAGGAATTACAGTGACAGGTGCAACGATCGACTCGAGAAATATCCGGAAAGGGGAGTTATTCATCCCGTTCCGCGGTGAACATGCAAACGGTCATACGTATGTACGCTCTGCATATGAAAATGGTGCATCTGCTTCACTTTGGCTTGCAGACGAACCGGATCCGCCTGCAGACATTCCGCTCATCTTTGTGGAAAATGCGGAAAGTGCACTGCAGCAACTTGCCCGTAATTATCGCGAACAGCTGACATGCAAAGTGGTCGGTGTCACAGGTTCAAACGGGAAGACATCGACAAAAGATTTACTGGCAAGTGCATTAGGTGCCGAATTTGCTGTCCGCAAAACAGAGGGGAATTACAACAACGAACTCGGGCTGCCGTTAACGATCCTCTCCCTTGAAGAGAATACCGAAGTCGCTGTTCTTGAAATGGGGATGAGCGGCTTTGGAGAGATTTCATTCCTCTCCAAATTAGCGAAGCCGGATATTGCAATCATCACGAATATCGGTGAAGCTCACATGCAGGATCTCGGAAGCCGAGAGGGCATTGCCAAAGCGAAATTCGAAATTATCGATGGGCTGTCATCGACGGGAGCCTTTTACTTTGATGGCGATGAACCGCTTCTGACAGGACTTGTGAATGACCGGCCTGGACTCGACGCGCGATCGTTTGGATATGGGAATAAATGTGACGTGATTGCAAATGATATTAAAGTGACTGAACAAGGCAGTCAATTCACTGTCTCGGGTCAAATTGAAGGTCAATTTACCATCCCTGTTTACGGGGAACACCAAGTGAAAAATACACTAGCAGCCATGCTGGTCGCAAAAAAACTCGGAATGACTGACGAAGCGATCCGGAGTGCACTGCTGAATGCGGTCTTAACACCTATGCGTATGCAGCCAGTCACGGCAAAAAGTGGAGCGTTGTTCATTAATGATGCGTATAATGCAGCACCTACTTCATTGCGTGCAGCTTTGACATTCATCGGTCAAACCGAACTTCGCTGTGATAAGTGGGTAGTATTGGGGGATATGCTGGAGCTTGGACAAGATGAACAACATTTCCATGAATCAGTTGCAGATCAACTTGCCAACCTACAGTTGAAAGGAATCGCCTTATACGGACCTAGAATGCATTGGTTATATGACGAACTTTGCAAACGCAACACGACAGCGGAACTGATCTGGACAGAGAATGACTATGCACCGATTATCGAGAAATTACTTCAATCCATTGACGGGCAATCCATTATCCTGTTGAAAGGATCTCGGGGGATGGCGCTTGAAAACGTGTTGAAAGGTGTGCTGGAAACGGAGGTGTGATCCGTGAAAACAGGTGTGATTATTCTGCATGGATTCACGGGCGGCTCTTTTGAAGTGCGCCCGTTCGTCCAGTACCTGAAAGAAAAGACGGACTGGATCATTGAAATCCCGGTATTACCTGGACATGAACCCGGAGGAAGACTCGCTGCAATCTCTGCAGAAGCCTGGCTCATGGAAGCGGAACTTGCGTACAGGCGACTGAGTAAACGGACAGATCGTATTTTTGTTGTAGGATTTTCAATGGGAGGATTGATAGCGCTGTATTTAGCGCTTCGATATCCTGTCGAACGCCTGGTCCTACTGAGTGCTGCTGCCAAGTACATCTCACCCAGGCAATTATTGGCGGATGCCGCGGTGTTACTATCGGAGCCTGTCATCCGGCACTTTCCCCCGAACACATTCTATCACTTGTATCGCTATAAATTAGCCAATACACCGATTCGTTCAGCTTATCAATTTACACGGATTGTTCAGCAAGTCGAGCCCTATTATGACAGAATCACCGTGCCTGTTTGCATTGTACAAGGCAAGCAGGATGGGATCGTCCCATATTCCAGCGCATACTTGCTTTACCATTCCTTAGGATCACCCTTGAAGCAGCTGATTTTCTCGGATAATGGTAAACATCATATTTGTTACAGTGACGATTGTTCAGAGTGGTTTGAAGAGGTGCTCGCATTCATGCGATTAGAGGAGAAGCAGTAGATTTGCTTGGCTTGAGTGTATAGCTTGCGATGTTGTCTATACTGTGGTAAACTAACATGAACATTGGATACATTTACGCAGAACTCTTCCTCTTGTGAAGAGTGCTTTTTTTTGAATAAAACGGTTTGACGGCAATGCCGCAAAAGAGGAGAATCCTCTATTCGAACCGCTCGGCAAAGACCGGGCTTTCCTTTCATCCATTACATCTAAGTTGTCGGAATTCATGATGATTTCCTACATTAGATTTGTATACGTTCGGAAACATACCCAAAGCATAAGGCTCCGATTTGCCGCGCTTTCATTTGCAAATGTAACCAATTGTCAAATGGAAAACACAAAGGAGATTGAGAAGTTTGACGAATTTTTCAGAATTGAACATCAGTAAATCTACACAGGAATCACTAAGAAAAATGGGATTTGAAGAGGCTACTCCGATTCAAGAGGGCACTGTAACGTTCGGCATGGAAGGCAAGGATGTTATCGGTCAGGCTCAAACTGGAACGGGTAAAACAGCAGCTTTCGGTATCCCGATGATTGAAAAAATCGATACTAGCAATCCGGCAGTTCAGGCACTTGTCATTGCACCGACGCGTGAGCTTGCAATCCAGGTTTCTGAAGAAATCTATAGAATTGGTCAGGGCAAACGTGCCCGTATCCTTTCTGTATATGGTGGACAAGAAATTTCACGCCAAATCCGTGCGTTGAAAAACAATCCACAAATCGTAGTCGGGACACCGGGACGTATTTTGGATCATATTAAACGTAAAACATTGAAGCTTGATGGCGTTCAAACACTCGTTTTGGACGAAGCAGATGAAATGTTGAACATGGGCTTCATCGAGGATATCAATACAATTCTTTCGAACGTTCCAGCAGAGCGTCAAACGTTGCTGTTCTCAGCAACTATGCCTGGCCCGATTCGCAAAATTGCTGAAACTTTCATGAGAAACCCTGAAATGGTGAAGATCAAGTCCAAGGAAATGACAGTAGAAAACATCGAGCAGTTCTTCGTGAAATCACAAGAACGTGAAAAATTCGATATTCTCTCTCGTTTGCTGAACGTTCAACAGCCGGAACTTGCGATCGTTTTCGGTCGTACAAAACGCCGTGTCGATGAACTTTCACATGCACTTAATATTCGCGGATACATTGCAGAAGGAATCCACGGTGATTTGACACAAGCGAAACGTATGTCTGTCTTGCGTCAATTCAAAGAAGGTAAAGTGGACATTTTAGTTGCAACAGATGTTGCTGCGCGTGGATTAGATATTTCTGGCGTAACACATGTTTACAACTTTGATATCCCTCAAGATCCGGAAAGCTACGTTCACCGTATCGGCCGTACAGGTCGTGCGGGTAAGAGTGGTATGGCAATCACGTTCGTAACACCACGTGAAATGGGATACCTGCGCATTGTTGAAGAAACAACGAAAAAGCGTATGACTCCGCTTCAGCCACCAACATCTGACGAAGCGCTTCTTGGACAACAGAAAGTTTCAGTAGAGACGCTTGTAGAAGCGGTTCAAAAGAACGAGCTGAATGACTATGTTCAATTTGCAACGGATCTTCTTGCAAAATACGATGCGACGGATCTCGTTGCAGCAGCTTTGAAACACATAACTAACGAGCCGGACGCTACTCCTGTATCGATTACAGAAGAACGCCCATTGCCATCACGTGGCGGCGGAAGTGGCGGAGGTCGTGGCGGATATAAAGGCAATCGCAGTGGCGGCAACCGTTCACATGGCGGCGGCCGTGGATTCAGCGGTGGTCAGCGTCGTAGCGGCGGTGGCGGAAGTCGCGACGGACGCAGCAGTGGCGGAAGCCGTGAAGCTGGAAGCCGGGATCGCTCACGTGGCGGACGGTCTGAACGCTAATCACTAAACGGATTCAAAGAAAGCTCGGGATGTGCACAGCTAAATGTGCATTTCCCGAGCTTTTTGTTATGCTTATCTGAAACATCTTACGCTTCTAATCGTATACACTAGTAATAGATAGGGGGAGTCACTTTGAGAAAAGAACCAGCGAACAGATTATCGCGTAAAGGTTTAACTGTATGGCGTCTATATGGATGGTTGCAAACTGCTGTGGTGTTGCTGTTGGCAATAGGAGCAGGTACGCTTACATTTCTTTTTGATTGGCCATCGTGGATATACATAATTGCTGCATCAGCAGTAGCACTTTACGGTTGGCTATTCATCTATCTGTTTCCTAAGATCAGATGGTCCCGCTGGCGCTATGAAGTCAGAGAGACGGAAATAGAGTTGCAGCATGGCATTTTCATTGTTACCCGTACGCTGATTCCTATGGTGCGAGTTCAACACGTCGATACGTCACAAGGACCGATTTTAAAGAAATATGACCTGTCCGCAATCTCGATCTCTTCTGCTGCCACCGTTCACTCGATCCCGGCGATAGCAACTGAAGAAGCGGATGAACTAAGGAATCGTATTTCAGCACTTGCGAAGGTGGCGGAAGACGATGTCTGAGCCGCGCTACAAACTTCACTGGGTAACAGTCCTGGTCGAAAGTCTGAAGACGTTAAAGGAAGCAATCTTACCTCTTGTTGTTGTATTCATTTCCGGAAGTAGAAATAACGACACTGGCAACTGGTTCTTCGATAATTGGTCGCTGATTGTCGGTACAGTCTTGGTCGCTTACTTATTAATGAGCGGTTTTATAAAATGGAGACGGTTCACGTATTGGTTTGAAGAGGGCGAATTGAGGATCGAGTCGGGTTTGTTCGTTAGGAAAAAGCGTTATATCCCATTTGAGCGCATTCAAAGCTTAAATTACACGGAAGGAATTTTCCATCGTCCATTCGGCCTTGTGAACGTACAAGTGGAGACTGCGGCTTCTTCTGGAGGCCAGGCAGAGGCAGAACTGACTGCTGTGACTCGTGAGGACGCAGACTTGATTAAGAAACGGATTGCTGCAGGGAAGAAGAGAATGGCCGAAACAGAAGAGGCTCTTGAGGTCAGTATGGAGGGTGCAGGCTCGATAGAAGGAACAAACGGAAAGCGCGTGTTTTCATTGAACCCGAAAGAGCTTATTCTCTTGGCAACAACTTCCGGCGGAATCGGCGTTATTTTTTCAGGTGTAGCCATCTTTTTGTCTCAATTCGGTGAATTTTTGCCGCTGGATAAAGTGAGCAGCGAGCTTGCAGGACTCATTAAGTTTGGTGTCTTCATAATTGTTATTTTAGTGCTAATAGGATTGTTTGTCGCGTGGCTACTGTCTGTTGCGATGACGTTCTTCTCGTATTACGGATTCACTGTGCATGTTTCAGAAGACGAGCTGATGATTACCCGGGGGCTGCTCGAGAAGAAACGCACGACAATACCGCTGAGCCGTATCCAAAGTGTGAGTTTTGTTGAGAATCCTTTACGACAAGTGTTCGGTTATGGACGTGTCCTTGTGCATAGCGCGGGTGCTGCGGGAGATGGATCCAAAATTCAACTATTTCCGCTTGTGAAGAAGAAAGAGTTATACGAACCACTTCAAGCGATTTTCCCGGATTTGGATTTGCGCGAACCTGTAGAAAAAATCCCTAAACGGGGACGGAAATTCTACTATCGGATCGACTTCATCTGGATGATCCCGCTGGTTACGCTGGCGGGATGGTTTTTCTACCCATATGGCCTGTTATCCCTTCTGATTGTGCCATTCGGGATAGGGCTTGGAATGTGGCAGCATCGTTCAGCTGCGTATCGGGTGAGTGGCAGTCAAGTCACCATCCGCTCGCGAGGTATTAGTTTAGAAACCTCTTACACGATGCGTAAGCGAATCCAATCCGTACACTTGCGACAAACCATTTTCCAACATCGTAAACGGGTGGCTACCATCCATTTGAATGTGAAATCTGGCATGGGAGTCCACAACGTCCGATTAAGACATATGGATGTGGAAGAAGCGGAAGCCATGCTGGATTGGTATGAACCTTCCCGCGAGAGCGAAATGAATGAAAACAAGATCCTATTAGAGGGTGAGCGTTCATAAACCGAGAGAAGCGCTCATAACCCTGAGAAAGTGATCATAAACCGAGGAAAGCGCTCATAACCCTGGGAAAGTGATCATAAACCGAGAGAAGCGCTCATAACTCTGAGAAAGTGCTCATAAACCGAGGGAAGCGCTCATAACTCTGAGAAAGTGATCATAAACCGAGAGAAGCGCTCATAACCCTGAGAAAGTGATTATAAACCGAGAGAAGCGCTCATAACTCTGGAAAAATGATCATAAACTGAGAAAAGCGCTCATAACCCTGGGAAAGTGATCATAAACTGAGAAAAGCGCTCATAACCCTGGGAAAGTGATCATAAACCGAGGAAAGCGCTCATAACCCTGGGAAAGTGATCATAAACCGAGGAAAGCGCTCATAACCCTGGGAGAGTGATCATAAACCGAGGAAAGCGCTCATAATTCTGGAAAAGTGATCATAAACCGAGAGAAGCGCTCATAACCCTGAGAAAGTGATCATAAACCGAGGAAAGCGCTCATAACCCTGGGAAAGTGATCATAAACCGAGGGAAACGCTCATAACTCTGGAAAAGTGATCATAAACCGAGGGAAGCGCTCATAACTCAGAGGAGACCGCTCAGAAACTAAAAAATTGCTTTCCATCCATACAAAAAAGACTGTCAGAAAGTCAGCAACACTGACTTTCTAGCAGTCTTTATCTCTTCTGTATGACTTTAACCTTTGGTTTGCGCCAGCTAATGATTCGCTTAGGATGGAAAATGCTCAATCCGATCAAGAAACCGACAACTAGGCCGGCAATATGCGCAGCTGCGTTCGTGTTCGGCCCGATAAAGGTCATGACCACGCTGAGACCGATAATCGGCAGCATGATTTGGCGAAGTTGAGGCAGCATCTTTTTTGTATAATATACAAGCGCACCAAACGCACCAAAGATTCCGAAGATCGCCCCACTTGCACCGACATGTAAGTAACTGGAATCGTAAACGAAAAACGTCGCGATGTTACCGAAGACGCCAGCCAAGAAGTACACAGTCAGGAAGCGTGCTTTTCCAGCTACCTTTTCCAATTCAGGCCCGAAGATGAACAAGGAGAACATATTGAATAACAGATGCATGATTCCAGCATGTAAAAACATTGGGGTCACCAGACGCCAGTACTCACCTTGTTCGATCAAATAATTCGATCCTACTCCGTAGTTCTTAATGGAATCGCCTATGAAAGGCAGAAACGTGAGTAGATGAATTACAACATTCAGAGCGATAAGCGCAGACACTACGGGATATTGCCGAATGTATTGAGAAAAACTTTCAGTGCGGATAAACATGACTCTCCCCCGATCTTTGTTTCAGTATACAATTTTTCGACTCTATATGGAAAGAAGGTGACTGGATGATCTCAGGAATCGGTTTGGACATTACCGAACTTGACCGAATTGCGGAACTGGACAACAAATCCGATAAATTCCGCAAAAGGATCCTTACAAATGCAGAACAGCAATACTACCAGGAACTTTCAGGCGGACGTCGCACAGAATTTCTCGCGGGCCGTTTTGCGGCAAAAGAAGCCTATTCGAAAGCGCTTGGTACTGGTATAGGTCCTGCGTGCAGTTTTCAAGATATTGAAATCTTGCCGGACGATAAAGGCAAACCCATCCTATACTTCAAAGGAATCCTTGTAGATGGGTTCGTTTCCATTACCCATACGAAAACTGTTGCTGCTGCACAAGTTATCCTGCAAAAAATGGAACACTTCTAACCAGCTTTGCATAAATGACTGTCCCTCCTCATAAGATGACCTACCCGATTGAAATAGGAGAGGATGACCTGAATGCGAAGCAAAATTGGATTACTGTTGTTGGGTGCCGTTCTTTTGTTGCTTACAGCTTGTGGAGCACCATCGAAAGAAGATGTCGTCAAGAAATTGAGTGGGAAATGGAACGATTCCAATGGATACGATCTTCAAGCCACGATGGAAATTAAGACCGGTGAAGAACCACGTGTTTATGACGTAACGGTTTGGCACACGAAGCCTGATTTTTACAAAGTGGACGTTTCTCAAAAAGAGAAAGATGAGTCTCAGATGATCGTCCGAAACGAAGAAGGGGTTTTTGTTGTCACGCCATCATTGAACAAGACGTATAAATTCCAAAGTGATTGGCCCGCACAAAACAGCCAGGCGTACTTAATCAGTACATTATCTGATGATATTAAAGCGGATAAGAAGTCCACGATGACTGAGAAGGATAAGACGTATGTATTTGAAACAGCAACACGCAATAATCATAAAGCGGTTCTGCCGACACAACAGATCCATATCGACAAAAAGACACTGCTTCCAACGCACGTATCCTTATTAGATGAAAACAAAGAGGAGAAAATCCGTGTAACGTTCAAGAAGATCACGTTGGGTGTTAAGCGGAAAGCGGAAGACTATAAAGTTGAGACGGAAAATATGGATCACGAGAAAAAAGAGGAAAAACCGAAAGACAAAAAAGCGGAACTGGAAACTTTCTATCCGACGGCAACATTCGAAGGGGTTGCGCTACTAAGTGAAGAACCAGTCGCAACAGAAACTGGAACGCGTCTCTTCTTATCATATGGCGGCGCTGGAAAAGAGTTCGTCGTTGTTCAAGAACCAGCGGCTCCTGTAGATAGCCAAGTGGCGGTCTCCATTGAAGGGGATCCAGTCGACTTAGGATTTGCTGTAGCAGCCCTTTCAGGAAATACGATTCGCTGGGAACAAGATGGAATTGCATTTTACGTTGCCTCTGAGTCGCTCAGTAAGGGAGAACTCATTCAAGTGGCAGGTTCCATGCAACCCGATGTAGTCAAGTAAATACAACATAACAAGCGGGTGCCGAACAATACGGTATCCGCTTGTTATCTAGATTGACGTATGACGCCCTTCAGGATGATAATGAGAATACTTATTCTGAAGAGGTGATCTGCGTGACAGCAACATTCAGCTATCGGCCGACCCGTGCAGTCGTCGATCTAAGAGCGATTCAAGCGAACGTCAGGAACTTAAAAGAGCGATTACCAACTGAAACAGGTGTAATAGCGGTTGTTAAAGCAGATGGTTATGGGCACGGAGCCACTGAAAGTGCGCGTGCCGCATTCCAAGCAGGGGCCATGATGGCAGCTGTTGCGACACCTGACGAAGCATTAGCGCTACGGGATGCAGGTATCCGTCAACCAATTCTAGTGCTCGGTCCTGTGCCGAAAGTTTTCTTGAAAGAAGCGATTCGACAAGACATTATCGTAACAGTGCCTGGAGTTGAATGGGCACGAACTGCAGTTGAAGAACTGCGGGGAATTGAAGAATCTTTAAAGACCCATGTAAAAATCGATACAGGAATGGGTAGGATAGGTTTGCGGAGTGAGCAAGAAATAGTTGAATTAATTGAAATTCTTGAAGGAACTTCGGCTCTCCGAGTGGAAGGTATATTTACACACTTTGCTACCGCAGATGAACTGGATACCAGGAGTACGGAGGAGCAGTTCGAAGCATTCAATCGGCTGGTCGGCTGTTTTCCTGAACGACCGAAACTCGTCCACGCTGCAAATAGTGCAGCAGCCCTTCGATTTCCGGATTTCACCCTCGATGCAGTTCGATTCGGAATTGGAATGTATGGAATAGCGCCTTCTGAAGTGGTTGCCCAAGAGCTGCCATTTCCACTGGAACGTGCCCTGCGACTGGAGACGGAGATAGCGTTTGTGAAGCAGGCGCAAGCCAATGAATCCATTAGCTACGGAGCTACTTATCAGGCGCAACAGGGGGAGTGGATCGCAACCCTCCCAATCGGCTATGCCGATGGATTGAAGCGCGGATTGCGCAATCAGCAAGTACTAGTTCGAGGCAGACGCGTTCCGATTGTTGGAACGATTTGCATGGACCAGTGTATGGTGCGATTGCCTGAACCGTTTCCTGTAGGGGAGCCGGTTGTATTATTAGGGAAACAAGAGGACGAAGAAATCACAATGGAAGAATGGGCAACACGTATCGGCACGATTCCCTATGAAATCGCCGTAACGATTGCCAGACGTGTACAAAGACAGTATTTTGGGGATTAGTTGGCACCTTCCACTTCTCGTACTTTCGACAAACTACCAAACCTGACTGCACAACTTGTCGCTATATTACCTTATTTGTCTTTTCATTGTCGAACTCCAATGGTAAGATAAACATGTATAGAAATGAGGATCGGGTTTTGTCGGAGGTGCTAGAGTTGGATGCTAACCAAAACAACAAAGAACTAATCATGGAAATCCCCACTAAAATGCTGAAACAAAATGAACAGACGATCGTCCATCAGGAGCAGCAGGGAGATTTCGTATATTACTCGGCTACGCGGTATAAGACTGATTGTGAGTTGAATGCAATCAGAGAAGAGATGATGCGTGGATATGTGGAAATGTCCCAAATCAATCTTGGAATTGCCGCCGAATGTCTGCATGCGGAATTCGAAGCTCAGCATACGGTGGAACGAATCGTAAGCGGAGGATGAAAAGTTGGCAATTAAACGCGGAGATGTCTTTTTTGCGGATTTGTCGCCTGTTGTAGGATCTGAACAAGGCGGCACACGACCAGTTCTTGTCATACAGAATGATATCGGGAACCGGTTTAGCCCTACAGTGATTGTGGCGGCCATCACTGCCCAGATACAAAAAGCAAAGTTGCCGACACATGTCGAAATTGATGCGGTCCGTCATGGATTCGAGCGGGATTCAGTAATCCTGCTCGAACAAATCCGCACACTCGACAAATCGAGGCTTACAGATAAGATCACCCATTTAGACCATCACGTCATGCAGAAAGTGGACGAAGCATTAGAAGTCAGTTTTGGCTTGACCAACTTATAGGCATACATAGCGAAGAAATCCATTCCGTCCTCCGACGGAATGGATTTTTTGTACAGAAAAGATGCTGATTGCTCACATATCCGTTATACTAGAGAACAAAGTTGTATCGTGTTTTCATCATAAGGGGGAAAAGACAACATTATGAACAGTAAAATGAGGACAGTAGTGAACGAACATATGGACGCCATCATAGAACAATGGATTGAGCTTATGAAGGAAGAGAAGGGAGAACGTTTCTTCCATTTCATGCCTCAGCACCTTGTTGAAAAGACAAGTCGTGAATTCACAACACTCATGACCTCCAATATCAACGAAGGTGAAAGCGCGCTGAACAACGAACGTTTGGACGATTTCACGGAAAAAGTGATTCGCTTCGGTTGGTCGATTAAATTCGTGAACAAAGCGATCGACAATTTCGCTTCCGTAGTATTTGATATGCTGGAAGAAAAAGAGATCATTACAGATCAAAATCTCAGAATCTTTATGAATGTCTTCACTGGATGGATCAATCCTTTACGGGAAAGCATAATCGAAGCTTACGCCATCAAATGGGAGCAGACAGACACGTTGCAAAAAGTCGCATTACAGGAACTTTCCGCTTCGCTAATTCCAGTAGTTGACAAAGTATCTATCATGCCATTAGTTGGCACCATCGATACAGAACGCGCAAAGTTGATCATGGAAAACTTACTTGAAGGTGTTGTACAGCAACGGGCGGAGGTTGTATTGCTCGACATCACTGGAGTTCCAGTCGTCGATACGATGGTTGCACATCATATCATTCAGGCGGCAGATGCGGTTCGTCTCGTAGGTGCGAAATGTATGTTGGTAGGAATTCGACCTGAAATTGCACAAACGATTGTTGCGCTAGGTATCAACTTAAGTGATTTCACGACCACCAGTACGCTGCGCAGAGGCATGCAGGAAGCGTTAAGCTTAACCAACAGAGAAATAGTGGAGGTAGAGTAATATGAATGTACGAATACCTATTCTGAAGTTAGACGAAGTCCTTATTGTTTCAATCCAATGGGAATTAGATGACCAGACTGCGATTCAGTTTCAAGAAGATCTATTGAACAAAATGCACGAAACGACCGCTAGAGGCGTTGTAATCGACTTGACCTCTATCGATTTTATCGATTCATTCATCGCAAAAGTGCTAGGTGACGTAATCAGTATGTCAAGTCTCATGGGAGCGAAAGTGGTCATTACAGGAATCCAGCCTGCCGTTGCAATCACATTGATAGAACTCGGCATTCGTTTGGAAAATGTAATGACAGCCCTCGATCTTGAGAACGGACTTACGAAGCTGCGCACAGAATTGGAGGCCTGAATATGGACAATCGGTCTTCTGTAGAGATTTTCACGGAATGGGATATTGTGGCTGCACGACAGCTTGGTCGTAATGAAGCGAAAAGCTCCGGCTTCGGAACAGTGGACCAAGCACGAATCACAACCGCAATTAGTGAACTGGCGCGTAATATTTACTTATATGCAGGTAAAGGAAAGATTGAAATAGAGCGTCTTTCGATAGATGGCATGAAGGGAATGACTATCATCGCTTCAGACGAAGGACCAGGTATTCCTGATTTACGCAGAGTGATGGAAGACGGGTTTTCAACATCAGGAGGACTTGGCGCAGGAATGCCCGGTGTCAAACGCTTGATGGATGATTTCAAAGTGGAGTCAGAGGTTGGCAAAGGGACTACAATAACCGCTACAAAATGGCTGCGATAAGGAGAGTAACAAATGCCACGAGAAGTTGGAAAGCAATATTCGGAACTGCTTCAGAAATATATCACCCATGAGGATGAAACCGATTTGTATGCTGCCCAGCAGGTCAGTCGGAAGTTCATCGAAAAAAAGATTTCACCAGAAGAAGTAATCAGTCTTCATAAAACATCCGTAGAGCAGATTTTTCCTGATATCGCTTCACGCATTGGCCCCTCTTATGATTTTTTAATAGAAGTAATGATCCACTACGGTTTAGCGCTGATGGAGCATCAAAGTCTAATTCGTAAGCAGGAAGCCATGCAAATCGAAATGGATGTAGCTGTAAAAGTGCAAGACATGCTTCTTGAAACCATTGTCCCGAAAGTGGATGGGTTGGATATCGGCGTCGTCAGTAAGCCGGCAAAGAAGATGAGCGGGGATTATGTCTACTTCATCGACTCGGATCATGAGGAAGCATGTGTTGCAGTGGCCGACGTAATGGGGAAAGGACTTCCAGCGGCACTGTGCATGTCGATGATCAAGTTCGGAATGGATAGTTTGCGGGAAAAAGCAAACGATCCTCGTCATGTCCTTGAAGTGATCAATCAAATCGTCGAAAAAAGTATGGATGACTCAATGTTCATTTCCATGTTCTATGGGAAGTATGTTGAAAGCACGCGTACATTCACATACGGATCTGCAGGTCATGAACCCGCACTGCTATACCGTGCTGCAGAAGACAGTTTTGTTGAATTGGATGCAAAAGGACTTCTTCTTGGGATTCGTAAGGACGTAGACTTCCAACAAAAATCCATAGAATTGTATCCGGGGGATTTCATCGTCATAATGACGGATGGAGTTACTGAAGGCAGGAATGCCGAAGGGTTCATAGAAGAAGAGGTCATTTTAGATATGTTGCGTGATATGAAGAAACTGCCCGCTCAACAAATCGTTGATCATCTTTATACGGAGTTATTTAAAATGCAGAATTATATGCTGCATGATGACTTTACACTCGTCCTCTTTAAGAAAGATTAAAATGTTTCGTTCGTACAGAAATCGGGTAAACACATTTCTAGAGGTCTAAACTCATTTTAAACAGAAAATATGGGGTGTGGAGATATGAATTTACAAGTTGATGTACAAGAGAAGGACTGTGTCCATGTATTTAAAATCATCGGGGAGATCGATGCATTTACGGCTCCAACATTGAAAGAGCAACTTGAAAAAGTCGCTGACCAACCGGAATGTCAAGCTGTGCTTGACTTTAATGAAGTGAATTATATGGACAGTACAGGACTCGGCGTTTTTGTAGCGTTCTATAAGAAAGTGAAAGCTGTAAATGGCTCGGTAAAAATAGTCGGTTTGAACAAACGACTGAAGCGTCTATTTGAAATTACAGGTCTCGATGATGTAGTGGAGATTGAAATGGAAAGTGGGGACCAGAATGGCACCGTTTGATTACATTGAAATAAAAGTTCCTGCCAAGCCGCAGTACGTCGGCGTGGCACGGCTGACGATTTCAGGGCTAGCAAGCCGTCTAGGTTTTACATACGATGAGATCGAGGATCTGAAGATTGCTTCCAGCGAAGCGATTACTAACGCAGTGCGGCATGCTTATGATGAAGACGAAGAAGGTGAAATCATCATTGGGTGTGCACTTTACGAAGATAAATTAGAGATCATGGTCGCAGATCATGGACAAAGTTTCGATTTTGAAGAAACTAAAAAACTGGTCGGTCCTTATACAGAACAGGAGTCTGATGTTCAACTCTTACGCGAAGGAGGACTTGGACTCTATTTAATGGAAACACTTATGGACGATGTGAAAGTCCATCATGAAGAAGGAGTCACTGTTTTCATGACCAAATACCTGGGCAGAGAGCGGGGCGAAGCGGATGTCAAGCAAACAGCCTACTCGTGATCCTCAAGTTCAAGAACAAGTTTTAGAATGGATTCGACGATACCAAGAAAATGAGGACGATGAGGCACAAACTCAGCTTGTCATGCATTATGAGCGTCTTGTACAATCGATCGCTCGCAAATATTCTAAAGGTAAGTCCTATCACGAAGATATAGCACAAGTCGGGATGCTGGGTCTGCTCGGTGCGATACGTCGTTATGACCCTGAGTTCGGACGTAGTTTTGAAGCGTTCGCTGTTCCGACCATTATCGGGGAAATCAAACGATTCTTGCGCGATAAAACTTGGGCAGTACATGTGCCGCGTCGTATTAAAGAGCTGGGACCACGCATTAAAGCTACTGTTGAAACACTTACAACAGAACTCCAACGCTCTCCGTTAGTCAACGAAATTGCAGAGTATCTGGAAGTGGACGAGGAATCAGTACTGGAAGCGATGGAAATGGGACGCAGTTATCAGGCGCTTTCCATGGATCATACGCTTGAAGCGGATTCTGAAGGCGGGACGGTCACGCTATTTGACATTATCGGCTCTAAAGATGATGGGTATGAAAAAACGGACCAACGGTTACTCGTTGCAAATGCCTTGAATGTTTTGTCGGACAGGGAGAAACAGATTATCCAATATACATATATTGAACAGCTTAGCCAAAAGGAGACCGGCGAACTTCTTGGCATCTCTCAAATGCACGTGTCCAGACTTCAACGTAAGGCTATTAAGAAATTGCAGGAAGCCATAGTGGCTGCAGGCGGAGTCTCCTGATGGAAGCATTTAAAAACGATCATATCGAGGCATATATTTATCAACAGGCCAAAGGTGGAAATCATGATTCTGGGGATGTTTATTTCCTTCACGCGGAAGAGGATTACTTTATATGTGCAATCGCAGATGGGCTTGGCAGTGGAATGGTTGCCCGACAGTCTGCGGAAGTCATGCCGCGCATATTAAAAGAGCATCATGATGAATCGATTGAAGAGCTGCTAAGCCGTATTAATGAGCATATGGTACAAAAGCGTGGCGCCGCGGTAGCGATCATCAAGGTTGACCACGTAAAACATACCATTCAACATAGCTGTGTTGGGAATGTCCGGTTATACATCCGGCAGCAAGACGGCAAGATGCTTTATCCGCTTCCCGTGATGGGGTACTTATCCGGTCGCCCTCAAAAGATGAAGACACAGGAGTATGTATACCAAAATGGAGATTTGTTCTTCATGCACTCGGATGGTGTCGAACTTAGAAGTCCAAAAGCTTACTTAAGCCAAAGTTGTGATCCGCTTACGCTATCGGAAATGGTACGCGCAACGGTGAAACCTGGAGACGATGCGACGTTCATCGCAGGAACCCTGCTTCTATAAATTAGAAGTGGGATTTTTTGTGTCCAATTTCATGGTAAACTAAGAAGTGACGAATGGGGGAATGGAAATGTCGGAACGAATTTTAGAATTGACCGCAAAACGTGCAGCACTTCCGTTAAAACAAACTAAACAAGTCATTGCGCTGTTGGACGAAGGGAATACAGTGCCATTCATTGCAAGGTATCGTAAAGAAGCAACCGGCTCATTGGATGAAGTTCAAATTAAAGACATTGAAGATGCATACCAATATAGCAAGGGTCTGGAACAGCGAAAAGAGGAAGTTCTCCGTCTGATAGGCGAACAGGACAAGTTAACTCCTGAACTAGAACAGCAGATAACAGAAGCGGACGTTTTACAAAGGCTCGAAGACTTATATAGACCATACAAACAAAAACGTCGGACTCGTGCCATGATCGCGATAGAGAGAGGTTTGAATGGTCTTGCAGATAAACTTCTGCAATTTACAAATGAAGCTGTTGAATCGATGGCCAAAGAGTTCATCAACGAAGAAAAAGAAGTGAATACTACTGAAGATGCATTGGCTGGGGCGCAGGACATCATTGCGGAACGTATTGCTGACGATGCTGCCCTGCGTGAAAAAATACGGAAAATCAGTTGGTCGAGAGGGGCGCTTGTCTCATCTAAGCGAAAAGATGCTGAAGATGAAAAAAGCATTTATGAAATGTATTACGAGTACGAGGAACCTTTGTCGAAGGTCGTGCCGCACCGGGTACTCGCTTTAAATAGAGGAGAGAAAGAAGATGTCCTCCGCGTCACTGTTGGATTTCCGACGGATAGGATTATCGGTGATTTGGAGAGAAGTGTCATCAAACGGGAATCTTCGCCATCTGCTCACTTTGTAAAAGAAGCGGTGGAAGATTCGTTCAAGCGTCTAATCGCTCCATCGGTGGAACGTGAAATCAGATCGTCTTTATCTGAAAAAGCAGAAGCGCAAG
The DNA here is from genome assembly GCF_050459885.1 of Sporosarcina gallistercoris. Lineage (GTDB taxonomy): Bacteria > Bacillota > Bacilli > Bacillales_A > Planococcaceae > Sporosarcina > Sporosarcina gallistercoris_A. The sequence goes on along the minus strand of NZ_JBCMNO010000001.1, from coordinate 2,670 downwards.
CGATTCACGTATTTGCGGAAAATTTGAAGAGCTTGCTGCTGCAGCCGCCGTTAAAAGGTCGCATGGTACTAGGAGTCGATCCTGCTTTCCGGACAGGTTGTAAGTTGGCGGTAATCGATGAGACTGGAAAGAACCTTGAAATTTCGGTCATTTATCCTCATCCTCCGAAACCTCAAAAAGAGGCATCCAAACAAACGGTCTTGCAACTATTGAAGAAGTACGACATTAAACTCATTGCAATAGGAAACGGGACTGCTTCTAGAGAAACAGAGAAGTTCATCGCCGAAACGATTAAAGAATTGGATTCAGATGTGTCCTATGTCATTGTCAACGAAGCGGGAGCAAGTGTTTACTCCGCATCCGCGCAAGCTCGTTCGGAATTCCCTGACTTGCAAGTGGAACAACGGAGTGCCATTTCGATTGCTCGCAGATTGCAGGACCCTCTGTCGGAGTTAGTCAAAATCGATCCTGAATCGATAGGAGTCGGTCAATATCAGCATGACGTCGCGAAGAAGCAGCTTGCAGACTCGCTTTCATTTGTTGTTGAAACAGCAGTGAACCGCGTAGGTGTCAACGTCAACACGGCTTCTGCATCATTATTGCAATATGTCGCAGGTCTGTCTAAAACAGTCGCCGAAAACATTGTGAAGAAACGTGAAGAAGACGGCCAATTCGAAAAGAGAACTCAACTTAAGAAAATACCGCGTTTAGGTGCGAAAACCTATGAACAGGCAATCGGATTTTTACGTGTACCAAATGCAAAGGAATTATTCGATGCGACAGGTATCCACCCGGAAAGTTATGCACTTGCTGAAGAGATATTGAAGGAAGCCGGGATTTCCAAAGACCGGATCGGAACAGCTGAAGCGGTTGCTGCGCTCACTGAGTTAAACAGCACGGAACTCGCAAGGAAACTTGATGTAGGAACGGTTACCGTAACCGACGTAATTGAAACATTGAAACGTCCTAACCGTGACCCGCGTGATGAATACCCGCAACCACTTCTTAAAGCGGATATTCTCGATATGAAAGATCTTCATGAAGGAATGGAAATGCAAGGAACTGTCCGAAATGTCGTGGACTTCGGGGCGTTTGTCGATATTGGTGTCCATGAAGATGGTCTTGTTCATATTTCTAAGCTGAAAAAAGGGTTTGTCAAGCATCCACTCGATGTGGTCGCATCGGGAGATATTGTAACGGTATGGGTAGAATCTGTAGATAAAGCAAAAGGTAGGATTGCCTTGACGATGTTACCGCCAGCAGGGAAATGACTGGGAAGAGTATGAATCTATCGGTTGATGATCTGCAAGAACTCACAGAGAGTCTATCTGTTCAATGGTTTCAGAAACCTTTTGTTCACAAAGCTGTCTACAACAGTCGTCTTCAGACAACGGGCGGCAGGTATATGCTGTCGGATCATTCCATACAGGTGAATCCGAAGGTTGAAAACGTATATGGTATGGAAGAGTTGGTAGGTGTCTTGAAGCACGAGCTGTGCCATTACCATCTCCATATAGAAGGAAGAGGATATAAGCATGGTGACCGTGACTTTAAAGACCTTCTGCAAAAAACCGCTTCCCCAAGATATTGCAAGCCGCTTAGGAGCCAACAGCCATCAGCTAGAATGGTCCGCATATACATTTGTACAAACTGCGGTCTTTCCTATGAACGGAAACGACGTGTGGATACGAAACGGTTTCGTTGCGGAAAATGCCATGGCATGTTGAAAGAGAAGGAATAACGTAAAATTCATGAGGCGTTCAACCCCAGTCGTACCAAGGGGTTGAACGTTTTTTTATTTTTTTTCAGGAAAACTGTTGACGGATAGTGAAAGACTGTCTATAATAAGAAAAGTCGATTAGGAACAACGACAACAAACGACAGAATAACACATTATAGATGGCCCCTTGGTCAAGCGGTTAAGACACCGCCCTTTCACGGCGGTAACACGGGTTCGAATCCCGTAGGGGTCACCATGTTTTTTCTACTATCAATATTGGGGTATAGCCAAGCGGTAAGGCAACGGACTTTGACTCCGTCACTCGTTGGTTCGAATCCAGCTACCCCAGCCAAACTTTTTCCCGCTAAGCGGCAAAAAGTTTTGCGAGAAATACCGAAAGGTATTTGGAGCAATACAAACGCAAACATTGGTATTTTCAACTGCACGAGCCATTAGCTCAGTTGGTAGAGCATCTGACTTTTAATCAGAGGGTCGCAGGTTCGAATCCTGCATGGCTCACCATTTAACTTTTAAAACTTAAGTGTTGACAAACTTTACTTATCATGTATAATAGAGGATGTCGCAAAAATAATAAATAAGCGGTAGTGGCGGAATGGCAGACGCGCTAGGTTGAGGGCCTAGTGGGTGAATAACCCGTGGAGGTTCAAGTCCTCTTTACCGCACCAAAAACATTTTAATCTCAGCGAGCGCCCGTAGCTCAATTGGATAGAGCGTCTGACTACGGATCAGAAGGTTGTGGATTCGACTTCTGCCGGGCGCGCCATAATATAATACTAATAATGCGGGTGTAGTTTAGTGGTAAAACCTCAGCCTTCCAAGCTGATGATGAGGGTTCGATTCCCTTCACCCGCTCCATAATTTATAACCATATGAACCTTGAAAACTGAACAGCAAAATGTCAACGAATAATCGTTTGGGAAACCGGCTCT